>JAHHHH010000021.1 GCA_019359415.1 Iphinoe sp. HA4291-MV1 | reverse complement strand
TGGGAAGGTCAGCACACAGAAAGTCTTGGAGTATATTAATGATCCGCATCACGGATGAATAAATTCATCCCGTTCGCTTATATCCCCCGACTGAAGTACGGGGGCTTTACGCTTCACGACTCGTAAAACTGACGTTAAAGACTCCTAATGGTTAGCCGAACTACTACAACATGGACTGTTACGTCCAAGTTTTATGAGCTTGTGCAGGGTATATGCTTTACTCTGCGGTTGGCAGAATATAAAATCGCTGTAATTTAGTCCAGATAAGCTTTTTCAGACTATCTTCCCGGTTTTTACACATGTCTCGGCTCAATGCTGTGCATAGCGATGCGGAAGCGGCGGCTTCCGAGCGATCGCATTATTATTGCCCTTGTTCAAACTCCAATATAGTAGTCTATACGCCCCGGTAGGTGCACGGCATACGGCATGCCGTGCCCCTACAAACGCAATTATAAACTTAATGAAAGTCCTCAAACTTAGTTCCATTTGTGTCCTGTCAAAGAGATAATTCCTTATATACAGCAGCAGTGCAGAGAGGGGATGTGCCACCATGACACCACAAGAAATCGTGATATGGCTACAAGAACGCACGGCTTTAGGAATTCTGTCTCCTGAACCCTTGAATGCGATCGCCCAAGTTATTGAAGAACAAGTTGTAAGCGCAAACCAGCCTCTAGTTACCGAGGGAACTCCTCCAGAAGCATTGTACATTCTCCAACAAGGTCAACTAGAAAGTGATAGCAGCAATAAAACGAACCCAGCCTTAGCTATTGGTTTCCTCGCCGGCTCAGTTATTCACCTGCAAGAACTCTTGTTGGATGAATTGGCTCAGCGTACAATCACAACAGTCACAGAATGCCATTTGTGGGTTGTGCCTGTAGCTAAGTTTCAGGAACTACTTAGCCAATACCCTGAAATTTCTCAGGCTGTTTCTCGCCAAATGGCACAGGAATTGGCTCAACTGACATCTGCTCTGACTTACGAACAAGAACGTTCTACAGCGTTGCGACCATATTTAGTCACTAAGGCGGAACGTGGAATTGTGGGGACAAGTCGCTATGCTGTGCGTTTGAGACAAGAAATTCGAGAAGCTGCTGTTGATCGCAAGTCGGTGTTAATTTTCGGGGAACCAGGTTTAGGAAAAGATGTTATAGCTGCTCTGATTCACTTTGGTTCCAAACAGCGGCGAGAACCGATTATTAAAGTGAACTGTGGTATTCTCCAAACTAGCGGTGCTGATTTGTTTGGTCGCGCTGGGGGAAAACCAGGACTGCTGGAATGGCTTGGAGAAGGTAGTTTAGTTCTCAACAATATTCAAGAAACACCTCCAGAGTTGTTACCGGCGTTAGCAGACTTGCTCAAAACGGGCAAATACACTCCCTTAAGCCGTTCGGGAGAACCAACCCCTGAACCTCGCGTCAGTAATGCTCGCATTTTAATAGTTTCAGAAAAAACTCAGCCAGCAATTGAACGCTGTGTTGGTCGTGTTATCAAAGTACCGCCGCTGCGGGTGCGCAAAGCTGATATTAAAGCACAGATAGAATATTATATCAGTCTTTACACTCGCGCAAGAGGTATTCCGCGACAGAAAATTACGCCAGAAGCTTTACGCCGCTTGCAGTCTTACGATTTCCCTGGTAACTTGAAAGAGTTACAAAATCTAGTAGAACGGGCGATTGTCCAAGCTGGAGAGGCAAAAGAACTCACAGAAGAAATCTTCTGGTCAGCCGATACCAAGAAAAAGCGATTTCGGGTGAATCTTTTGGATGCTTATCCTAGTTTGCGAAAGTTTCTCCGCAGTCCTTGGTGGCCCGATCGCATCAACTACGGCTTTACTTTAACAGCGTTTGCCATCATTGTAGGAGTGTTATTTGTTGGACCACAAACACGCGATCGCAATTTTGCTTTAAATCTATTTTGGGCTTGGTGGTGGGCCTTCTTCCTACTGGCATTTCCCTTTTTAGGTCGCTTTTGGTGTGCTGTCTGTCCCTTTATGATTTATGGAGAAGTCACGCAAAAGCTATCCCAAAAGTTCTTTCCTCGAAAACTCAAACGCTGGCCCAGAGAACAGGCTGAAAAATGGGGCGGATGGTTTCTTTTTGGTTTGTTTACTCTCATTTTCCTATGGGAAGAACTCTGGAATTTAGAAAATACAGCATATCTTTCTGGTTGTTTGTTGCTGCTGATCACATTTGGAGCAATGATATTCTCTGCCATTTTTGAGCGGCGGTTTTGGTGTCGGTATCTTTGCCCCATTGGTGGAATGAATGGTTTATTTGCCAAACTCTCCATGACTGAATTACGGGCGCAACAGGGTATCTGTTCTGCTACTTGTACCACATATCAATGCTACAAGGGTGGACCCCAAAAGGGAGAGGGAATGGAAACTGGAGGGTGTCCATTATATTCTCACCCAGCACAGTTGGAAGATAACAGAGACTGTGTACTGTGCATGACTTGTCTCAAAGCCTGTCCCCATCGTTCTGTTGAGTTCAATTTACGTCCTCCTGGGATTGAACTGTGGACAACGCACACACCCCATAGCTACGAAGTCGCACTGTTGTTTTTACTATTGGGGGGAGTATATCTTCATCGGTTACCAGAATTGCAATCTTGGCTGGGGTTACATCTGGATTTAACTCAGTTTTTACCCCACTTAGGATTATCTTTGCTAGCTTTGCTTATCCCAGTTGCTATTCCTTTTCTAGCATATGGGGTCATGCAATTATTATACATAAGTTACAAAAGCTTAAAATCGACTCAGCAAAATCCGAAGCCGCGATCATTTGTAGAGCTTGCCTATGGCTACTTACCACTGGTACTAGGAGGAAACTTAGCTCATTATTTGCGTTTGGGCTTGGGCGAAGGAGGGCGTATTATCCCTGTAACTTTTGCGACTTTCGGTTTGAATGGTGAACAATTACCTATACTGGTAGCTCATCCAGCAGTAATTGCCTTTTTGCAAGGTACTACCCTGATTGTTTCAGTTCTGTTGACGGTGGTGTTAACACAAAAAATTGCCCGTCAGCCCATGCGTTTACTTTTTTGGCAACATCTAGCAGCTATTGGGCTAGCAGTTAGTATGTGGGCAATTATTGTATCTAGGTGACGTTTCTCCCACCCTGTCTAACGACGACTGTTCGTCGAAGACGTGCCGAAGGCAGGGTGGGGCTTCCAACCGTGCTACGCACCGCTGCGCTAACGCGGTTAAACGTTTTCCTGCTTCTCCTGCCGGAGACGCTGCGCGAACATTGGTTGCATCTAGATCCAGTAGACTTGCGTCTTGCTATCCCCGATAACGATACCCTAAAGGGTTCGGAAGTTTCGACTCGCCGGGAACCGCCAAGACTCGAACTTCCTCACCTCCACAGGCAGTTTAGAGTTCCGTGACGCCCCACCGGAACTTTGTACAAGGAACAAAAAGTTCTGTACAACCAACCAAACTGGTTTTACGCACCAATGGTTTCAGGCAATCATTCCTTCCTTCTCGGTGCAACCCCCTACCAATTGTCATGGTTCTGTACCGTTCCCAAAGTTTGCACTGTTCACCTGCATTGCAGTTCGTTTGTGTCAATCTGGTCAGTGGTTAGCTGATAAGTTTATGATGGCATACATACGTTTAGACTTTGTGTAGACATGGTTGCTATGAAAACCAAAGGGTGTTGACTTCCGCGATACTATTAAGTGCCATTGTTACAGCATTTTGAATTTTGAATTATTTATGGCAAGTTTTATAGAACCACCACGGTTACGTATCGATGAAGACGGCGAAGAAGAAAGACGCGCCACTTGGTTGGAACTTTTCTATGATTTGGTGTTTGTAGTTGCTGTCTCTCAAGTCGCCCATTATCTTCACGATCATGTTTCGCTATCAGGAGTGTTAGGTTTTGTCGCTCTTTTTATACCCGTTTGGTGGTCATGGATTGGTACCACATTCTACGCTAACCGCTTTGATAGCGACGACGTAACACATCGGCTACTGATTGCTGTGCAAATGCTTGCTATTGCTGCACTAGCTGTCAACGTCCATGACGGTTTAGGTGAAAGTTGCACTGGCTTCGCCCTTTCTTATGCTCTCGGTCGTGTTGTGCTTGTTGTTGAATACTTCCGTGCTGGATGGCACATTCCCACAGCACGTCCGTTGACAACTCGTTACGTCACAGGTTTTACCATTGCTGCGATCCTTTGGACTATATCAGCATTTGTACCGAGTCCTTGGCGATTTGTATTCTGGACATTAGGACTCATCATTGACTTCGCCACACCCCTTTCAGCACGCAAGCTACAACTAGAACTACCTCCGCACTCCTCGCACTTGCCAGAGCGTTTCGGGCTATTTACTATGATTGTCTTGGGCGAAGCAATTGTCGCTGTGGTCGATGGAGTTTCCGAGCAGAACTGGGATGTTTTAACCGTAATCGCCGCAGTTTTTGGTCTATGTATCGCTTTTAGCTTATGGTGGCTCTATTTCGATAACCTCGGTGGCACACCTATTCAGAGGGCGCGAACAGAAGGACGAATAACCATTTTCAATATCTGGCTCTACACCCATCTACCCCTCGTTATGGGTATTGCCGCTACTGGAGTCGCTGTGGAACTCGTATTGTTGAGTAAACCAATGCTAGCATTATCCGATGCAGTGCGATGGCTACTTTGTGGCTCTGTAGCGTTGTGCTATCTAGGTTTAGGTATTCTCCACCGCATTGGAGTCATCCGCTACTGTAAAATCCGTGCCAAGTTTCGCATTGGAGCAGCGCCTATTATCTTAGCAATAGCGATTTTTGGCAAAGGTTTGTTCCCCGTCGCAGTCATTGGGCTTATCGCCTTCGTCTGTGCTGTCCAGACTGTGCAAGATTTATTTCAAAGTCGTCCCACGACTCGCTTAGTTGACCCAGAAATTTAGTTTCAAATACTTGATGAAAATGAGTCACAGCACAAGCCCCCTATTTTGGCATGGGTGTGGCTTGTATGCTTAAAATGAGTAGTAATACTCGAGAATAAGCGGCGTTGGACTAGCAATTAAGTATAAGTGCTTCCATGAGAGATATTATCACTGTGTACATTTGGTTTCCCAAGGAGTTCTTAGGCCACGCTTCAATGCAGGTAGGCGTAGATACTTATATAAGCTTTTGGCCTAACAAAGAAGTTATAAATTGCTCATTAAGCGAGACTAGTAAAAATATAATTAATAATAAAAACCAAAACATTAATCAATTGTTATTTCAGCATTTCATTGACATTAGAAGTGATAGTTATGAGGAAGATTGCTTGGTTTTGGGTCAAGCTGACTCTAAGAGAGAGGCAGACTCCAAAGTTGAGTTATTGAACCTTCCTAAAGAGCCAATTAAAACGTTTTGGAGAAACTTTCAAACTCAACAACTTTCCTACCATTTGATAAAAAGGAACTGCTCTTCAGTAGTTGCAGAAGCTATAAATGAAGGTTGGAAAGCTTATACTTGTGCTGCCAAAAAAACAGTAAATAAAAATTTTGGAGATTTTGAAAACGTAGCAGAATATCAAGAGCAGGATTTTGAAGCTTTAAGCTTCACGACAGCTGCATTAAATTTCGGTAGATTGCTTTTTTGGTCTCCAAAACAAGTTTTGCTTTATGCACAGATGATCAAAAGATTAACAGATTGAAGAGAAGTATCCTCAAAAAGGATTAAATCTGATGAGCGATTGTGAACGGAATGAACTGCAATAGTTGATAAACCGGCACAATACGCCACAGCAAATTGCACTACGAGCAAAAATTTTCAAATCAGCTATGCACTAATTGTTGGTTTGTACAACAAGTCTCGAGTTGCTACCATCCCTGCAATCAAACGCTCCATATCCTCTCGTGTATGGAGGGCATTAACAGTAATCCGAATCCGAGGTTTAGCAACAAACCAAATCGGAGATACCCAAATACCGTGGTCTTCCATGATTTGTCTACCAAACATCTTAGGATTAATTTCTGTTGGTAAAATAACTGGCACAACATTGGTTTCGCCAAGAGCAACAAAACCATGCTCAGCTAAGCGCGATCGCAAGTACCAAGTATTATCCTGAAGTCTTTTTACCTGTTCTGGAAATTTGCGAACCTGACGAATACTCTCCAATGCAGCAGCAGTCATTGGTGGCGGCAAAGAAATTGTGCCAATTGAAGTAGGAGAAACATTTAAGAGTGGTTTCAACTCTGCAACATGGGTACTGATCGCTGCTCCGGCTGAAGCGGCAAACTTAGAGAAAGTTGTCATAATTAGCGGCACTACGCCCCGCTCAATCGCATGAGACGGTATGATATTAAAGTGTTCATAAATCCCTCTTCCAGTTGCGCCAATTGCCCCGCTGGCATGTGCCTCATCCATAACAAGTACGCTGCCTTCGTAATTGTGCAGTACGTTGATCATATCTGGCAGTGGTGCAATATCCCCGTCCATTGAGAAGACGGCATCAGAGATCACCATAATCCGATCATTGGCTCGCGCATACCGATGCAGTTTGCGAGCTAAATCTTCTACGTCACAATGACGGTACGCTTTGACTCGGACGCGAGGGCTATGACCAAACACTTTGCCGGAACGGTTCCCAGCATTGACAATTGCTGAGACAATACAGCCATGATTGAGGACATCAGTGAGAATCAAAGTCTCTTGGGTATTCTGAAATCCTGGCACTGGAATTGCTAAATGGCAGAAGGCATCCATCAAGGCTTGCATTGCCATCCAGGCATTCATAAATAGCTGTGTGTGGGGCAAATGCTTAAAAGCTGAAATCTCGTCTTCTAATTGTTGGTGCAGGTCAATACGACCGCTCAAGACTGAGCAGGAACTGTTAGACGTTCCATACTTGAGAATAGCATTAATAGCAGCTTGTTTAACAGCTTCTTCTTGAACTAGCCCCAAAACATCATTCGTGCAGAAGCTAAGAATTGTTCGACGCTCACCAGTTGTTGCTTCTTCGATCTCAACTAAATTACCCTGCTTTTGATAGCAAATATACTCATCAGGATCTAGTCCACTCTCGTACCAGCGCTGGACATACTCTTTGACAATTTGCACAGTAAAGTCCTCTTACCTTGTACCACTTCCCATTGGATTTTGGTGACTAGATTTTTGCGTGAATTGTTCATATTGCCGGATAACTAGTCGCTGAACGGCAATAATTGCTGGATTTATTTCTACATAACACTGCTGGGGATTAGCTAGATAGGTCTGCTGTTCACTCTCCATCATTTCAATATCTTGGGCTAAAAATCTTAGTAATATGAAACGTTGTAGCAGTGTTCGCAGTATTGGTGCTATTAACACCAGCAACCATTTGGGAAGGCGAATTTTGAAAAAGAAGAAAGCAATAGACCGGGTTTCAGTAAATCCTATCGGCAGCCGCATCAGGTACAGAGTAGAAATTCCTTGGAGGGAACTGTAAAAGTTAGGATAGCGGTATTCGGTTGCAACAGGTAGAGTTGTCACCTGGTCGGCTCGTTCGCTCAATCCCAAAAACTTTGCCATGCGACCTTTATAGGAAACCATGTATTCTGTGCGGACTGATGCTTCTGTTTCTCTTAAATTAATCAGCACTGGATCAAACCAGCCCTGCAACTTTTGGTGCAGAAAACCATGGAATACGTCCATAGAATTTTCGTTGCAAATTGTAAAGTGTGCCTTTATTCGCGCTGGGACAGGAACCAGAAACCAGTCAGGATCGTCAAATTCTCTTATATCAGGTAGCTCACCAGTTGCAGCTTCTTTGCGATCGCCTGGGAAAATCCAAATCAGATTGTATTTTTCCTGAATCGCATAACTGCGGGCTTGGGCGCGGGGAAGTTTTTGTTCTTTGGGAAGGTAAGGAATGCTAACGCAATTACCTTCATCGTTAAATTCCCAGCCGTGATAAGCACAAGCTAAGTTGCACCCGTGTACTTTACCCTTGTGTAGTGCGACTCCCTTATGAGGACAAACATCCTCTAAGGCATGAAGCTGACCGTTGACATCGCGGTAAACTGCGATCGCACGAAGCCAGATAGTCACGGGCATAATTTCTCCAACCTTAAGTTGGCTTGCCCACCCAACCGCATACCAGTAATTTGGGTTAATTCCCACCTCGCGGATACGGTTTTGAACTTTCTGGCTTTTTAGGGTCGTGGCTAGTTCCATTTGCTCCGACTTCTGTTGCCTGTCTCTGTTATAATACTCAAAATTATAGTATTTTTGAAATCAATCATCTTATCAGCATAAATGCAGGTAGCACGACGGCTTTTCACTTATGGTGATTTGCCTGCCTAGGTTTTAGCTGCCAAGTTTTCAGGGTTTCATTGATGTTACGCGATTTCAAGCTGTTAGTGCTGCTTTTAGCGGGCTGTCTGACCACGATGGCGGGCGGAATCGTTGCGCCAATTTTACCAGAGATCGTGCAAGAACTCCACCTCGCTCCAGAGTTAGCAGGTATTTTAGTGAGTATGCATTGCTTAACCATTGCCTTATTCAGTCCCCCGCTGGGTATATTGGCTGACAAGGTTGGTAGGTTACGCGTGCTGCTCCCCTCGCTGCTTGTCTACGCATTGGTTGGTACAGCAGGAGCCTGGATACAAAGTTTTTGGCCCTTATTAGTAACGCGAGGGTTGCTGGGCGCAGCCAGTGGTGGAATTGCTGCGGCTAGTCTGGGGTTGTTAGGGAGTATGTATGAAGGTAAGGAGCGATCGCAGGCATTAGCCTTAGCAACCACAACTCTGACCATCACTGGCATTAGTGATCCAATCTTAGGGGGTTGGGTTGGTGCTGACAGGTGGCAAAACACCTTCTACCTTTACGGGCTGGGGATACCGATTGCCCTTTTGGTTGGCTTAATTATTCAGGAAAAGCAACCAGAACCAGCAAAACTCAGCGAAAATCAACTGGGCGAGCAATTGTTTAAAGTTTTGACTTCTCCTCATGCCTTAAAGTTGCTACTTGGTGTCGGTCTAACATCAGTAGCGATGTACGCCGTTGTGATTTATGCTCCCCTCTACCTGAAAGTAACGATTGGAGCCGGACCTGTTTTAAATGGAATTGTCTTAGCATCAAGGGCAATTGGTGCAGCTTTTATATCAGCCTTTGGAGCCAGTAGGTTAGCCCGACGCTTGGGAGAAGTAAAATCAGTAGGCTTGGGATTTGTAGTCATGGCTGTAACTTTAGCTACGATACCGTTATTACACGAACTCAACTGGATTTTGCTGAGTGCAATTTTATTTGGTGCTGGCTTCGGCATTGTTTTGCCTAGTCTCTATAGCGCCCTCGCCAATCTTGCTCCGTCGCAAATAAAATCCAGTGTGCTAGCAGCTGGAACAGGTGTGGGGTTTTTGGGACAATTTCTGTCACCGATTTTACTAGGACCTATACTCCAATACTTTGGCTTGCAAGGAGTGTTTTATGCGGCTGCGGGTGTTGCAGCTATCACAGGACTGTTTCTGTTTGCGCCCAAGCAATAAGTAAGTAGCCATCATGAACGGAGTACACCAATAACGCATGAAAATGGGAATTGGGAATTGGGAATTGGGAATTGTCCCCTTGTCTATTTTCAAGTCAGCAAAAAGGCATATTGCTTTCTCAAAATGCCTTTTTACTTTCTCATTTTGGTGTTTTCCGCAAGTATTTAGGCATATTGCTTTCTCAAAATGCCTTTTTACTTTCTCATTTTGGTGTTTTCCGCAAGTATTTAGGCATATTGCTTTCTCAAAATGCCTTTTTACTTTCTCATTTTGGTGTTTTCCGCAAGTATTTAGGCATATTGCTTTCTCAATTCGCTTGTTTGCTTTTTTATTCTTAATTCTGATCAAGCACGTTTCAGATCTCCTGGAAGCCTAATCTCCTGTTCCACAGACAATTCAGCAAGAAAATTTCGGTCCTCACTAACATGGGGAAACTTCAACTGAGAATCTGGAATACCTTTTTGCAGCTGACGCTGGCGGATAATCGCAAAGCTCCCTGAGGATAAAATCCGTAATCGGGGAGAAGGAATTGTATCTCGACGACTGATTTCATAGTGAGTATTAACTTCCTGAAGCTTGCGATCAAAACTAGCTAAGAAAACTTGGGGATTGTCAAGGATATAACCAGACGCTAGCTCAATGTTAGCTAAATAGCGAGCGGGGAATTCATTATCTGACAAGGTAATACAGAAATCTTCTAAAAGTAAATTAAATTCCTGCTGTAAAGCTTGCATCACCTGAGTTGCATGAAATTCTGTTGTCTTTTCTGTTGTAGAAGAAACGAACCCTCCGCGACGATAACGAAATACTATCAAAGGAGCAGTTTCGTAAAAACCCACTACCTCGA
This sequence comes from Iphinoe sp. HA4291-MV1, assembly GCA_019359415.1. Lineage (GTDB taxonomy): Bacteria > Cyanobacteriota > Cyanobacteriia > Cyanobacteriales > Nostocaceae > Brasilonema. The sequence goes on along the minus strand of JAHHHH010000021.1, from coordinate 76,591 downwards.
CAACATCACCAATGTCGTAACGGTAGAAGCCACCATAGTTGGTAATCAGAATACGGTAGCGTTCTCCTGCTTTAACTTCAGTAGCAAGTAAAGTTTTGGGATGCTCTGCTTCCCACTGATCTTCTGGGATAAACTCAAAAAAACTACTTTCAATCGCCAGAACGCTAGCATCATCATTGACATCAGTGTAAATGCTAAACATCCCTTCTGCAGATGAATAAGCAGCACCAAATATGGGAGTATCTCCGAAGTATGCCGGAAATCGCTCAAAATAAAAATCCGACGTTCCTCCCCGTGCATTGGCGATAAAAGAAAGATTCTGCCATGCGAGTTTAGGTGTAAGCCGCCCCTCTGACTTCAAAATTTCTCGTAATTGAGCGGCTCGCCTTGGAGTTGCTGAATGTTGCTGCTCTAGTTGAATACGAACTTCTGGTTCGAGTTCTAACCAAGCTGCAATTGTTCCTTTCTCTAAATCTAAGAGCAAATCTTCTGCATAGCGTTCCAAATAGTTGGCACTTCGCAGGTTGAGCATGGGAAAGTTGGCTATCATTCCTCGCGTTGACTCCTCACGCAGTGCAAATAGCAAACAAACGTAGTGGCGGGCTACGCTATCTGCTGGCTGTAGAGTTTCGTAAGGATTGGCAAACAGTTGTTTGTAAAGAAACTTGTCCATGCGCAAAACGCCCGCACTAGATGGACCATAATCTATTCCACCACTAGTACGTCCCCAAGTTTGTACTGAGTTAGTTAAAAGTAGTTTACCAAACTCTAGTTTTCGTCTCTTCAGCGCTTCAGTTAAAAAACCAATGCTGGTGAGAGTAGCTCTTCGGAAAGCATTCTGCGATCGCCTTGTTGTTGGGATCATTTTCTTTTTCCCTGTCGAACCACTCGTTAGCGTCAGGTAGACAACCGGCTCGGCTGTCAGAATGTTTGTTTCCCCTTGGGCAATGCGCTCAGTATACGGTTCATAGCTGCTGTAAGGTAGAATCGGAACCCGCTCTTGAAATTGCTCGATTGTTTTAATATTTCTTAATCCATACTTTTGACCAAGTTCGGTTTCTTGATGAGCCAGCAGGAGACTGCGTAAAAACTGCTCCTGCACTGCATCAGTTTGACGAGTTTTCCTCACGAAATTTGCCTTGACTTGTCTTGCTACAGTAGTCAAAAGTGGAACTACAAAATTTGTCATTGAGGTTTTGCGAAATCAAAACTTGCAACTAAAAAGACCAAAACACAATCATTTTTTCAAAAGCTGATGCTACTTCTGTAGTAAATTTACATGAATTGAGAACAAGTTTGTCGCAACAGTTGTAAATTAGTGATAAGTTAAGTTTGGAAAACTGTAGGGAAAAAGATTCGTGCTTCTGTTAGCGTTCGCGGAGCGTCTCGTAGAGAAGCTTTCTATAGGAATCGCCTGTTTTGCTTTGGCGTTTGTCTTTGCGAGTTTGGTTGAATACTGGCTACATCGCTTGATGCACGTCTCACCTCGTATCGGAAAACGTCACCGCGACCATCACCGTCGCAATGAAGGACAGGGGGTGGTATGGGAATTTCGAGACTATGTTATAGGTAGCTTTGTGGTGATGGCTGTTATGTTCTTCCTCTCTTGGGAGGCGGGAATTGGTTGGTTCCTGGGTGGACTAGTTTACGCTGCATTTTCAGCTTATGCTCATCAGCTACAGCACGAAAACCCAACCAAATGCTTCTGGATGAAAATGCCCGTTCACTACGTACATCACAAGTACGGTATGTGGCATCACAACTTTGGTTTAGCCGTAGACTGGTGGGATCGGGTCTTTGGTACATACAAGCCTGTGGAATGGTTAACACAAGAAGAACTTCAACAACCTGAGCGGGGTTATTTACAACTCCGGTGGTGGTAAACTATTGCCACAACATAAAAACTTTTGTTTCTAAGAACAGTATCGCTAAAAACTCAGTGATACTATTCCTAAAATGTTGCTAATATTCCTCATTAGGTGCGGTTGGAGAAAAACCAATTTGAATTACTTTCAAGAGGCAAAAGCCCATTTTGTTGCCAGTCATCAGCATCCAATCAATCAGGTTTTGCATCACTTAACCAACGTGCTGACGATCGCGGCTGCTGTTTTTTTGTTCTATGATTGGCGAATGACACTCGTTTGCTTGGTACTGACCCAAGTTTTTGCCCTAGGCGGACATGCAGTCTTCGAGAAAAATGAACCCGCCTTTGTTAAGTATCCGGGAATCACCATCTTAGTCTCAATGTTGTGGTCTTTTGAGAACTGGTTTGGTCTGCGCCGAGTTTGGGAACACTTCAAGCAAAAAACAGCTTAAGGAATCAGTTATAGCAGGGAACTCTTAACAGGGAATAGGCTTGATAGTCTCGTGGTGTCCGTATTTTCTCATGCTATATCTCAAAAATTGCTAAGTATTAGAGAAATCTAAGCGGTAACTGAAACGCTAGAAAAATTTTGAGGAGCAGAATTTATGTATCAAGGCATACTAGTAATTGATGCTGATGCCCATAAGTTAGAAAATCCCTTGGTAATGCGGGATTATCTGGAACCGGAGTATCGCGATCGCATCGGTCTAGTAATTGATAGCCTGGGAGATCAACGGGCGCGCATCATCGACTTCAATCCAGCAACGGGTAAAAATGACTTTATGCGGATGTTTCCTCAACCGCAGGGTATGGGGAAAGGTGGCTTTCGCAACTTGCATCCAGATACAACTTTGGGGGCAATGTTCAATAAGGTGCGAATAGAACACATGGATGCCGAAGGTATTGATGTCCAGGTAATCTACGGCACATTGAATTTAGTCTTCTCCAGCCTTTTAGATAAAGATTTAGCGATCGCTTTTTGTCGTGCTTATAATACCTACATTGCCGAGGATTGTCAGGGGTATAATAATAGACTCAAACCCATTGGTGTATTACCTCTACAAGATGTAGACGCTGCGGTTGCTGAAATGCACCGTTGTGTCAACGAACTAGGCATGATTGGCGTAGCCGTTGCTCCCAATTTGCCAATTCCCCATCCCAAAGCACCGGAAGCTTTTCCAGAAATTCGCACCTGCAAAACAATTAGCCATCCTGACTTTGAACCAATATTACAAGCAGCCGTAGACCTCAACATTGCACTTGGCATTCACGGTGGTCCTGGTTCTTATATGGTAGGTGGTATTTCCGACCACACCGAAACATTTGTGTTGACCCACATTTTCGTGCAGCGGAACCAGCAACAACTGGCTTTAGCACGTATGGTTTTTGATGGAGCCTTCGAGCGCTTTCCCACACTGCGGGTAGGCTTTTTAGAAGGCGGTTGCGGTTGGGTACCGGATCTAGCTCACGCTTTTCACGAGCATTGGGAAAAACGCATCCGTGACTTCGACCCCAAAAATTCCTATCGCCCTTCCTTGATGGAATTCACCAAGCTGATGATTCAAGAAAGAGGTAGCCACAATAATATTAACTTGATTAGCCAAGCTAAAAACCTCTTCGATTTATTGTGGAATGTCCAACATGACCCCACAAAAATAGAAGATGCTAGTTTGTACGAACACTACGACCTGCGTCACCGAGATCCTCTAGAATATTTTGAACGCGGTCAAATATTTACCTCCTTTGAATCAGATGACCCAGGTCCTGCTTATCTCCACGTTGCTATGGGCGAAGTTGGTAAGCGCTTGGCTTGTTTCTCTGGCGATTATGGTCACTGGGATGGCGTACTCCATAACTGTGTTAAAGATGCCGCAACAGTTGCTGATTACTCGCTTGAGCATTTAGAACTGTTGTTGGGTGGTAATGCTTTAGCATTATATGGTGATCGCCTGCGCCAATCTTTACCCACTAACCTATTAGCCCAAACAATCACTAAACCAGCAGGTACGTATTAAGCGATTGACAAAAACAATGCGAGTTTTACTTTTATATCCCCTGTTTCCTAAGTCCTTCTGGTCTTTTGACAAAGCACTAGAACTGATCGGGCGCAAAGTTTCATTGCCACCTCTAGGGATGATTACAGTTGCGGCTATCCTTCCTCAGACTTGGGAGTTCCGCTTGGTAGACCGCAATGTTCGGTTGGAAACTGGATCTGATTGGAACTGGGCAGATTTGGTAATTGTTTCGGGTATGATTGTCCAGAAATCAGATATGCTGCACCTGATTGGCGAGGCAAAGCGACGAAACAAAATCGTTGCAGCGGGTGGTCCTTATGTCACTTCTGTTCCTCAAGCAGCGCAGGAAGCAGGGGTTGACTTTCTGGTTTTGGATGAGGGCGAGATTACTTTGCCAATGCTAGTAGAAGCTTTAGAACGGGGCGAAACAAGTGGAGTATTCAGCGCCAAAGGAGAAAAGCCCGATGTCACCAGCACACCCATTCCCAGATTTGACCTGCTGGATCTGAGAGTCTACAACGAGATGTCAGTGCAGTTTTCGCGGGGCTGCCCGTTTCAGTGCGAGTTCTGCGACATTATTGTGCTTTATGGGCGAAAGCCACGTACAAAAACACCTACCCAGCTTTTGGCTGAGTTACAGGTTCTCTATGACTTGGGTTGGCGGCGCTCAATTTTTATAGTAGATGATAATTTCATCGGCAATAAGCGCAATGTCAAACTCTTGCTGCGTGAACTTGGTCCCTGGATAGCAGCCCACGGCTATCCCTTCCGCTTAGCAACTGAAGCCTCAGTGGATCTGGCACAAGATCAAGAACTATTGGATCTGATGATTGCTGCCAACTTTACCGCTGTATTTTTAGGCATTGAGACACCGGACACAGATAGTTTAGCCTTAACTCAAAAGTTCCAAAATACGCGTCACTCTCTCATAGAATCGGTTCAGAAAATTAATGAGGCAGGTTTGAGTGTGATGGCCGGTTTTATCCTTGGCTTTGATGGTGAGAAGGCAGGGGTAGGCGATCGCATCATTGAATTTGTGGAAGCTACGGCTATCCCCAAAGCAATGTTCGGTATGCTACAGGCTCTGCCCAATACGGCACTATGGCAGCGACTCCAAAAGGAAGGTCGTCTACGGTTGGAGAGCCAAGAGACATATGGTCATCAAATGACGCTGAGTAACTTTATTCCTACCCGACCTCCAGAAGAACTAGCCCGTGAGTATGTAAAATGCTTCTGGGAACTGTATGAGCCGAGACGCTACCTTTCACGAGTCTATCGGCACTTTATTGGCAAGAGACCAACTGCTCACAAAGCGCCGTTCCGGATGCTGGAACTCATCGAGATCCAAGCAGTACTGATCATCTGCTGGCGACAAGGAATCAAACGCAATACACGCTTCCAGTTCTGGCGTCAGTTGTTCTCGATTATTCGGCAAAATCCCACTGCATTTGTGCCTTACCTAAGCAATTGCGCCTTAATCGAACACTTCATTGAGTACCGCCAAATTGTCCGTGATGAAATCGAAGTGGAACTAACTAAGTTATTGGCAACAGAAGCAAATCTTAAAACTCAGATTCCTGAAGCGAGAAAAGTCTCTGTTCTATAGTTAAGCTATTGGTGGACATAAAAGTTGCATGTTAGCTAAAAGTAAAACTCTTGTGGGGTGGGCATCTGGTCCCCCCTAATTATGCAATTTAAATGTGGAACAGCTTATTGGCAAGGGCTTTGCAATGATGGAAGCAGTTTTGTTGCTGGCAACAATAGCCCAAAAGTTTCAGTTAACGCTGATGCCAAACTTTTCTATTTTACCTCAATTTTCACTTACTTTAAGACCAAAAAACGGCATGAAAGTTGTGCTGACTAAGTGCTAACCACACGTTATTGTATCTTCTTAGTTAAATTGGCAAGAGATAAACCAAGTTAAAGTTAATAATATTACATTGAATAAATTAATTCAAATTAAAACAATGGTAATAACTCAAACAGCAACATTTGACATCCGGGCAGTCACAACCACAGCAGATAACGAAATGTTCCTCGATGTTCCAGCTAGGGTGTATGCCAATGACTCTTACTGGGTACCACCTCTTCGCAGCAGTGTTGCGAAGCAGTTTTTACCCAGTAATCCTTTCTTTGAGTACGGGAATTTACAACAGTTTATTGCTATATCACCAGAAGCCAACGGTTCTCAAGCAGTAGGACGCATTGTTGCCGCAATTAATCAACGCTTGATAAACCGTGAAAACCAAAATGTCGGTCTGTTTGGCTTTTTTGAATGCGTTCAAGATTTTACTGTCGTCCAAGCCCTGCTAGATGCTGCTTGCAAGTGGCTGCGAGAGCAAGGTATGACTGTAGCTAGGGGTCCAATTGATCTGTCTACCCACAACAGTTGTCTGTTTTTAGTCGATGGATTTGACTCACCGCCAATGATGATGATGCCTTACAATCCATCCTACTATCCTGAGTTTATGGAACGGGATGGTTGGCATAAAGCCAAGGATGCTTATGCTTATGATTTCCCTTTAGATAAACCTCTACCACCAGAATTTGAGAAAGCTTATCGAATTGCTTGCAAATCAGGTGTTAACTTTCGTCCAATTGCGACGAAGGGTGAAGCATTTGAGCAAGATGCCAAAAGTATTTATCACCTTTTTAATCGTGCTTTTGCCCCTAACTGGAGTTCTACTCCGCGCAGCGAAGCAGAATTTTTAGAAGAAGCTAAAGATTTGCGGGACTTGATAGACCCTGATGTATTCCCAGTTGCAGAATATAACGGGGAAATGATCGGCTTTTGGATGGGTTTACCTGATTACAACATTCCACTGAAACAAGTCAACGGGAAATTAAATTGGTTGGGAATTCTTAAGTTTCTTTGGTATCGCCGCCAAATTGATAGAGGACGCGTGATTGCTATTTGTTCTTTACCAGAGTATCGCCGGAAAATGGTGCCTCTAGCCTTGATTTATTTGGGAATGCAAGGTGGAAAACAAAAAGGCAAACCTTATAGAAGAGCAGAACTTTCTTGGGTTTTTGAAGATAATTTCCCTTCGCGCAAATTAATTGAAGCCGCCGGTGGCAAAATTTATAAAACCTACCGAATTTATGAAAAAGTCTTATGAAGGCACTAGTTACTGGAGCAAATGGATTTACAGGTTCTCACTTGGTGCAAGCTCTACAAAAGCAAGGCAATACTGTTATTGGATTGGTACGTAAATCTAGCAATTTAGCACCTCTGTCTAATTGCAACATCCAATTGGTTTACGGTGATATCACTGACCGAGATGCACTAAGAACGGCAATGAATGGCGTAAACATAGTTTTTCACACCGCAGCCTATGTAGAGTTAGGACTCGTCAATGAGGCAGAAATGGAGCGGGTAAATGTCGAAGGTACACGAGCGGTGCTGGAAGTAGCCCAAGCAGTTGGTATATCCAAATTAGTGTACTGTAGCACTATTGGTATATTTGGTGATACAAAAGGTCAAGTTGTCAATGAAACCTTTACTAGAACACAGAAAAACTTTTCCTCTGCCTATGACCGCACCAAATATCAAGCTCAACAATTAGTAGATCAATTTGCCAAAGATGGTCTTTCTGTAGTCAGTATTCTCCCTTCTGGAATATTTGGTCCGGATGATCCCCATTTTGGTCCAGTCATACAGCAATTTCTTAAGGGACGACTGAAGCTGTGGGCAGGTGGCGATCGCATTACTGGCATTGTGCATGTAGATGACCTTGCCGCCGCCATGATCCTAGCAGTAGAAAAAGGTAAACCGGGAGATTACTACATCATTTCTGCTGGTGACCTAACAACCCGCGAAATGTTTAAGATTATCTCCAAAGAAACAGGCATTTCAGTCCCTCGCGAAGTCCCAAAACCTTTGGTTAGACTCGCGGGAAACTTACTCAATCCAATAGGACGCCTTTTGAAATGGCAACCACCCATTAGCCGGGAGCGCGTTCACTACATTTATGACCGTTGTGTTCGAGTAGACGCCACCAAAGCTCGTAATGAATTCAACTGGCACCCCCGCTCAACGTCAGAAACTTTACTCGAGCTCATCGATTGTGTTGCAAATCATTCTTGAGGACAGAAAGGTCCTTGTGATCGTGAATTTTTTTACGAAATTGCCATTTGTAAAAGTCTCCTCAAATTTGAACTTATCGTGTTGTCAGCTACAGTTCTACCAGAGATAAGTGAGCAAAAATGGAAATAAATATTAGAGAGATGCAGCTTTTCGGAGTAAGTCATGCTGCCATTACATGAAACCTCGAATTATTGTCTGTGGCTTAAGTCGCACCGGATATAAAGTCTTTCGTTTGCTGCGACAACAGGGGGCGTTGGTCATTGGCATTCATCATCAACCAATTCCAGGTGAATCAGCACCAGATGTGATTGTCGGCGATTTACACGCAGCTAGTACCCTAACAGCAGCAGGAATTCAGCAAGCGCAAACTTTGGTGATTGCTGGACCTGATGATGAACTTAATCTGTCAATTATGATGCAAGCGCGGATGTTGAATCCGCGAATTCGGATTGTCAACCGCTTTTTTAACACAAATTTGGGCGATCGCCTGGATCAAACTGTCCCCAATCACTTGACGATGAGTGTTGCAGGTTTGGCAGCACCCGTCTTCACCTTTGCGGCTTTAGGAAACCAGGCTATTGGACAAATCAAGCTCTTCAAACAAACTTGGCCTATCCACGAAGAATATATAGATGAAAATCATCCGTGGTTAGGTCGCAAGTTGAGTGATTTGTGGAGCGATCGCTCACGAATGCTGATTTACTATATGCCAGTCAAGGGTGAGATAGATTTGGTAGCTGCGGTGTTGTCAGGAAAAGAGTTAAAGGTAGGCGATCGCCTAATCGTTGGTACTCAACCCCGTTACCGTTCCACCCGCAAACCAATCTTTGCCAAACTACTCAAAGTCCTGACCAATTTACAGCAGTTTAAGAAACATGCGGAATCAGTGGTGGTAATGACTGTTGTGCTCTTTGTCATTATTGTGATTGCCACCCTCACCTACACTTCTACCAATACAAATATTTCTATTATCGATGCCCTCTATTTTGCAGTAGGGATGATTACGGGAGCCGGTGGTAATGACAAAGTGGTAGAAAACGCTCCGAACAGCATTAAACTATTTACCGTCCTCATGATGCTGGTTGGGGCTGCCGTTATTGGTCTATTGTACGCGCTACTCAACGATTTTATTTTGGGAAGCCGCTTCAAGCAATTTTGGGATGCCGCGCGAGTTCCCCACCGTCATCACTACATCGTCTGTGGCTTGAGTGGAATTGGTATAAAAATTGTTCAGCAACTCTCTGCTAGCGGATATGAGGTAGTTGTCATTGAGCGCGACTCTAACAACAAATATGTCAACACTGCCCGTGGAGGCGGTATTCCCGTCATTTACGCTGATGCTAGCTTTTCAGCCACCCTCAAAGTCGCCAATTTAGATTCTGCCGCAGCAGTGCTTGCTGTGACAGGTAACGATGCGACTAACCTAGAGATTGCCCTCAAGGCAAAATGTATGACACCCAAGGTACCAGTGATAGTCCATTACGCAGACCCAGATTTTGCCCGTATGGCACAAGAGGTATTTGACTTCGAGGCAGTCCTGAGTCCTGCTGAACTCGCAGCCCCAGCGTTTGCAGCTGCTGCACTGGGTGGAAAAATACTTGGTAATGGCATTACAGCAGATAGTCTTTGGGTCGCTTTTGCAACCTTAATTACACCCGCACATCCCTTTTGCGGTCAGTTGGTGAAAAATGTAGCCATGTCTGCTGACTTTGTGCCTTTGTACTTAGAAACTGATTGCCAAACTATTCACAGCTGGGATTTATTAGGAACAAGTTTGAGTGATGGAGATGTGTTGTATTTAACAATGCCAGCGACGCGTTTATATCAGTTGTGGCGCACTGCACCGCCGCAACTGATGGCGAGTTGATTAGACATCTCTGGCAATCAAACATAAACCCAGACAAAGTAAGGGTTTGAGATGAGTTTTTGGAGATGTCTAAGCTGATGTGCAGCTAGATTGTATAAGACTAAAACGTAAAATCATTGTAGTGCGGACCGGACAGCCCGCGTCCGATATACAAATTAAATACGCAACAGCTTATTATGGTGAACCTTGATTACGCCAACCCATTTTAGGGCGCTGAGCACATGGACTATCACCTTTAGTGCTGCGCTCCTATGCAATTGCGCCATTATGAAATAATAACGTAGTGAGCTTCAGATGCTCAAAGTAAATATTTTGGCTATGATGGGCAATAATTTGGCAGACTCTTCAACGAGTTTAGACACATTTGGTAGCTCAGAGAATATTCCTTTCAATATCCTCATTGCTGTTTTTGCAGTCTTTTGCATCACGCCTTCTTTGGGATTTTGCCCTGCTTCCGCTATTGCTTTTACCTGCTCCAATGCCTCTGCTTTATCCTCTAAAGTCAAGTTAGGCTCTGCTTCAATCGCTGCTTGCAGTTGCTTGAGCAACTCTGCCAGTTTTGGCGCTTCTGGTACATCTGAATCTTGCAGTTTGCCAATATTATTGGTGACCACACCACTAATATCGCCGACTGTAACTCCTATCATATCTTGCCCTGCTGCAATACCTCCGATGTTGCCAGTTGTACCGTTTATGTTAATGGTATTGCTCTTGTCTACATTTCGATTAGTCATATTTTTAATTGCCTTTGCCTCATTTCCTACCGCCATATTTTCAGATGAGATCTCACCACCGTTCATCTGAATTCCTTGATTTCCGGTACTACTACTCATGATGACCTCCTTAAATTTTTGCTCTGTCAACTTGCTTTAATTCATTGTCTCAAAAGACTGTATTTTACCTTATTAATCAGGCTGATTTGCTGATGGTTTAGGTGTTACTGATTGAACAAAGTCACCTAATACTGATGTTGCTTTCTCTCCTACAGAAAGGTTTGTAGCCTTAATCGAACCACCAGAAATAATCATTCCATTATTGAATATTGCTGTTTTTCTTTCTTTTAAATCTGAAGTGTCGATATTTTTACTTTCTAAAAACTCAACAAGGCTGTCTATAATTTGTCGCTCAATAATTTTCATGTACATCTCTTTGTCGAGCTTTTGAAAATACTGATTATATTCTGAAGAACTTGCAAGTTCACGTATACTGTAAACTGCACCATAATTGAAATTCGGAGTTTCTTTGACTATATGTCTCTGTTGTTTCTGGCGTCTTTTCTCTAGCAAGATCTCAAGAATTTTGCCAATTAGACTAAATGGAGACAATACCAAGAACAGCAAACTAGTCAGTAAAGTCTGTAGTAGTAACTCTCGTATTTTCTTAAAACTTATCTCTGGTTCAATAGCATCAGCTAATCGATAGGAATTTTTTACTGGAGTAAGTAGAAAATAACTGTTTTCAACAAATAGTTTTTCATGAATTTTAAAAAATCTGATGAAAACAGAAAAAACTAAGTCTCCACGCCAACTAACGACTTTAATATGCTTGTAGTAGCGAATAAAATAGGCACTTGTATTGACAAATTTCTTGATAAAATCAGGTGCTACTTGAGAAGACGGACGGCTCAATGGATTGGGCAGAAATGTTGTGTTATCTCTAATCTCTTCTCCATTTACGCATAGCTTATCTTCAATACTTAGCCCATATAAATTTAATTTGGCTAGTGCATGTACTATGTAGTTGTATAACTCATTTACTTCAAAATCAATAGGTTGTAAAGTTTTTCCAATCTCCTCTCTTACATTTTTGAGATTCAAAGCAAAAGACCATCCACCAATGTCAAATCCGGCACCTACAAATGGAGAAAATCCTCCGTAAATGATCAAGTTACTATTTTGTTCTATAGCTATTTTCTCTATTTTTTTATTGATTCTTTCTTTTGAGTTAGAGTTTAAAACAATTGAAGCAAAGTTTCTTCTTGCTAAGCCTTTAGCGATAATTCCATAACGGGTAATCCACTCATAGCGAAAAACAATCAAATAAGTAATTAAGTAACAAGGTAAGAATAATGTAAATAAACTAGCTAAACAAAGTAAAGATAAGACAGAAAGAAGTATATCTCTAAAAAATTCTCGTTTTGCTGCTACAAAGCAGTGTTGAATTACTGTTAATAGATCAACCCCATAGGATGGAGCAATAGCTTTGTACTTCTCTGTAACAATTTGCTCTATTACTTTATCACGAAACTTCTTGTCCAGATAAGCAGCAGCGCAGAGATATCGCGTTGTGTCTGTTTTACTGAAATCCATCAGGTCTTTACCTAAGTATTTATATTTAATATCATGTTCGACTAATTAGTTATGATTCCTCGTTGACTGCACCCCACCCCTTAATCCCCTCCCCGCTTTCGGGGAGGGGCGGTTTTGGCACAGACAAAACCGGGGTGGGGTTCTTCAGGAATAATAAGTAATCAACCGAACCTGATATAAGTTATTAGTATTTGAAATACTAAAAATATTAACTGTATAGAGATACTACAAATTTGTTGCGGCTATTCCGGAAAATTTTAATTAAAAAATCATAAAGAAGTACTTATCGCTCTTCTGTCACTCTGGCGAAAAAAAATATTGTGCCTGTCCTGAACCTTAAGCACAATCATAGATTAGGCGATTGATCGCACTCTCTTGTTTGTCATTGAAATGCCATTCTTGCAAAAGAACGTAAAAATAAGGGTTTTAGATTATTCTCTGCCGAAAGTGACAGAAGAGGGCTATGTATAAGCCTTGGCTGAAAGATTGAATTAAGTTGGCTGCTAAATCAACGACAGGGGTAGAGCAAGCATAATATCTTGTAACAAATCGTCATCCATCTACCCCTTGAGTAAAAACACTTAAAAGTTCTAAACTCTAAGTGAACTCAATGGTATGAACAAAATTTAAAAGATTCAGCTTGATACCCTCGGCTTCTTCTTCAAGAGAATCTGGTTTTTCCCCATTAAAAAAGCTGCGCTGACCGCTGACAACATACAAAAAATTGCCATAAACAAATGCTAAAAGTCCTCTGTATGCATTTAACTTAGTCGCATTACCATTGTTTCCTGTTTTGGTAATTGTTGAACCTTCGGGCATATCAACGAACACAAAGTAAGCCCCTTCTAATATATCTTCCAGATATTCGGTATATTTTATCTGAGCATCTGGTAAATTAGCGACAATTGTTTGAGGTACATACTTGTTGAGAAGAAGTGAACGCAGATATTCTTCCTGTCCCACAGAATCTATTTCCTCTGTTTGTTTGGAGGAAATAGGAAAATAATCGATTCTCAACAATGTGCCAAAGTCATCAGAAAAGTTGACTAACCCTTCTTGAGCTTGAATTCTACCACCTTGCTGAGCATCCACAGGAATCGGAACTATAAAATTACCTGAGGGTGACTCATATAAGTTTGGGTTTGAGTCTTCCTCAAGTCCTGTCTCATCTTCGTCTTCTACAAAGTCTTCGTCTTCTACCTCTTCAAAAGCGGCGATGACTTCGTCTATCACTTCTTTTGCTTCTTCATCATCAATTCCCAAGGCTTCTTGAAGCTTTTTGAGCAAAGTCGTTTTTCCTCTGGGAATACGCAGTTCATCTTCGTCTACAAGTACACTGACTCCTGCAGCATAAGCATCCAGTAGTAAGTCGTCTGTCAGAGAATCTTTTGCAGTGTTAAATAGCGCTCCTATTCCATCTTCCTCTGCAATGGCTATGACATTGTCAAGTATTTCTAACAACTCGTCGTCTGAGTATTCTTCATAGACCTCAAGTCCCCAGAGGATATCGGTTAACAAATCTGCATCTACTTCCTCTAACGAAGAATCAGCAGCAGCTGTGACGACTGCGATCGCCGCTACTGCTTCTTCTGGACTGATTGATTCTTCTAATGTCTTATCTGAGTTAAAAAACTTGTCGTACTTGCTCATGACTGCTCCCTCCTAACAGGCTTGCTAGTGATAACACAAATCTAGTGTCAATGGGTAGTTTAGCAATGAGCGAGTCTCTTGTTGTTCTATCTTCACAAAAAGCCTTTTGCCAGATGTGTATTAACACGCTGTTGGAACCTTTGAAAAGCAATGCTCAAACATGACTGATTTACAGTATCTGAAGTTTGAAAACCCTTGTAGAAAGTGTCTCTCAAACGTCAATTAACTGTTGATCACCTTCGCTGCGATCAAATTTATTAACCAAGTCCTGATTGACACCATCCTCACTTGAAGTATACAGGAAGCGCCGAGCAATGCCCTCGTAAAAATTTTGGTATTCCCAGTATCCCATATGCGCGTCTAGTCCCCAAGTCGCATCATATTTCATGGGAATGTTATCTACATCCTCGTAGTAATCAAGATGACCACTAATTGGATCTTTTAAGTGGAAGTAATTAACCCATTGCAGTTGATCGAGCTTACAATCAACTGGATTTATGGTGAAGTATGGAGTCGTTTTTGCAGCTTGCGGTTTTACGCGGAAGGAGTTAAGGTGGTCTAAAATTGAAGCACGAATGTACTGGTGCTTCTGTACCTGTTCCCTGCAAAAAAAGGCAATTTTGTCCAGTGGTGAACCAAAGCTTACTAGCCCCGTAATCTTATCTAAGCACAGACTTTTACCATTATTTTTCAACAGACTTGCTTCAATACAGAGACGGTTAAGTGTGTCGTAAGCAATACAGCTACCGAGAGAGTGCCCAATGAGTATAACTTGGTTGTAATTTGCTTCCTTATCCCTAAGAATTGTTTTCAACAGTATTAAGGATTCTGAAAGCATCTGCTCTCGAACCCTTTCATGAGGCGATTTGACATCGGTTGTTGTATAGATAGCGACATCGCCAACGAAATTGACAAGCGACGGAGTCACCAGTGCTTGACTTAGTTTCCAAGCAGATTGCAGAAAACGACCGCTCAGAAACGGATTTAGTAAAGACAGAATGAGCCAAAGTCCCAGTCGTAACAATGGGTACACAAAGTTGAATAGGCGCAGAAATATGGTAAGCCAGCGTAAACGGAATTTAAATACACGTTTTTCATCACTGGCTTGCAAAAGCTGATTTAATTGAGACTTATTTTCCTCAAGGCTGTAAAACTTAATTGTTCCTTCAAGCGTCTGCTCTGTCCACTGCAAAACCTCAGACACGCCGATTTGGTGTGACGTCTGATTTCCCCAGTAATATTCATGAATATCAATTAACCAGTCTTGTTCAGGATCTTTTGAACTGAGGCGAACAAAACTTTCCGTCCAAATACAACCATTTGCTCGTCTTCGCTTTGCAACTAAGTGTTCTGCTACTATTGATAATTTCTGCTTTTCAAAAACATATTTGATAAAGTTTTGGACAAAATAATCCACAGTTTCAAAAGGGTTTTGTTCTCCGACCCCGTGGATGAGAAAAAATGCAGTGCGACCTTGAGGATATCTAGGACTAATATGCTGTTGAGTCATGTGAGTCACCGCTTTTCTTAAAAATACTTTGCCTTCTAAAACAAACTCGGGTAGTATACCCATCATCATTCCACAGAAATCTAGCAGCTAGCTTAAGAAAATCATCATCCAAGCAACGTGCTCCTTCTGAAGCCGCATCATCTTCTTCATGGCTTTTTTTAACCTGTTTAACATAGCGTACACTCTATAGTAAAGACTCAAACGGACAGAAATCACTCCAGCCTTAACACACAAAATTTCGGAATAGTTGAATCTCAAAGAGTAGTTATATATGTATTATCCTATTGCCATTTGCCGTCATGCACAAAGTCATCTCTATGTGCCATGCTGACAAATAAAAACAAGTAGGTATATACCAATTACTATCGTGGATTGTACCAAGCTAAATCTACACTTTCTATCTTTTGGATGAGAAAACGCAATCTTACGATAAGAAAACTCACATATTGGATGATTTGTCAATCCAAAATCTAAAACTTCTTCTGCAAAATCTAAAGAAATTATAAAATCGTTTACGATTGAATGTGATATACCTGACGTAAAGGCACGCAATCGTCAAACAATCAGGGCATCAAATTGGGAGGTAAATACAGATGGTTACAGTAGCAAAAAATACTTTATCACAGTCATCCTCCAAAGAGCGATCGCTCATCCTGTGGTTTGATGAGGTTGGCATTACCGACATACCCATAGTTGGTGGCAAGAATGCATCTTTAGGCGAGATGATTCAACAACTGACACCCAAAGGTATCAATGTTCCCATCGGGTTTGCCACCACAGCTTACGCTTATCGCTATTTCATTCAAGGCGCTGGGTTAGAAGAACGCTTACGTAAACTCTTTTCTGACTTAGATGTCGAAGATGTAAAAAATTTACGAGAACGAGGGAAAAAGGCGCGATCGCTTCTGCTACACACACCATTTCCAAAAGAATTAAGAGAGGCGATTGTTAAAGCATACCAGACTTTATGTGAGCGATACAATCTGGATACAGATGTCGCAGTGCGCTCCAGTGCTACTGCAGAAGACCTCCCCGATGCCAGTTTTGCCGGACAGCAGGAAAGTTACCTCAACGTGACTGGTACAGAAGGAGTTTTAGCCGCTTGTCACAAATGCTTTGCTTCCCTATTTACAGATCGCGCTATTTCCTACCGCCATACTAAGGGATTTGACCACTTCAGTATTGCCCTTGCTGTTGGCGTGCAAAAAATGGTGCGCTCTGATTTAGCAACTTCTGGAGTTATGTTCTCCATAGAAACAGAAACAGGCTTTAAAAATGCTGCACTGATTAGCGCAGCATACGGTTTAGGAGAAAACGTTGTCCAGGGATCCGTTAATCCAGACGAATACTATGTTTTTAAACCAACTCTCAAAGAAAGTTTCCGCCCAATTGTCGATAAAAGATTGGGTAGTAAAGAATTAAAAATGGTCTATGACGACGGTTCCAAATTCACGAAAAATGTGCTAGTTCCTGAGAGTGAAAGAAGCAAATTCGCTCTGAGTGATGATGAAATTTTGCAACTAGGGCGCTGGGCGTGCTTGATTGAAGAACATTACTCCAAAGTAAACGGCACTTACACCCCAATGGACATCGAATGGGCGAAAGACGGCATTACTAACGAATTGTTTGTCGTACAAGCCCGCCCCGAAACGGTGCAATCTCAAAAGACGCAGAACGTGTTACGGACATACCGCTTTTTGGGCAATGGGGACAAGGGGACAAGGGGACAAGGGGACAAATCAATTCAAAATTCAAAATTCAAAATTCAAAATTTGGAACCTCTCTCATCCCCCTCTCCCCCCATCCCCCCATCCCCCCATCCTCTTCTAACGGGACGTGCTATTGGAGAAGCTATCAGCCAAGGCAAAGCACACCTCATTTTAGATGTGCATAAAATCGAACAGTTCCAAGCAGGGGAAGTTTTGGTCACAGATAGAACTGACCCCGACTGGGAACCGATAATGAAAAGAGCAAGCGCGATTATTACCAACCAAGGTGGACGCACCTGTCATGCGGCGATTATTGCGCGAGAATTGGGTGTACCTGCAATTGTGGGATGTGGTAACGCTACGAACATTTTGAAAAATGGTCAAGAAATAACGATTTCTTGCGCGGAAGGGGAAGAAGGACGGGTTTATGCAGGGTTATTGCCCTTTGAAGTTCAAGAAGTTCCGCTAGAAGACTTACCCCGCACCCGTACCCAGATTTTAATGAATGTGGGCAATCCCCAAGAAGCATTCAGTTTGTCTGCCATTCCTAATGATGGGGTTGGTTTAGCCCGGACAGAGTTTATCATTGCCAACCACATCCAAACCCATCCAATGGCGTTGATTCATCATGATCAAATAAATGATGAGTTTGTGAAAGCTAAAATTTCTGAAATCACCGCACTTTATGATGACAAACCCCAGTATTTTGTCGATAAATTAGCTCAAGGCATTGGTAGAATTGCTGCTGCGTTTTATCCCAAACCAGTTGTCGTGAGGATGTCCGATTTCAAGAGTAACGAGTACGCTAACTTGTTGGGTGGCAGACAGTTTGAACCTGAAGAAGAAAATCCCATGCTTGGCTGGCGAGGAGCAGCGCGTTACTATGATGAAGGCTACAAAGAAGCTTTTGCTCTGGAGTGCCAAGCCCTAAAGCGAGTCAGAAATGAAATGGGATTGACAAATGTCATCGCAATGATTCCATTTTGTCGTACTCCTGATGAAGGGCGTCTAGTGTTGGCAGAAATGGCAAAAAATGGTTTGAAGCAGGGTGTGAATGACTTGCAAGTCTATGTGATGTGCGAGCTACCCAATAATGTCATCCTGGCTGAGGAGTTTGCCGAAGTTTTCGACGGGTTCTCGATTGGTTCTAATGACTTAACTCAGCTAACACTTGGCATAGATAGAGATTCGGGGTTGGTAGCGCGGTTGTTTGATGAACGTAGTGAGGGTGTCAAGCGGATGGTGAAGTTCGCGATCGCTGCTGCGAAGAAGCACAATCGCAAAATCGGAATTTGTGGACAAGCACCCAGCGATTACCCGGAATTTGCCCAGTTCTTAGTTGAACAAGGAATTGATTCGATGAGTTTAAATCCGGATTCGGTTTTGAAGACTATGCTGGAGGTAGCTAAAGTCGAACAGCGATCATGACATTTTCTTACCGCCAGGTTTTGTGATTGAGAGTTCATGGTGGATGCTTCTTATAAAACAGTGATCTACAATCGTTGGTGAAACTAGTTCAAATGTTGAATGCCTGTTAGAGACCGCTATCACCAGAGCGTCAAAAACGCTCTTATCAAAGATGAATGGACGATTACCGACGATCCGTTGCATCTGAAGTATGGGAAGAAAGATATGTATGTTGATCTGGGAGCAGAGCGGCTGATTGCGGCTGAGAAAGGCACTCAGAAGATAGCGGTTGAAGTGAAAACCTTCGGTAGCGCTTCTGAGGTGACCGACATCGAACAGGCAGTGGGTCAGTACTTCGTGTATCTTGCAGTAATGAGTCAGGATCACCCTGATAGAACATTGTATATTGCAACTCACGAAGATGTGTTTTTTGATCTCTTTGAAGAAGACCCACTGGGTAAGCTGTTGCTAGAGGATTATAAGATTCCTTTTATCGTCTTCAATCCCAAACAGGAGGTTATTGTCCGATGGATACTTTAGAGCACTATCGGCAATTGATTCGCGACATTCTCGTCGAGCATACAAAAATTCCTTACTCTAACGGTAACATTCAATTCGAGACGGTCTTTGACCGAGAGCAGGATCGCTATTTAGTTATGATTTTGGGCAGGGAATCCGTACCCAAATTCTCTTCAACTGTCACTCGCCGTGTGCATGGTTGTCTGATTCATGTCGATATCATTGATAGTAAAATCTGGATTCAACGGGATGGCACCGAAGAAGGTGTAGCAACAGAACTAGTCAAGGCGGGTGTACCAAAGAATCAAATTGTATTGGGCTTCCGTTCTGAGGAACTGAGGCAAGATTCAGAATTTGCCGTTGCATAATGACAGCTACAACATTTTCGCGTCCGCTGTACTAGCATATACCTTTCAGGGGAGGGACAGATGCACACAGATGATTTATCTGTGTTAATCTGTGTGCATCTGTGGTTCCAAATATTGGAATATCACTCTTGCAAAAGGACTATTGACTATTGATTAATGACTAGTGATCAATGAATCAAAAATGGTTTCGGATTGGCATGGTGGGTGTATTTTTGCTGTCACTCACCTTACGATTTTGGGGATTAGGGCGATTTAATACTTTTGTCTTTGATGAGGTTTATTACGCTAAATTTGGCAATAACTACCTCACCCACACACCATTTTTTGATGGTCATCCACCACTAGGTAAATATATGATTGCACTGGGGATTTGGATTGCTAACCATATTCCCTTTTGGCAAGATGAGGTGAATGGGTTGACAGGTTCGGTCATGTCACCCATCAATTATCGTTGGATGAATGCCTTTTCTGGTTCGTTTATCCCTATAATTGTCGCCGCTATTGCCTATCATATAAGTTATCGTCGCGGTTTTGCTTTACTTGCTGGTTTGTTCACAGCTTGTGATGGCATATTTCTGGTAGAATCTCGCTATGCACTCATCAATCAATATATTGTCATCTTTGGGCTGCTGGGACAATGGTTTTTATTATTGGCATTAGCAAAACAAAGACAACAACGCAATTTCTGGTTAATACTTTCTGGTATAGCTTTTGGTGCATCAGTCTCGACCAAGTGGAATGGTTTATTGTTTTTGCTAGGTACTTATCTAATCTGGATATTGGTTTGGGGAATTCGTTGGTGGCAGTCTTTTAACTTTGTTGGCAAAGAAACCTATCCTCAATTTCAACAGGAATTTCCTTCTTATCCTCTCCATACCAACCGTGGAAAAAAAGGTAATAAAAAAAAAATTTCCTTATCTTCCTTAACCCTGTCTACCTCTGGCTTATCAGGGAAAAGAACATATAAAATTTTTCCTTACAGCTTAAAATTCGAGACTTCCAGTAAGAGTGAACAGGTCAACATAACGCCATTACAAAATTTAACTCAACTTCATCTTGTTCACTTTATTATCTATTTCAGTTTGATTCCTTTAATAGTTTACAGTTTGGTTTGGATTCCACACTTACTATTAGATACAAAGTATGGATTTATAGAAGTACACAGGCAAATTTTGCTATTTCATGAACGTCTTGGTGGTAATAGTCCTAAAGTGCATCCTTACTGTGCTGCTTGGTATAAGTGGCCTTTGATGACTAGACCAATGGCGTATCTTTACCAAACAGGACAGACTCTTAATGAAACGCCACCTATCATGGGACCTCCTTTGCCTTCCAATGCCGGGAAAATTATTTATGATGTTCATGCAATGGGCAATCCCTTTTTGTGGTGGTTTGGCGTTGCGGCACTTTTGTTTTTAATAGGAATGCTGGTGTGGCAATTCGTCATTCCTTGGGTGAGGCAGAGACGTTTTTCTCCTCCTAATATGCTTGGTGTTGATACTTGGATTGCCTTGTACATAGTCATAAATTATATTGCTAATTTACTGCCTTGGGTGGGAGTAAACCGTTGCATTTTCATCTACCACTACATGACAGCTGTCGTGTTTGCATTTTTAGCAATTGCTTGGCTTGTGGATCAATGTTTACGCAGTTATCGTCTTGAACTTCGTGCTGTTGGTGTGACCATTACCTTTATTATTGTAATAGCTTTTGTTTTTTGGATGCCTATTTATTTAGGTTTACCCCTTTCACCTTTTGAATATAGACCAATGCGGATGTGGTTTAATTCTTGGATTTAGGATTGGAAATGTTATTTGTAGAGCGCGTTTCTCAATTAAGAACTTACTCTTTCAAATAAAGCACGATATACAGGTTCACCCTTCTTCATTGTCCCTATCTCTCGTTCTGTGGGGACGCTTAGCGGGTTTTGGGCTAGCCATTCTCCTGTACCAAGTCTTTGAAAAGCAGGATGTTCAGCAAAGCGATCGCACATTTGAACTGCCACAAACTCAATATCCGATTGCAAAAATACAACACCTCCAGGTATGAAAAATTCTGCCAGTTCTGCAACTAATTCTGGTTGCACGATCCGTCGTTTTGCATGGCGGTTTTTAAACCAGGGATCAGGAAATTGAATTGTGACGTGTTGTAGGCTTCCTTCAGGTAGAGAAGATAAAAGTGAGCGCAATGAGTTATTCACATTGCAAAACACATAGTGGAGATTTGTCAGTCCAAACTCATCCCGCCACTTGTTCGCCTCTACCACCAACGGTTCTCGAATTTCTATACCAAGAAAATTCCAGTTAGGTTCAGTTTTTGCCATGCTCAACAAAAACCGCCCTCGCGCGGCTCCAATATCCAAATGTAGCGGCTGATTTAGCTTGGCGTAAACTTTTTCCCAGTCAAGGGGATTGAGAAGTGTTTGATACTTTTGCGAAAGTGGATTAACGTGTTGACGGACTCTGACAATTGCCAAAATTGACTCTCCTTATTCCTTGTTCTCTGTCAAGCTGTCGGGTTCAGTAAGGATGCGCCGCACCTCATTCTGGCACTGTTCAATGATTTGCCGGACACGACGGATCGTCTCGCGCTCATCTCGGTTCAGGGCATTTCGTAATCCGCCCCACACTGTCCGCACCAGATGGTCTAATTCGTCCTGTAGAAAACCGATTTCGGCTTGGCTGGCGGCAGATGTATTAGGTTCTTTGAATTGCGCCCAAAAGGCATCCACTTCCTCCGCGTGAGCATTCAACTCGACCTGTCCCGTCTCAGTCAGATGATAGACGCGCCGCGCTGCTTGGTGATCGGCACGCACCAGTCCCATGTCCTCCAGATATTGCAGGGTTGGATAGACTGTGCCAGGGCTGGGGGCGTACTGCCCTGATGATCGCTCCTCCAGCACCTTAATAATCTCATAGCCGTGCTTGGGTTCGTCGCGGAGCGCGTCAAGCAGTACGTAACGCGCCTCGCCTCGCCGGACTCTGCTCTCTCCTCCTCTGCGTCTACCTTTATGAAAATAGTGTCCGTGTCTGTGGGCATGGTGTTCGCGCTCTTGATGATGTCGTCTTGTTCGGTCATGCATAGAATAATTTTCTTTTTTGTTCAACATGTTTTTATTGTATCGCGATATATCGTGATGTGTCAAATATCTTCGTCCTTAGATACTAGCAACACACCAGAAAACGACCAAATTCTGCTTTGTTCTTGATGAACGAGAAAAACCGGCAAATTTTATGTATAAATGTTAAGCAATATCACTGGTGAGCAGCGTAGCGTAAGCGCAGAGCGCACACTTCGTGTTGGCGCAGCCTGTCCGCAGGACTTACGCGCAGCGTCTCCGATAGGAGAAGCAAAGGTTATACTCTTTCTCAAAAGAGTTTTTTACACCCTACTTTTAAGATTGTTATTAAATCAATGACTTCAAATTTTCGCTTTGCTGTAGTCAGCGATTTGCACCTTGCACTTCCCCATACAATCTGGAATCACCCCAGTCGTTTTCATTTGGTAGAAGTTAGTATCCCTGCTTTTGAAAGTGTACTAGAACATTTAACACAACTTAATATAGATTTTCTTTTGCTTCCAGGAGATTTAACTCAGCACGGTGAACCAGATAATCATGCTTGGCTGCAAGAACGCTTGGCACAGCTTCCCTTTCCTACCTATGTTGTTCCTGGCAATCATGATATTCCTGTTGTGACGGCAGATGAGCAATCCATTGCGGTTTTGGATTTCCCGCACTATTACCATAAGTTTGGCTACAGCAATACTGACCAACTTTACTACACTTGTCAGTTACTGCCAGGTGTTAAGCTCATCGGTCTCAATTCTAACTTTTTTAACGACCAAGGACAGCAGATAGGACGTTTAGATACCCAACAGCTACAGTGGTTAGAAGACATCCTGGCAGAGGCTGGTGATGAATTTGTATTAGTCATGGTACATCACAATGTTGTTGAACACGTGCCCAATCAATTACGCCACCCAATGGTAAATCGCTATATGTTAGAAAATGCACCAGAACTATTGCAGGTGCTAAGACGCTACGGTGTTCGGCTAGTGTTCACAGGACACTTACACATTCAAGACGTTGCCTATGCCGAAGGCGTATACGATATAACAACAGGTTCTTTGGTCAGCTATCCTCACCCTTACCGAGTTTTGGAGTTTCATCAGGATAATTGCGGTCAGCAATGGTTGCAAATTTTATCCTATCGCGTCAAATCAGTCCCTGATTTCCCTAACTTACAACACACATCTAGGAAGTGGATGGGCGATCGCAGTTTTCCATTTCTTGTCAAGTTGCTCACTCTGCCTCCCTTAAACTTACCAATATCACAGGCAAAAGAACTAGCTCCTAGCTTGCGGGAGTTTTGGGCAAATATTGCTGATGGAGATGCTTTGTTTGATTATCCCAACTTTCCACCAGAATTGTGTCGCTACTTTGAGAAATATGGTGCGATCGCTCCTAGCGGGACTCCATCCTTCATTGATAACAATACTACGTTGTTGCTTTGAAGAGTCCACCAGTTCTGAGCAGCAATGAGGAGCTAAAATTGTGGTTGGTGGCAAATACAAAAGACAGAGGTATAATTGTGTAGTAAAGTATTGCCACCTACAGGACCAATTTCACCGCCACAAAAGAAGCCGGCTATTGGGATATCTTTGAGGTAGCGCCTAAAGAGCCCAGAATCAAAGTTAGGTTTTCCGTAGAGTCCTTCACCACGTCCTACACAGGAAAACATCAGCGCACTAACAGCCAAGGGATCTGCGGCTTGTTTTTTTTGATAACTCTCTAAAAGAAATTCTAAGTCTTCAGCAGAGGCTCGAGCATCACGCAGGTGAAATTGCAGGCGTTGTCCAGATCGAACATAGTCTGCAATGGCAATTGCTCCAGCTGTTGGATCTACTCCCAAGATGCTACGAATCAAAAAGTCTCCCTGAAGCAAATCTTGCTTGAATTCATTCATCGCCAACCCAACAAACAAGGAGTGTTGCGCCAGTATCCTGTCTTCTTCACTAAGACTGGTAATCAAATCTCGCAACACAATCAGCGGTATTTGCTCATTCAGTTCCATGATGATGTTGCGATCGCCTTTTGTCACTTGGTATGGTTTACCAATCGGTCGGCATCCTTGTGCCACAATTGTTTCCAAGACAATATTGCCACTCAAAGCAACACCAACCGTTCCCTCTGTATAAAGTTTGTCATTGAAAAATAAGGCGATACGACCTCCCAAACCGCCGCTAATTGCTTGTCCTCCTACAGTGACTGATCCAGGATAAGCAAAGTCTATCCCTTGTAATAAATCGTTAATTCCGGAAGAGAACGAGCCAGACAGCAAGATGAACTGGGGCGCAGGTGTTGATGGCATACCTATCAAATCAATCCAATCATCGGGCGGACTATCTAAGTCTGGTAATTCTTCAGGAACAATATGAAAGGCTTGAACACTCACTTGAGGTAGATGCGCCAAAGTCAAACTGAGGGCAGGTTCTGCTTCCAACTCTTGAGTTTGTCCGTGTCCAGTTGTGCCAATAACACCACCACCGCTACAGCCAATGAGCACTGGTACTGAAAGTCGTTCAGCAAGTAAGGGTAAAAGCCGGGAATATTCACTTGTAAAAGCAGACGAAATGAATACCAGCCCTAAATCAGCAGGTGCTGTTAGCGATGAGACAGCTTGTTGTATGACATCTGTAACCGCTGCTTCTAAAGAAGGACGGGTTGATAAGGCATTTGCCCACTGCATTTGGTCTGCCATGAGTTTTACACTCTTTTTTAAGGCTAATCGGTTTTTATTTTTATCCTATAGAATACTATCTGCATCCTACACGGAGTTGATGCAATTCACTTGGCAAAGCCAGTCTGCAAGGGCAGAGGTTTGCCCTCTTTGGGTATCTCCTATGCCTTTGGCACTCAGATCTTGTCAAAGAGGCAAGCCAATTGCCTACAGAGGAGCCAGTGTGTTGCAACGCCAGAAGTCTCTTGCGGTGGCTTCCGCTGTTAGCGTATCTCCTTCGAACATGCACTCGCATTTGCGTAAGTCCTGCTGAGGCTTGCGCTAACAAAGCAGCACTGTTTAGTTAGTGAACAGTCTATCTCAAGAAGATACTACTTTCATACCCTACAACTTGTATCTACAAATATTGTATAATTTATCTTTAAAGCTATTTTCTATAAAATGTTAAAACATAAAGACAAAACATAAAGACGTTAAAACATAAAGACGAATAGAGTATTACCAGTACGGTTTACGGTAATAGTTATGGAGTACATCCCTCCTACTAGTGAGACTAACTTTAAGGGAACACCCAGTAAAATGGGGGTGATAGTGCAAAAAGCTATCATTTTTGAAATTTTTCTATACTTGTATTGAAAACACACAACAAGACTAAAGATATGAGCAACATACAAGACACAATCAAACAAGACATACAAGACAGAATCGAACAAGAACTTGAGCAGGCTCGTACTACCTGTGATACCTCAGGTAGCAACTCTCCTGAATGTGCTGCGGCTTGGGATGCAGTAGAAGAACTACAAGCCGAAGCTTCCCACCAGAAGCAAGCTAAGCCCAAAAACTCTCTTGAGCAATACTGCGATGCCAACCCAGAAGCAGACGAGTGCAGAGTTTACGAAGACTAGAAATTGCTCAACTGTATTTTTTTATATCTAATTTGGTACTGTGGGGCACACACCGAACTTGAGACGCAAGTCTCTAAACACTTGAGAAGTCAGCTTTAAATAGCAACTGGTATTCTAGTAAGCTCGGCTGAGATATGAACCGTAAGACCTTGAGTAGGAGCAATCTAAAAAAGGCAGGTTCAGCCCAAGAATCCCACGGCTTTTTGTAAAAATGAGCGTAGCGATATTTTTACAAGCCTAGGAGTGTCAATGAGTATCTTGCATTTTAACAAGCCCTTCGGGCAAAATCTCACTCCAACCTGATTCCATTCTCTATAGGAGATGAGGAATACAGGTAAGGGTGAGATTTTCTTGTCATCCTCCATTTATATGAAAGGTTATTTCTTTCTCTAAAACCTTGTTAATAGAGAGATGAGAAGATAGTTTAAGGTTAATGGTAAATACCATATACCTGTTGACTATTCAGTATAGTTCTTGATTTATCATCTAAAAAACTATGAATAATGAAGTTTGGTTTCGTCCTTTTGTCTGGATGGACTACCGATTAGCAGTGTTATTTACGGTGATTATCCCCATAATTTTACTAGTTTGGGCATTTGTACAAAAAGCCGAAGCAATACAACGCTTGCTCATGATTTACTGGCGAGTAGCGAGCTTGTTAGCAATCACCATCTACTTAATGATTGGGGGCTTTGGAGTTAGTTTTATCTCAGGGCTGATGGCTCGTATCCTAATTCCCATTTCTCTGTGGTTCTGGGTGGATCTGAACGATGAAATTGAGTATCAGCCAAATGGACCTCTAAAGTTGCTTTTCACTTCGTGGCGTTGGGCTACGACTGTCTATTGTATTTTGGGCGCAATTGCCTCTATACCCTTTGTGGTTTGTGCTTTTTCCAAAACCGCGATCGCTACTCCTTATTGTCGTGTTTGGTTTGAGGCACCGTTACTGTTCAAAGAGTATTTCCATCCCAACAGCAAACCTGAATTTCTTGGCTTTTTGGGGATCGTTGGTTTAATCATTTATGTGCTTTCCTTAAGCTACTTCGTCCTTGTCAAACTAGGTAAGCAGGGACGTTCAGCAATATCACAGTAGCTAAAAGCCATTAGCAACAACAGTTCTGAGTGAGTAGGACTCACCAAGTCAGAATTCAGCAATTCCTGATATCCCCACGGATAAATCCGGGGGCAACACCCATGCTCTGCTTCGCTCTTTTATTTCTCCATGCCTGAAGGCACTTTCTTGCGACCTCAACTCATCTGCCTCATCTGCCAGTAGTCTCACTCCGAATCATTCTGACTCCTTGGCGGAGCGTCTCCAGCTCCGCTCCTGGCGACTGACGCCTTCGTACTTTCTTGGTCATGAAATGCTGAGTAGTTTCAGGCAAACATACTACAAAGTACCCGCCAATACTAGTCCACATTGCTTTTAAATGAATACTTCTATTAGTAAGCGCTTGGAACAATATACTGCTAAATGCCCTCAAGAAGTCCTGCTTGTCACGGTGGAAATGGCGGATGAGCAAGACCTAATTGCCATCTTTAAGGGCTTTTCTAGTTCTTTAACACGCCCAACCGCATTTGATCCCGATGTGCCTGTACTACCAGATGAGGCAAAAATTATTAACATTGACCGCGTAGCCAGTCCTTACAATCCTGAAGCACCTCGCTACATTCAACAAGGACTTTCTTGGGACAGTATGCAAGTCTTATTGTCGGAAGTGGGAGCTTAACAATTCACGCATCTCCCAAGGGGAGACGCCTTCGCCCAAGGGGCGACGCCAAGGGCGTTGGCGCAAGCCTGTCCGCAGGACTTACGCGCAGCGTGTCGCAGACAAGGGCGAACGCGTAGCGCCGCAAGCGGAGCGTGGCGGTCTCATTCAAAATTCAAAAATATCATTCTTGCTGAGAGCGAGTCTACCAAAAATTATACAAGTAGAGCAGAAAACATACTTCCTCTTGGACCCTACCTTCTTTAATGGCACGAAGTTATTGTAAAAAGCAAAACAACTTGTATATTAATGACAAAATTATGTTAAGTTATTATGAATAATATTAAGAGCCAGCAATTAAGCTATCATCTCTTACCAATCTAGGGTAAGTTTTTCTTCTTAATACCATTTACAAATACTATCGGCTAAACAGACGTAATCTTGGAATGCGTCTGAAAAGGGCTTATATTATCATCACAGCCCAATAACGCACCAGAAATGGTATTGTTCCGAACCTGACGAGCAAAAATTTTTGATTACACTCACATCTTCCCTGTCATGAATACTGCGGTGACTCTACCAACAGAACAAGCGCCTCAAAAAGTTGAATTTTTGGGGCAGCTCAATTGCCAAATGATTGTGATTCTCGATTTCGGTTCTCAGTATTCTGAACTGATTGCCCGCCGAATTCGTGAAACTCAAGTCTATTCTGAAGTCCTTTCCTATCGCACCACAGTTCAGCAATTACGTCAACTCAATCCCAAAGGGATTATCCTTTCTGGAGGTCCCAATTCGGTTTATGACAATGGTGCTCCCCGCTGTGATCCAGAAATCTGGAATATGGGACTTCCGATTTTAGGTGTGTGCTACGGTATGCAACTGATGGTGCAACAGCTAGGCGGGGAAGTGTCAAAAGCTGACCGAGGTGAGTATGGTAAAGCGTCACTCTACATAGATGATCCCACAGATTTACTCACCAATGTTGAAGATGGCACGACGATGTGGATGAGTCACGGAGATTCTGTCACTCATATGCCAGAAGGGTGTGAATTGCTGGCACATACAGAAAATACCCCCTGTGCAGCGATCGCTCATCACAACAAGAAACTCTACGGCGTCCAATTTCATCCAGAGGTGGTGCATTCTCTTGGTGGTATCCCTTTAATCCGTAACTTTGTATACCATATCTGCGAGTGTGAACCTACCTGGACAACTGCTGCTTTTGTCGAAGAAGCTATTCGAGAAATTCGTGCTAGAGTCGGCGAAAAACGGGTGCTGTTGGCGCTTTCAGGAGGAGTGGATTCTTCAACCTTGGCGTTCTTACTGTATAAAGCAATTGGGGATCAGTTGACTTGTGTGTTTATCGACCAAGGCTTTATGCGAAAGTATGAGCCAGAGCGATTGCTTAAACTGTTCTTGGAACAGTTTCATATTCCTGTAGAGTATGTCAATGCTAGGGAACGTTTCCTTGCTGCGCTTTCTGGCATCACTGATCCAGAAGACAAGCGTCGTATTATTGGACACGAGTTTATCAATGTTTTTGAGGAAACATCCAAACGGCTTGGACCCTTTGATTATCTAGCTCAGGGCACGCTTTATCCAGACGTTATTGAATCCGCTGATACCAACGTTGACCCACAAACTGGGGAACGGGTAGCAGTGAAAATCAAAAGCCATCACAATGTTGGTGGATTGCCCAAAGACCTGAGATTCAAACTAGTGGAACCGTTGCGGAAACTGTTCAAAGATGAAGTCCGCAAAGTAGGGCGTTCCATTGGCTTACCAGAAGAAATTGTACAACGGCATCCTTTCCCCGGACCCGGTTTAGCGATTCGCATCATCGGCGAAATTACTGCCGAAAGGTTAAATATCTTACGTGATGCCGACTTAGTTGTGCGTCAAGAAATTAACCGACGCAACTTGTACCACGAATACTGGCAAGCATTTGCCGTATTACTGCCAATTCGTAGCGTTGGTGTCATGGGCGACAAACGTACTTATGCTTACCCCATTGTCTTGCGGATTGTCACTAGTGAAGATGGCATGACCGCTGACTGGGCGCGTGTGCCTTATGATGTCCTAGAAGTGATTTCCAATCGGATAGTGAATGAGGTGAAAGGCGTTAACCGAGTGGTTTACGATATCACCTCCAAGCCCCCTGGAACCATTGAATGGGAGTAATTTAACCCGCTCATCCCCCTTTTTCCTTGGGAGATGGGGGGATAGGGGAAAGAGCTAGTGGACGTTGACTCTTCCCCTGTCGGGGAGGCTGCGCCAACATCTCCTCTGCTCCTCTGCTCCTCTGCTCCCCTTGCCCCTTGCCCATTTTCGAGTCAAGACTCAAAGGAAATATGGTTGGACTGGTAGGCAGGTGGTTCAACATGAATTAAAATTCGGACTGGGCTGAAACGTTCTTCTAAACGCTTTTCTACCTCCTCAGTGATGCGGTGAGCAGTTTCTACGTCAGATGCATCCACTATTAAATGCATTTCGATGAAGACTTGGCGCCCAAGAACACCGCGAGAGGCAATATCATGGCAGTTAACGACACCAGGAACACAAAGAGCGATCGCATGAATGACTTCTGGTGCGATCGCTATCTGATCAACAAGCCAAGGTAAATTTTCTTTTAAAACTGTCCAGCCACTCCAAAAGACTAACAAAGCCACAGGAAAAGCCAAAACCAAATCTAGCCACTGAAAACCCAGCCACACACCAATCAAACCAGCAATTACAGAGATTGTTACCCAGATGTCGCTCATAGTATGTTTGGCGTCAGCAATCAAAATTGGGCTTCCTACCCGTTGTCCTACACCACGTTCATAAAATGCAACGAAAATATTCACGCCCAAGACAAACAGTAATAACCACAACTCAGGTGGTGATATTTTAACTTCTTTCCCACCGTTAATGATTTGTTCAACAGCTCCCTGGAGAATTTCAAAGCAGGCTATACCTAAAAAAGCAGAAATGCCCAAAGCTCCTACTGCTTCAAATTTTAAGTGTCCGTATGGGTGTTCACGATCTGGTCTTGGAGAAGAAAAGCGACTGGCAATTAATCCTAATATGTTATTGGCGCTATCAGTCACACTGTGCAAAGCATCAGCTAGCAAGCTGAGAGAACCTGTCAAGTTTCCTACGACAGCTTTTAATGCCATGACAAAGATGTTCAGCAGTAAGGTAATAATTAAAACCTTTCGCACCGTAGCACGGTTATCTTGAGTCATAAAGTATTTTTTTATCAAGTTAGATAAATTCAAGTTTAGAACTGAAAATGTAAAAAATTTCTCAAATCCTTACATGAAAAGGATTTACTTTATTATTAAATGAATGAATAATATCGTTTTATTGAGAATCTTTTTAGCTAATCTTGAATCTATTCCTCTGAAAATTAGCTATAGCTTTTTTATGAGTTTCAATCCCTAATAGGGAGTAAGAGAAATTTCAACTTTATTCGGAAGTCTTGACAAACTAATTAGTGCGGGTTTCAATCCCTAATAGGGAGTAAGAGAAATTTCAACTATAAAATGTCCCAGTTTCGGTTTAGATGTTCTTTGTTTCAATCCCTAATAGGGAGTAAGAGAAATTTCAACCAACAGGTAAGAAAGATGAGAGGAGCGAAAATTGAGTTTCAATCCCTAATAGGGAGTAAGAGAAATTTCAACGGCGTACCTCCCTTTGGATAAAGGGTAATATCTGGTTTCAATCCCTAATAGGGAGTAAGAGAAATTTCAACTGTAGATTTTTCGAGGAGAATGTTTCCTCGAAGTTTCAATCCCTAATAGGGAGTAAGAGAAATTTCAACTTCCAAGGGCAAAGAAGCATTGAGGCATGAGCTATCGTTTCAATCCCTAATAGGGAGTAAGAGAAATTTCAACCTAATGAGCGCTATCGCTGCTGCACTGTAGGTTTTCCCGCGTTTCAATCCCTAATAGGGAGTAAGAGAAATTTCAACCACATCTTCTTCGTTTGTTTCTGTCCACAACACAGTCTTGTTTCAATCCCTAATAGGGAGTAAGAGAAATTTCAACATTACAACAGGTGTTTGGCGCAGGGACAACTCAAGTTTCAATCCCTAATAGGGAGTAAGAGAAATTTCAACAATTAAGTGGCTTTGCACAGGCTAATGTGCTGGGGGTTTCAATCCCTAATAGGGAGTAAGAGAAATTTCAACGAAGATGGGTGGCTGTGGAAAATAATTGATAGCCTGTTTCAATCCCTAATAGGGAGTAAGAGAAATTTCAACAAATGACATATTGATACATTCGCCTGTATCCGACCTGTTTCAATCCCTAATAGGGAGTAAGAGAAATTTCAACCCCCCTAGCAAGATGCCAGGGGGACCAACATCAGTTTCAATCCCTAATAGGGAGTAAGAGAAATTTCAACCGCAAATTTTGATTCCGTTAATTGAGCGAGCAATTGTTTCAATCCCTAATAGGGAGTAAGAGAAATTTCAACCATTGCTTCCCTTGGAAGTGAAGTTTTGATTGTGGGTGTTTCAATCCCTAATAGGGAGTAAGAGAAATTTCAACTTGCTCAAACGTAAAAGCTGCCTTAAATTCTAATACTCGGTTTCAATCCCTAATAGGGAGTAAGAGAAATTTCAACCAATGCTTGCATATTCGCTGGTTGCTCTAGACTTTGAGTTTCAATCCCTAATAGGGAGTAAGAGAAATTTCAACCTTCCTCGCTCTTCTCTTCATGCTGGGAAATAAGGTTTCAATCCCTAATAGGGAGTAAGAGAAATTTCAACCTTATCTAGGGGGGGCTGCCCTGGCTTCTTCAAAGTTTCAATCCCTAATAGGGAGTAAGAGAAATTTCAACAAGGCTGATTCTCCCTTTGAGCGGTTCTCCAATGAAGGCAGGTTTCAATCCCTAATAGGGAGTAAGAGAAATTTCAACTTATCCCCTCAGCCGGACAGATGCGAATAAAAACGTTTCAATCCCTAATAGGGAGTAAGAGAAATTTCAACAAGCCTCAGGGAGTGGGGAAAACCAGTGTGTTTAGGTTTCAATCCCTAATAGGGAGTAAGAGAAATTTCAACTATTGAGGCTTTGGTAGCTAGCACGACAGATTTAGGTTTCAATCCCTAATAGGGAGTAAGAGAAATTTCAACCAAGTGGTCCAGTGTATTGAAAAGCAAGCTGCGGCGAATGTTTCAATCCCTAATAGGGAGTAAGAGAAATTTCAACTTGATATTGCTCATGCTTAGATGAGGGCACCCTCGTTTCAATCCCTAATAGGGAGTAAGAGAAATTTCAACTGCGGGAGTCTGAGAGCGGCTCTATATAAAATTTTCAAGGTTCTTTAGCGCGGATGCCCTAATCATAGCATAAAAAACATGAGTTGATTGACGAGCAAATGGCTGAAACCCTGTCTGGACAAGAAGCGCGGATGGGTAATGAGCGAACATCGCCGTAAAACCTTGTGCTGTGAGAAATCCAGCCATTTTTTTCACAACCTTTTTTCCAACACCTACCCATCCGCACATTCGCCAAAAAAAATCGTGTCGTTATGAGGTTGTTCACCACCCATACATTCGACTTTACCAAAATAGCAGGCGCACAGAAAGTCAACACGAATCATTTAGGATTGCTGTTCTGGGAAAATCCGATCCGCTCATAAGAGACGGCGCACAGAAAGTCAACACGAATCATTTAGGATTGCTATAGAAGTTTTTATCAGTATCTCATGTCCGAAAATCGTCTGACACTGAACCTAGTAGAAGGTTCTGTCTCTTTTAGTTTTTCACCTGAAGCCGCACGGGAATTCAAAGCAGCGCTGGATGAATTGATGCAAAGCCTCAAAACTGTCGCTGCTAAAACCACTCCTGGCGGTAAACTTAGTCCCCAGCGTCCAATGGAATATCGTTACACGGGAGAGGTGTTTTTGGAAATTTTTTGTAATCCCAATATCTGGCCCACTCCCTTTGCTGCTAAAGTTCTGCTAACCGTCCGCGATGCTAGCATTCGCTTGACAACAGAAGCTGAACTAACCCGCGTCATTGAAGACATCAACCAGTATCTGGAACAAGTAGGGTAACTCACCTACACATTGTGAGATATACAAAATTTCCGGAGCAGTTCTATTTGATAAACTGCTTCGGAATTAACATATCTAAATATGGTATCGACCTCCTGGAGTCTTTACACCCAATGTACAACCACACTTCTAACACTGACTTGACAAGTGGTTGCACAGTAGCTTAAAAATCTCCAGAAAACACTTTTGTATCGATAGGAGATAGGATATTTGAGATTTCGGACTAGAAAAAGTTCATAAAAAGCAGAGACTACCTTTCAAATTGAGCATTAAATTTCTTTTTGTCAATTTGTATATCCCACTCCAAAATCAAAAATTAAAAGTTGGTTAGTCGTTTTCCCACTCTTCCCGACCAATCAGATCGGCAATGCGATCGCGCAGTAAGAAATCACACTTTTCCAGTTCACACTCAATGCATACCCACTCTCTAGCCGGAATGTATTGACACAAGGTGTAGATTGGCTGCTGTCTGCTTAGCAAGCCCTTTTGCACCAGGCGACGTGCTTCATCTTGTATCACGTCTAGAGAGTAGTAACTGATAGAAGGCACCGTATTCACACTCATGGTTTTTGCTCACAATTTAAGACGTAATTGGTTTCCCAAATTCACTAGGAACAAACATTGATGGAAATAAAGACCTAGCCGCTAGAGTTTTGTAGTTTTATATACGGAACTATTTTCATTTTGACGCTACATATCCTCAAATTATATGAAGAAGTGTTAAGAAAGTCAAAGAACTCTGACATTTGCTCAGATTGTATTGCACATAAACTAATCAGGGTAGTTGATCTATCCTGCTTATGTTGTTGAGAGACTAGTTTGATATCAGTCTCTGATGGGCAGTTACTACCCTAAGAGCTGTTATGCAAGGCAAAATGTCTTCTTTAGACAGATGACTACATACCGAATAAGGCACATAAAGCGCTGTCTTGTGCTGCTGGCATTTGCCCATAGGAAAATACACCAGGAATCTCTGCCGGAAGCAGGGGTATAAACTGCTGTAATACATAAGGGCTACCGTACAATACAAAAGCTTGCAAGTTGTTGGTTATTAACAATTTCTTAAATAAGCCTTCTGCTGTCTTGGTCAGTCCTGCACTTGTGCGAAATGGATTTCCTCGAATAAACATCTGTAGCAAAGTAGGATGATTTGCCTCTATGTTGCTAATAGCTTGAGTTTGGCAATCAATAATTTGAGTCTTATACCCCATTTTGGTTGGCAGTGTAATTGCTGGTGCAGTTTTGTTTAAAAATTCACATAGCAATAAGTCATCCACTACTACCATATTGTACAAATCTACTCCAGAAGCATTATTAAGTTTTATTGTATGTATGAGTTGCTCTAATGCTAATGGAGAGCCATGAATGCTCTGACTTTGCTGCAAAATCTCAACAACGGTGTTGAGAGCATCATTGCCTGCTGTGCGCTCGATAAAACCTATGGGACTTACTGGTTCAAAGGAGATTTTACTCTTTGCTTGCCATATACGCTCAACAGATTGGCGAATGCGCGATCGCGAAATACGACCACTTTCAGTTGCTGTACACACAGCGTTGATAGTTCCTTCGGGATCAATAGGCATCAGCAAAATATCAGCACCTGCTTCTACTGCCATCACAGAAGCTTCATTTGCCCCGTAGCGGTTAGCGATAGCACCCATAACCAAGGCATCTGTGGTAATTAAGCCTTCAAATCCTAATTTTTGGCGCAACTGCCCTGTTAATATCTTGTGTGACAAGGTTGCTGGTAGTTCTGTATCCCAACTGGGGATCAGTAGGTGAGCACTCATGACTGCATCCACACTTGATGCGATGCGAAAGCCGTCACCTTTAGCGATCGCAGCAGCAAAAGGTGACAATTCCACTTCTGCCAATCGGCTTGGAGAGTGTGGAATGACTGGCAAATCCAAATGAGAATCAACAGCGGTATCGCCATGTCCAGGAAAATGCTTTGCTGCTGTGAGCACAGGATAAGTTTTTGCACCACGAATAAAGGCGCTAGACAACTGATTAACCTCATCAGGCGTTTCGCCAAAGGCGCGAACGTTGATCACGGGGTTATCAGGATTATTGTTCACATCTACCACAGGAGCTAGTACCCAGTTAATGCCAATAGCTAAGGCTTCTTTTGCAGTGATAGCTCCCATTTTTTCTGCATAATACAAACCTAACTTTTGGTCTTTACGGAAGATAGAAGCTAGTGCCATTGGTGGTGGAAACCAAGTTGCCCCAGCAAAGCGCTGTCCGACACCTTCTTCAATATCAGCGGCAATAAGTAAAGGAATTTTCGCCCAATTTTGTAATTGTTGTGTTCTGATAGCTAACTCCCCAGCACTAGCTCCCAATAAAATCACTCCACCAACCCCCAAGTCTTGCACCCAGTGTTGGAGTGTGACTGCTGGTGGTTCCCAGACAGGATACTGGATTTGGTGGTCAAATAAAAAACCAGAAGCACGAACAACCACCATCTGAGCCACCTGTTCAGCTAGGCAAAGTTTATCTATATCGGGCAGCATAAGCAGTTCAAAATTCACACATTCAAAAAGAGAAAACTCAGCACAACAAGCAAGAATATGGACAGCATCCATTCGCTAAGCAAAAATTGACCGGTCAGGGTCAGGCAGTAGGGGCAGAAGGTATTGTGCCTATATTTAGGTGTAAGGAAAGGAATTTGCATTACACCTCACAACACTCTCCCACACCCCACGTCTTGTCAAGTCGTCAATATTTAGTTTTGTAAACTACTTAGCATTTTGGAGTAGGTACCAAAGGACAAGTAAGTACAAAGACTATACTTTAACTGCCCTCTCCGTGAACTATGTATTAGGCATATTTAAACAGACATGACATGGTCATGTCTGTAAAACACTTAGCTAACGTACGTTAATTAATTGTTATTTACGTTACTTAATCCTCCGAAAAAAAATTTGCATTTTCTTGTGCTGGCTCCTCTAGCTGACGTTCTTGCTCAAGCTGGTTCAAGAGCGACAGCACCTTTGTACCGCGTTCTATAGATCGATCTTCGATAAACACCACCTCTGGTGTGCGACGCAGACGTACCCGTGCACCGAGTTCACTACGGACATAACCTGTTGCTGACTTTAACCCAGCCATTGTTTCTGCCTTGGCTTCCTCTGTGCCATAGATGCTGACGTAGATTTTTGCGTGTTGTAAATCTCCAGACACATCAACGTTAGTCACACTTACCATACCTGTTCCCACACGATCATCCTTGATGCCGTTGAGTAACATTTGGCTAACTTCGCGTTTTATTAATTCAGCAACGCGGGAAACACGGCGATTTGTAGCCATAAAATTCGCCTCCTCACAGAGGATGTACTACACACTACATAGATACGACTTTGTCAGAGGAGTACACCTCTCACTACAGTCATAGTCTAAATTGTACTCAAGCCGAGCATTGCACGCAGCGTAAGAGTAACGAAGACGAGAGTACCTCCGAATAAGCCCAAAATAGCTATCAAGGTGACTGGGCGTTTAAGAAGCGGTATCAAGGGTGCAAAAGCATTCAACGCTACACCCAAGAGTGTCGTAATGAAATAGCGGAAGTAGCGAAAAACATTATTCCAAAATCCGTCGAACATCTAGATTTAGACTACCTTGTTACAAACTATACGTTTTTTTGCTGGCTTTATTTATTCTAATTGTAATCTATACATTGGAGAAATACTAATATAATATATAATTTGTTAATTAGAATAGATATAACTTTTCAATGGTTTTTCAGTTAAATGTTAAGTGAAATCCCTAAGCAAAATTTACCACGTCCTTTTTTAAAATGGGCGGGTGGGAAAAATAGATTAATTCAGCAGTATATTTCTTATTTTCCCAAAAAAATTAAAACTTATTATGAGCCATTTCTTGGTGGTGGGGCTGTTTTTTTCTATCTGCATTATCACCAACAAACAAAAGCTATTTTAACTGATATTAATGCAGATTTAGTTAATACTTATTTATGCGTCAGAAATCAGCTTGATGAATTAATTAGTCTTCTGAAAGAGCATGAATATAAACATAATAAAAGTAAAAGAGAGTATTACTACGGTGTACGAGAAAACTCTGGAGGAACTGATTCACAACAAGCTGCTCGTCTTATTTATCTTAATAAAACTTGTTTTAACGGACTTTATCGTGTAAACTCCCAAGGAAAATTCAATGTCCCATTAGGTAGGTATGAAAATCCTAAAATTTGCCAAGAAGATTTACTCCGTGCAGCGTCGAAAGCTTTACAGTGGGCTGATATTCAGGAGGCAGATTTTGCTGAGATAATAAGTAATGCAAAGAGTAGTGATGATTTTGTCTTCTTCGATCCACCTTACTATCCTATTAGTAACACCAGTTATTTCACAGCTTACAGTCGTCATTCTTTTAATAAAAAAGACCAAGAACGTTTAAGAAATACTTGTGCAGAATTGGCAAGTCGTGGGGTCAAAGTCATGGTATGCAACTCGGACTGTGAATTTATTAGAGAGATTTATACGGAGATAAACTTTAATATCTATTTAATAGAAGCAGCACGCTCTATCAACTCTAACGTCAAGAAGCGAGGTATGATTTATGAACTATTAATGACCTCTTATTAAAGATATTTATTTGCCCAAGCAATAAATCTGTCTAAACTATGAACTGCTAACAAATTAGGATTGTCAGTCACTCTTTCTTTGAGCCAGTCAATTGCTCCTTCTCTCATCCCTTCACCACCCAGAACGACAATAGTTGGTGCAGGGTAAGAGCGCTGAATATTTAAGTTCAAATAAGGAAATTTTTCATCGACTGAACCACCACTTTCCTGCCATTTACACTCAATAATTAAGCCTGATGGCATAGCAGGTAATCCAACAACATAAAAGTCTACATAAACATCAGTTTGATAAATTCCAATTCCTATGTAAACTTGCTTTGCATAACGTTTTGGTAAAAAAATAGAGTTTAAAATAAAATCTCTTTGCAGTTTCTTTGGTTTATGGGTACATACTTGGAAATAACCATGTGCCCTCAATGTAGTTTCTACATGACTTTCTAAAATTTCACCTGACTTATTTGCCCTTGCGCCTTGAGTTTTAGTCATTTTGACTCCTTCTACCAATAGTCCTTAGATTTTAGAATTTCACGAAAGTAGTGGAAAATGGTCAGTTACTTAACATCAATTTTTGATTCAGGATACTGATATCAAAATGGATAAGGAGACAAGGGGAGGAATTTTTATCGGTGTGGCGACAAATCCGCCATAATGCTTGATATGTCAAAAATATCAAAAATTAGTATAGATGTATTAAATACAATTGTATTAATCTCTTCTGTTGTTACATGACTTCTTTCTGCAACACTGTGAATATCATTTTCTAAAACCTATACCTGTGAGACTGCCTAATAACCCAAGTTGCTAGTTATCAAAAAACGCTTCTAGCTTCAGTACAAAATTGAGAGTACCCTAAAATAGATCTCTTGTGTCATAATGATACATTTTTTAGGGACTAACTAGCAACTTACGTTAAATAGTTACAAACACTCAATTCCACTATGCAGATGCAACCCGCTATAGCAATCCTATTTAATTTGTGAGAATTGAAAGCCACAGATCCCCGACTTCGTAAAAGTTGTCGAGGATCTGATTTCTCATGAATGATTTAGGATTGCTATATTATGTTTAATATTCAACAAATAACATTTAACAAATAGGATAAGTCTGAAAAATTGAATAGTATTGGTTTCTGATTGATACAATTTACTACGACTTTAGCCTACCTGTATTTCAATATTACCGTTGCGGATAGCCCATGCAAGTTCTAACATTTGAGTCCAGCGTTTTTGGAGTTGTTTAGGGGTACATTTGATTATTTTGGCTATTGCGTGGTCACTATGTTCTGTAGTTTTTAGCTGCAAGATTTGCCGCTGCTGTTCGGAAAGTTGGCTCAAAAATTTTTCCCATTGTTGAGAGGATAAACCCAATTTATGTTCTAAATCTGCGCCCAACCATTGATGTACTAACTGCCATTGATGTTGCTTCGCAAATTTTTCTACATGATATTTAAAACGCTGTTGCAGATAGTCGCGCTGGCGACTCGTTAAACCTAGAATTTGGTCTATTTCTGGTGCTGGAAGGTCTTGGAGTTTTAATGATAGATAATCTATGCAGTCAGATTGACCATGAGCTTCTAAATATTTCACTAATTCTGAAATGACGCGATCGCGCTCGGAATCTTCAGCAGGATCAAAGTTAGATTGTGCTATCATCTGAGAGCGAACTTGTTGAACCGCGCTCGTGCGTTGATAAGATTCTGCTTCTCCTGTCTTAGAAGACTCGACCGCTTGTTCAATATCTACAGTTGTTTCCTGAGGCAAACGACGAGCGAAACTTTGGGCACGTAATATAACCAATTGCTGATTAGCACCTCCGGATAAATTGATGCGGCGCTTAGCATATTGCTCTGTAAACGCCATGTATTCTGCAAGTTCCAATTGAGTACGCGGGGTGTAATCGTCAGGTAGTTCGTTTTCTCGCCGGAAAGCTTTGATAGCTTCCAGATAAAATGCTTGTAGGAAATCTTCAATCAGGTTGTAACGAGCCTCAAACCCTAACGCAGAACTTGATGTGACAATGTGACGGTAAACCATTGCCCCCAGTTGGCTATGTAATTCTACGCGACCTTTTTTTGAACCCAATTGATAGTAACGCAGGCATTTTTGTAAACGATGCCTTGCTAAATTTACCAGCCAAGACTTAATTTGTCCTGATGTTTGGATGCGGGAGCTTTTGTTGCAAATGCGTTCCACTTCTTTGGCTATGCGCTTTGCTACAGCTTGCATGCATGTAGGTGTAGGTGCTGCTTTTATCTGAGCTTGCATTTCGTTGTACAGCTGTTGCACTAAAGCATCAGTATTAGAAGCTTGCAATTGTTCAGTTGAAACGTGGCGGTTTAAAGAGGGTGTGGACGTGGGTAGATTGGCGAGGTTTGCTTTCATAACTTTTTTAAAAGTGGTATTGCACCGTAACGACAATGCACAAGACAGCACTATCAAGGCACGAGGACGCCCAGTAGGCATCTCTTTCATGGTTTTCATCCATAAAGAGTCGCTGTCAGCACTGCTCACACATATGACTGTAAAATATCCGAAAAAGTTACAATATTTGTGGTGTGTCGGTTTTTTCACAAGCCACTAAAAAGCGGTAGGTACATGGATATCCGCCATTACCCAAAAGTATCCTAAACCTTTGCTGCTCCAAGATTTATCATGCTTCCGGTCATACCTACTCTCGACTTTGTAGGTATGACAATCTGAAAACTGGAGTCATTTACACTCTGTTTTTTGAAATTGACAACTGAGCGCGTGAAGTTAAATTCTTATACCCATGCTGCTGCTTTTTCCCAGTCTAAACCCTGCCGCACAATAATTGGTTTTTCTTCTGTCATATCCAAAATGGTAGAGACTTCATACTTAGGTTCCTCACCAGTGTCCACAATCACATCTACCAATTTGTCCAAACGGTCAAATAGCTCTATCCGCGATAGGTAAGGTTGTGATTCTATCCCATTAGACTCATCATCTATCTCATCATCCGGTGGTAAATGTGCTGAAGTCGAAATAATCGGGTTTGCTAGCGCTGACAATAATGTTATGCACACAGTATGATTTGGCACTCTAATTCCAGTTGTTTTCCGTTTCGGACTTTGCACCAGTCGTGGTACCAATTTAGTAGCAGGTAGCAAAAATGTATACGGTCCTGGAATGAGGCTTTTCATAATCCGATAAGCAGTGTCGCTTACATAAGCAT
Organism: Iphinoe sp. HA4291-MV1; assembly: GCA_019359415.1. Lineage (GTDB taxonomy): Bacteria > Cyanobacteriota > Cyanobacteriia > Cyanobacteriales > Nostocaceae > Brasilonema. Next base: position 35,090 of record JAHHHH010000021.1, on the reverse strand, counting down.
AAGTTGCCACATTAGAAAGTGAGGGACATAAAAATGTCAGTGGTTTATTATTTGCCAACTGTTTTATTTGCCGCACCCGTTCTACTGCTGATTTAGCATTTAAATCACAACCGATCGCATAAACTGTATCCGTAGGGTAAAGCATTACTGCACCACGTTGCAGTTCTGCTTGTATATCCTCTATACGCCGGACTTGGGGATTATCAGGATGGACTGGAAAAATTTTTGCCATAAAAAAAGTGGGAAAAGAGGTTAGTAGTTAGTAGTTAGTGGTATTTTTAACACCTAACAACTAGCAACTAACAAACAATTAATAATTAATGACTAAGTATGACTAAAATCGCTTATCTTCAATGTCCGACGGGTATTTCCGGTGATATGTGTCTGGGTTCTGTGGTTAGTCTGGGTGTTCCCCTAGAGTATTTAACTGAAAAACTCAATGGGTTAGGGATTGAGCATGAGTATCAATTGAGAGCAGAACTTGTTCACCGTAATACTCAACAGGCTACTAAAGTTCATGTGGATTTAGTAGACCACCATCATCACCACGACCATGAACACAGTCACCATCACGGACGCCACTTGCCAGAGATTGAGCGGATGATTCAAAAAGCTGGGTTGCCATCACGAGCAGAAGCTTGGAGTTTGGCAGTATTCCGACAGCTAGCAGTAGCAGAAGGGGCAGTACACGGTATTGCACCAGAAAAAGTTCACTTCCATGAAGTGGGTGCTGTTGATGCCATTGTCGATATTGTTGGCACTTGCTTAGGTTTAGATTGGTTAGGTATCGAGAGCAATCATCAAGGATTACCTTTACTGTATTGCTCACCACTACCTACTGGTGGGGGAACAGTGCGGGCGGCGCACGGTCAGATGGCTGTACCAGTACCAGCAGTTTTGAAATTATGGGAAATGCGCGGATGTCCAGTCTATAGTAACGGTATAGAAAAGGAAATGGTAACACCAACTGGAGCTGCCATTGCAACAACCCTTGCTATAGACTTTGGTTCTCCACCCCCAATAACCATTAAACAAGTAGGACTAGGTGCCGGTTCGATTCATTTACCCATTTCCAATATTCTACGCCTGTGGCTGGGTGAAACAACGAATTTAACAACGGATAGAGCAACGAATGTAACAGATAAATTAACTGTAGGTTTCACAGATAACTCATCTGCGACAAAATTCGTTGCCAGTGATATTACTAGCCCAGCTTTGGAAACTGTCTCAGTTTTAGAAACCCAAATTGATGACTTGAGTCCACAGGCAATAGGTTATGTGTTTGAAGCATTATTTGCCGCTGGAGCTTTAGATGTCTTCACCCAATCTGTGGGTATGAAAAAATCTCGTCCAGGAACTTTGCTGAGTGTCATCTGTCATCCAGAAAATCTACAAAGCTGTGAAGCCGTTTTATTTCGTGAAACCACTACTTTGGGAATTCGTCGTTCAACTCAAGAACGCGCTATTCTCCAACGGGAAATTCAACAAATAGAAACTGAATATGGTGTTGTGCGCCTCAAAGTGGCATGGACAGGAGCAACAAATGAAAAAGTGATAGCTAACGTGCAACCAGAATACGAAGACTGTGCAGAACTGGCGCGAAAACACAATATTCCTTGGCGAGAAATTCAGCGACTAGGGCTACAGAATTGGCATATGCAAAAAATAAAATCCCAATGTAAAGCATATTCCAAGTAGCCACGATTTACAGTTGCCACGACGTGGTGCGTGATTTCATAGCTTAACTTTGCCTTAATGAAATCACGCACCTTACAATGCCTGCTTACAAAGAAGAAATGTAGCGCAGCTAATTTAATGAAACAGAGTTATTCGGCGGTGACGCGTTGCCCTGTGAAGGTGAACGTCCCCCCATCCGAACCATCAGCTTCTAGTGGATTTGCTTGTAAATCAAAGGAACGAAGCTTGATTGTCCCTTGCACCGTCTTAGCTTGAGGCTCGAACGTTAGGCGAAAATCTTGTCGAGCAAGATTACCAGTGGAACCTTCAGTTCCTGGATAACCGAAGTTAAGTGTTGTGGCAGTAATCTCTTCATTGCTGGTACATTTCCAAGCGCCCTGTGCATCACCGAAAGGATTGAACTGACCCGAAACACCGCCTTGGCTTGAGTCAACGACGAAGATGTTGCCGTCTTGGGTCAGTGTTACAATTGAGCGAGATGCAAAGTTGCCATTTGTAGTGACTGTTATCAGGTATGTACCGGCGAATTTACGACAACTCGTCCGATTAACATAGTTATAATTTACAGGTTCAGCCTGTGCTCGTTGCGAGTTCAGGGTATCTGGAATACAAAGTGCTGACAGAGTACAAATCGCAAACAATGCGAAGGCTTTGCGGTTTTTCATAATAGCTCCTCCAATTGCTTGAGAAAAAGTTTGGGTAAAGGGTTTAGCATCAAAAATACATGTAATCATGCTATTTATTTGTAAATTTTTGATGTACTTTATCTCAGATCTTGCGCCATAATTCTTGTCTGCCAAGAAATAAATTTCTTGGCTCAATGCTTAAGTATGCAATTAGACCTCATCCATCTTGAAACCTGGAGTTTTTCAAGAATGTATACTACTCTGTATTAAGTAGGTGTCATCGAGAACAAAACAGGGATGCTCAAAGTAGAATGCGATCCCTCTGGTCAAATGTTGAGAAAGATCCGGGTAATGGATAGGTAGCGACTGCGGAGCAGCCAAAAAGCCCGCCTAAGCGGGCTTAGTTCGTGTAACCACAGAACTGGAAGTCTATGGGCACTTACAACAAGCTATTACTAATTAATTAAAAGCATCTTTGATGGCACTACCAGCCTTTTCAAACAAGTTTCCAGTGTTTTCAGCTGCTTCTTGACCTTTTTGAGTAGCACTGGTGTTAGCGTCTCTCAAGGTTCGGTTTACTGCATTGCCAGCATCTTCAGCAGTGCGCTGAGCACTGATCTTCGTATCTTCAGCTGAACGTTGAAGATTTCTCACTCCACCCTGAGCAGCATCGCTGGTGTTTCCTTTGATATTTTCAATTCCTCGCCTAGCCCTTTGAGCAAAATCTTCAGCACTACCTTGAGCTTTTTCTTGAATGTCTCCAGCACGTCCCTGAAGATTCCTGCCTACTTCTCCTCTATCTTCAAACACACGGCGAACATTTTCTCCTACGTTACTTGAGCTGTTCTGGATGTTTTGTTCTGCATTTTCTTTGAGAGCCTCAGCTTCAGCTCGTGTCTTAGCTTCATTAGTTCTGGGGTCAATATCACTAAAGTTATTCATCCCACCTTCTTGGGAAGAAAATGCATTGGTTCCTTTTGGAACGTATGTTTCAGAGTTAGGAGATGCAGATTGCTCCCCTACAGTTTGACGAGGTGTTGTTGCAGCTACAGAGTTGCAAGCTTGTGTAAAAAACAGGATCATTCCTGCGACAAAAGCTGTTAGAAGTTTGAGCGGACGAAGGTTTTTTAACAAAGCAACGACTTTTTTCACAGTGTGACTCCTTTTGTTTATATGACAAGGTCAAACTTTAACCAAGAACAAACTTAGTACTTTTGTGTCTTGGATTTACTTCAAATTTGGAATTCCAAAAATGAGTTCTATCTGTTTACTGCTGGATTGGGTTTCAATTCAGGTCTATTACTTGCTTCACCTGCCTTGTCTTTCAAAAATCCTGAAGCATCCTGAAATGCTTTCCCAACAGTTTCGATTCTATTTTGAGCTCGTTCGCGTACACCAGATTGACGCGGAATTAAATTACCTGGTTCACGCTGCTCTATGTTTTTCTCAGTTTTGATGGGCAATTCTGCTTCTTTGTAAGCTCTTCCTTCTGGCGTTTCAGCACCTGGATAAAGTTTTCCTTCCGTGTTGACACCAGAGGCAATTAGTAATTGTGAATTAAGCTGTAAGCTAGATTGGTTTTGTCCAGGCTGAGACATCTTCTGGTTTACATATTTATCCCCACCTCTCTTATAGGGATTATTCTCACCACCAGCTTGCACAGCAGGATTATTTGGATTTGCACCTTGAGTATTTGCTGCGTTACCACAAGCCGTGCTTACTATCAATAACAGCCCAGCTAAAAACACTGTTAAAATTTGGCGCAGCCGCAGTTTCTTCACAAAAGAAGTTAAACTGTTCACCAATTCATCCTCCTGTAATTCCTAGCATCAACAACAAACAAGATAAATACCTTCTAAATGTTTGACCAACAATTTCTTCCTAAGATTACAAACATAAGAACAAAGGTTCCCTCTAGCAAAAGTCACATTTTATTTGCGTTTTTTTACTCTTTATCTCTAACTTTAGAGGTATACAAGTGGCTATAATTAGCTTTTAATTTACTTGCTTTGATTTACTTTAGTGTCATTAGTGAATGAATATTTAGTTACAAATTTATGTGAATTTCCATTAATAAATAAAAGACTTTTAATGGTACCATTTTAATAGTTTTCAATATATTTATTTAAGCTAATTTGCAGAATATAAAATACCTGCCTAATCATATGCTCGTGTAGTATTTTACTTATTTACAGAAAGACGGCGAGAAAGCCCATTCCTTCTAGGGATGGAATGAATTGCCGCTCGCCGTCTTAGTCATAAGTCATTGGTCAATAGTCATTAGTATGATACGCCACGAAAAATCATGAAAAACTACTAATGACTAAGGACTAATGACTTCGATTTCCCCCCGGCTATGAAACTGTCACTTCGTTCAGTTTCATAGCCGGGGGATGAGTTAAATAAATTAACAAAGAAGCGAGAAACTTATATAGCGATTCTCGTTTGAATCAAATACGCAACGCGTGTAGAGACTTTACATGTAACGTCTCTACTGTACTGCACTCGTACGTAGCCTACGGAGACAAGCTTTGGAGGCGTAGCGATATCCTTCTTTGGGTATTGCTACAAAATTGGGATGCTCTCATTGAAAATTGCTATAAGTAAACATAAATTGTTTATTTATTCAAATCATTAACCAGTAAAAATAGTTACATCAAATATATAACTATTAACAATTTTTACTGGAAATCTAGGGATACATGGCTGACATATCATATGATTTGATGTATTCAGTTAGTAGGCAAATTTATAAGTTAAATTACCAGAATAATGAAGCAAATTTTACGCTGGCTAATTTTAGGTGGGACGTTGTTTTTTTTGGTAAAAGCCTTTAAGGATAACTGGCAAGAAGTCGTTACCATCCATATTGATGCAGTTGGATGGGCAATTCTGGCGATCGCTACAGGTGTCACATTACTGGCACATACTTGGGCAGGTTGGGTATGGACTTGGGTTCTTCGAGAATTAAATCAACCTGTCTGCTCTTGGGAGTTTATTCAAGTTTACCTAAAAACAAATCTTGCCAAGTACATACCAGGTAATATCTGGCATTACTACGGAAGAATTGTGGCTGCGAAGGGTGCAAATATTTCTACTGGCGCAGCAACCCTCAGTGTATTGCTAGAACCTTTATTGATGGCTGCTGCTGCTTTAATTGTTGTTCTATTCAGTAGCCAATTTATGACCGAAAAAACCACCCTCACCCTGCTCATTGTACAACTACTGGGTTTGCTGGGAGTGCTCGGTGTTTTACATCCCAAGTTTTTGAACAGAGCAACTCACCTATTGCAGCGTATAAAGGTAAAAAAGTCTGCTTCTAACACCTTGCAAGCAGTTCCCTGGAGTCTTGAACAATATCCCCTGCGCCCTTTGATAGGAGAATTGGGCTTTTTGGGACTACGCAGTGCAGGGTTTATGTTAACTTTGCTTGCCTTGAGTCCTATAAATTTTAGTCAAATTCCTTTATTACTTGGTGCTTTTAGTTTCGCGTGGTTAGTGGGGTTAGTGGTTCCAGGAGCACCTGGTGGCTTGGGTGTGTTTGAAGCCACTGCGATCGCACTTTTGCAGCAACATTTTCCCACTGCGGTAGTTCTCGGCGCAACTGGTCTGTATCGTCTGGTGAGCATTCTTGCTGAAACTGCTGGTGCTGGTTTATCTTGGCTCAACCAACGCCTCTTTCAGTCCTGAGTTCTAACATGTAAACTAGGTGAGAAATTTGGCGCATCTTCATAAAGAAACGGTATGAGTAGCTACGACACTTCAAGGGTTTTGGGATAGCGATCGCAATTCGCCAACAGAGTCATGATAATCGCGAACCACTCTTTTTTTGTCCAAAGTCCAATAACAGCAACAAAGCTTGTTATAGCAATGATGGAAAACCACAATCGACTCATGGTTTACTTCTCCAGATGATTCTGACTTAGAAATAGATTTCCATCAGTTGCGGTAGGCGATCGCCCATGACAATCACTCATGGCAAGTGTTGGCAAAACTACCATTTTCAATCCACAGATCTATAATATGGTTAGAAACAAGATCCCGGCTGACAGCCGTAAAAGTACTAGCAATAGCAATATTCGCAAAGCGAACTTTGTTCCCCTTGCTTTTGCATAAGTATATCCACTAACAGAATATCACGTCACGGCGTGGCAAACAGAAAGCACACTGCCTAGATAAAGCTCTGTGTCCTGGAAATTTGAGTAGTCAGGTAATGTTGAATGCTTTTATATTGTTTTAATATTTGTGCGAGAATAATTTTGCCAGAACGATTTGATTCTGTCCAATTATTGTCTTTGATCCAATTACCAACGATTGCAGGTGAGAAGTTGAGCTACTCACGAATGCACGATTAGTAATGCAAAACCAAACGCCCTACCCAAACCCGTAGCGTTGAATGATATGGGTAGAGCGATGTTTGCCAACAAACCACTACGTATCTAGGTACTATAGCAGGGAACAGGGAACTCTTAACAGGCTTGAAAGTCTCTTGGTGTCCGTGTTTTCTCATTAGTTCGTGTCCTAATCTACCTGGCGACTGCTATAATTTTATATTTACCAAGATACGTCGTCCCACCGCCAAATCTGAGCAACAGTTATCTCTAACCTTTGAGAGCCTTTCTAAAGTTTTGACGATAGGATTTACTTGTCGCAAACAAAGCTGGCCACAATAAGGCTAAACGTAGGCGATTGCTCTGACTTTGCTGGAAGTTAGTCCGGTTAAATCCATTTAAGAACTTCCAAGCACCACCTGTATAAACCACCACTAATCCAAAGACGAGTAATTCCATTCAGCACAACTCCACAAGCAATTAGTTAGAATTTGAGTCAAGCTTTACTTACACCATATCGGAACTTCATAACGATATCGAAAAGCAGCGAGTCAGCCACAAATTAGCACCAAGCAGATACTGCGAGTAAATATTTTGGCTGTTGCTTTCTTCGGCATCATAGTTAATTAATACATTTATATATCAAGTTTAAAGTAGCTCTGTGCATTATTGCCATCTACCCATCAGTTATTCATAAATTGTCTCTTCAGAAATGTAAAGGAATGCGATCACGAAGCGGCTCCTTTCCTGCGGAACGCTACGCGAACAGGAGCATCTTCTTTAAGGCGCTGTTCCTTGCCCAATCGCTTCAGAACGAGAGAAAAGCACTGTCGCACCTATAATAATGTGGGACGTAAAATTAACCAATGATGTAACAGAATGTAAGTCTTTATTCAGTATATATGTGATTTTTTAAACAACTACTGCTAAATCTACAAAGTTTTTAAATGGGAGCATCCCAATTTTGCAAAAATAAAAGAACCCATATTATTCGCGAGAAACACTCGCGAATAATATGAGGGGGATTCAATCTTGAGCTTCTTCTTCCTCTTGCTCATCACCAGAACTAATATCCAGCAAGCAATCGTCAAGAGAATGAATAATCTTCTGTATCTCATCCCAAACCGTTCCCGTCTTTTCTCTGACAAAAAAATGCGATTTTTGGGCTGACGTGTTCGAGAACTTGCTCGCGTACAGAGTATTCGATCCCCTCGAAAGTCTCAATTTTATCTGGTGGAGTGTTTTTATAGAGAATTCTGGCTATCTCTTGAATATGAACTTCTAGTAATTCTTGATAATATTGCTCCGACTCACTAGGCAAATATGTCGAGACAATGCCCATTGCCCATTAACTTTTAACTTTTGCCTTGTTCGGTCACCTTTACCTTTTATTCTTTCTTTCCGTTAAAGAAACACTGCCAATTCCTTGAAGAACACCACGAGCAATCAAACCTATACCACGACCAATAACTTGCGTGAGAACAAAGACAACACCACTTCCAAAAAAGGATAATAGCGATTTTATACGAGGAGCGATCGCATCACGAAATTCTATTGCCAAAGTCACAACTAGCGGAATCCCAGAAAGTTGTGCTAACTCTTGTTTACGCGGTGCATACATGGAAATTGTAGCAATACCGCGAGGTGCAAATACAAATAGCTCATAGCGGCTTTCAAATATTGCTCTCGGCTCATTGACATAATTCCTAATGCGATATCTCCACGACAAATTATTTCTAAATCGTTCGATTTCCCGTGTAGAAATCAATTGGCGGTCATAAAAACCTTGCTTCATTTCTTCTACATCCGCTAAAGAGTTGAGCAACGGTTGCATAACACCATTCGCTACCTGAATTAATAAATTCTCCAGAATTATTTCTGCATGCTCTTTAGCTTCAGAGCTACCTGCTGGATATGAGGCATTATCAATTTGCAAATCTGTTTGAAAGAGGAGATAAGAAAATAACTCCTCAACCAGAGGAATTTTATTGAGAATTTCTGCTTGCACAACTGCAGCATATTGCAGAAGAAAAGTAACAATTTCGAAATTATTATTACCTACTCGTACCCGAGAAAACTTTCCAAAAAAGTCTGTCGTTGCTGCTTGCCATATATCAAGTAATATGGTATTTTTTAATTCATATAATTGGTTTATTTCTACTAAAGAAGAACGCATTTCATCTAGTGCATCAGCAATTCTCTGTAAAATAAGGTAAAGTAAATCACGTTTTTTATCTTCACGTAAAATATCAATTTCCAGGGTGGTTATTGTCAAGTTTTGTAAAGGAAGCTGAAGTTTGGTAATACAAAATGCAAATAATGCCGCTTGTAACGATCTAGGACTCAGTAGAGAAGGAGTATTTTGCTTTTTTAGTGAGTCAGATTTGGAAATAGAAATACTTGGGAGAGAATTTGTAGGAACTTGCAACTGTGCAGATGCGAAATTATTCCTTGCAGAAACATTATGCAAATGTGACTCTACATCCTGTCGCCTTTCCAGTGGTGAAGCTAATAATCGATTAAGGAGCCAACGTGCTGCTAGCAGTTCTCGTCTTTGCCCAGCCAACACTGCTCGATCTAATAATGGTAATCCGGGGACTTGTAATTGTGCTGTAACTTCTGCCAAGGTGGCGTTAATGTAACCAATTGCTGATAAGCGTAGATGCTTCCGCAAGCGAGCAAAAGGAAGTTGAGAAGTCGTGGGGAGATTTTCAAGCGTATACTCCCTGTTCTCAGGTTTTTGCATCCCCGTGTTTTCCATCTCCCCATCCCAGTATGAGCCACCTGCTAACACATTTTGCATGGCGGTGACTAATTCAGTAATAGGAGTCCCTTTAGAACAGTAACCATCTACTCCAGCGGCTCTTGCTGCTAGAAACAGTCCTTGTTCTTGAACAGAACTTAGAAGTAATAATGGTAGGTTGGGGTACTGAATTTTCAAATGCCGACAAAGTTGTAAACCTAGCTGTTGGCTAGAGAAGGAGCGGGTATTCCCCAATTCTAAAACGACTAAATTGACTTGGTTCGGGTCTTCTTGTGCGAGTTTGGCTAAAATCTGCAATGCAGCAGTGTCTGTTTCTGCCTCTGATACTACTTGTAAATTGGAAAATTCTTCCAAAGCCACTCTTAGCCCTAGCCGGAAGATGGGATCTTGGTCTATTAATAATAGTTTCAAAGAGCGATCGCTCATAATCCGCTTAAAAACGCAGGCTTTTTTTATTTTGGTCGTAAATAAGCTTGACAAATGAGCCTAGCACCGCTGCGCGGAAGTCAAAAGTCAAAAGTCAAAAAGCTGATTATGTGGGCTTTTGGCTGCCTTGGAATGGTAGCTTTATTTCCGCCGCGTTGCACTAGTTCACTTGCCACCGAACAGTTTAACAATGCACCCTAGAAGGAGGGAATTATTGAAAGCGCAGATGATAAAACGGTTGTAGGCGATAGCGATAACTAGAGTGAATATGGTAATCGGTAACAGCTTAGTGGTTGCGCTTGGGCGCAACTCATACAACCATCATTTGCTTTCTTGCAAGTTGCGGTAACCGTAAAAGTTAATACTGTAGTCACTAATCCGCACTCCTGTTTGTTCTTCAACTTGGCGGATAAATTCTTCTGGTAGTTCTATGTGAATATCCAAGATTTGATTTGTATCCAAACAGTTAACATGACTATGGGAATCACTAATATTGCCGTATAAACGTCCGTCACAGCGTTCAATACATTCAATGATGCCTTGGCTAGATAACGCTTCTAAGTTTTGATAGACAGAGGTATGTCCGATCTCTTTGCCTTGCTGGTTCAGGCGATCATAAATCTCTCTGGCAGAAAGATGCTCTCTTGCTTCCCAAAGTAGCTCCAGGATAAAACGACGCTGACGACTAACGCGCATACCCAATATCTGACACTGCTCAAGAGCATCTTCCAGTGAACGAATAGGTTTTGTTGATATCGCTTGCTTTTGCATATTTTAAAGTTTATTAACTTATGGGCTAATTTACCTTTTGAATGATTTGTTATTTTATATATTCAAACGTTTTGCACCCCGCACGTTCAGCAATATCTGTGTTTTTGCTTTTAACTGCTGTAGAAATCACAGGTGAAGGTGAAGTGTTTTCGTGCTGGTTGATTTTGGCTTTGTTGCACTCTTATAAAATGAACTCATTACAACTTTAGCTTAAAAGGGACATCAACGTCTACCAAAGGCTGGTGTATCGTTAACCATAGAAATCTCAGTCGCCAGCATTCAGTAGAAATTCTGGCGACTAGCGATGAATAAAGGGAGCATCCCAAATGTGTAAATTTATTTTGTAGTGCCAAGAGTTGCGCGTTGCGGTGAATCCAGCGCTGCAGGCGGGTTTCCCGCCGTAGGCGACGGGCGTTCCCGAAGGGAGCCACTCCGCCCTTGGAGGTTCCCTCCGTTGTTGCAAGAGCGTCTGGGCAAGGAGAAGGACGTGGCGTCGGGTTAAGCGCGTTGTAGCGACTTCGGGGACGGACAGCCGGCTTCAGTATATAAACTCAGTAGACCGAAAACTTTTGTCAGTCAACGCAAGAATGAGGGTTTGGGGCGATGTTTTGGGCACAGGGTCGAGCGATCGCTTACCTTAGCAGGAGAACTCATCTACAACCCTATTGCTCAAAACGCAGATGATACGGGCATTCTGGCGGATTGTATACAATCCGCCAGAATGCCCCAATGGTAAGCCTTCTAGAAATCTTTTCGGTCTACTGAAACTAGGGAGCAAGATGCTCCCACTACCGTTTTTTTGCATGCATTGGGATGCTCCTTGAATAAGTGACAACTCTCCCGCTAACCGCAAGCGGTTTAAGGAGCGCATCTCAGATTCACTTCGGAGACTTGCTGCCTCACAGGCTGAGTAACCTCTAAGCCTCCGCAGCCGCAAAGTCTGTCGGGGGAAGCTTCCCCCGACGAGCTTTGCAGGAATCGGTAGTCCAACCGACCCAAGATTTAAAAGATTAAGTGCGCTGTTCCAGTCCCGGTCAATAACTAACCCACAAGAACAACTATGAACACGAACGGCAAGAGTTTTTTCAACCCTCTGTCCACATCTCGAACAATTAATACTAGTCCCTCTAGGGTCAACTCCTCGTGTACGCTTGCCGCGTCTTACCGCTACTGCTTGCATGATTTGGAGGAATGCACCCCAAGCAACATCTAGTATTGACTTAGCCAGTCGTGTTCTAGCCAGCCCTTTGATGTTCAGGTTTTCAAAAACAATTAAGTCATAGGAGTTAACCAACCAATGTGCGACTTGATAATGAAACTCTTTCCTTTGCCTTGCTACGTGCAAATGAAGCCTAGCAACCTTCGATGCTTGTTTTTGGTAGTTCTTAGACCCTTTGGTTTTACGTGCAAGTTTGCGTTGTTGGCGGGCTAAAGTTGCTTGTGCTTTCCGATAATACTGTGGTACTTCAACACTTTGTCCATCAGCAGTAGTCAAAAACTTTTCAAGACCAACGTCTATGCCAGTAGCAGCTTTAATTTCATTAATAGGTAGTGCAGCAGGTACAGTTTTATCTTCCAAAGAGAAACTTGCATGCCATCCGTCAGCTTTGCGTAAAATCGTTGCTTGTTTAATCTCAAATCCATCTGGAATTGGTCTATGCAAGATAACTTCAATCTCGCCAATTCTAGACAGCTTCAAGACATTTCCTGTTAAATGTGCGCCAGCATGAGGAGAGTTAACACGCGGGAACGTAAAAGAACAGATATCACCGCGCCTCTTAAAACGTGGTCGTCCTCCCCTGTTACCGTTTTTGTCAGGGATTAACCAACGCTTCCACGCTTTGTCCAGCCTCATCAGATTTTGCTGTTGGCAGTCGGCGTAAATGTTTTTGTATTCAGGAAATAGTTCTTTAGTTTGTTTAAGGTCTGATGCTTGTGTGTAATAGTCCGTATAGGCTGGAATCTCACCAACTGGCTCACAAACCAAACTGCAACGGTCAACTTGGCATCTTGTACGGGTTAGCCAGTCTAATCTTTGACCTAATGCATAGTTGTAGTGACGACGCAGTAACTCGCCCCAAGCTAAGAGCGTGACAACTTGTTCTGGTGTGGGATTGAGCTTGTATTGGTAAGTTAGCATCATGCTACTATTGTACTGCATAATTACTAATAATTGCAGTATGAATAGTGATAAACCCTTAACAATTAGATTGCCAGAATCAGAACTGGAGATACTCAAAGCTTATTGTTATCAAGAAAGTAGAACTCAAACAGAGGTAATTCGTGAATATATCCGTAGTCTCAAAAAGAAAATTAACCGCACTCAAGGTGGTTGATCTGGCAATTGAGAGGGTATTGAACCCCATTTGTGATAGTTTAAGACAGCACTACTTTTGTCAATTAGTAATTATCCTGAATATTGAGGAAGATGCAAGGTATAAATTTTAGTTTTATACTGACTTTTTTGGGCAAGAATGAATGATGCGTCTAAATACTAAGCGATTGCCCAAAGGGCACTGCGCTCTGCGCAATCGCTAACCCAAAAATCATGTTTTCGACCACAGTTTTCTGGATATTTTTCAGTCCTATTACATATTGACAAATGCACCATAATCTTAACCTGTCACGAATGATTGAACCCCCTCAATTGCCCCGCAATTCCCGCTTCTCCCCAACACTTCGTGTGTGGCGGGAGTACCCTTGCGGAGGTTTAGATGGGTAACGGTCCCTCCACCAAATTGTCAAATTGGTGGTCTACAATTGTATCTGTAGTTTGAATCCCCCACTTCAAGCATTGCTGACTTCTCCTTCTCACCTTCACCTCAATTTACTCATGTAGCAAATTTTCCTCCAAAACACGAGCAATCATCGCGGTTCTAGAAGTGACACCTAGCTTGACAAAAATACGGCGCAGGTGTGTGGCGACTGTCCAATGACTAATGTCAAGATGAATACCAATCGATTTGTTAGGAAAACCCTGTGCAACTAATTTTGCGATCGCTTGTTCGCGAGGACTGAGATTAATTTTTTCTTGAAATTTAGGAGTAGAGCGCACCACGTAGTACTGTACGCCATCCACATCAGACTCAAAAATGACTTCATTTACAATTTGCTCAGTGGATTGCAGTACCTTGTATGGAGCAGAAGCAGCAACTTGTATTAACAGAGCCTTTAGTTGTGCTTCTTTCTCAGCCGAAAGCACATACTGATTATCGGATGCAGTAAATAACTGATTCCTCTCAGGAGTTTTCATAACTCATATTCATCCTTCAGGTTCTTCTGGTTCTACTAAAAAAGTAAATTCAAATCCTAAGAGGATGTTTGAGAAGTCCTATTTAATACTTGCCTTGGCACAGGTGCGGCTATACAGACAAAACCCACGCAGGTGGGTTTAAAACCCTTGATTTTTCTTAGTCCGCGCAGGCGGACTTCGTTTGTTTAGTAGCGAATTATATTCGCCCAAAACTTTCCAAACATCCTCTAAGGCAAGGTTTATCGATTAAAACACAATTTTTTTAACTAGGGAGAAATTTTACTTCTTGGTAAAAAATACATGTTTATTCTCATGTTCAAATTTCCTTTTCTTATAAGCAGAGCCATATTTTAAACACCTCAAATTCCTGATTCTACAATAGGATGTTCAGCTTTTGTGTCCAGCTTCAAACTTTCTAAATATGTAATAGGTGTCATTGAAAGTTACTTATGCACTTTCTCCTTGCCCTTTTCCCGACAACTACCAGAAAGTCTACTGTAGTTCTACGTCTGCCTTCGAGAAAAATCAGAGTTAATGTTATTTATCATTGCGCAGATAAATATTAATAAATATATAACTATTTGACCACTGTAGCTCAAATGAGTGACACTCAACAGAGCTACCAAATATGTGTTTCCCCAAAAAAAGCGACTTGTGACTTATTTGGAATAACGGTTATAGCTGGATGCAGTGAGCTTTTTTATTCAAGGAGTCACAAAATGCGTAATGGCAGAACTATGGAACTCGAATTAGAGCAAGAATTCGAGAGTGAATACGAAGGCGAGTACGAAGGCGAATTCGAGAACGAGTACGAAGGCGAATTTGAGAACGAGTACGAAGGCGAATTCGAGAACGAATACGAAAACGAATTTGAGAACGAGTACGAAGGCGAAGGTGAGTATGAAAACGAACTAGAACATTGGCATGAAGCCGAAGGTGAGTGTGAATTTGAACACGAGTACGAAAGTGAACAGTTTTTACCACTGCTAGGAGGCTTACTTGCAAGGATAGCGCCAATGGCTGTTCGAAGAATTGGTAAGTTGATTAGCCATCGTCGTCACAAGCACCAGCAAGACAAGCGCCAGCGAGAATTTGAATTTGAATTTGAATCTGAAGGTGAATACGAGCTAGACCCCTATATTGCCAACTTGTTGAAGAGATTGGGCAGGCAACAGAGACTCGGCGAGGGCGAAGCCGAATATGAGTATGAGTTTGAATCTGCCCCAATGCACGAGTATGAACTTGAGATGGAAAATCTAGCTTACAGAGCAGCCCAGAGTGAGAGTGAAGCTGAGGCAGAAGCTTTCTTAGGAGCATTACTACCAGTGTCGGCGCGATTATTTCCAAAATCTTCTGCAAAAGTGATTTCTGCGATAACTCCATCTCTGATTGAAGGGGTAGCCACAGTTGGTCGAGTTTTGCACAAAAGCCCAAAAACACGCCCAGTATTGCAGACAGTGCCGCACATTGTGCAAAGAACGATGGTAACGCTAGCTCGTCAGGCACAGCTCGGCAAACCCCTGTCACGAACAACTGCTCTCAGGGTGCTGGCAGATCATACAGCTCGGGTTTTAGACAAGCCCAACACAATTGCTGGGGTTATGAAGAAATCACACCTTGCACAGCATCACTATCAGGCGATGAATAATGGTATGGAGTTTGGTCAAAACCCGTCGGTGAAGACAAGGAGAACAAGCGGACTTGGGGAACGCAAATCCCGCCGTCGCCCTATTCCCCCTACTCTCTTATCCTTGCAAGAGCACGCAAATTCCTCCGCACGCCGTCAACCAATTATTGATGATCCGTGGTAAGCGTCATCGCGATTATGTTTAGAACTGCTCCTCAGTCAGTCTAGCTATTGCAATTAGGATGGTAAAAAAAGAAAATGAACGGGCTTGTGAAAACACTGACAGAATTAGGCATAGAGGACGATGCAAACAAGTTAAAACCTGTCGCTGGTTTTGCTCAAAAAACTCGCCGCACAACTTCTAAACAGAAACTGGCTGGTTTAAAACCCTGGCTGAGGGTGCAAGCTCTGAATGTTACTAGGCACGCAGCGGCGTTGCGTCTGTTTCGTCACGAGGAGTTTGGTACAGATCCAGCTAGCCCTACTGACGCGCAAATTGATGCGGTGAATCAACTGATTAGTTCGCTCAGAGCTAATCTGATGGAAATGTCGAGGCAAGTTGGTATTATTGCTGATTCTGCTATGAACAAGCAGAACACCAATGATTTGCAACAACTGATGATTAGCACAGAACAAGCGCATGATTGGGTGAGAGCAATCGAGCAGATTTGGGATTTCTATTTCGAGCTGTTTGGGCAAAGACAAAGCCGATTTGGCAACTGGCTATTAGGTTGCGATCGCATTGCCATGGATTGCTATCAGGATATCTACATGGGCTTGGGGGTCGCCCGGTCAATTCCAGCACCAGCACCGTTTTCGTATATGAAAACCGGCTTCTCTCCAGCGACATTTCGGCGTGGTATTCCCCTTTCAAAACTGGGACAGCAAATCAATCCCTTCCCGTTGATTCAGCTACCTTATCACCGCCTGGTAAATCCTTGGACGCTAGGGGCAATTTTGCATGAGGTTTCTCATAATTTGCAAACTGATTTAAATCTGCGGCAGACAATTCCCCGTGGTATCTTTCAACGGTTGCGGCAAGCTGGAATGAGTCGCAGGGTTGCCAGCACTTGGACGGGTTGGCATAGCGAAACTTTTGCTGATATGTCTGGTTTGTTGTTGGGAGGTCCAGCCTATGTTGCATCGTTAATGGATATTGCGGCGCGATCGCCCCAAGCAACTCTGCACTTCAACCCCAGCAAACCTCATCCCATCCCCTACCTGCGGGTGTTCATCAACCTTGAGTTACTACAGCGGATGGGATTTCCCAAGGAAGCTAGGAAATATCGCCAGATATGGGAACGCCTTTATCCCAACTCTCGTGCAGGCAACATTCCCTCAGAGATTTTGGAAACATTCCCTAAAGCTCATAAGTTGGTGGTGGATACAATCTGCTTTACCCAATACGAACAGCTGGGGAACAAAACCTTAGCTGAGGTAACGGGATTCAAGCCCCAGCACCAACAGATGATTCAGGAAGCAGGAGAACGTCTAGCAGCGGGTAACGATCCGGGAATTATTCCAGAGCGATTCTTAATTCCTGCGTCGCGTTGGGCACTCGACAATCGACTCGCGCCAGCCCCCGTAATTACGAAAAATTTCTACAATTCTTTAGCGCGGAGATAAGCCAAACTATGAACACCTATCGCATACGTGGGCAGTTGAAAGCTGTCCCACAGAACAATGAAATTCAGGACTTGAAGAATAATATTACAGATGTTCAAGCAAAAATCAATTCCACGGCGATTCCTGGTGAGAAAATTAGCTTGGAAATTCAACTGCGAGATTTGCAACAAAGATTGCAACAAGCTCAAGCAAGATCCCAAGCCCAGGCAAAAGGTGTTGCTGGTTTTCGGGTCGAGGTTTGGGACGACGACGAGAAATTTGATGATCGCCTCGGTTCCGGCAAGACAGATTCTACAGGTATATTTGAATTTGAGTTTACAGATGATGACTTCCAGCAGGATTTTCTAGATCTCGATGAGGCACCTGATCTCTACTTTAATATTTATCAAGGCAGAGGACTTATCGGTTTTACTAAGCCACAAGAGAGTGTCACACTGCCATCTGAAGACAACCCAGAGCCAGTGAACCTTGGTCCCTTCGTTGTGCTCAATGAAGACGAGAGCGAGAGCGACTATAGAATTGAAGGCGTCACAATAGAATTCGTTGAGAACGAGGAAACTGAAGAGCGCCCCAGACAGGATTTTCAGGAACAACCTGTGACTGTTTACGATGTCTTGCCGACTGCCAATCAAATTGTTGAACCAGCATGCAGGCAACCCTCACTGACTCCTATTGATAATAAAAACGGTTCGCTACAACAAATTGTAGATTGTGCTTTGACCGAAGTATTAGGGCGAAATCTCAAGAGCGATCCAAAAGCATTTGTCAGTAGCCTAAATCAAACTTTCACTGCTAAAGACAGTAATGGATATACTGAATATGAATGGACTCCCCGCACCTACGCTGCTATAGAAAATGACCTTGGTGGTACCGTTAGCGGTGCTCAGGCTAGCCTCTACCATCGTGCCAAAACAGCTCTCAAGGATGCCATGCCCTTACTGGATAAGCTTTATGCTTTAGATCCAGCAAGTGATCAACAAAACATGGAAGCAATGCGGGGTATTATCCGCACCGAGATGATGGAGTTAGTCAACGAGCTGGGAGCCTCTGGAGGTCCACGTGTCCAGCGTGTTGATAACTTGTTCCGAGTTCTCGTAGGAAGCGACGAGGATAATGGTTCCTCAAATCATCTTGGCGGACAACTCAAAAACCTTGCCGATGTCTTTGGACTGAGTCCCAAACACGTCAACACAGTTGAGGAAGAACAGAATTACGGCAATTTCCTGATTATTCGGGACTACATCGTTTCCTTAAGAGAAAGCTGGAACGATTATGTCGAAGATTCTGAAAGTGGAGCGTTTGTCGGTCCACAGTTAGTTTTATTATCACACGCCTTATCAACTGTCGCTGAATCTGTCAGAGATGTTTACCGAATTATGGATTTGGTCTTTCTTGGTTCAGCTGAGAGACAAGCAGTCCACATCGACTTCAGGACATTAAAATCACCACCCGGAATGCCTGCTGCTGTAGCTTTCCCGTTACCAGATGGAACAGGATACCCGAAAAAGGAGCTCGCAAAGCTTGTCCCTCCCATGACTGTGGAAGGTTTGCTCAAATGGGTATGGCGTTTTGGATCAGAGGAAGGTCCAGCACTTGCGAAAGCTGGAGGAAAACTGGGAATTGCTGAGGCGATCGCAGGTACTGCCGAAAAATTGATGATTTTGGTACAAGCTGCTTCCTTCACACCTGTGCGTAACACAGCTTTTAGGCGAGAAGGTGTTTTGCGTGCCCTCAGAGACTTGGCGTTTCAGTTGTATCAAGTCAAAGAACTGGCTAAGCAAATCATTCCACCTTCAACAAATTATGAACCAGATGATATTGACCAGTCACCTAGACCTAGACAACTCAATGCTTCTGCGACAATCCAAATGCGGAGAATACGTCCTTCCCGATAAGAACTTCGCTACAAACATAAGGCTACTACTCGACCAACCCAAAATTGCCGGGTTAGGGTAAGCAGGGGAGGCAGGGAAAGCAGGGGGAGAAAGAGATTTTTCTTGCTGCTATTAACCCCGCAAAGTTGACTTGCCAGACCACTACAAACACAAGAAAAAATTTACTGTTATGCTCTCAAAGTTTATTGGTAATTGGCTTGTAGTCAGCGCTGTGAGAGCACTCACTACTAACCATTACCCAAATTAGGAGATTCATCATCATGTCAACGGCAGGAGAAAATCAAAGTTTATACGATCGCATTGCGGCTCTGAGGGAAACCCTTACAGACAGACTTGGTTCGCAACTGATCCAAAATCCGCAGCTCGCTGAGGCACTAACTGACCAAATTGAGAATATGGTCGAGGAAGTGGAAGAAGCTGAAGCGAAACTCGCATCCCCACCTGATGGCGGTTTAGCGGAACTCATCGGTATCGGTAAGGACGCTGCTACTAAGGTGAATTCCGCCCGGATGCCCGAAAAGGTGGACGATTACGACGAGCAAGTTACCTCAGACCGAATTCTCGCAGTCTCTGATCTCTACTATATCTACCAGCACGAGCGGATGGGCGTGTTTCGCGCTGTCAATAAACTTCAGGAATTGTATTATGCTGGTGCAGTGAGATTATCGACTGGTGATGGTGCGTATGGTCTGTATCGCTTCGACCGACGCAGCGTCTTGCGCTTCACCAAAAAAGAGCGCTTACAGGCTTACCGTCGCGTGTTTGGTTATACCACTATCAAGCCAGCACCTAGCGCCCAACCGAATCAGAAATTTCATGATTTGTTTACTCAGTTTATTAACAATGTGGCTGAGTTGTGGCGCGATAAACGTATTTCTGATGTCATCCGAGAACGAGCGTTTGACCCCAGTTTTGGCAGCATTGCTACGGTAAGACGAGCGGGATTAGATCTGCGACATAACTTAAAGTGGTCTTCTTACGGTCACATCAATGTTTTGCGGATTGAAGTGTTACAGCTTTTGGATGAAGCCTTCAGAATTCTCGGCTCAGATGATATTAAACATCTCTTTGGTGCAGACAATGCTTGGGATGTTGTTGAAGAAGTCATGATTCGCTATTTCACCGAGCATATTGATGCTTCTCAGCGACACCGAATGGCAGTGACTGGACGGGATGTTATCCGCTGGCTAGCTCAAAAACACATCCTCAATACTTCGCGGGCTGAATTTGAAGCCTTGTTGCGAGAAATTGCTGAGGTTGCGGAAGAATGGCTTACCAGTGCTGAAAGTTTGGGCATTGGCTTCCGTGGTCACGTTGTACGGACTGTGCCTTATGAACCGCGCCGGATTAGCCCTATAGATTGAGCGCTAGAGAACGAGGCTAGAACGCGATACAAAGTTTAGGAGAAAAGCAAAATGTTTGAACAGGCTAGACTACACGCGAACGAATTTGAGTACGAAGGCGAGTACGAAGGCGAATTCGAGTACGAAGGCGAATTCGAGGGCGAATACGAAGGCGAATACGAAGGCGAGTACGAGGGCGAATACGAAGGCGAATACGAAGGCGAGTACGAAGGCGAATACGAAGGCGAATACGAAGGCGAATACGAAGGCGAATACGAAGGCGAATACGAAGGCGAATACGAAAGTGGGCGGAATCGTGCTCCTGCACGACGCCCAGCACCTGCGGCACGACCAGCGCCTGCGGCACGACGACCAGCACCTGCGGCACGACGCCCAGCACCTGCGGCACGACGACCAGCACCTGCGGCACGACGACCAGCACCTGCGGCACGACGCCCAGCGCCTGCGGCACGACGACCAGCACCTGCGGCACGACGACCAGCACCTGCGGCACGACGACCAGCACCTGCGGCACGACGCCCAGCGCCTGCGGCACGACGACCAGCACCTGCGGCACGACGCCCAGCGCCTGCGGCACGACGACCAGCACCTGCGGCACGACGCCCAGCGCCTGCGGCACGACGACCAGCACCTGCGGCACGACGACCGCCATCTGTACTACGACGACCGCCATCTGCGGCACGACGACCAGCATCTGTACTCCGACGACCGCCATCTGCGGCACAACGACCGGCATCTGCAGCACAACGACTCGCAGGACGGGTGACACCTGGATTACGACGACCGGCATCTGCAGCACGACGACTCGCAGGACGGGTGACACCTGGATTACGGCGGGCAGCACCTGCGGCACAACGACTCGCAGGACGGGTGACACCTGGATTACGGCGGGCAGCACCTGCAGCACGACGACTCGCGGGACGGGTGACACCAGGATTACGACGACCAGCATCTGCGGCACGACGACTCGCGGGACGGGTGACACCAGGATTACGACGACCAGCATCTGCGGCACGACGACTCACAGGACGGGTGACACCGGGATTACGACGGGCGGCTTTTAAACTAGGTCGTCCGCGTCCTACGGGAATGACTCCTCGTCCAACTGCACCCTCCATGCGGCAGCGACTCAAACACCAGCTGAGTGACAGTCGTAGTCGCCTTCATAGTCCAAATACTACTCCTGGCTATCGCACTCGTGGTCTCAATCAGCCAGAAGAAGGGCGCAATCAGCCAGAAAAAGGGCGAAAGGCTGTTGTCGAGCAACTGAAGGATATGCCACAGAATAGTCTCGGTCAAGCAATAAATACGTTTTTGAAACCAGCAACGTCGGCAGTAGGAGACCTAGCGTCTGGCAATATTGCCCAATTTTACGAAGACCAAGATGAATTACTAAGACAACCAGCAACGGAGGAGAATATCAAAAAATTTGCGGAATTGGAGACGAAACATTTCCAGAATGAGGAGGGGGCGGCAGGGGTCGTTGGAAGAATGTTGACCGAAGAAAATCGGGGATATTTGATCCAGATGGCCAGTAATTGGAATCAACCTCCCTCTCGACCTCCCTCTCCAGTTTCCTCTGCGGCTTCCTCTCGACCTCCCTCTCGACCTCCCTCTGCGGCCTCCTCTCGACCTCCCTCTCCAGTTTCCTCTGCGGCTTCCTCTCGACCTCCCTCTCCGGATCCCTACCCTTGGGGTTGAAAAACTGATTCATCCTTTCCAAAGCATCATGGTGTTCTCTCAAAAGTCAGTTTACTCCAGATGTAGCCTGAATGACTTATCTCAATAATGATTGTGCTGCAATAGGGAGTGATCGCTCTTGTAAACAAGGTCATGAAAATTGTGATCGCACTCCCTTCTCACCACTGAACAATTTGGAGCTGTCACCTGTCCAGCTGTGATTGATAGATTGCTGCCACAGGGAGCGATCGCGCTGAGCGTAATTTCCCAAGAGCGATCGCTGTTGATTTGAAAACAGGTGCGTAAGTGCCAAAAATTACATATTTGTAAATCTTGAATAAAAGGAGACAATGTTATGTTTGCTACACAAAAATCAAGAAAACCTTCAGTAATATGGCAAGGTTCCACTAAAGATGGCTATACCTTGCGATTGACTCGCTCAGCATTGACACGGATGATATCCGATCTCAAACAAACCGGGTTAGAGCATTTAGTAAACAGCATCCGTAGCAACAATAAAGGCAACTTAAAAAGTGCTGTTGTGAGTGCGATTACCCAAGTTGTTAATCATGCAACTGTTTCAGGAACAGTATCTAGTCGAACATTTGGTCAAAATTTGCTCGCCTTCACAGCAACTGGCAAGACAAGACAGTATCAGATTTTGACTCAGCCAATTGATAGCAAGCACAGTGCAATTATCTTCGTGCGATCGCGTCCAATTCAACAATTATTGAATGAATACGAGTACGAAGGTGAATACGAAGGTGAATACGAAGGTGAGTACGAGGGCGAATACGAAGGCGAATACGAAGGTGAGTACGAGGGCGAATATGAAGGCGAATACGAAGGTGAGTACGAAGGTGAGTACGAAGGTGAGTACGAAGGCGAATACGAAGGCGAATACGAAGGCGAGTACGAGGGCGAGTACGAGGGCGAATACGAAGGCGAGTACGAGAACGAATACCAGAGCAAATTGGCAACAAAACCCTCAGTAGTGTGGCAAGGTTCAACTAAAGATGGCTACACCTTACGATTAACTCGCTCTGCATTGACACAGGTTATTTCCAAGCTTAAACAAACCGGGTTAGAGCATTTAGTACAGAGCATCCGTAGCAACAAACAAGGTAATTTAAAAAGTGCTGTTGTGAGTGCGATTACCCAAGTTGTTAACCGTGCAACAGCAGCGGGTACAGTATCTAGTCGAACATTTGGTCAAAATTTGCTCGCGTTCACAGCAACTGGCAAGACAAGACAGTATCAGATTTTGACTCAGCCAATTGATAGCAAGCATAGTGCAATTGTTTTCGTGCGATCGCGCCCAATTCAACAATTATTGAATGAATACGAGTACGAGGGCGAATACGAAGGCGAATACGAGGGCGAATACGAGGGCGAATACGAAGGCGAATACGAGGGCGAATACGAAGGTGAATACGAGGGCGAGTACGAGGGCGAATACGAAGGTGAATACGAGGGCGAGTACGAAGGTGAGTACGAAGGTGAATACGAAGGTGAATACGAAGGCGAATACGAATTCGAGTACGAAGGCGAGTACTTTGATTCACCACAGGGGGGGCAGCAGTCGCGTTTACCACGACGACGGAGACGCTTGCATTCACAACACCGGATGCACTCACGTTCACCACGACGCCGCAGGCGCTCACATTCGCAACACTCTGCCGGAGTTAATCCATCGAATGTGATGGCAGCAAGCAACGTTGCAGGTGAACGTTATCGTCATCCCATGCCAAGCAATATCCCGCCATCAGAACACATGCCTTCATCTCCCCCGCCCCGATCATCAAACAAAATGCATAGACAAGACTCGTTAGATCCACACGAAATGGGTTAACAGATAAACCAGGTAATGGGCGATCGCTTAATCTACGAGAGCAAAAACCAACAAGCGATCGTCTTCCATTCCAGCTAGCTGAATAATTTGGATTTTCGCCTGCTTAAAAGATGCTTTCAAAGCTACTACAAGATTGTGCGATCGCTGTTTCTTTGAAAATCGTTGCTTCAGCCCAAAAGATAACAGATGGGTGAATTCCTAAATCTTGAATAAAAAGATAAATCGTCATGTATACTTCAGCAACAAAAAAGAAACCCTCATTAGTGTGGCAAGGTTCCACATTAGACAACTACACCTTGCGATTAACTCAAGCAGGGCTAGAAAGAATTATTTCTCGCTTGCCGGAACAACCAGAACTAAAGGATTTTTTCAAAAGAAATTACAAGGGTAATCTTAAAGAGGCTATCGTCCGTTCGATTGCACAGTTAACGCAAGATGCGCTTTACACTACTAGTGTTTTCAATCGAAACTCTAGCAAGAAACTTCGCGTTTTTAACACACAAGATGCGACCGGAAGAAAATATCAGATTCTAGCGTTGCCTGTAAGTAGTATGGAAAGCACGATTGTAGTTGTCTGGGTAAATCCGCAAGTAGATGCGGCAGAGTATGCGATTGTTAAGACACAACCCAAACATCTTAGAAAATATCCAATTCAGCACACTCACGATGGACGTACTTATTACTCTCGGACAGATGCACAAGGACGCGTCACAAAAATCGCAGGTTCTTTGGTGTATACCAAGTCTAAAAGAATAGGAACACCAAAAGTACCTTATAAGAGAAAAGGTGATCATGCAGGGCATTTGATTGCCCACTCTTTTGGCGGCCCGCCAAAATTTACTGGCAATTTTGTAGCCATGAAGAAGGAGATTAATCTCGCGGGGGGAGATTGGGGAAGAATGGAAGCGTATATAAGGGGTCGTTTAAAGGCACCAAAGACAAAAGCCTGGATGTCTGTGAAACCTGTGTTTGCCAACGATAAAACCAAACGACCCAGTGAAATCAATGTAACAGTGAAGTTCAACAGACAACCCTATGAAAGGACATTTAATATTCAGACCCCATAACTCCTTGGTTGGAATAACCAGAAGCGATTTCTAAACAAGTGGTAAGTACTACTGACTCATCAATTTTTCTATGGCAATCGCTATTTCTTGGAGAGAACATGGAAAATGATCATTGATTGTCACTGCCATGCCGGAAAAGGTGACTTGTTAACTGGTTCTTGGGACACGAACGCAGCAATTGAACCTTACCTCAAACGCGCCCGCGCCGCCGGAATTGACAAAACAGTCATCTTTTCGCCGTTCCACAGCAACTACGAGCAAGCAAACGCCAATACAGCCCACATCGCTACCCGCTTTCCTGATCGCTTTCTCTGCTTTGCCTTTGTCCATGCTCAACGAGATAAAGGTCGGATTCGTCAAATTGTCGAGTGGGCAGTGACAAAATGGGGATTTTGTGGTATTAAGATTCACAAAGCGGATGGACCAGTTACCCGTGAAGTTTGTGAGGTTGCACGCACATTCCGTCTCCCTTTGCTTTATGATGTGGCTGGTAAAACTGACATCATCGATTTACTCGCACCCGAATACCCAGATGTAAACTTTATCATTCCTCACCTAGGCAGCTTTCATGATGATTGGCGTGCTCATGTCAGAGTTATTGACCAAATTAGCCGTCTGAGTAATGTTTACACCGATACGTCAGGTGTTCGGCGGTTTGATTATCTGGTGCAAGCTATTGAGAGGGCAGGAGCACATAAGGTTTTATTTGGTTCCGATGGACCGTGGTTGCACCCTGCTCTAGAGTTGCAAAAAATACGCTTGCTGAAATTGTCACCTCAAGACGAAGCTTTAGTGCTGGGTAAAAATTTGTTGAGACTCATCAAAGGGGTTGGGAAATCTCAACACGCTGGTGTTGAGCAAAACCAAACGAAGCCATCATCCCTTGGGATGGGCGTAAAGCGCGATACACCAAGGGCGTCTCTTGCTCTGCGCGATCGCCTGTTTTTTCGCACAAACTTTAAGTGAGACTCGCTTGCTTGTTTTGCTAAGGTAAAAGCACGGCAGTGTCTGTTTTCCAAAGGGTAAGACTATGGTTCAGTTACAGCCATCTTCTCAGTCAGAGGTCATTTACCCCGACAGCGATGGTAAACCAATGGCGGATAACACTAAGCAGTTTCGCTGGATTGTTACCATTAAGGAAAATCTGGAATGGTTATTTGCTGATGACCCCAATGTGTTCATCGCTGGGGACTTGCTGTGGTATCCGGTTGAGGGGAATAATAAGACCTGTCAAGCCCCTGACGCAATGGTCGTGTTTGGCAGACCTAAAAGAGACCGAGGTTCCTACAAACAGTGGGAAGAAGCCAATATCCCGCCACAGGTGGTCTTTGAAATCCTCTCGCCTGGAAATAAACGGGCGGAGATGAACCGAAAGCTCCTGTTTTATGACCGTTTTGGCGTAGAAGAGTACTATTTGTACGATCCAGATCACAACCATTTGAGCGGTTGGTTGCGCAATGAGGGCTTTTTGGATGTGATTGACCCCATCAACCAGTGGATCAGCCCCAGATTGCAGATTCGCTTTGACTTTGTCAGTCCCCAATTGCAGATTTTTTATCCTGATGGTACTCGGTTTTTAAGCTATACAGAAATTGCTCAACAAGCCGAGGAAGCACAGCAACGGGCACAAGAGGCACAGCAAAGAGCAGAACAAGCAGAAGCACGGGTGGCAAAATTGGCGGAACGATTGCGGGCATTAGGCATAGAACCAGATGACGAGTAAGAAAAAACATTGGCTCTTTCTGTAATCCGATACTTTTTTGCTAACATTCATTAACAAATACACTCCTTGAGAGAGGGCGTATCAACCAATGCACGAAGGAAAATCCCTCGCGCACCATTTAGATCCCTCGGCATCACTTGCCCATCAGATGGAGACTTGACGAATTTAGCGCCGCCAAGCTTGGGAATTATTTCACCAGTCCAACTGACTGTTTTTGATGTATACGCCTCGTTAACATCCATCACTACCTTGCCAGTTTCAAAAGCTTTGTGTTTAAGAAACTGCTGAAATCGGTAGTGGGAGAGTGTTAGCATCTGACGCACTGACTTTGACCTAATCCGGCGCTTTGCCTTTTTAGACATCTGGGATGTTTCAAAAGTTGGTAGCAAGATAATGTCAAAGTTATCAACCAAAAATCGAGCAGTTTTCTTGTGCAATTCGTCTACAAGGTTTTTGATTTTACCTCGCAGTGAGCTTGCAGCAAGCTTCATTCTTTTTTTCTGCTTGCATCTAGCTTTGGTAAGTTTAGAAATCAATTTATCTAAACGGAAACATAACTTCTGAATTTGCAAATTAGCATCTGCTCCGATTTCACCAACACTAGACTCACAAAAGAATGTGATAAATGTTCTGATGCCGGGGTCAAGTGCCACAACACGTCCTTGGTTATCAGACTTTTGCTGTGGCACATCCTCTGGAATTGTCAGATAGTAATCACGATAAGCAAATACTAAACGACAATCACCAAAGCTTTGTGGTAAGGCTTCTTTAAAGATTGCCTCACCTAGTATAGTGTGGTAAATCCCAAGGTCTTTTACCGCAGACTTGGGAATATAGCAAGATTGCACAGAGTCTTTTCTTGACCGAAATCTAACCTTACTAATACCACCAGTGATTGCATGTAAGCAATTTGTCTACCAAGATCGTCTCGTTGTTTGGTTGAACTGACTCGGCAGTAGCAAACAAGGGAGCGATCTGCTGCACCGCGAAGATAGGACTCGACGTTAAAGAGTCTTTGTCCTGCTTCGTTTTTGATGCTTTCGATCTTGCCATTATCTGCGTACTTCCTTAAAGTGTTTGAGTGCAGTCCAAGTCTTTTAACTGCTTCTCGTAGTGGTACATAAGCCATACCACTATATTAGCATTTGTTAGTATCTATTATCTATTGTTAGCAAATAATTAGCTATTAACTAACCTTTCCCCCTACTCTCCTAGTTCAGGTCATTTTTGAGCCAGAAAAGAGTAGTATAAATCATCGAGGCTATTTTTTGACTTGATGACAATCACCATCACACTCAACACTGACAGCATTAACTCCTTGGATCTGTCCCGCGTAGTCACGGAGATTGAAAAATTGCTGCAAGGGGGAGCAATCACATCTTATGAGCAGCAATTGCACTTTAATATCAACTATACTCTGGAACTAGGCGATCCACGGGAACTTTCAGAAATCCCAGAGGTACGTCTCTGGTTTATCCGCCTAGATACTCGCTATCCTTGGTTACCTTTTTTACTTGATTGGAAAGCCGGGGAATTTGCCCGTTATGCAGCGATGCTTGTACCGCACCAGTTCAGTACCAAAGAAGGTATTCAGTATAATCCTGAAGCTTTAGAAATCTTTTTAATGCACAAGCTGTTTGTTTTAAACGACTGGTTACAACAGCAAGGCATTCCTAGTAAATCTCGCCTCCAGTCGATGGCGCAACTCCTGGGTTATGAGTTAGATGACGCCTTGTTTGAGATATTTTAGTCATTAGTCATTAGGAGCCAGTACGAATGACGGCTTTCCCGACAGAGGTATCTGGCGTTCATTAGGTCACTAATAACTATGACTAATTTTTTGGTATAATACTACTTAATACGGCATATAAGTCTTAATGCTGTACTAAAAGCATATTCCACTGCTTTCGATTTACTCGGTAATGCCGCTTGCCAGATACGATAATCGTTATACTCAAGAATTAAATTTGCCATGTCATCAATTCTAGTCTTCTTCAATACATCATATTGAGCCGATTCAAAATCTCTAAGCGTTCCATCGTTTTCCAGGACTTCTTGTGCAGCTTGGATAAAGCCATTTAAAACGGCTTTCTTGTATTCTTTGCCAGCACGTTCTGCAAACACAGTAGATGATTTAAATGCCTTAAATTCTTCTAAAAGAAGGTTGGCAATTTTTCTCCCTTCTAGGGTATTCCAATCACACGGTAATTGAACATCTAAATATTCATCTTGAATATATTGATATTTGAGATAGTCCTTTATATCTATGGCTACTTGAACAATTTTGTAACCAGCAAATAATTGCCTTAAAGGATTTGCACTTATATCAATAGATGAGTCAGGGAAAATTTTTTCTTCATCTTCTGGACATTCATAGACAAGATAGGTCCAAATTCCTGCTGAATGACCTACATCGAAGTTTTCAGCTTGATAGAAAGTAATTGTTCCATCTTCTTCACACCTAAAATATGTACTTTCTGCATCTAATGGCGTACAGAGATGCATATTTTTTGAAAAGTGCATGAGCATTCTAAAAATGCCAGTGATGTGGTGAGGTTGGCTCTCTACTTGGATGTAACGTTTTCCGCTGCTCATAAAGCCATGTAATCGAATCGCCATCTGTTTTTCCTTGTAATATTTCGTCACATTCTTTTTCGATGCACC
The DNA here is from genome assembly GCA_019359415.1 of Iphinoe sp. HA4291-MV1. Taxonomy (GTDB): domain Bacteria; phylum Cyanobacteriota; class Cyanobacteriia; order Cyanobacteriales; family Nostocaceae; genus Brasilonema. The sequence continues at coordinate 5,723 of JAHHHH010000021.1, read as the reverse complement.
AGCCTGACAGCAAGAGGGAAGTGAAGGAACACATAACATGGCGCGCTAAATCCACCCGTAAGCTATTCACACTTGATAACAATGGCAACAAGTAGTTGCCATGCAGCCGAGAATCCTTATCTTGCTGCACTGAGATTACTAATCTTTGTTCTAACGTAAATTTTTAGTTCTAGTTAACGAGTTTCGTAACAAGACTTGAAACTCCTAACTTTTCCGATTTTCAAGAGCCATGAGGTTCTTTATAAAATAACTCAGTGTTACTTTCAGAAACTAGGCTCGAAGTTACACCCAAGCTAAACTTCCAACCTATACCCAATAATGACAAGATACAATAAATGTGTAGTAGATTACCCAAAAAATGATCCTTACCAAAAATGTACCTAAAATATCTTGTTTCTACTAGTCTTTAGCAAAAAATCTTCTTTGAATGCTTTTGCCAATGCGTATCTGCTTGTTGAGAAAATTCGTTGAATTTCACAACTAAAAAAGCTAAAATCCGCTAGGGAAAGCGGATTTTAGATAGGAATAGCAGAAGTTTTTGACACAAGTGATATCGAAGTGAAGCTCGGTAGCGCTTGGTTTTTTGTATTTTTTTAAATCTGTAACTGCTGTAAAATCCATTCAACGGCTACAGACAAATCTTTGGCGATGTAATCCGGTTTTGTGTGGTGCTGGTAATCACCAGCCAAAACGCGATCGCCAAACCCTGTTTGCACCAAAATACCTACGCACCCAGCATTATGTGCCATATCAACATCAGTTGCTTTGTCCCCCACCATAAAACTGTGCCTCAGATCCAAATCGTGCTCCCACGCGGCTGCAACCAACATTCCTGTGTTTGGTTTGCGCCAGGTAGACCAGCGAGTATATGCTAGGTCTTTACCTCCTTCTGGTGGGCTGAGGTAGGGACAATAATACAAAGCGTCTAATTTTGCCCCAGCCTCTTGTACCAATAATCGGCAAAGTCGCTGATGTAACGCTTGTACGTGACTATCTGGATAATAACCTCTAGCAGGTCCCGATTGATTTGAAACCAGACAGCAAAAAATACCTTGGTCATTGAGCTGACGTACAGACTTTGCAACACCAGGAATCAAATGTAAATCTTCTACAAAGTGAATGTAGCCAGCTTCAACATTTAACACTCCATCGCGATCTAAAAATACAGCAGGTTTACCCACCCCAAATTTTCTCCAACACAGTTTTAGGTGAGATATCTGCCATTTTATCTGTAGAAGATTTAATGGCGAGAAATTTATCACTTCTAGGCAATAACTTTGCCGGGTTTGTTGGACCAAACAGGGCAATGGTATAAGTCTGTACCGCCACACTCAAGTGCATAGGCGCACTGTCAGTACACACCATTAAATTTGCTCCAGCAATCATCGCCGCCAACTTGCCAATATCATCAGGAGAACTGACTTTGATATTGGGTGCGTACTCTTTGAGACGACGCACAAATTCTCCATCCTCTGGTCCTTGAATGACTACCACGGGCATTTCTGGCTGCTTTTGCTGAAAGTCTTGAATAATTTGCTGCCAATTTGCGACAGGGTAAATTTTATCCAGACCTTTGGTCTTGGCGAGTTCGCTAGAACCACCGTGAATCAAAATGTAGCCAGTTTCCTTTATTCCTAGCCGTTGTTGTTCCACTTTCGCCCAGTCAATATCTGGTACTGGCACATTGATTGCTAACTCAGGACAAGGGGAGTTAATACCTAACCCTTGCAGCAAGTCATGATACATGCAAGCGGCATACTGTTCTGTTTTCAAAGGAACTGGATTGGTAAGAAACACAGATCCTTTGCTCTTGTAGCCAATTCGTGTAGGAATTCCAGTTAACCAGAGCAAAAGACCCACTAAAGCGCTTTGCCCTAGAGCAATGGCAACATCGTATTCGCGATCGCGAATCGTGCCTACCAAGTTGCCCCAATCTGCCAGACTGTTACGATCTTTGTAGTCAAATGCTATGACCTCGTTGACTGACTGACTGACCCGGTAAGCAGCCTTTGACCGAGGTTCGGTAACAACATCTACCTGAGCATTGGGATAATAGTGCTTCAGGTTATCTAGGGTCGGGAAAAAGAGAATTTGGTCGCCAATTCCGCCAGGGACAAGGGCTACTATTCGCATAATATATCTTAATGCTTACTCGCTCATTATTTTAGGGGAAGATTAGGGGAAGATATGGATTAGAAATTAGGAATTAAAGATTAGGGTTTGCCAGTTGTGTGTTGTTCGTTGTCAAATAGTACCACTAACGACTAACCTGTCCTCTAGGTAGAGATTGAGGAATTCTGTGCATTTATTAATTCCCGCTGCTGGAACAGGAAGAAGAATGGGGAGTCACCGCAACAAACTCCTACTTGTGGTGCGCTCCAAGCCCATTATTGCATGGACTCTTCTCGCCGCTTCAGCGGCAAGTCAAATCAGTTGGATAGGTATTATCTCTCAACCTTCTGACTGGCAAGATTTCAAGACCATTCTTGCTCAATTAAAGCTTACTAAGCCAGTGGAACTGATTCAAGGGGGTTCTACCCGTCAAGAATCGGTTTACAATGGATTGCAAGCGTTGAGCGACTGTGCTGAGCAAGTGTTAATTCATGATGGAGCCAGATGCCTTGCAACACCAGATTTATTCAATTCTTGTGCTGAAGCTATTCGACGCTGTCCTGGTTTGATTGCCGCAGTGCCAGTCAAGGATACTATCAAAGTTGTAGATGAAAATGGCATTATTCAAAGCACGCCTGATCGCCGGCAATTATGGGCAGCACAAACTCCCCAAGGATTTGATGTTAAATTGCTCAAGCAGTGTCACGACGAAGGTGTTCGTCAGGGATGGGAAGTGACAGACGATGCTGCTTTGTTTGAAAAGTGCGACTACCCAGTACGAATTGTCCAGGGAGAGGAGACGAATCTGAAGTTAACCACTCCACAAGATTTGGCGATCGCTGAATTCATCCTAAAAACTAGATTGGGTGAGGAGTGAAGTGAGTTATAACAATTCTTGAAGGAGCCGAAGGTTCGCCTTTGGTAATTTCAATACAGATATTGACTTTTGTAATAAACTATGCTAATTTCCAAACACTTGTTATTCGTCCCTTGTCATTCGTCATTCTTCATGTATACAAGTGACCAATGACCAATGCCCAATGCCCAATGCCCAATGCCCAATGCCCAATGCCCAATGCCGTGATGAATGCAGCGACGAAGATAGAAGCAATTCTCTATTTGAAGGGTAAGCCTCTGTCTATAAGTGAAATTGCTGAGTATGCCGCTTGCGATCGCGCTACAGCAGAGGAAGGCATCATAGAACTCATTGATGACTATGCTCGCCGAGATAGCGCTCTAGAAGTCGTGGAAACACCAGATGGTTATAGTTTGCAAGTGCGGTCAGACTTTCATGACTTGGTACAAACTCTCATTCCAGTAGAATTAGGCGTGGGAGCATTGCGGACTTTGGCAGCTATTGCCCTAAATAGTCCAATACTTCAAAGTGACTTGATTAACTTGCGTGGTTCTGGCGCATATCAACACGTTCAAGAACTTGTCGAATTTGGTTTTGTCAGAAAACGCCGAGACAGCGAATCTCGCTCGTATTCATTACAAATCACCCCTAAGTTTCACCAATATTTTCAAATTGAGCAACTTCCTCAATCATTTTCCAACGGACAAGAGCAAAAGCAACTAGAGCTAGAACTCATAGCACCAGCAGAATCAAATGGGAGTTCTGCTACTGTGAAGGAATGCTAGAACACCGATTCAGTATTCACCAATTGTGATAAAAAACCCGGTTTCTTCTCATTGAGATAACGAAATATCGGTCTTTCCAGCAACAGAAACCGGGTTTTTGGCATTAATGAATCGGTGTTCTAGTACTCCAGAAAGAGGTGGTGATATGTCTCACCCTTCTAGTATGGTTTAGAGTAGAATAAGCAACTCAGCTAAAAAAAACAGCCAATGGTGTTTGATCCTAACTTCCTGAATGACTACCCTGAGGAACACCCCAATCAGCTTCTCAACGATGGCTTTGAGGAACTCCCCAATCAGTTACTCAAGTATCTACAGCACCAACCTCCAGAGGTTCTAGCCCGCGTCGCCCAGTCTGTCAGCCCCGAAATTAAACAAATCATTTCGCAAAATGTTCAAGGGCTTGTCGGGATGTTACCCGCAGAAAATTTTAACGTGCAAATTACAACAGACCGGGACAATCTGGCAGGTCTTCTGGCATCGGCTATGATGACGGGTTATTTTCTTCGCCAAATGGAACAACGGATGCAGTTAGATCATTTGACTAACAATCATTAGTCATTTGTCCTTTGGAACTAATGACTCATAACTACTTTTGAGGATAAGTCCCTAACTGTACTTTAAATGTTTGAAATTTCCCGTTACGATTGACTTCGATTTCTAGAATCTTGCCTACAGTAGTGGACTCTACCAACTTCTGGACTTGAGCAGATGTTTTAACTTGCTTACCGTTCACTTTTTGAATCAGATCTCCGGGAAGGAGTCCTCCTCGTTGTGCTGGAGAATTTTCTAGAACTCTTGTAATAGCGATACCAACATCCTGTTGAATGTTGAGATTTTTGTCTTGATTAATCTGCTGTTTTTTGCTAGAAGAAAGATCCGACATTTCAATACCCAAAAAAGGATGTTGTACACGTCCTTTGGTAAAAAGTTCATTAGCAATCCGATCTGCTATTTCAATAGGGATGGCGAAACCTAGCCCTTGAGCATCAGCGCGGATCGCAGTGTTAACGCCAATAACCTCGCCTTGGGCATTTAACAAAGGTCCGCCTGAGTTACCAGGGTTAATAGCTGCGTCGGTTTGAATAAAACTGACTCGCTTTTCTGGAACACCAACTTGAGCACTGGTGCGATCTGTAGCGCTAATTATACCGATTGTCACAGTATTGTCTAAACCCAAAGGATTACCAATAGCGATCGCCCATTGACCTGGTATTAAGTTTTGTGAATTACCTATTTTGACAGTTGGCAAATCATCAGCCGAAATTTTCACAACAGCTACATCTGTCACTGAATCAACTCCCACCACCTTACCCTCAAAAGTTCTACCATCTTTGAGGGTTACTTGTACTGTGTCAGTATCTGCAACGACATGAGCGTTAGTTAGTATTCGTCCATTTTTACTCAAAATAAATCCAGAACCTGTACCACGCTCTATTCGCTCTCGGGGGAATGGTTGCTCTTCTTCTCCAAAAAAACGCCGCAAAAGGGGATTTTTTAGGGCGTCAGAAATAGAATTAGCCACTTTGCGAGTTGCATTAATTCGTACGACTGCTGGTCCAGTTCTTTGAACAGCAGTCGCAATAAAATTCATGTTATCGCCAATAGTAGCTCCAACTTGTCCTCTAACAGGATTTGGAACTGTAGTTTCTGGAGGCAAAGACACTGTTACATTTCTTAATTCTCGAAACCAGCGATTTTGTGGTAATAGATAGCGACTACCGAACAAGCCTGCACCGCCGCCAATAGTCAATAAGGATAAATAAATAACCACTTGCTTTAAAGATAAAGATAATTTCATAATCATTACATTCAAGGACAGCAATGCAGACGCTAATTTATAAGTTTAGTCATTAGTCATTAGTCATTAGTCATTAGTCATTAGTCATTAGTCATTAGTCATTAGTCATTAGTCATTAGTCATTAGTCATTAGTCATTAGTCATTAGTCATTAGTCATTAGTCATTAGTCAT
>JAHHHH010000020.1 GCA_019359415.1 Iphinoe sp. HA4291-MV1 | reverse complement strand
ACTCCACTCATAACTCTCAGAGTTAACACACGCTAAAATTGGTCGAAAATATCTATTTTCCTACTCCTGTGCAACTTGTGTCATTGGAATGACTCACTAGTTCATTTGTTCGCGTTGAAAGGGCTGGGTGTAGGGATCCACCCTTAAAAGGGATGGGATTGAAACAAGGCGGGGGTCTAACACGTAAAATTTTTGGGCAGCCTTATTACTACGAGTACCCGACATTGTTTTTTCAAAATCATTCACTGTTGTTGAACAGTTACTGCCCTGTTTATAGAGTTTTCGGTGCTCTTGCCCTTACTATTTTCCGATCGCTCGTGTGGCATACCGTAGCATCTCTCCTAGCTGAGCCATATTTGTCGGGCACGTGTCGGCGGTATCTCAACCTGTAAGCTAATTACATTATCGCACGTTGATGTTATTTTGTTTCCAGGTTTTGGACTGCAACGCGCATTTGCAACGCATTCATCCCATGCCTAAAGGCGATGGGCTTTCTGCTTTTTATGCTGTAAACTTTTGGCAAAAGTCTAGTAAATAGTCTTTATGACTTCCCGCGTTCTTTGTACAATATGACGGTTGTACTCTGTGGCGGACTGTGATTGAGCGTTATACCTTGCCCGAGATGGGCAATCTCTGGACAGAAGCATATAAGCTAAAAACCTGGTTGCAAGTAGAAATCGCTGTTTGTGAGGCTCAAGCTGAGTTGGGTTACATTCCAACTCAAGCGGTTGAGGAGATTAAGGCAAAGGCGAATTTTGATCCAAAGCGGGTGCTGGAAATTGAGGCTCAAGTCCGTCACGATGTGATTGCTTTCTTGACAAATGTCAATGAATATGTAGGTGATGTGGGGCGCTACATCCATTTGGGTTTAACTAGTTCCGATGTGCTAGATACGGCTTTAGCACTGCAACTGGTAGCTAGTCTGGATGTATTGATGCAACACCTAGAAGATTTGATTGAGGTAATTCGTCAAAAGGCAAAGGAACATCGCACTACAGTGATGATTGGACGTTCCCACGGTATTCATGCTGAACCTATCACCTTTGGTTTTAAACTGGCTGGGTGGTTGGCAGAAGTGTTGCGACATCAAGAACGTTTGAAAATTCTGCGTGAAACAATCGCTGTCGGTAAAATTTCTGGCGCAGTGGGAACATATGCTAATATTGAACCTCGCGTAGAAGCGATCGCCTGTCAAAAACTGGGACTCAAACCAGATACAGCATCAACACAGGTAATATCGCGCGATCGCCATGCTGATTTTGTGCAGCAATTAGCAATGCTCGCCGCATCAATAGAACGCTTCTCTGTTGAAATTCGCAATTTGCAAAGAACAGACGTTCTGGAAGTAGAAGAATTCTTCTCCAAAGGACAAAAAGGTTCCTCAGCAATGCCTCACAAACGCAACCCTATTCGTTCAGAAAGACTCACAGGAATGGCAAGACTGGTTCGCTCTCATGCTGGTACAGCCTTAGAAAATGTCGCACTATGGCATGAGAGAGACATTTCCCATAGTTCGGTAGAAAGGGTGATTTTCCCTGATGCTTGCATTTTGACGCACTTTATGATTTTGGAAATAACCGACTTGGTAAAAAACCTGCTGGTTTATCCAGACAACATGGAGCGGAATATGTACTGCTATGGTGGCGTTGTGTTCAGCCAGAAGGTACTCTTAGCATTGGTAGATAAAGGAATGAGCCGCGAGGAAGCTTATGCGATCGTGCAAGAGAATGCTCACACTGCTTGGAACAAACCAGACGGCAATTTCCACGACTTGATTACCAAAGACTCTCGCGTTACCCAAAAGTTGTCACCAACAGAAATTGAGGCGTGTTTTGATCCACAGTACCATTTAAGACATTTAGAGCAGGTTTACCAAAGACTGGAAATTTGAATTTCTTGACAGGGTGACTGTGCGGGAGTGTTTTACGCTTAGCTTAAAGCAGAAGAAGCCTCACACTGAAACGGTACTCAGATGGGTGTTGGGTAGTTCACTGTAATTGCTTGATCGCGTTAGCGAAGCTCCTCCCTTTGGGAGGCTCGCCTGCTCAATGATAATATCCACCAGTTCTTCTTTCGACAGATGGCTTAGACTCTCCCGATCTAGTTGTTGAGGCAGGTCTTTGTTCATGATTGCGATACTCTACCCAAAGCGTTCCTTTTGTCAATACCCCATCACCTGAATCTTTACGTTTTTTATTTTTTGTGAAAAACTTACAAAGAATCTGTGGAAAACTTATCTAAGTATAAGTATCATGTGGAAAACATCGCCTGTTTTTCCACAGGTTTTCCACAGTTAGTAACTTGCTGAAGCATCTTTGAAACGGATCAGCATCAAGTTTTCCACAATTTCCACAGGTACAACGACTAAATAATTAAAAATACTTAATGTTTAGTAGTCGTCTATCTGTGAAAGACACGTCAAGGGGTGTAATACCTTGCCATTATACGAACCTACTCCCTACGCTGCAACAACGGTGCTAACATATCCAACACAGAAGCCAAAGTTGACCATGAAATTAGTTTGCACCCAAAGCGACCTCAGTACTAATCTCTCACTCACAAGCCGTGCTGTACCCTCACGCCCAACACATCCAGTACTTGCTAACGTACTACTACAAGCGGATGCTGAAACTAACCAAGTCAGCCTAACAGCCTTTGACCTCAGTTTGGGTATCCGCACGAGTTTTAGCGCCGAGGTGTTGCACTCTGGAGCAATTGCGATTCCCGCCAAGCTGCTTAATGACATCACTGCTCGCCTTGGAGAGGGTGAAATCACTCTAGAAGATGAATCAGCGACAGGTGATACTTTAGGCGGGGAAGGCTCAATTGTTACGCTGACACCAAAAAGCGGACGTTATCAAGTACGAGCAATGGGAGCGCAAGAGTTTCCAGAACTCCCTGTCATCGAAAATACTCAAGCGCTACATATTGCTGCTGGTACATTAATTGAGGGATTGCGAGGTTCTCTGTTTGCAACAAGTGCAGATGAAACTAAACAAGTTCTCACCGGTGTGCATTTAACAGTTCAACAAGACACACTCGAATTTGCAGCAACAGATGGACATCGTTTAGCTGTAGTACAGACGACTAATGAAAGTCCAGATACAAATACTGAAACTCGCTTAGAAGTGACAGTACCAGCCAGAGCATTAAGGGAACTAGAGCGGATGCTGGCTCATACAAACTCGCAAGATGAACCTGTGGCGTTGTATTTTGACCAAGGTCAAGTTATTTTTGAATGGCAAAATCAACGTTTAACTAGCCGTACTCTTGAAGGACAGTATCCTGCTTATCGTCAACTCATTCCCCGACAATTTGAGCGAGAATTGATTTTAGATAGGCGACAATTCTTGAGTGCTTTAGAGAGAATTGCTGTGTTCGCCGACCAGAAAAATAATGTCGTTAAGATCAGTATGGATAGTGAAGCACAGGAAATTACAATATCTTGTGAAGCTCAAGATGTTGGCAATGGTAGAGAGTTAATGCCAGCACAGATATTAGGAGAGGAGATAGATATTGCCTTTAATATTAAGTATTTGATGGAAGGTTTAAAAGCATTACCATCTACTGAAATTCAAATGCAGCTAAATGGAAATTTGACCCCAGTGATTTTCACACCACTTGGTGGTTTGAAGATGACTTATTTAGCTATGCCTGTTCAACTTAGGAATTAATGTCTTTATAATGTCAGGACAGCCATGACCGCAATTACCATTAACTTTAATAATGTCGTTAAACTTAACGACGACCAATTTTACCAACTGTGTCGAGATAATCCCGATATCAAATTTGAACGTAAGGGAGATCCAAAAAATAAAATGTCCCGCCGTGTATTAAGTTAACGGGTTGGTGTAGAGGATCTGGGTTTGACGGAGGGACATTTTATTACTGGTAAGTGCCTAATGCTTTTGGAGAACAACTAATTATAATGCCACCAACGGGGGGAGAAACTGGGAAACGTAATGCATCAATAATATTGCGGATTTTGTAATTTGGAACCGTCAAACAAAACTCGGGGAGGTATTCGACTCCTCCACCTGTTTCAAACTTCCCAACGGGAGCGATCGCTCCCCTGATGTTTCCTGGATACAATTAGAAAGATGGAACGCCCTTAAACCAGAACAACGCGAGAAATTTCCTCCTATCGCCCCAGATTTTGTTTTAGAGTTAATGTCCCCATCCGACAATTTGAGCGAAACGCAAGCCAAAATGCAAGAATATATGAATGCAGTCGTAAAATTGGGTTGGCTTATCGAAAGAATTGCCCGCCGCGTTGAAATTTAATCGACAAGGGCAACCAAAAGAAGTATTAGAGTTCCCCACAAGCTTCTGGAGAAGATATACAGCAGATTCGATGTTTATGAGGTACAGCAACTGAATCAAATTCAAACCCACATTCCGCAGATGTGATTCATATTACTAGTAATTTTGAAAAGTCAAACCCAGAAGATTTTTTATCAGTTTAATTTTTGTGGGTTAATTTCATTTTTCGTTCAAATAATTCCAAAATATTAAGTAAGTTAGTATCACGGAATTTCAAAATATATTTACTCTCTCATTCATCAACACATTTATCAGAAATTAACCAATCTAATCCTAGCCAAGACCATTTTAATCTTAACTCAAAATTCCTATTTATTTAAAAATATCCAGAATATCTACATTTTTTTAGTCCAATAATCCACCTCAAATCATGAGATAATATTGACGACAACTTTGACTTAAATAATGCAGAATCTTTTGACGTTCTTCCGTTAAATTGCTCATCTGTTTCTGTCCATTTATGATGAGCAGATGTACAGATTGAAACATCTGAAATATCCACCTCATTGTCGGTTTCTTTGTCAATTTATTCACTTGATTCCTGATGCTACCATCTGATGATAATAATGCTTGTCTCAACTTTTTTTGTGCTAGGTTATAGACTAACAAACACAGTCCCATTATCATGGCAATTGCCTCCACTCTTTCTGGACTTTTGACGCATCTGGCGAAGAGAAAAACTCGCGGTGCCTTTTCAACAAGCCCCTTCTTTCTAAGAATGGGGACTCGCCCATTTTGGGGCTGTAGCCCCAAAATGGGAAGGCTGGCTCTTTTTTCTAAGCCGCAACCCCGTGACAAACACACTTGATGTAAAAAACAATGGGTCTTTGAAAAACCTAAATCCTCTTTCATTGGATTGTTGAGCTTTGTATTCATCTAGTACTTGCTGATTACTCAATTCATTTTCATCTAATATATTCGTTGCTAATAGAAATCTTCCAGCTTTTATTTTTTCAACTTCTATAATTTCGTTGTCCCTACTTGATAATATTGGTCTAATGCTCTTCCTAACTTGTCATCATTTAGATGTGATGGTAATACTCCTGTTCCTATTAAATGCTCGGTCGCTTTTCCTACAAAAAATTCTTCAAATAAGTATAATGGCGCGCTCAAAAACCCTAATCCATTCAAAATCATCGCTTTCATTACTTGTCCAGGTGTGAGAGTTTCTTTAACTTTTATTCCCACTTTTTTCTTCACTTCTTCTACCAATTCCATCTCGTCTATTATTCCCGCTACTATGCCTAAATGGTCTATATCTACGACTTTTATTGCTTCTAGTGCCTCATTCATGCTTTTTTCTGTCTCTACTTGATGCTTATTATTTTATATAATAAAAGCCTGAAATGATTGTTTCATAACCATTTCAGGCTTCATACTCTTCAATTTCATAATTATTAAATCCGCTTTAATATCTGCGGAATGTGGGTTCTAAGTTTAAAAAGCATCCCTAAAATTGGTGTACCTCACTTATCTCAAAAGCGCTGTATTACCTGGTTTTGTCTTAGATTTACAGATTGTGTGGGGTTAATTCCAATTCCAAAAAAGCTAAAAATTTAACTTTTTTAAAAGTGCTAAGAACGGGCGTGTTATTGTTATGCTTTTGGTTGCACAACTGATTCTCAAACTGCAGCAAAACGGATTTTGAGATAATCTTCCTCCATTTTTGCCCCTGCAGGTTGCAGTGCAGCTAATGCTTGCGGCAATACTAAGTTACGGCGATGATTACCAATTGTGATGTTTAATTCATCTCCACTTTTACTTAATTGAACTTGGTTTTTAGGAATGCCTGGTAAGTACAATTCTAAGCTATATTGATTGTTTTCTTGAATCACTCTAATTGTCGTTTCTTTGTAATAAACCTGAGTTGGATCTTCATCTTTATAGAGTGTTTCCTTCAGACGTTCCAACGCATCCAAGCCACACATTTCTGCAGAAAAAAGTGGAACTTCCTTAATAGGCAATGGATGGAAGTTGTCATGAATTTCCTGGCGATACTGCTGTTGATTCTCTTTCCAACGCTTGAAAAATGGGTCTTGCACTTCTTCAGGAATAATCCGATTTGCGACAACTAAATCTGTTGCAACGTTATATAAGCTCAAATAAGCATGAGCGCGAAGAGATTCTTTAATCACCATTTTTTCAGGGTTGGTGACCAGACGCACAGAGGTTTGATTGTTATCTGTTAAGACTTTTTCCAGAGCTTCTATTTGTTGATAGAATTCGTAAGGTGCGTCCATCACCTCTTTGTCTGGTAAAGAGAAACCAGCAATTGGTTTAAAAATGGGTTCAACTAAAGGTCTTAGTGCAACAGAAATATTTTGAAAAGGTTTGTAAAAACGACGCATGTACCAGCCACTAACTTCTGGTAAACTGAGTAAGCGTAAAGCTGTGCCAGTAGGGGCTGAATCAATAATTAAAACGTCATACTCCCCCTCATCGTAATGGCGTTTCATTCTGACTAAGCCAAAAATCTCATCCATGCCTGGTAAAATAGCCAATTCTTCTGCCTGCACTCCGTCTAAACCACGTGCTTGTAAAACTTGAGTGATGTAGCGCTTCACTGAACCCCAGTTTCCCTCTAGTTCTAGTAGTGCATCCAGTTCCGCACCCCACAAATTGGGGCGAATTTGTCGCGGTGCGTGTTCCAGTTCTAGGTCAAAACTATCTGCTAGAGAGTGAGCAGGGTCTGTACTCAAAACAAGTGTACGATACCCTAGTTCTGCACAACGAAGCCCAGTGGCGGCGGCTACGGAGGTTTTTCCGACGCCGCCTTTGCCTGTCATTAAAATTACACGCATGGATGGTTTTGTCCTAGATGAGGAGTATTTACATTTATTTACATTATGAACTTTTTAGGGGGAATAAATTCTGTTTCAGTACATCTAGGCGCGAACAGTGCCAATAATCTATGTGAGAAACAATCAACCCTTGAGTGTTGAGGCGCAATTCACTCCAACCGGGGATAGAAATACGTGGTTTCCAAGGAAGGGGGGTATTCCAGTTGAGCGTCCACTCAGTTTTGATTGTGTCTCCTGTACGAGCAATGTTATGCAAATCCATTTTGGGATTTAAAAATGCAGTCTTGATGAATTTAATCATCAACTTGTACCGCTCAAGACCACGAAATTTGAATACCGGGTCTTGAAAATAAACGTCTTGAGCGTAGATGTTGTATGTTTGATTATCTGGAAATCTTTGATAGTCTTGTTGAAGAATTTGTATGATATCCATAGGTAACGAGCAACTTAATTTAATAACTCTAATTTTGATATTACCTTTAGAGTAGCCCTCATGAACTGCATACACCAGAACACATGAAAATACCTCTTATTAACCTGTTCCCTGTTCTCTGTTCCCTGTTAAGAGTTCCCTATTTGCAAGTCAGCCATTCACGAGAAAATCCCACGAACTTTGCAATGAAAATGTCTTTCCCCTACACCCCTACACCCCTACACCCCTATACCCATTTTCAAGCTAGCGATCACTTGAAATAATTGTATCTTTCACTTTCCGCTTTTTCAAAAACTTGGACATAAATGGTCGCTCAAAGACTAAGTAAAATAAATATGCTAATAGTAAAGATGCTGGCAGACTCACTGCGTATAATATGACATCTGTCTTAATAGGAGAAAGGTGTAAGCTGTGTAGATACTGATTAATTGGAGTTATAACTACAACGTGAAGTAGATAGAGACTATAAGAGAATGTGCCTAGCGCAATTGCCCAGGATGATTGCAATACTCGCAGGATTAAAGGTTTTGCTTTACTATCAATCACACAATTGGTACAGTAGATTAGCAAACAGGCAGCAGCCAAACCAACGAAACTGTCAGTCATCCATATTTTTGCTATCCCAAACTCTGGCGACTCACTTAGCAAAGCGAAACCAAAAAATATTGTTGCAAGCCAACTCCACGGCAATAAACTTCTCATTCGTATTAAAGATTGCTTTTGAGAAAATCCTATATCTGCCGCAGCCATTCCCAAAGCAAATAAACCCAGATACCAAGGGTGTGCTAAGTCTATCAATCCATGTAGTAAATAGTTGGGTATTAGTCCCAAAAAGAAGGCAATGATGACAACGAAAAACAGACCTAAACGCCGCCATATAGGCAGTAACATCAGAGGAAAAATGAAGTATATCTGCCATTCTGTTGCTACGCTCCACATTGGACCGTTAATATGAAAGAGCTTATCTCCTGGAGTTAAATTATGAATTAGTAACAGATGATAGATGACATCACCAAATGTGAAATTACGAGAAAAATGACCCCACAAATCATCATTCCAGGAAAAGATATGGAATTTTACTAAAATGGTTATTATTAAACCAGCTGCTATTGATATTAAAAGAGCAGCATAATAAGGTGGTAGAATTCTCCGCGATCGCCTCTTAAAGTAATCCAGCAAACTTCCTGAAATATAACTTGTTTGAGAGCGAACTATCGGCAGCATCAAACAATATCCAGAAAGAACAATAAAGACTGAGACACTGAAGATTCCATATCTGAAAACGTTGCTAGCAACGAGCCATAAGCTAGGTACATTATTTTCCTGTAATTCCCAAAGGTGGGAAAATACAACGTATAATGCTGCGAGTCCACGTAAACCATCTAAGTAGTGAAGATGTACTCGCTTGCTGCTAGATTGTTCTGTAGATTGGGTCATAGATGAACTTCCCATGATGATTTACGCTAGTTCGTACAAACTTTCTCAAGAAGTGCAGACATTTAATGGCTCAATCAAATTACCATATAGCAATTATTTACAAAGACTTTCTGGCACTTTCCGTATCAGAAAGTTTAAAGTTCCACTAGAACATTAAATAAAAGTATTTACAGCAGAAATATTGGTGTCAGAATTCAGATCGCGTAGCGTCTCCCTTTAGGAGAAGTCAAATTTGCTTTCTGTCTGGCTTTTAGACCTTACTCTTTGTACTTCACTTACTTGCCATGTGTTATGAGAAGGAGTCAGAATACAGAATTGCTGGAGTCAGAATACCCCATGCCTGTCCCTTGCGCGTCTCCCCTTCGCCCTTCGCCCCTTGGGCGAAGGGCGAAGGGGAGACGCCAAAGGCGTTGGCGCAAGCCTGTCGCAGACAAGGGAGAAGTCAGGGGTTTCAAGTAAGGTGCTTTGCATTTTTATTCCTCCATGCGGGAGCGCAGGGGCTTTAAACCTCAAGTCATCCACCACTCGCAAAACGAATCATTCTGACTCCTGGACTCTGACTCCTGACTACTTTTTTGGTAATCTTTTTTTATAAAAAATAACAAGTTTTAAAAACTAGAATGTAATGATACTATAAAGATTTTATCAAAAAACAATAAACTCACGACATAATTCAATTTTTTAAACAAGAAAAGTCATAGTTAGATACTGTATCAAATATAGTTGAAAAGGAATTATTGTAGTTAACAAATGGGGTTATTATTTAAGGTTCTACTTCTGACCACAGACGCTCTAACTGATACCGCCATGTTGCTAAAACTTCCTCTCTTTGTTGTGAAGTTTGGTCTAATTCCCCCATGAATCCTTCTGTATAAAATCGTTCTAAGTTTTGCATAGTAGTTTCTAAAGACTGATTTTGCTGTTTAGCTGCTATAACAATTTGCCGGACACGTTCTTCAATCAGTCGATTAAAAACATTATCTAAGCCAGTTTGATAGAGAAGAATAAGTCGGGCGATGCCAGATCGAAAATCTTCTGGAACTAAACTATTACAGTTATGCTGATATACCCCCCATAAAACTCCTTGCTGTAAAGCATAACGTACTTCCTGAGTTTCATCAAAATTGGCTTCTAAGAAGTGTTCTAGAAACGGTTGAGCCTCAGATGCTGACATAATGGGTAATAAAATGCGTAACCAACTTTCATCATCCGAAAGCATAACCAGCAGCCGAAAATTGGGAGTTTCTATTTGCCAGGAACCAGGTGCAATAGCATTGACAGATACCGCACCATATAATTCTTTGAGTGTGTCCGCGATTTCAGAAGGTGTCATAGTCTTTTTTGAGCTTCAGTTTCTAGCGTATCGCTTTCGGGTAGCAATGCGAGCTTAGATAGAAAAAAAGCGATCGCTTGGTTAATTGAGTTTATTTGTGGGCTACGTGGCTGGTTTTTCTAAGTTAGTTTTGGGATGTTCCTGTGGACTATCTGTAAAGATTGTTTATCGTGTGCTCTGATATCATCAGTAATTTCTAGATGTGGGAATTTGGACTAGGCTAAGCTAAAATATTTACCTAGATATAGGTTTAGATATTTGCTTAAAGAAAAGAATATTGTGATCTATTGCATCAATCCCTGGTGTCAACAACGACAAAACTCTGACTGGGCAAAGTATTGCGAAGCTTGTGGGACTAGCCTGCTGGTAAATCAGCGATATCAGTTAATAACACCATTGCGTGAACTGCACCCAGAAGACTACACCGAAGTCTTTGAGGTAAATGATCGGGGGATGCCAAAAGTTCTGAAGGTGCTGAAACAAGACAGTCCCAAATGGGTTGAAATGTTTAAGCGAGAAGTAAGCGTCTTAAGTAAACTGAAGCATTCAGGAATTCTCAGAGTCGAGCCAGGTGGATACTTTACTTTAACCTTGTCGCTCCCCAACGGTTCCAAGACATTGCACTGCTTGGTAATGGAGAAAATTGAGGGGCAGAACTTGCAGGAATGGTTGCAGTATCGCGAACCTATTTCTCAAAAGCAAGCACAAAAGTGGCTGCAAGAACTTGTAGAGATTTTGGATCTGGTACATAAACACAGGTTTTTCCATCGGGATATAAAGCCATCCAACATCATGCTCAAACCCGATGGTCAACTCGTGTTAATTGACTTTGGTGCTGTTAAATATGCCACAACAACTTACCTCATAAACATAGATAAAGGACTGCGGGGTACAAGAATTCTTTCATCGGGCTACACGCCGCCGGAACAAATCAAAGGTGAAGCTGTTGTGCAATCTGATTTTTTTGCACTAGGGCGGACATTTGTTCACTTACTAACAGGTCAACCTCCGAGTTCATTGTCTGAGGACTCCAAAACAGGTCAGTTGATTTGGCGAAACTTTGCAACTCAGATCTCGAAGCCTTTGGCAGATTTGATTGATGATCTGATGGCTCAATTGCCAAGGAAAAGACCTCAAAATACGCAGGTTATTTTGCAACGTCTCAATCAAATTATTCTCGAAACTGACGAACTAAGACAAGCTTTAGAGTCCTCCATTCAATCAAGTATAGAGGATTTGCCTTTACCACTGAAATTTTTGGCTAAGCAAATTTTCAAAAATCAACTCCAGCAGTGGAGCAAGCAACGCCGGATTCCTAAAATAGCATTTTACGGGCGTTCTGGAGCAGGCAAATCATCTCTGATTAATGCCATTCTGGGACAGCGTGTTGCTGATGTTGGGGTAGCCAGAGCAACAACGAAAGACCTTGAACCATACGAATATCAGCGGAATGGATGGAAATTAGAATTCATTGACTCACGAGGTGTCGGAGACTCAGCTGATAACGCAGCCTTTCAACTAGCAATTGATCACATCATCAAACAAAGAGTAGATATTCTCTTATTCGTTATTCCAGCTGATGAGCGAGGATATGTGCGTAATGACGTTAAATTTCTAACTGCGCTGCAACAAAAACATCAGAAAGCACATAAGGTAAAACTGCCTATCGTTTTAGTCATTAACAAGATTGACCAAATTGACCCTCCCTTTGAGTGGAATCCAAATCCATTATATGAGCTGAGCTTAGACTCTGAGGTTGATAAGCGATCGCCAAAGACTGCAAGAGAGGCGAAAGAAGCCAATATAGTAGAGTGTATTAAGGTAAGGCTCAAGGAATACAAAGAACTGACTACCACTTATGTTCCCGTTTGTGCATTTTGGAATGATTTCGGAGACAGACTCTATAACATAGAAGCACTCGCTATACAAATATATAACTGCATTCCTGACGAAGCTGCAAAACAGGGTTTTGGGGGAGCAACCGCCGAAATTTCACTCAAGAAAGCTGTCGCTGAAACCTTTACTGTAGTTGCAGCGTGGTTCGCATTCTTTGCGTACCTCCTTCCTGTTCCTGCGGTTGACGAAAAGATTGTGTTCGCCACGCAATTCCGTTTGGTGAATATGATTGCCCAAATTGCAACTACAAACGAAGACCAAAGTAATGCAGTCGAAGATTTTTTAAGACAATTGGGTGTTAAACCAACTGATGCAAGAGCTGCTCTTGCTATGACATTGGCAATTGGTAAAGCAGCAATTCATTACTTTATTGAAAAATGTAGTATAAAACAGGCAGAACAAGCTTTCTCTCTGGAAAAAGAGCTTCGAGAACCGGAATTTCAAGAAGCACTCAAGGGAGGACCGACAAAAGTCGTCAGCAAACTGCGAGAAATAGACCAAGAGCTTTATGAGCGATACGGTTTGCGGCGTATGTATGAAGATGAGCCGGATGATCTGAGCAACTCTTATTTGCCACCCGTGTTCTGATGATTAACTACTAACCCAAGTTGCTAGCCATCAAAAAATGCCTTCAATTCAGTACTCAACTCCAAAATATTGGACTTTTTAGTACTAAAAAAGACAAGATATGTATCATAAAAGATACATTTTGTGGCAGTAACTAACAACTTACGTTACTAAAAGATATGTTATTGGAATTGCTTGAATGTATATCTTTAAAAAGATAAAGAAACTGATGTCTAAGTCAAAGCTCAAAAAATTAAAGTACCAAAAAAGCTGGTTGTCACCGACTTGGCAATCCTGCTTACTCTTAGCAAGTATAATTGTGCTGATTTGGAGTTACACTGCAGTTGCCCAAACTTCCACCATTACCCCAGTCAAAGCCTCTTCAAATTGGCAAGCGGCTGTAGATACTGTGTGGGTACTATTCACTGGCTGTTTAGTGTTCTTTATGAATGCTGGCTTTGCAATGTTGGAAACCGGACTTTGCCGCCACAAGAATACTGTTAATATTTTGGCTCAAAACTTCATTGTATTTGCACTGGCGACAGTGGCATTTTGGGTAATTGGCTGTGCTCTGATGTTTGGTAACAACACAGACCCGTTATTTGGTCAGTTCTTTGGAACAAATGGTTGGTTTTTTGATGGAACAGACAAACAGATGTTTAAGTCCCTCAAGTCTAGTGTACCTCCGACAGCTCTATTTTTCTTTGAACTCGTTTTTGCAGACACCGCTGCAACTATTTTTACTGGAGCGGTTGCTGAACGCATTAAGTTCATTGCATTTTTTATCTTTAGTTTTTTACTCATTGGTATTTCCTACCCGATCACAGGTCACTGGATTTGGGGAGGTGGTTGGCTATCCAAATTAGGCTTCTACGATTTTGCTGGTTCGACTGTGGTTCATTCTGTTGGTGGTTGGGCTGGCTTAGTGGGAGCTTGGTTGTTGGGACCACGTCTGTACAGCCTTGAATCAGATGGTACACCGCTTTACCGCTATCTAGACAACGGTAAAAGGATTGCTATGCTTGGACATAACCTGAGTATTGCTATTCTAGGGAGCTTAATTCTTTGGTTGGGCTGGTTTGGCTTTAATGCAGGCTCAACGCTCAAAGCTGATCCCAATGCCATCAGTCATATTCTCCTCACAACGAATATGGCAGGTGCAATGGGTGGTATCGCCGCAACCATTACCTCCTGGTTGCGCTTTGGTAAGCCGGAACTGACTATGATCCTTAATGGAGTCTTGGCAGGTTTGGTAGCCATTACAGCTCCCTCTGCCTTTGTTAATGTTTGGGGTGCATTTTGGATCGGTCTGATTGCGGGAATCCTTGTGTTTTTCTCGGTGCTTTTTATAGACGCAAAGTTAAAAATTGACGATCCAGTGGGTGCTATCTCAGTTCACCTTGTCAACGGCATTTGGGGAACACTGGCTGTGGGGTTGTTTAGTGTCGGTCCCAACGTTTACTCTTGGTATGGTGAGAAGCTTTTGGTATCACCTGGTCCAGCAAAGGGTTTGTTGCTCGGTGGTAGTCTCAACCAATTTTTGATTCAGCTACTCGGTATTATCTCTGTAGGTACCTTCACAGTTGTGTTCAGTTGGCTTGCTTGGTCAGCAATTAAGGCTACAGTAGGTCTGCGAGTTTCACACCAAGCTGAACTTGATGGTTTGGATATTAGCGAGCATGACATGGATGCTTATCACGGATTTGATAGGAAAAAGGTGTAGCGAAATCATCTTTTCCTCAGTCTTTGCGGATATTCTGGGTATTCTTCCATAGTGTGCTGTCACTCCTATGTGGGTACCTGGCTTCCTCTATACATCTGGGGATGGGGGAGGTAATTATCGTTACTAGTAGATTTTGTATCATAAGATGGTTGGTTATTCGATACAGTATCCTGTAATTTTGTATTATTTGAGTTTGGACTGTCAGAGTCTTCATCCTGAAGTGCAGCTTTCAGCTTTTCCACAGTGCGATTGATGTCTACAAGCAGCATCCCTTCTGGAACCTTACTGGCTTTTACTAGTAAGAAAACATCAGGACTACAGATAGTTAAAATGACGTACCCGTCTGGACTTTTTAAATCAATCTGCTCAACCGCTTGCCATCCTACTTCCTTGCGGGTACGGTCAGCCAAATAAATCATCGTGCTAGCCATACTCAAAGCAGCGTTCTCATCCATCCCATTTGTTGTGATCAGCTTACCCTCAGAATTCACAAGCGCTACACCCTGAAAACCCATCGTATTACTAGCAAATTTTTTTAAAATTCCCTTGATATTGTCTATATTCATAACTTGCCATATGCCTTACTACGTAGAAAACATCGTTTATTTGATGATAACCTAGTAAATATATGGAGCGGTGATTCGCCACTGCTTTAGGGAATAAAAGCGCTTGGCAGAGGAATGCACCTGTGTTGATAATGCTGTGCGATCGCTTCTATCTTTTGAAGTGAACTGTCCCCTTTATTGACATCCTCCCACCGCTAACTCGGAGTATCGAGTATAACGGGGGATTCCAAGGATTGCTCTTTGGATTTCCTCTTTCCACGAGTTGACTTGCTTGGAGGATTTGCATCACCCAAGTATTGGTCCGTCAATTACGAATACTTGACCAAAAAAGCAGGGGAGCGGAGGAGCGGAGGAGCGGAGGAGAAAATGAACTTATCCCCTGCATCAGGGTACAAGCCCCTGAATTTATTTCTGAAAAAAAAGAAAGATTTGTGTCGAGATACGTAGTACGAGACACAAGGCGTCCTTACTTCAAGCCCCCGGATTTATCCGTGGGGTTTCCCCTCTGCTCCCCATCCCCTCTGCCCCTGGAGCCTCTTCGTTGACTGGCTCTCTAGTTGGGGAAACTCAGTTAGATAAGTTCAGTAGACCGAAAACTTTTGTCAGTCAACGCAAGAATGAGGGTTTGGGGCGATGTTTTGGGCACAGGGTCGAGCGATCGCTTACCTTAGCAGGAGAACTCATCTACAACCCTATTGCTCAAAACGCAGATGATACGGGCATTCTGGCGGATTGTATACAATCCGCCAGAATGCCCCAATGGTAAGCCTTCTAGAAATCTTTTCGGTCTACTGAAGTTGATTCATTGAACCAAGAATCCCACGGCTTCAAGCCGTGGAAGTGTCAAATAATTCCGAACACCAAACACTCACTCCATTAAAATCAGCCGCAAAGGATCTAAACACACATACCAAGGCATTGGTTCGTCTTTGAGAGTTGCCCATTTCTCCTTAAACACCTCCGCTTGCAAGTGGTAATCACTATGGCTAGTAAATGGTTGATGTAGCTTGAGAAACAGCGTCATTCGGTGTGGCGTTTCACTCGTTCTCGCTAGCCAGCAAGGAAAGGTATTTTCTTGATTGGGGTCATTAGTAAGAATGATTTGATGAGCACGAATTCCTATATCAGATAAAGCATCAGGGATAGGTTCGATGACCCTCAGGGTACAGCCCCAATCAATCGCTTCCACTTGAGTTGATGTCACCGCAACAGCACTCGATAAGTTTTTACATCCCGTCAATTGGGCAACACTTACAGTGGCAGGGTGTTCAAAAATGTCGTATTTAGTGCCAGAATGAATGACTTTTCCTTTCTCGATAACTAGCAAATTAGGACAAACTCGATAAGCCTCCTCCATGTTATGGGTCACAAATAAAGTCACATCTTCGTAATTCGCTAATGTTCCGACCATTTGCTGTTCGAGCTGGCTTCGCAAGTGGGTATCTAGTGCAGAAAATGGCTCATCCAACAGCAGTGCTTCTGGTTGACTTGCTAAGGCTCTTGCCAATGCCACTCTCTGCTGTTGACCACCAGAGAGTTGATGTGGATAGCGCTGTGAATATCCTTCCAACTGTACTGCTATAAGTTGGGTTTCGACTTGTTGTCTAATCGCTGTGGTAGAAAGTCCTTTGGGTAAGCCAAATGCAATGTTTTGCGCTACACTCATGTGTGGGAAAAGAGCGTAATTTTGTACCAGAAAACCAATGCGGCGATCGCGCGACGGCAAATTAATCCGAAGTTGCGAGTCAAACAACACCTGCCCATTGAGTACAATGCGACCAGAACTTGGAGTTTCTATCCCAGCAATGCAGCGCAAAATCATGCTCTTACCAGCCCCAGACCCTCCCAGCAATCCCAAGGGTTGCTGAAGAGCACTAAAAGACACTTTCAAGCTAAAGCCAGGAAGTTGTTTTTCGATGTCAACAAACAGTCCAGAAGAAGAAGAGGAGGGTGAGGGGGATGAGGGAGATGAGGGAGATGGTAATTTTGAATTTTGAATTTTGTTAGCGCAGCGCTCCGCAGTCCATTTTGAATTGATTTGTCTCCTCTTCCCCCGCGTTTCCTGCCAATAATTAACAGCAATAATGCCAGATAGAGAAATAGCCATGATGGCAACAGCCCAAAACCAAGCTTCGTTGATTGCTCCCCCTTCCACAGCAAAATAAATTGCCATTGGAATCGTCTGAGTTTGCCCTGGAATATTTCCTGCTAACATTAGCGTCGCACCAAATTCACCTAAAGCACGGGCGAAAGCTAAGGTCGTTGCTGCTAAAATTCCGCTCCCTGCAAGTGGTAAACTAATTCGCCAAAATATTGTTGATTCTTTTGCACCAAGGGTTCTTGCGACTCGCAGAAGATTGCTATCTATTTGCTCAAAAGCACCTAAGGCAGTTTTATACATCAAGGGAAAGGCTACCACAGTGGCAGCGATCGCTGCACCATACCAGGTGAAAACAATACTCAAGCCCAAAGGTTCCATGAGTTTTCCCACAGGACCATTTTTACCAAACAACAGTAGCAACAAAAAACCGACGACTGTGGGGGGTAAAATCAGAGGAGCGACGAAGATTCCTTCAATCAAAGACTTACCTTTCCCTCGATATCCCAGCATCCAATAGGCAGCAGCAATACCAAGGAAGAAGGTAATAAACGTCGCAAGTAAGGAGGTTTTGAGGGATATCCACAACGGGGAAAGGTCAAAAGGCATAAGTCATTCAAGGCTTAACGGCTTGTTGCTGGGACTTTTGATGCTTGCACAATAAACCCGTATTTCTTGAGCACAGCCACAGCTGAATCGCCAGATAAAAACTGGACAAACTCCTTAGCAGCATCAACATTTTTACTGCTTTTGAGCACTGCCATCGGATAGACAATCGGAGAGTGGGACTTTTCACTAGCGACAACTGCCACTTTCACTTTATTGGTGATTTTGGCATCGGTTGCATAAACAAGACCAGCATCAGCGTTTCCACTTTCTACAGCTGCGAGCACTTGACGCACGTTGCTGCCATAGACAAGTTTGGGCTTGATTTTCTGCAAAAGGTTCAAGTTCTGAAGAACTTGTTCGCCATATTGACCTGCAGGAACGCTTCTGGGTTCACCTATGGCAATTTTCTTCACCTTGGCGTCACTCAAGGTGTTGAAGCTGGTGACGCCAGTCGAATTACTAGGCACAACCAAGACTAGACTATTGTTTGCTAAGTTAGCACGAGTACCGGGGAGCAACAATCCCTTTTGCTCCAAGGCATCCATCTGCTTTTTCCCTGCAGATATAAAGACATCCGCTGGTGCACCTTGCTCTATCTGTTGCTGTAAGGCACCAGAAGCACCTAAGTTATAATTAATATTGACACTTGGTTTACTTTGTTGGTAGACCGTCTTGATTTCCTCCATCGCATCTTTAAGGCTGGCGGCTGCCGAGACGAGTAGATTAGCGTTGGACTGTGCTATCACAACAGACGGATCAAACAATCGCAAGCCAGCGGTTAACAGTAAGCTAGCAACTGCTATGCTAAGGGTGGCAAAAAGTTGTCTTCTTTTCATAGGAGAACTGAACTGACAGAGATTCTTTTTCAAGGAATTTATAGTTGGTAGGATCGTACCAAAATAACTCTCATATTACCAATGAGATTGGTAAAGCTATGCCAAGAAAAGAACAAGGATGGGTCACATTTCAAACTTCAGACGAAGAGCAGAGAATTCTAGAGGAGTTTTCAAAGCAGTCTCAGCGTACGAAGACCGAAATTTTGAGGGAACTTGTACGTGGTTTGGGTGAGTATTCCTCTTCAAAGTTACAGTCACTACACCACGAGTCCAAAGAAGAGGAAAATGGTTACACTCACCAGATAGAAGTTAGCAGTCCAAAGAAACCTTTAAAAGTTAGCTCCCGTAATGTCCTTAAAGGTGTGGTCACACGAGTCGTCAATGGATCCGTTAGTAGCGAGGTGACACTGAAGATTGTTCATGAAGTTGAGTTAACTTCAATTATCACCAGAGTCTCAGCAGACGAGTTGGAACTCACCCAAGGAGCACAAGCATATGCAGTGATTAAATCCAACGACATCGTTATTGCCAGAGGGCTATAACTGAATGGCACTAAGATAAACCACAACGCAGTTAGAACAAGCTGTTTGCAATTGATGGCACAATTGATGTCTAGGTTGCTTCATTAAAGGGTAAGCTTTAGGGCGACGTTTGCGGACTCTTGGTTCACTTCTTCTGCCCGGGCGATCAGAGACTGACTTGTGAACAATAATTTTTAGTAATATTTGATAAATCATAGATAATGACGCGATGCTCCCAAAGGGAGCATCGCGATGGCGCAATGGTGCAGAGCGCCCGCGCTCGTCCTTCTCCTATCGGAACAGGTGAGCCAACAGACACGCGCAAGGGACGCGATGCTCCGGAGGAGCCGCTTCGCGATCGCGTTCTTGAGGGCGTGCTAGCATCTCAGAAAACCGCCTTGTAGTTAAAGAATGCATTTCAGAGAGTTTGAAATATGTAGACAAAGCCATAGAGACTAATGCTGAGAAAGAAAAATGCTGCTAATTGGTTAACTCGCATATCTGGTGAGGGAGTAATGGCTTCTCGTACCAAGATAGAAATGGATGCCCCAACTACGAAGCTCCACCCAAGTATCATATAGGGTATCTCTAGCGTAAAGTTCCAAACAATCAGCATGACAATTGCTAGCAGCACCATCAGCAT
Organism: Iphinoe sp. HA4291-MV1; assembly: GCA_019359415.1. GTDB lineage: Bacteria > Cyanobacteriota > Cyanobacteriia > Cyanobacteriales > Nostocaceae > Brasilonema. The sequence continues at coordinate 69,106 of JAHHHH010000020.1, read as the reverse complement.
CTCTACAAACCGAGGTGGGTTGTATTGGCTGGATAAAACAAAGCTGTTGAACCAAAAGCGCCAAAATCTCATATTAAGTAATGAGTGCTGAGTAATGTGACGTCTTGAGAGCAGGCGCACTGGCAGCGCACCGCCTCCAACGAATGAAAGAAACACTCGATAATTCCGACGAACCCTTATTTTACAAGTATTCTGGCTCGTGTTTCTTCAGAGATAAAGAAGAAAGAAAATAAAACAATTTCTTTTCTCTTGATTCTTCATTCTTCAGTCTTCATTCTTAACTTCTAACTCCTAACTTTTGTCCCATACCATTTTTTTGTGTTGTCTCTTCTGGTAGTTCTACGCCAAAGACGCGGCTAAAGGCTTTTTCGACCTTGTATCCAGAATCAATCGACTCTAAGGGGTCTTTTCGCAGTCGGTGACGCAGAGATAGAGTCATCACGCGACGGATGTCATCAATTGTGACTTCGGTACGCCCTTCATATGCAGCTAAGGCTTTGGCGGCGCGGTTAGTGACAATGTCTCCCCGCAAACCATCAACATCAAGTTCGGAACAGACTTCAGAAATCTTCACCCGTAAGTCGTAATCAATTGTTACAGATGGCAAGAGTTTTTGGGCGTTGATGATTTTCTGTTGCTGTTCTTCCTGCTGAGGTTCGTACTTTTCCACAAATGCTGGAGGGTTTTGGTCGAATTCCGACCGTTGCTCAACGATTTGCACGCGTAAGACTGGTTCTTTCACTGTATGAATTTCTGCGTGCATTCCAAATCTATCTAAGAGTTGGGGACGCAGTTCTCCTTCTTCTGGGTTACCAGAACCTACAAGCACGAAACGCGCTGGGTGACGTATGGAAATACCTTCTCGTTCTACTGTATTCCAACCACTGGCAGCGGAGTCAAGAAGCACGTCTACTAAGTGGTCATCTAGCAAGTTTACTTCATCCACGTAGAGAATACCTCGGTTCGCTTTTGCCAGCAGCCCTGGTTCAAAGGCTTTAATACCTTCTGATAAAGCTTTTTCGATGTCAATTGTGCCACAAACCCGGTCTTCTGTAGCTCCTAAAGGCAAATCTACCATTTGGACTTTTTTCTGAACTACGGGAATATCCGCCCCTTGCTCTAGCTGTTGGCGGACTTCATCGCTCATCAAATCGGGATCGTTGGGATGGCTGTTGAAGGCGTCGTTAGCAACGACGGGGATTTCTGGGAGCAAATCAGCCAGCGCCCGGATAGCTGTGGATTTCCCGGTACCGCGATCGCCCATAATCATCACACCGCCAATTTTCGGGTCAATCACGTTCAACAGTAGAGCCAGTTTCATTTCTTCCTGACCGACAATTGCTGTAAATGGAAATACCACGCGACGCGCAGCAGCGGTAGCCTGAGCAGTTGGACTCACTAAATTACCTTATCTATATTTCTCTTATTACCGTCTTTATTGTGCCATAGGAGGGGATGAGGAGGATGAGGGAGATGAGGAGGATAAAGGGACACCCCTGTGCTTAATTCAAAGTTCAATATTATGAATTCAAAAAAAGATTCTTAATTGAGACTTTAGAACTTTCTGAGATAAAAAGTGCCCCAAAACCTTTGTGGACAAGGCAAATACGTCAACAGGGGTAAAAAGCCTCAAACGAGCGTGACAATTGGTGTATGTGCTAAATCGATGTAAAAACCTTGCCAATTTTACGATTGAAACGATTTTGAACCTAGTTTTTACAAAGTCCCATTAGTACCATTTCTCCAGTAATCTTGCGAGTCGCTTCTGGTATAGCCGCATCGACAAACTAGAAGTGCAAATGGTGGGGTTGGAACAGATGCTGAATCAAGTAATTTCGGCACTATAGTCAAGCCCATAGTTGAGGAACCACCATCGGCTTTTACAACACGCAAGCAGCCAGCGCCGAAACCAGAAATTGATTGGGAATCTATCCCCAACGAGCAGCTTGAAAGTATGAAAGCTGCTGGAGCAGTAGAGGAAAAAATCTATAGAGCGTTTCGTGCTCTAGCAAATTACAACGACAATGCACCCAGTAATGATGACCGATGGTATATCGGTACTACAACCCTCAGTCTAGTTTCAGGATGCAAAACGGGATTTTAGCTGATTTGGGAATGCTAAAGTTCCGGCATAATTGCGTACTGACACTCTATAGGCTGTCAACACAATTTTTGCTCAGTCATTTCACTATCTAAGATCGCCTTATGTACAATACAATACAAGCTTTTCTCACCCAGTTTCTCGAATATTTTATATTATTTAGTACTGGTATTTTCGTGATTGCCATTACGAATGGACTATTTCAATTTGCATTGTTCTCCTATCCCAAATCATTATTTATATCATCGCAAGAGCAACCACAACCACAAGTAGAAGAATTACCAGAAGTTTGGGAAGAATCAGAACAAATGCCTCTAAATACTTCTCTTCTGATCTCCCTGGATTCAACAAAGCATTTTTTGGGAGATATTCAAGCAGAAAAAGTCTGGCTACTTCTCCCACATAGAAGTGCAACAACACCCCTCATGGGAAATGAATCCAACTCTGAGCATTAACATTGCGAATAAAATGACTAAAAGCGATATATCATCGCTTTTAGTCATTGTAGCTATTAACCGTTAACCGTTAGCAACTCCCCATCGGTGAGAGATTAAGATAATCTTACTTTTGTCAATTAGAAATTAGGCTGAAAATTTGGAGAAAACAGAGGTATTAAGTTAACTCTTGTACTGAAATTATAGGTCAAGAATGAATGATGCGTATCCAGATTACGCGATACGCGCAGCGTCAAGCCTCCGGCTTATCGCCTGCTCAAAAATTGTGTTTCCAACCCCGCTTTTTAGCCACTTTTTGAGTATTATTGCTTATTGACAAATGGTATCCGACCTTAACCTCTCACGAATGGCAACTCCTTAACCTTCAGCAGTTATATTTTTCTTTCAATGAGCTTACTAAGGTCATTGCTTTACGTCTTGCTTTGGTAGCAAGACCAATGACGCTAAAACAAGACAGTAAAGCCAGACTACTGGAAGGTTCAGGTGCTGTAACTCTAGCCTTATTTCTCTTAACTTCTACTAAAGCTAAATTTGTTTTATTAGCAAAAGAGCGTTGGAAAGAACCCTGAATAGAAGCTGTAGCAGATTCTTGATTTCCTCCAAAATTAGACGTAGTGACTGGAGCACTTAAAGTAACATTGTCGCTTTTTTGAAATGCGATAAAATCGTTATCGCCTAGAGTATTTAAATTTCCCGTAAGGTTGAAGAAATCTAAGATACTGTTATTATCAGTATCGATTAATGCAAAATATGTATCTCCAGCTGCTCTTGCATTTTCTGCTGGTGGATTGTCTATTGATGTTTGCAGGTTTAAATCTGTTGTGAAGTTAAAAGAAAAAGGTGTATTTGCATCTACAACGAAATTACCAATAACTGTAGCCTTACTTTCTGCCTGTCCTAAGTAATCCTTATCTTCACCCAAGGCTGCGCTCAAAGAGAAATTGGATGCTTCTGGTGGACTAGGACGAGCTATAAAAGTTGCTGTTGCATAAGCCAGAGTATCTACCATGCCACCATTAGCAATAGCAATAGTCTTGGTGTCAGTGTCAGTTCCAATTCCCAAAGGTTTTTGACTAATATTGGTAAAATCAAATTCTCCTTCAGAGTAAGCAAAAGTAGCCGCTTGACTTGGTGCAGTTCCTAAGGCAGAACTGGCTATTAATGGCGTAACGAACAGTACACAATGTTGAACAAACCCTAAGTGTTGCTTCATACAATTCTTTACCTATACGTTGGTTCTTAGGTTGGCTAACTCACTCTGCAAAAATCCGTAAGCAGAATCAATATGCTTTGAATTTTCCAGGCAGATTGATTCTGCTGTATTTGCAGTCATTCTTTGACTTGGTAAATAATGCAACTTCCTTGCATCTAAGTATGTGCAATAACTATAGCAGTGTTACTACGGCATAATGCTAATGTTTAATAGTGTATTTAAGTCATAATCTTAACAAACTAGTCTAAGTGTTTAATTAACTTTTTTGTAAAATTATGATAAATGTTTGTTATGGAAAAGTTGTCTCTCTAGATCAGTTAATCACCATCGAACGGGTGTGGTCATAAGTAGTTGGTTAGCAATGGGCAATGGGCAATGGGCATTGTCCTCTTGTCCATTCCTTCATCAACGGATTTTGACCACACCCCCATCGAACCCTTCACAGGATCAGCGGTGATTTCCCACTTCAATGAATACTGTGTCCGATGTTGCCCCAATCATCATAGAAGATGATGCCTGCGCGTTCGTCTTTGACGGCTCCCTTTGGGAGTATCGCTCTTAGATAATTGCAAACATGAGTTTTCTGGAGCTATTTTCTCACGCCCCACTGAGCCAGTCGAACCCACCAACTCGGTAGCGAGAAGCGACACATCACCTCCCGCTATGCTTTTATAAAAATATAGTAGCTTGCTCCATGATAAAACTCCCAACTAATTAAGACCAATGCAGATTACTCAGTGTCTACACACAGCTATTCTCGTCACGGACTTAGAAGGATCTGAACATTTTTATGGAAAGGTGCTAGGATTGCCCAAAGTAGAACGCTCTCTGAAATATCCTGGCGCTTGGTATCAAGTTGGCAACTATCAAATTCACCTGATAGCCGCTCCATGTGTCCCTACTGAAGACCAAAACGAAAAATGGGGACGCAATCCTCACATCGCGTTCTCAGTTGCTGACTTAGACACAGCGAAACAACAACTTCTAGATAACAACTGCTTCATTCAACCCAGCGCTTCCGGACGTCCAGCCCTCTTCACCAAAGACCCAGATGGGAATATCATCGAACTCAGTCAGCGGTGAGAAGGGAAGAGGGTGTGGTCATAAGTAGTTGGTTAGCATTGGGTATTGGGCATTGGGCATTGTCCTCTTGTCCATCCCTTCACCAACAGATTTTGACTACACCCAAGGGAAGATGAGGGGGATGAGGTAGAGGTGCGTTATACTCCTCTCAAATCCTACCTTTGTGTACTTCGCGTCTTCGCGGTTCGTTAATGAAAATCTTCGCTTACACCTACAGCGACCCTCTGCTAGAACCCATTCCTGATCCCACAACTTGGGGTTGGGAATTAGACCTTATTTACCAAGACTTAGGTAAACGCACTGAACTACAACAATTACTCAACAACTGTAAAACAGAATCGCCTGATTGTCTCCTTATACGCTGCTTAGAAGAACTGGGAGATACTGTAGAAGAGGTCAGTTCGTGCCTTGCGGAACTTGAAGCAATGGGAATAACACTCATTGCTGTTGAGCAAGACTATAATTCTTCTCAACAAACTCCCAATCTTCGTGCAGAATTGCTGAAATTACTGTACGAAATTCAGCGTCAGCAACGTAGTCGCCGCATCCGTCAAGGACACGCCCGCAACCGTCTGGATGCTGCACCACCACCTGGTAGAGCACCCTACGGTTACCGCCGAGGCAAAGGAAAATACACTATTGATCGCACCACTTCGCCAGTTATTAAGGATTTTTTTGAACATTTCTTACTCTATGGTTCTCTGCGGGGAGCAGTACGTTACCTAGTAAAAAAATACAGTAAGAAAATCTCTGTCACTACTGGACGCCGTTGGTTGACAAATCCAGTTTATCGGGGTGATACAGCTTATCAGAACGGAGAAATCATCTCTAATACCCATGCTCCTATTATTACCAAGGAAGAAGCCGCCCAGGTTGATCGACTGTTACGCCGCAACAGTCGTTTACCTCCTCGGACTGCTAGCGCACCGCGTTCTCTGGCTGGGTTGGTTGTCTGTCATGAGTGTCAGTCTTACATGACAGTGACTCGTGTGACTATGCGGAACCAAGAGAAAGAATATCTTTATTTACGTCCTATTAACTGTCCCAAACATCCCAAGTGTCGCGCCCTTTCTTACCAAGAAATTTTAGAACAGACAATTCAAGCTGTTTGCCGTGATCTACCCCTTGCTGTAGTGGGGATAAATTTTCCTCAGTTGGATGCAGTTAAAAATAATTTAAGTGAAGGCATTTCCCGTCAGCAAGAAATACTCAATCAACTTCCCTCTTTGTTAGCAACTGGAGTTTTGGATGCTCAAACAGCTCAGTTAAGGGCGTACAAACTCCGCACAGAAATATCTTCACTTCAAGCAAAACTAGCAACTTTACCACCCGTTAATTTGCGTTCTGTTGCTCAAGCTGTTTCAATTCCGCAATTTTGGTTAGATTTGTCTGAAGCAGAGCGACGATTTTACTTTCGAGAATTCATTCGGCAAATCGAGATTATTCGTCAGGATAAAGAGTGGAAATTGCAAATTATTTTTATCTTTTAATTGAATAGAAATGCTATTTTTCAGGCGGCTGATCCTTAGTATATGCAACAGGTTTTGGACCTGAATTACGTACATTGATAACTTTATTGAGGATATCAAACCAAAAAGGCGCACCCATAGCAATAGCTAAACCACTCACAATCCAACCGCAAATGAGTTTAAAAACTACCCAAATTCCGAGTAACAAACTGTTAACACTATTCCCTCGACTAGTATTTAATGGCTCAAATTGTTGACTTATATTTTGCCATCCAATGGGTATAGAAGCATCTCCTAAAAGTTTTTCAACTTGCTTTCTATTATCTGAGTTGTTAAGAAAACTGCCTTGCTGAATTGCACTTTGAGTAATCGCAGAGCGGATAGCCGAATCCTGTGAAAGTCTTCTCAATAGGTGAAATGTATCGGTATTGGTTAATATAGCAACTGATACCCCAATTAAAATAGCAACTCCTTTGGCATTACGCTTATAAACACCACTTGCCCGATCCATAGAGCGGTCAAACCACGTTTCAACCTCTTTTTTAAACTGATTCATTTCCTCTCTAAGGTCATCAATCTTTATCCTACTTCGCTGAGCGAGAACACTAAGACTCGTGATTAAATTATCAGGCACATAATCAGGTAACTCATCATTAACAAAGTTTTTAAAGTTTTGGTCAATATTTCCGTAAATTCTTTGAATTTTTTGGTAGCTTTCACTTTCTGGGTTATTAATAGATGTTTTCAGTTCTTTGTAAGAAGCCAATATCATGTGTAAGTTAGTTTTAAACTCTTCAGAAGGATTATTGACATGATTAATTAATTCTGGAATTTTTAAGGTTTCCAATAAGGTAACTGCAAAAGTTTCGGAAGGAATATAAGAAGGAGCGCTTTGTTTTACTCCTAATGATTTTTGGTCAAATTTTTTAGTCAATTCCCGGAATTCCTTTTCTACTTTCTCCTTAGCTTGTTGATTCAGAGTATTAATCAAGGGGTCTTTATAAAGTTCCTGTACCAAAAACTCTGCTTTGGTAATATCTGATTGTTCAGTTTGACTACCACCTGCGACAAGCAATTCTATTGAGTTTTTTAAATGTTTAGCTCTCCATTGTAAAAGTGTGGTAATTAGCTCCTGAATTTCTGAAGCTAGTAAGCTCAAAATCAAGTAAATAAAAATTAAGCCAAGAGCAATATCTAAAATAACAGGTAGATTCATGAAAATATTCTCCTTGAAAAATCAATTAGATGTTTTGATTAGTAATAGTTTTAGCATTTTTCCTAAAATAAAGATTATTAAATGAAAAAAACTATTTCTTAACGAGGAAATGTAAGTTAATTTAAATAAGAAGAGATTGTTTAAGAACACTCATTGTTACAAGTGGCAACATTCGAGACTCCAAAGCGTCTGGAGTTTAATTGAACCAGCAAGCACAATAAATATCCACCGAATATGCAAGAAGGAAGCTTTATTAGGGGTCGTCTGGAAAGGCAGTATAGCACGGTAGAGAAATGGATTGATTGGGTATGGGTTCTGGTGCTGCTTTTGGCAGCAGTTTTACTCTTCACTATAAATTTGGGAGAATTGCCGCTACGAGATTGGGATGAAGGTACTGTGGCACAAGTTGCGCGTGAAATATGGCGTGCCCCAGCTGGTTCTATGCATTGGCTTTACCCAACGCTTGGGGGTGAACCATATTATAATAAGCCACCGCTCATGCACTTGCTGATTGCTTGGGCTTACTCCTTGGGGGGAGTCCATGAGTGGACATCACGCTTACCTGGAGCGCTGCTCACAGCTATTTCAGTGCCTTTACTGTATTACATTGGGCGAGAAATATTTCACCAACGTTGGACAGCTATCTATAGCGCCTTAGTTTACCTCACAATGCTACCAGTGGTGCGTCATGGGCGGTTAGCAATGTTGGATGGAGCAGCAGTCTGTTTTTTCATGGTTATGATACTGTGTTTGCTGCGATCGCGCCGCAACTTACGCTACTGCCTTGGTGTTGGCATCGGTTTTGGGTTAATTTGCCTGACAAAAGGTATATTGGCTTTATTGTTGGGTGCGATCGTGCTTGTTTTTCTCTTCTGGGACACACCGCGATTGCTTACCAGTCGATATATGTGGACAGGAATCCTACTTGGCATTTTACCTGTGACTTTTTGGTATGGTGCCCAGTGGATACACTATGGTGACACCTTTACCAAAATCGGCATGATGGATCAATCCCTCAGCCGTGTTTGGCAATCTGTCGAGGGTAATTCTGGACCGCCGTGGTATTATTTACTGGAAATTCTCAAGTACACATGGCCCTGGCTCATTTTTTTGCCGTCTAGTTTGCGCTTCAGTTGGGAAAATCGCAACTTGAGCTGGGCGAAACTCGTGCTGGTGTGGTGTTTAGTTTATCTCATCGCTATTTCCCTGATGGGAACCAAACTTCCTTGGTACGTATTTCCAATTTACCCAGGTATAGCCTTGGTTTGTGGTGCCAAGCTTGCGGAAATCGAAAATATGCCTTTATTGTCATCTTATCCTCGCTATTTGGTTGTATCTTTGACAGTTTTATCTCTAGTGGCAACTGCGCTTAGCATTTACTATAGTTTGGGAAGCACACCAAAATCAGACTTACAACTGATTTTTGCAGCAGTAGCGGTAACAATGGCAATAGCCGCTATTTTGGCAGAGCGAGGTGATGGACAATTCCTCAAGATTCTATTTTGGGGCAGTTATGTTTCGCTACTATTGTTGATGAAATCCAATTACTGGGTTTGGGAACTAGGGGAAGCTTATCCAGTCAAACCAGTTGCACAGATGATCCAGCAGGCAAACCCAACAGTCACGAAAATTTACACATCTTTCCCTTACCATCGTCCGTCACTGAATTTTTATAGCGATCGCACGATTCTTCCTGCTTCTTTTCCTCAACTAAAGCATTATTGGCAATCTGACAGACAACCTTACCTCCTGCTTCAGGGAACTGCACTCAAAACTCTTGAATTGGAGTCGGTGAAGTTAGTTAACCGTACTTCAGATTGGTTCTTAGTTACAAAAAATACTAAATAGCTTTGCCAAGAAGATCGAACAAAGTAGTGGTTAGCAGTAAACAACTAACCACTAACCAATAACAATTCCGAATTTCTAACGTTGCTTCTCTGTTTTTGGCAACCTTGGAGAATCTTGATCTGAGGTTTGCTGGGTTATACCAATGACACTCAAGAGAATAGCACCTCCTACAACCAGAGCTACTACAGGACGCTTGAGAATGACAAAATCCCGTAGAATTCTAGCTAAAGGTCGGCTTTGACGACGGAGCATTGACGATATCATTATCTGTTTATAGGCAAACGGATCGCGGACGTAATGACCGCTTTGACAGACTACTAGCCTTTCCTGACAATACGGACAAATATACAATCCAGTGCACTTATTTACTAGCTTTGGCTTAGCATTTTTTTGGCAAATTGGGCAAGTCACATAATGATTATCAAAAGTGTGTGTATTCATCTACCTCGTCCGCCTAGTCCACTTACTTGCTCTATCTCAATATCCTGAGCGAGAATTTCTGCTCAACAGCAAAGTCAATTACCCGATGTGATCTGACATTAGCCATAATCACGCATACAATATCCATCATTTAGACAGGCTTTTGCCTGTGCTACGATCATGGCTTAATGGTCGCAACATGAGTATAGCTAGATTTTCGTGAGGATGACCAAGAAAAGATAAAGGAAGAATGACTTCATACTTCACTTTATAGTTCATACCACTTTGGGGGAATTCACCCTCAAGGCGTATATATACTTTTGCCTCTAGTTCATAACTCATCCTAGCCTCTAGTCAGCCACCATAGGGCGTCCACATTCTTTAACCTAATACTTTACTCCTCACTATCCTATATGACTGCTACTAATGACCATTAACCATTAATAATTCTTTCCCATTTAAGCATTGTCCTCATAAAAATAGCGGGCAATGGGAATTTTTTTATCAAAGCTTTGTAAAACTAATACTAATTTGAAAAAGATTGCGACAAATGAGAGAATCCTAAAAGATGAAGCTAGGCAAAACTGAAACACGAAGTGTGCACGGAGTGTTTACGTGGAGATCCTTAGCCCCATCTTCCCCTACTATTCTCCGCTCCCGTATTGACTAGTACCGCTGGCGTTCGTCAAAAGTCAAAAGTCAAAAGTCAAAAAGCTGATTATGTGGGCTTTTTGCTGCTTTGGAATGGTAGCTTTATTTCCGCCGCGTTGTACTAGTCTGCCTACAGGATGCGTTGCTACTTCCTGAACCAGATGTGCTTTCAGCTACAGCAACAGGTATTTCATCTACTGGTTGAGTTTTAGCTGCTAAATAGTCTGTCCGCAGCTTGTCTATTATTTATTACCGTTTGTCAAGCTTCACATCATCCAAAAATGGATTGCCAGCGAAGAGTTCAAAACTAGCCCATAGTGAATATTGTGGTAAATATTAGCACCAGTACTAATCATCCAATCAATAAATCCATTACGGTTCAGCGGTGCCAGTGCAGAAACCCCAAATCCTGCTAATTATAAAGGAAAATACTTATGCTTTATACAACCATCCAAGTGTCCGGCAAACCAGGCAAAATCTAATAACCACCTTACCAAACTTTCTCTATTACGAACTTTCAAGATAAATTTCAAAGGAAGAATGACAGCGTCTTTGACAAACCCCTGGTATTTGATCAACTTAGGCATACCTACTTGTTGGTGCTTTTTATGTAGCAAAATATCGTAACTAGCTAATTTCCAACATCGACGGTACATATCTCCAATGGTATTGCGAAACCGGAAATGAACGAGTGCATCTTTTGCTTGCCCAAGTGTTTTCCCTGCCTCTTGTATTCTCCAGCAGTAGTCAACGTCTTGAAGAGAGTGCATCGTTTCATCGAAACCACCGACCATTTTATGGACTGAACGCTTGACACCAAGATTACTACAGCCTGCATATGGGAAATAGGGATGTTTGTTAACTCCATTTCCTTCTCTATATCCACAGCATTGAATGACCCACGGTTGATTCAGTTTCCAGTACTCGTTGCAACCTGCAACTAAGTCGTGTTTGGAGAGCGCTTCAACCATAGCTGCGACCCATCCTGGGGCAACTTCATCGTCAGCATCACAGAATGCAAGTGCCTCACTCTTGGCAACACTTGCAGCAACGTTGCGGGCGTGGGCAGAACCTCTGCAAGCATATGCTTCGACAAAACGAAGATGAGGTATGCGGTGCTGATATTGCTTTATAATTGCCGCCGTATCATCAATCGAGCCGTTATCGGCAACAACAATCTCCCACGGTTCAGAACATTGCTGATTAGCTAACGCTTCCAATTGATAAGCAATGGTGTTCGCTGCATTGAAACAGGGTACGATCACACTTAACTTCATTAAAACTTGATATTTTATTCGATTCGTGCTTTTCGGCACCCTAGTCGTTTTTCAAAAATTTTTATATTTTTCTTTATACTCTTGATTTGATACTCTTGACTTAGCTATGTGACAGATTTTTTTCTGGTCATTTTTCTCAATTCTTTATACTTTTTGTTATATAATAAATGCCCTAATCAAGAACTTTTGGTAATGCCTTGTAGTAATGACACTAAACTGAATGCCAGCGTCATGCAAACCGATGAAACTTGGACAACTACTAGTAATGTAGCTCCTGAGGAAAATTCCTCCCTTACGTCAGAACAGCACCGCAAAAAGATGCAGCGCCGCAAGGAAGTCCAGGAGGTGCGAATGAAGAATGCGTCTAACGAAAAAGGGTTAATTATTGTTAATACTGGTAATGGTAAGGGGAAGACCACAGCGGCACTAGGGATGGTATTACGTGCGCTTGGTCATGGGTATAAGGTTGCTATCATTCAATTTATTAAAGGTGCCTGGGAACCTGCCGAAAAAAAAGTTTTCAGTCTTTGGCAAGATGATTTACTAGAATTTCATGCTATGGGCGAAGGCTTCACTTGGGAAACTCAAGACCGCGATCGCGATATTGCAAAAGCTGTCGCCGCTTGGCAAAAAGCATTAGAATACATCCGTAACCCAGACTTCAAGCTAGTGCTGTTGGATGAAATTAATATTGCTCTGAAACTTGGTTACTTACAAGTTGAGCAAGTTTTAGCTGGGTTAGCTCAAAAGCAACCTGACAATCACGTTATTCTGACTGGTAGAGGTGCACCCACGGCATTGATTGAACGAGCTGACCTAGTAACAGAAATGACCCTAGTTAAGCATCCCTTCCGGGACCAAGGTATTAAGGCACAACCAGGAATTGAGTATTAAAAATTGATGAATTCCTCACTCTTGAACGTTTGCCTGACACATTTGCAAAACGCGGCGATCGTCAGTACTGATGTTATTTAGCTGATAATAATCTTGCAGCGTTACAGAGTGGGCATAAGTGCTGGACTCATCATCCATAACCCGAGGTAATGTATTGTTTGTTGCCACCTGAGTTGGGCTTTTATCACCTGGGTAACCAGTCACTGTCATTGCCAACTCTCCAGAGGAGTAGAGTGTGCCATTAAAACAACTAAACTCAGAGCTTGGCATATACAACGCGCCCATCACCTTGCCCTGCTGCTTTTCAAATATGATATACCCTTGTCCCAGTTGACCTGACCTGGGTGACTGACTATAAAGGTAAACGCCATCTTGTTTGGGAAACTTAGCTTCTGTAGACGTAACTCTGGGAATTTTGCCAGATGTTTGGGGTTCTGCAATTGTTGCTGTGGTTGTAGAGACTGCTTCCGAATCATTTGAGCGAGTGACATGATTTGGAACAGTAACTGATTTTGCTAGTGCTCTACGCAGTCGAGCTTCTTTCTCCCCAGCGAATTCTGAAGTTGGGGAAGAATTTCTCTGTAACCAAGTGTAAATTGGTAACTGAGAATCTTTAGCCGACTCAGTGGATGAGTCAACGTATGCAACCTGATTACTCAGTACTGGTTTAGGGCGATTAGCAACAAAGCCAAGCAACAAAAATATGCCAACAAAAGGGATTCCTAATAAACTTGGAGAAAGAAACTTTTTGATGTTGTTTGGCACCCGATTCCTCCTGTCAAAAAAATATCTTGATTTTTTGCAACTTACTTACAAACGTACCGAGGTATTGATATGTAAAGGCTCCGTCAATGGTTTGATTTATATTGTCTAGAAAAAATCTCTGCCAACAAAGAAATTTTTTATTTAATTTTGAGTGACTGATTCTGAGCCATAATCTTAACTTACCATTGTTCAAGCTATTCGCGCTTCATCCATTAGATTCACTCAATTAAATAATTCTTTTAAAAAATAAAAAGTTTTATTTTGATATTTTTTCTTTTTCATTATTTAATTTCAAAAACAATTGACACCTTATTGGTAGAGTCATCTCTCTAATGTATGAACTGTATGAACAAGCAAAACTACACAAGCAATTCTCTTAATTCCGGATATTATCCAAAGATTTTGGCAGAAATTATGACGAGAGTAGGGGAAAGCAGGAGAAGTGTAGGATGAGAAGTCAGTTATGACAAAAAAATCGCCCCCTGAATTCAGGGGGCGCGTCATCATCTTGATAAAGACGTAGCAATGCTACTCTAGTTAACTAGCAACATACTCTTTAACGTTGGCACGACGGCGACGCAGATGAGCAAGGGCTTGATGCTCTAACTGGCGGACGCGTTCGCGGCTGAGGTTCAACCGTTCGCCAACTTTTGCCAAAGACATTTCGTTGCCATCCATTAAACCAAAGCGTAGGGCTAAAACTTCTCGCTGTTGCGGGGTGAGTTCTGCCAGCATATTGTTCAAGTCTTGGCGCAAAAATTCCTGCGTCATGTAATACTCTGGTGATGGTCCTTCATCTTCGAGCATTTCTTGCAGTTCGGTATCTTGGTTATCGCCAACTTTGACATCCAAAGAGACTGGTTGACGCGCCATGTTCAGATACTCACGGATCTGAGCAGGTTCTAATTCTAGCTCTTTGCCAATTTCAGCAGGAGTTGGTGATCTTCCCAATTTCTGAGCAAGTTCCCGCTGCACTTTCTTGATTTTGTTCAGCTTCTCGGTAATGTGGATAGGTAGGCGAATGGTACGACCTTGCTGAGCGATCGCACGAGTAATTGCTTGGCGAATCCACCAGTAAGCGTAAGTTGAGAACTTATAACCCCGCGTTGGGTCAAATTTCTCCACTCCTCGCTCTAATCCTAGTGTTCCTTCCTGGATAAGATCCAGAAATTCCATGTTCCGCTTCTGATACTTTTTGGCAATGGCGACAACCAAGCGCAAATTCGCTTCAATCATCTTCTGCTTTGCTCGCTTGCCTTGATGTACTATCTCTTTGACATCAGTTTCAGATTTACGAACATGAGTAGCCCACTCTTGTAAGCTAGGTTCGCGGCGCAATTTCTTCGCCAAAGCCTCCTTAGCGTCCACGAGTGTCATCATTTGTTGTACTTGCTTCCCATATACAATCTCTTGCTCACGGGTTAGCAGTGGTACACGACCAATCTCGCGCAGATAGGTTCGCACCATATCAGCCGTGAATTTGGCGTTAAGGTTTTCAGTTTGGGTGTTAACAGTAGGCATTGGTGCGTTTTCCTCTACTCCGTAAACAAAAATAAATACTCAATAACTAGGCGGATTGGGAAAGTTAGTACACGTATTACGCAACCAGGGGAACCATCAAGAAAGAAAATTGATTTCCACAGAACCTGTCAAGACGATCACTCTTTTAGATAGGTTCCCCTTCTTTCCCTAAATTTTGAAACCGTTTACCAGCACGCTGGCTTGTTTTCAAGAATTCTTTTAATCCTTCAATCGCTGGTGACGATCTGAATAATACGAAGTCAGTATGAGTTCTACTTAATCTATAATAAGACAAATCATGTTGAGAGTAAAGTAGTTTAGTTAAATCTTCCTATTGTAATGCAAATTTACCTTTTTGTACGAAAAATCTGATTTTTATCAAAACTTACTACATCTATAGTGACGCTAATAGTCCATAATCAGTCCTCTGCCCATAGCCGGATAACCGAACTGAAATGGTTCTCATCATGGAGGGATGTCACGAAATCTAGAAATCAGAAATGGGAGATTGGGAATTGGTAGTTGATATGTTTTTCCGTTAACTTGGGTTCACAAGCTATCACTTTTTCCACCAAGGACTCAATAGCCGAAAAAGACACTGCTGGTTTGAGAGCAATCTCAAGTACTACGTAGGTGTCTGGGTCATGAGTTTTAAGCCAGTTTCAACTTTTCTTTGAACCGAAATCCACTTCTGTGCGTAAGGCAAAGTAGTCTTCAAGCAGGTCATACAACAGCCACACACGACGGAAGTCAGCTTCAATGTCTCCTTGGGAGATACGCTTTAACATTTTCTTGAACCAGGTACGCCACAATTGGATTTCATTCGCTGACAGCGCCGCAGGACAAGTTGCTAAGAAGTTGTCCACTTGCTTGAGCAGCCTTTGTCCAAAACCTTCCTGCTCTGGCAACACTATACCCCCTCGAATCTGCAGGAAGGAACTATTTACAATAATAACATCTTTCTCGTTATAGATGAAAATATCCAGATAGTTATTATTCTATCTTTTGTAAACTACAACAGTAACCACATTGGTCACCAGCCTGTATGCGAATTTTTCTTTTAGTGTCTGTGATAAGCTGTTGCGTATTTAATTTGTATATGGGACGCGGGCTGTCCGGTCCGCACTACAATGATTTTACGTTTTCGTCTTATACAATCTAGCTGCACATCAGCTTATCCAGCTTGAACTCATGCATCTAAAGGTTCTCGCAAACCTCTCTGGACTGCTTCACGTAGCTTAAATATTAACTACCAATCGCCAAATCCAAAATCCAAAATCTCAAATATCTAAAAGCCGAGATCCGCTTTAGCTAGTTCAGCTGCAGCAAAGACTTCTTCATCTGGCTTTTCATCCCAAGCAGTTTCGCCAATTTCTTCATAGAATTTGGTATCGTAAGGACGAGTACGCACGACCACTGGCATAGGAACAGCGTGACCTAAAATCAAAGCTTGCTGCTTAGAATCTAACTTTGCCAACACAGAGCGCAATGCGCCTCCACCAGACACCCCTGTAAAAATCGCGTCAATGTCTTTTTCATCATTCAGCAAGGCGGTGATGCGAGTACCAATTTGGGACATAACTTCATTATCTATACCCGATGGACGTTGATCAACCACCAGAAGCGTTACGAAATATTTCCGCATCTCACGAGCGATCGTCCCGAAGATCGTACTTTGTACTGTTGCTGGATCGAGGAAACGGTGTGCTTCCTCAATCGTAATCATCAGTTGCGTTGGTCTATCGTTGGGATTTTTTGTTTGTAAAAACTTTTCTGCTTTGCTGACATAATGTTGGTGAATCCGTCGGGTAATCATATTAGTCACCAACATATAAGAAAGCATATTTGACTGGGAACCAAACTCCACGACAATATTCTTCCCAGCTTCCAAAGAGCGTAACATTTGATTGACATAATTGTGCGGACAAGCCGCACGCATATACTTTAAATTTTCCAATCGCAGAAGTTTGCGCTGCAATGCTGTAATCGAACCTTGGTGTCCTCGCTTCTCCTCACAGAAATTCTTGATTTCCTCATTTGTCATGTTTATCAATTGAAGAATCCAAGACTTGCCAAATTCAGCAAATAAAATATTGGCATTATCCAAACTTGCTTCTGAGAGTCCTAAATCACGAGAGCATAATTTAATATCTTCTACTTCAATTTGGTCGTAACTTAAGTAGAGTTCTTGAGCATGAGGAACACCACGACGCTTAGTAGATTCTGGGTCAAGAGTGTAAACTTCAACTAAACTGGGAAATAGCTGCTTTAAGCCTTTCACGGTACTCATTTGTTTGCCTTCAGAGACAGCTTCCCAGCCATACTCTGAGTGCATATCAAAAATCAAATTCACCGCAGCATTTTTGCGGATTGTCCCAGCTAAAAGTAAACGTGTCAAAAAGGATTTACCAGTTCCTGATTTTCCAAAAACGCCGTTGCTTCTTTCCACAAAACGGTTTAAATCGAGGCAAACTGGTACTTCCATATCCAGTGGTTTTCCAATGGAAAAATTTTTCCTTTGAGGGTCATCTTCCCAACCAAATACTCGGCGAAAATCTTCTTCTGAAGCTTCATAGACTTGGCTAAAGTGGCTGGGAATCGTTTTCACTGGAAGCAGTTCCATTGTTGTACTCGTTTGGGGCTGAAAAGATGCCAAACCTGTCGCTGATGGAACGAAGGGATTTGCACTCTTGCCATTTGTTGCAGAAAACGATTCTTGAGATTCGGGGGTAAACATCAACATAGGCGCAAGATTAATGGTACCGTATGTCCCACCTCCTGCTAAAATTTCTCGTAAAAAAGTGTCTTCCCAACTAGGAGGATTAGCAATAATTCTTTGATTGGCAATTCCCAACGCTACGTCTGTGAGCATGCAGAAAAAACG
Source organism: Iphinoe sp. HA4291-MV1 (assembly GCA_019359415.1). Taxonomy (GTDB): domain Bacteria; phylum Cyanobacteriota; class Cyanobacteriia; order Cyanobacteriales; family Nostocaceae; genus Brasilonema. The sequence goes on along the minus strand of JAHHHH010000020.1, from coordinate 51,309 downwards.
CGATCGCACCCCTTGCACAACTAAAAACTTACCGACCCGCATATCTTCTACCGAAATATCGGGGTGCAATCTAACTTCTAATCCTCCAATGAGAGAGCCTTGTATGACTGAACCTAATGGAACGTCCAAATTCATTTCATTAATTACACAGTGATGAGCCTGCTCTTATGTTGCATTGTAATTGTAGAAGACAAAATTGGCGATGCAACTTTTATAATTTGTCATTTGTTGAGAACTAATGACTAATGACTAATCACTCAATTTGAATTGAAGTCGGCGCACTGCCAGATCCTGTTGTGGTAGAACTTATGAAAGGTCTGCGATATTGGGCATAAAGGCGATCGCGCCAAGCAAAGAAGGGTTCATAAACAGGATTATCTGCCAATCCAGGAACTCCTTTTCCTCTGATGGTTTCTGGTAAATTTAAATAAGCACCATTAGGAAACTTTAGCAATATCGATAAACCTGCCACGGCAAAGTCAGCTAGAGTTGGTTCATCTCCTACTAAATAGGGAGTATCTGCTAACAACAACGTCAGCGCTTCCAAATCTTGCTTCAAGTCGGCGATCGCACTGCGTATTGCATCTGGGCTATAACCAACGCCAAAACCCAAAACTTTCAGTATGTCGTTGGGTACTCCTTCTACCAGAGTTTTGAGGACTTCTGGTGTCGTTGTAGGTAGTAAGGACTTGCGGAAATTCTGGTTTTGACTAATGGCGGAAAACAGTGCTTTGCGACCTTTGATGCCAATTGATTCATCTGCCCATTCTTCCATCATTAAACATAAACCCCGCTTCTTCGGATCGGTTGGTATCAATGGGCGTTCTGGATATTGTGAGTCTAAATACTTAGCTATCTCTGTTGAATCTACTATATACCTACTACCGTCTTTCAAGACGGGTACTTGCCGCTGACCACTCAACCGAAAGAGTTCTACCTGTCCAATTCCTGGCGTCACCTCGATTTTACGGTACTCCAGCCCTTTATAATCAAGTATAAGACGCACTTTCTCTGAGTATTGAGATAGTTCAAACTGGTATAATTCCAACATTCTTCCTTTCCTATACGTTGTTCACTTAAATAAATTTTACAATTTTATGTTAGTTAGAATGATTTAGATTCACAATTTATGCCTGATAAATTGATACTGAAGTTGAAAACCTATTTGGTATTGAAAAATTTATTTTTTGAATAAAAATTATTTTCGACAGATTCAGTAGAATCAACTAATTTAAATATTTTGCTTTCTAGAAGCTGGAATAATGCAATTATACGAAATTTTCATTTTGAGGGAACAAAATAGAGGATTCTATCGTCTATAGCTGTTCTTATTCAAGAGAAGTATCTTGATGCAGACAGCAGATTATACTCCTCATTGAGATAATTCTTCAAATTTTCCATACTGATACTTAATTTATGATGATGAAAAATCTCACTTCTTTAGTTAGATGTTCTGTGTAGCAAGATGATATAAATCATTATGGTAACGTGTGGAAATTAAAGCCAAATAAAATTTATGAAGGTTAAATACAGCAATTTGCTGACCAAGTTGGCTGGTATAGTAGGAGTAACGGGCATCAGTCTTCTTATCGGTCTACCCACTGGAGCAAACGAGGTATTAAATCCTAACCCTGGTATTTTCAAGGAAGCACCGTATAACGGCGGTCAACGCCTTTTAATAAACGCTCAGCATACTCAGCCTAGCGACGCTGCGCCAGAAGTAACAAAGTCCAAAAAAACCCCAGATCAAAGCATAACAGTGGCACAGAAAGGGGGAGGATTAAACCCCAACCCTAAAATTTTGCAGGAGTGTCCCTACAACCGTGCTGCTTGTCCTGGTGGAGGTGGTACTTCTACACCTCCTGCATCTACCCCTGAAAGCGCACCCACTACACCTGGAACAGAAATACCCACCACGCCTGGTGCACCTGGAACAGAAACGCCTTCTAAAGAACCAGCAGCGGGTACAGAGAACAAGAACGTAGTAGCGATCGCACAGTCCAACAACTCTTTGACGTTTCTAACCAAGGCTCTAAAAGCAGCTGGACTGGCAGAAACCTTGCAAGGCAAAGGTCCTTTCACTATCTTTGCACCCAATGATGCTGCATTTGGCAAACTGCCACCAGACGCTGTACAAGATTTGTTGAAGCCAGAAAACAAAGAAGTCCTGGTGAAGATTTTGCGATACCATGTAGTGCAAGGTTCAGTAACGTCCAGCGATTTGAAGTCTGGTGAAGTCAAAAGCATTGAAGGTCAGCCAATCATCGTTAAGGTTGATCCAAGTGCTGGTGTAGCAGTAAATGATGGTAAAGTAGTTCAGCCTGATATCAAAGCCAGCAACGGCGTCATCCATGTCATTGATACCGTAATTTTGCCTCCAGACTTGTAAGTTGTTGGTAGAGGTACACTGTGTAACAAAACTAGGTTGAAATAAATATTTGACAAAAAACTCGTTTAAATAATAATTTGGACGGGTTTTTTCGTTTTGGCAGTGTTTGCTGTTTTACAAAAATGCATCAGTTAAAACAGGCGATCGCCCACATTAATGAACACTTAGGATGTGTCATAGGAGCACTCTACGGACAGCGATTGCAATCCGTTATGAATGAAAGAAACTTTACTTTACAAGAACTGTTACCTGTTAACAAGTATATTTCGTATCGGCTCAATAAGTAGGGGTAGCGCAAGAAAATGATGATATTAGAGGTCGCGGCATTATAGAATATGACACATGACGCAAAAGCAGTTAACACAGACACCAGTAGATAAGCTCCTGCAAACCATCGACCCAAACAAGATTGCAGACGAATCTTTGCGTCAGACTGTAGAGATATTACTGAACCTGATAGAAGAATTAAAATCAGAAGTCAAGGACTTGCGTTCCGAGAACCAACGCTTAAGGGACGAAAACAACCGTCTCAAAGGGGAACAGGGGAAACCAGAAATTAAACGCTCTTAAGGGATTACAAAACGAGCGAGAACTCCAGTTTGTTCTCAATCCACTCACATACGACCTATTAGAGGCTTTCCAAATTCCCCAAAAATTCCACAAGTCTCTGAAACTCTTCCCCCAAGAAACTAAGTTCAGAAATTTAGAGTTTAATACCCTACTCGATCACCATCTACCCAAACTCGGCTCTCAACAACGTACCCGTATTTTGGAAGCAGCAGCGATCGCTTATGATCACCAGCAAACTGATTGGCCTTTGGTGCAAGCTCTCGTATGTGACGATGCTCCTCAATTCAAATTACTGACTGCACAGTTGGCTTTGTGTTGGGTACATGAAGGACGACACTACAAAAAATTGAGTCCTGTTGTGGCTTATCATCAAAAGCTTTTAGACGAATTTCTCAAATCCTTCTGGGATTACTACCGAGAATTATTGGCTTACCGGGATGCTCCAAGCAATGAAGCTTCCCAGAAACTGCGGTCTGAGTTTTGGGAAATTTTCAGCACTAAGAGTGCTTATGAGGAGTTGGATGAACGAAAACGATTAACCGCCGCAAAAATGGAGGAGTTGTTGTTAGTCTTAGAACACCCCGAACTTCCGTTACATAATAATCCGGCTGAACTTGGAGCCAGGACAATGGTGCTGCGACGTAATATTAGCTATGGCACTCAGACTTCAGATGGAACCAAGGCTTGGGATACTTTTATGTCCCTTGTCGCTACGACTCGTAAGTTGGGGGTTAGTTTTTTTGAATACCTGCGCGACCGCATCACTCGAACTGAAAATATAGAGTCCCTAGCTCAAATAATTCGGAACAAGACTGCTCCTAATCTGTTTGGTTGGTCGTGGCAGACGGAATAACTGCCTACCCCTGATTATTGAGCCGATACCATGCAGTTGTCTTTCATCTGCGAATCTGGAACGGCAAAATTTGGATTGAATGGGATGGTACAGAGCCTGGAATTACTCAATACCTGTTAGAAGCAGGGATTTCAAAAGAAGATATTGTATTAGCATTCTACCGTCCAGAAAGGCGATCGCTCTCTGGATTTGCTGTCGCTTAAAGCCTTGACATCCTCCTCAACCTGCTTGACGGGATTCACTGCAATTTTACACTACTTACGGGTATAGCGATGCTTCACCCCAACAGGGAAATATTCTGGATCGCCTGTTGGAGCTAGTGCAACTTGTGGCATCTGGTATTCTGGGGGAACGTAGTTAGCAAATTCGCTATTGAGGCGCTTGAGTTGGGTGAGAATAGAAGATGCGATCGCCTGTTTTTTATCTTCGCTCTCTTCCACTCTCGGTGCTAACTCCACAACCACAGATAAAAATCGGTTCTTATCTGCATCTTCTTGCACTTGCAACACGAACTTACCTGTCACCCATTCTCTAATGACTGATTGCTCCAATCCCACCGTCACATTTTCTGGGTAGATATTCGCTCCAAAGTAAGAAACCGTAAAGTTAGAACGTCCGAAAACATAGACAAAAGGTAACGGATGAATCCCTCTTCCACCCTGATGTTGTAACTCCGTCACTGGGTCGAAGCCATATTTTGCCAAAAACTGGAGCATAGTATCGTAACTAAGGATCCCCCCAGTATCCAAGATGTTGTAACGTACTAAGGGAATGCCATTATCTCCAGAAAATAGCAATGTGCCATCTATAACTTCAAAAAAGCGGCTTATAGGGTCATACTGTACCAGTGTGGGTAAACGAGATTCCCCAAACAAGTCGCGTGCTGCATCTGGATGATTTGCTAAAAACCGCCGAATGCATATACTCAAAGGTGTTTCGTTACCCAAGACACCTGCATCTGCTGTGCCATAGAGTGATACTGAGTCGTAGCAGGAATGTTGGGAACCAACTCTTTCACCCACCAAACTGCGCCATTCTTCGCTGAACACTTCTCCCGCCATGACCAACTTTATCTGATATCGCTGCCACTCAATACCACGGGCAATTCCAGTATCAATAATATCTTTGAGAAACGGTGGATATCCTAACAGGACAACCTGCTCGAAAGCGAAACCAAGTTCTTGAACAACTCGAAAGATTTCTTCTTTATTATTGCCAGGAGTAATCACGGTGACAGGATAACCTTTGCTGGCAAGATAGCGACAGCAATTGGTTGTGTACATTCCACCTACCCAGGTTCCTAGAGTGAAACAAATCACAGCGAGAGTACGTCTAGTATCTGCGTAAAAGCTGTCATGAAATACCTGCTCAAAACGGGTAGCAATTTGCATTTCATCTGCAAAGAAACGGGGCCAAAATGTAGGTTTGCCTGTGGAACCAGAGGAAACAGCTATCATATCGCATGTTTGTAACTGTCCATGGCGGCATAATTCAGCTAGACGATAACATTGCAGGTAATTTTCTTTGGTGAGTTGCGGTAATCTTTGGAAATCCTCAAAGTTTTGGTATTCATCAGGATTTACTGCATGATTTGCTAAGAAATCTTTGTAAGCAGGTACACTAGCAGCCATATCGTGAAATAATGTCAAAGCTGCTGTCGAAGTATCAGTATTTATATGCTGTTGTAGTAGTGTTTCTAAAGGAGTTTGTAAAAAATCTGCGAATGCTTTAATTGCCCTCTGCCGTTGTTCTTCCAAATTCATGATGTTTGTTGCTATAAAAAATTCTTATTGCTAATTCTACCAAGTAGACTCCAGATCACTGTTACTTGTTGCCTGTATTTTAACCTTTGTTGTATTCTTTATCACGCTCTTGAACAAAGAAGGGCAAAATAAAAGAGAGAGTATGCGTAATAGTCGCTTTCCAAGTTGTAGCAACTTATAAAAACCTTTGATTCATCCTTCAGCGTCATGGATGTTTATTGCAGCAAACAACATGTAAATAATGAGAGTAACCGTTTTTGCACTCAGTGCGGTGAACCGTTACCTCTTCGTGTGGGGCAAGTTGTCGATAACCGTTATCGGATTATACGTCATTTGGGACAGGGAGGCTTTGGACGTACTTATTTAGCTGAGGATTTACATCAATCTCAACTACAGTGCGTTCTGAAGGAGTTTGCACCCCAAGTTGAAGAACAACAAGATTTAGAAAAAGCTAAAGAACTGTTTGAACGAGAAGCAAGTGTGCTGAAAAAACTACAGCACCCACAGATTCCACGTTTCCACGCCTCGTTACAAGTGCAGTTGAGTCACAAAGATTTTTTCTTTTTGGTGCAAGACTATGTGGAGGGTGACAACTACTGGGATTTATTAGAAAACCGCACAACTGAGGGGCAAACCTTTAGCGAGGAGGAAGTCGTCAAACTGCTGCAACAGATGTTGCCTATTTTGTCTTACATTCACTCTTGCAATGTCGTTCATCGCGATATTTCTCCTGATAATGTGATTTTGCGACATAGTGATAATTTACCCGTGTTGATTGACTTTGGTGGGGTGAAACAATTGCCAGCTTCTAAGGGTTTTTGGTTTACCCAACTAGGTGGAATTCGTACGATTTTGGGGAAAAAGGGCTACGCACCAGAGGAACAATTACGTCAGGGAAAAGCATTTCCTAGTAGTGATTTGTACTCTTTGGCAGTGACAGCGCTCGTATTATTAACGGGACTTGAACCACAACGACTGTATGATTCTTATCAGGGAACTTGGCGTTGGGGAGAACAAATAAAAGTCAGCCCCAAACTAGAAGCAGTGCTGAAAAGAATGCTGGCTTATAAACCAAGCGATCGCTACCAAAAAGCCGACGATGTCCTCAAAGATTTGAAGTATTACACTCCTGCTCCCAACCCTGCCAAAACTGCCAAACCTGTCAATACTGGTATAACTAAGCTGAAGACGATGGTTGTTGCTCCTGGGCGCAAACGTGTCAAGACTCTTGTTGGTAAGCTTCATAATCAAACTCAAGCGGTTGCTCAGGCGTTACCTTTGCCTGTTTGGCTTCGTCCTTTTGCTTTGAGTCTTATCAGCACAAGTGTCATTGTTTTGACTTTGGCAGGGACTTGGGCAGTCGTCAACGGTGTTATTCAGGCTGTATCATCTATTTCTATACCAACAATCTCATTACCGAAAATTCCAGGGGGATCAGATTCTCCTAAAAAACCAACTGCTCCTGAAAAACCAACAGATAGCAACGAAGTAAATCGCGGTAACCAAATTATCCGTCGCCGTCAGCAGCTAGAAATACCAGAAGTCTTTTTTACACTAATGGTAAATCAAATTTTCTATACGAAAAATCCTGAAGCAAAGGGACGCATCCTCACGGGTAGTTCAGAGGATGCTGCTTTGCGCAACGAATGGTTCGCGATCGCTGAAGATTTATTAAATAAACTAGAACGGGCTGATCTGAACACATCAGCGCGTCGCAATCTGGGAAAATATAGTGAGCAAGATTACGACAATTGGAGACGTCAAGCACAAGCTGGACAGTTGGGTAACTATACCATCAAGCAACTCAACGGAGACACAAACAAAAAATTTGATGGATTATTTCCGGGGCAGCGACGTAGAAATGAGAAACTGGATAAACAGACGTTTGGTCAAATATGGTATGCACTTGCTGCCGAGCAAGTGAGTCAACTAGGATCTACTAACTAGAAGAAGATGGGAAAATGGGAAGATAGGAAATGGTTAGTCGTTAGTAGTTAGTGGTTAGTAGTACTTTTTAACAACTAACTAATGACTAATGACTAATGACTAATGACTAATGACTATGAATCCTGTTTATTGCTCCAAAGGACATGAAAATCCAGCTAGTAGTCGCTTTTGTCTGCACTGCGGCGAAAATTTGGGTAACCCGATGAGTCAAGGTATTCAAAGCGGGCAAACTTTGAACGATCGCTATCTTATTGTGCGTCAATTGGGACAGGGAGGTTTTGGGCGTACTTATTTAGCTGAGGATATTAATCGCTTTCACGAACTTTGTGTTTTAAAGGAATTCTCCCCTCAAGTTCAAACACCATATGTTCTACAAAAAGCCGAAGAACTGTTTCAGCGAGAAGCCAGCGTTCTCTACAAACTGCAACACCCCCAAATTCCCCGCTTCCGGGAACTTTTCCGCATTAACCTAGTTGATAAGGAATATCTATTTTTGGTGCAAGACTTTGTAGAAGGGCAAACTTATGGCTCTTTATTAGACGCTAGGAAAAAGCAAGGTTTGCGGTTTACAGAGGCGGAAGTCCGTTTTCTCATGCAGCAAATTCTGCCTGTTTTGGCATACATCCACTCTATGGGAGTAATTCACCGCGATATCTCTCCTGACAACTTAATTTTACGCGGTATTGACCAACTGCCAGTGTTAATTGATTTTGGTGGGGTTAAACAAGTCGCTGCAACAGTCGTCTCGCAGTATTATCAACCTGGTACTGCTTCTGGACTCCCAACATTATTGGGTAAAGCAGGGTACTCTCCCCCAGAACAAATGCAAACGGGGTTAGTAGAGCCTCATAGCGACTTGTATGCTTTAGCAGCAACGGTACTCGTTTTACTGACAGGCAAACAGCCACAAGAACTTATAGATAATCATACCTTTACTTGGCAATGGCGACGAGAAGTTAACTTGAGCCACACTTTTGGAATGGTGTTGGATAAAATGCTATCACCAACACCAAAAGAACGTTACCAAAGCGCTCATCAAGTTCTGCAGGCTCTTACTCCGCCACCTGTCAACTATCCCCCTCCACCAACGCCACCAGCGCAAACAGAACAAACCGTAGCCGTAGCTCCATCCCCCTCATCCCCCTCATCCCCTTCATCCTCCTCATCCCCTCCCACAAGCTGGTGGACACCTGGCAAAATCATTGTAATAGTGGCAATAATGGTTACTGCCGTTGGTGTGGGTATGTGGGGAGCAAATCAGTTATTTAATTATTCTTCACCCCTGTTGTCTGATGATTCAAAACTTCCTCCAGAAGAACGACAGCGCAAGGAAAGATTAGATGAGCGCCGTCAACAATTGGGTATTAATAATAAATTTTTTACTGAGTTAGTCAATCAAGTCTTTTGGGATAGAAATCCAAGTTTACGCAACCGTACCCTAACTGATAACTCGGAAGATGCACAACTACGGGTACGGTGGGATAGCATAGCAGACGAATTGCTGGACAAGCTTGCAGTACTGAGTTCAGATGCACGTAGGCAATTGGGTAGTTTCACACAAGCAGAACGCGATCGCGCTAAAGTGGCAGTCAACAAAATCAACGTTGGTAGCCGTTCTTTGTATGATTTAGGGGATGCGGCATTTTTCCAGCAATTTCCAGAACAGCGTGGTAAGAATTTTATCGATCAGCCGATTGGACAAGTCTGGCAAGGATTTGTCAGCGATAAACTCAATGCTATTGTTGCTGGTAGCGCTTTCAGAAAACTAATCTTTGACAAAGGGGCTATTGGTAGCAGAGTTAGTGGCACTCTTAAATCAGGAGAAGGTAAAGTTTTTATCGCTGGGCTTCAAGAAGAACAATTGATGAAAGTTGAGCTAGATGCGAATTCTAAAATTCTGCTTTCCATCTATTCCCCCAGTGGTAAATTCCGATTCTTGGAAGATTCAACACAACGTACCTTATCCATTAAACTTCCAGAAACTGGATTTTATGAATATGTCGTTGTTTCTACAGGGTTAAATAAATCAAATTATACACTTTCGGTCACAGCAGAAAATCCTGCTCCACCTCCATCGCCGACGTCAACTCCTATAGAAACTGTCACACCAACACCGACATCCTCACCCATACCCACGCCTACAATTACAGCTACACCGACATCCTCGCCTACGCCTACAGCTACGCCAACACCAACACTGACACCGACATCTTCGCCTACACCCACACCGATAACACCATAAGCAATACAAAATTCAAAATCGGCGCTTTTTTCTCAGTACACACATTGCTTTAAATCTGGGTGGTGGTTTCTCGAATCGCCATATGTGTATAATAGGGTACAAAAAACTCAGTCTGTTGAAAATAATTACTTTTAAGCTGCGGATTTAGTATGAGTTCTCAGCGATCGGTTAATTTACTCTACTAGACTCATTTCGTTGATGATGAGAGCGACTATATCGCAGTGGTCAATATTCTGTATTTGATATCTAAATGGTGAAGCTGTCATGCTTTAAAAATACAATGTTTTGCGATCTGCACTGTAAAATGTGTATTCTAACATTAAATATTTATTTTTAAAAAATAAATATTTAATGTTATTTTATTGAAAATTTTATTTAATTTCTACAAAAAATTGTAGTTATTAACCAACAATCCATGCAAATAAATCCTTCTGAGGTCTCAAAAAAGCCATTTTGGAGAAATAAAAATCTTTTTTGTTAAAAAAAATAAAATAAAACTTTTTACTAATATATTTGTAGTAATATTTATTTTGTTAGGAATTCATCTCAAATGAATTTCATAAACAACAGTGGTTTTAGGCATAAATTTGGCTACCATTTTCAGAAATGATAAAGTACTTTTATAAGACTTAGTTAATAGCAACGTAACTGGTAGACAAACTGATGCCTAAAAGCATTAGTAAATTCTGGCTATTCTGTGCGTGATAAAAGACAATGGTTCTGTCTATCTCATCTCAAACTGAAGAAAAGATTAGCTCTAATCTTGTCGAGAAATACTCTAAAAAGACTCTTCCTTTTCTTTCTAATCAATTTAAGAGAGAGGGGGTGATCAAGATTCCAGAGGTTATGCCTTTGGAAATCCGAAAATCTATGAAAGAAGAAGCGTTAAGACTTTTGGAACTCTATGCAGAACGCAGAGATCTCAAACTGGCAACAACAGGAAATACTCCAAGAAAGATGAGCGTTGTGACCAGTGAAACGATTGCTGCTAACAGTGAATTTATTAACACAATATACCGTTCCAAAGCTTTGTTGAGCTTTCTCGAAGCTCTTGCCGGTGAACCCCTTTTGCCATGTCCTTCAAAGGATGAAGAATTTCTCATTACTAGACAGGAAAAAAGTGGTGATACTCATGGATGGCACTGGGGAGATTATCGTTTTGCTTTAATTTGGATTTTGGAAACACCGCCAACAGAATATGGTGGTATGCTTCAATGTGTTCCTCACACCAATTGGGACAAATCTAATCCAAAAATCCACGAGTATCTATGTCAAAATCTCATTAAAACTTATGGTTTTGTGAGTGGCGACATCTACTTTTTAAAAGCAGATACGACTCTCCATCGCACAGTTCCTCTGAATCACGATGCAATCAGAATCATGATTAATATGACTTGGGGATGTGAAGACGATCTGAAGAAGCAAATGATCACCAACGATAGATGGTGGGCTGAAAAAGAAGTAGAAGCTGGGGTTTATAGCTGAAGCTACTCCAGTTTCATTTGAGATGTGTCTCATAAGAGTTCGTCGCTGAAAAGGAGTTTGCAAATGACATCTACAACAATTAAGCGATTTGAAGAAGTAGAAGATCCCAATATTCGCAAACGAGTCAAGCTGGATAATCAAGAGACTAAAAAGTATCTTGATGAGCAAATTGAATACATTTTGGCTCACCGAGCAGTAGAGCATCCTTTTCTTAACTACTACAGAAAGAACAAGCTAACCAAAGAACAAGAAAAGAAGCTTTTCCTAGAGTGTTTCTACTTCTTCCAGTATCTTCCTTTTTATATCACTGGTATGGCTTTACATACTAGAGATGAGAATATCCTGCGGGAAGTGATCCTCAATGTCATTGATGAAGTTGGGAGCAAGGTGACTCATTCAATGATTTACAGGGATTTTCTACACCAAATTGGGATTACCAACGAAGAGTTTGAGAATTACAAATGTTTGCCCACCACAACGGCACTCAACCAAGGTATTATGAAGCTTTACACTGAGCCGCCGATTGAGAAATGTTTGGGAGCCTTGTATGCTGATGAAACTATGTCTGCTACGATGGTTTCTAAGTTAAACGATGGGCTAGAGAACCAGGAGTATGATAAGAAGCTCAGGAATTTCTGGCTGATTCATATCAATGTGGAAGTGGGACACAGCAACAACGTTTTCAATGCTATCTCTCCTTACATTAGTGAACAGGATACCAGAGAGTTATTTGAGAAAGGGATGAATGGATTCCTAGAACTTGTAGCAACTTATTGGGATGGTGTTGAGGCGCTTCTTTTAGGCAATCAAACATAGGTTTTAAAACAGTTAAAGAAGTCGGGATGAGCAGTTAGCCCCAAAAGACATAAAAGAAGCACTCAAGCATCTTTGCAATGTTATGCATATTTTAGGGCTGTCTGCTCACTTCTTGAAAATAAGTCCTAATTGATTCGATAAGCTTCTACATAGCGATCGCGAGAAAATTGCAACTCACCTTTCCACTTCTCAATCAGACGTTCTGCAAAAGTTTGACCGGAAAAAGCAACTTCTTCTAGAGGCTCAAGGTAACTTAAGACTTCTGGATGTTCAAGCTGTGCATTCACTCGTGCTTCTAGCCCAAGTTTTGCAAGCTTCACCATTTCTATCGCTAAGTCTTGAACCGAGTCTTCACCATACCTTGCTTTTAATCCTTTAACGCAAACTTCAGCTTGTGCTGTTTGATAGTCTTCAAGCGTTCGATTTTCTAATAGTTTCCACAAGGATTCAATAGAGGGTTGATGATAAGCCAGTCCAGTCCAAAAAGCACAGGCAGAGGGTATGTGTTCAAAAGCTAGTCCATCCATCGCACGAACTTCAATAGTATCGCGCAAGCGAATATCAGTGTAAATAGATGAGAAGTGAGCACGCCAGTTATCAAATGTCGGTTGGCTTCCATCATCAAAGCCACTATTTAATACTGAAGAAAAGGGGCGTCCATACATCGGTTGACAAACTCCGTTAACCATAGAAGCAATCATCGGAATTTCCATCGCCCATTGGATATAGTCATTGAAAGTCATCGAACCACTCAAAGCTGGAGGAATACAACCGCAGCGTGCTGGATCGAATCTCAGCCAGTACTTTCCTCGATGCGAGAGAACACCGTCAAGCACTCCCCCCTCGATCGGAGAGTTAGCGAAAAGAGCACAAGACACAGGCGCTGCTGCTACAAGAACTCGCACCTTTCGATTCATGTCATCTTCAGACAGGTAATCAAAGGTGACTTGTGTAGACAATGTTCGTGCCATTGTACACCAACCCAGCGAATCGATTCCCAAACTGGCTAAATAATCCAGTGTCATTTGAAATCGTGGCTTCGGTGCCCATTTGGCATCTTCGGGTTTATCGAACGGCAGCATACTACCCGCTATCAAGGCAGATCCTAATCCTCGCGCCACCTCTGCAATGCTCAAAACGACTTGACGCATCTTCTGGACAAGTTCTACTAAATCCTTGGCTGGAGGAGATGAATATTCGATTTGTCCTCCAGGTTCTAAGGTTACTTGACATCCATCGGCTCGTACAACACCGAGAAGAAGATTTTCTTCATAAACGGGAGTCCAGTTATCAGTTTTCATCAAAACTTCAAGTATGGCTCGAGCTCCATTGGTTCCCTTGTAAGGTAGGGATATTCCCGTGTTGGGATCGACTACACCTAATTCCACCTCCATTCCTATTTTCTCAGTAACTGCTTCGTTTTTAAGAAAGAAATATAGAAGATCTTGATAAGTGAGCAATGGTTTATTTTTCACAACTAACTCCTTTTGTGCTCAAATGACTTTAACTCCTAAGTCAAATCTATGATAGCTAAATGATTGACTGAAAATTCTACTTTGATGATTTCTCTATTTGACCCAAGTCGTCTAGCTTAATAACTTTATAGATTTTATTTATTTCATATATACGAAAACAGATATATTTACAAAAGTATATAGTTATTTAATTAATTAGATAATGAAAACTTTGAAACTAATATAATTAGAAAATATTCATTTGAGTTATGATACAATAAAACACATTCTTAAGCCAGTAACTTAGCTCATAAATTGAGAATTTTAAGATACAATGCTTATTTTTTAGTTGAATACATTTTTGGTCTTGGTTTCTTCTCAATTCATAATTATATAGAGGAAAATAGGTGGAAAACAAGTTGTTAATTCGTTTAGCAAAGACTGACGATTTAGATGTATTAGTTGAATTCAATCGAGCAATGGCACGTGAAACCGAGGATAAAGACCTCTCTTTAGAGATTGTCACGGCTGGTGTAGAAACTTTGTTAAAAAATTCGGATTTTGGTTTTTATGTTGTTGCAGAAAATAATGATAAAGTCGCTGCTTCTCTGATGGTGACGACAGAGTGGAGCGACTGGCGAAATGGGAGATTTTGGTGGATACAAAGTGTCTATGTTCACCCAAAGTTTCGTCGTCAAGGGATTTATAGAAAACTCTACGAGTTTGTGAAAGAAAAAGCGAGAAATGAACAAAATGAACTAAGAATCTGTGGTTTTAGACTTTATGTGGATCATCAAAATACTGTTGCACAAAAAACTTATAAAGCTTTAGGTATGAAAGACACTGGCTATATGATATACGAGGAACTCGAGTTGGGATTACAATAGTGCTAACTGAAATTAAACAAATCGCTGAAGAACTTATGCCTCGCCTGAAGGAAATTCGGCGACATCTCCACAGCCATCCAGAATTGAGTGGACAGGAACACCTAACAGCCATTTTTGTCGCAGGAGTTCTCAGTTCTTACGAGCTGCACGTGCAAGAGAACGTCGGAAAAACAGGTCTTTTCGGAGAACTACAAGGTCAAGGAACAGACAGCCGACAGCTAGCTATTCGCGTCGATATGGATGCCTTACCGATTCACGAGCAAACTGGTCTTGAGTTTGCTTCAAAAGTTCCGGGAGTGATGCACGCTTGCGGTCACGATGTTCATACTACTGTTGGCTTGGGCACGGCTATGGTACTATCTCATCTCAAAGAGCAGATACCAGGCAATGTTCGCTTTATATTTCAGCCAGCGGAGGAAATTGGTCAAGGGGCTATGTGGATGATTAAAAATAAGGCTTTAGAAAATGTCTCCGCCATCCTTAGTCTGCACGTATTTCCGACAATCCCCGCTGGTTCCGTTGGCATCAGATATGGCTCTCTGACAGCATCGTTGGATAGTGTGGAAATCACAATTATAGGTCAAGCAGCCGATGCGGGTAATCCCAAACAGGGGGTAGATGCTATCTGGGTAGCGTCCCAAGTTATCATTAGCCTTCAGCAAGCAATTAGTCGGATGCAGGATCCACAACGTCCGGTAGTTCTCACAATTGGGAAAATCCGTGGTGGATATAACTCTAATACAATTGCAGACAGAGTTAAGTTGGTAGGGACAGCACGTACTCTCCATCCAGAGGTACGGGCTAGGTTAGCAGAATGGGTTGAGCAAGTTGTCGCTGGAGTTTGCCATGCTTATGGAGCTGAGTATGAATTACACTATCATCACTCAATGCCTTCAGTTGTCAATTATCCAGAACTGACTCAATTGCTAGAGAGAGCAGCCACTGAGGCATTAGGAAATGATTATGTTCAAGTTTTGCCAGATCCCTCGTTAGGTTCAGAGGATTTTGCTGAGTATCTCAACTATGTCCCCGGTGCTATGTTCCGCTTGGGAGTTGGATACAAAGACAAATATAATTATCCTTTGCATCACCCAAAGTTTGATGTTGATGAGACCTCAATTCTAGCAGGTGTTATGACCTTAGCTTATAGCGTTTGTCAGTACTTTCAGGGCAAACATATTTAATTTATGGATGAATTTATGGATGTGTTTCTTAATACACCATTTCTAAGAATTTTGAGTCTTTAAACTCAGATCATAATTTTCTCATTTGTTGCTTAAACTTTCGGGTAACTCTATTAATAGATTTCTTACTCATTGACAAAGTGCTACATTATTCCACGGCTGTTCTCAAAAAGTTTTTGCAACACAACAAATATGACTAATACACTAGAAGCGCCACAGCAACAAACAGATTCATTATCAACTCTGATGCTGCTTACCTTATTAATCATAGGGGTATTTACCCTGTCCCTAGCAGCAATCTTTATCAAATTAAGCGAACAGTATATCGGTCCTAATGCCACAGTTTTCAATCGCTTTTGGATAGCTACTGTCATCCTTGGATTGTGGAGGGGTATCAGGGCTATGGGTTCTCGACTGTCCCGAGACTCCCCCCCGCAAAAGCAGAATTACACAATTCGCGATCTAGTGATGTTGCTAGTATGGAGTACTGTAATTCCCATGTCTCATATTTCCTGGGCTTGGTCTCTGACTCAAACTAACGTTGCTAACTCGAATTTACTGCATAATTTGACCCCAATTTTCGCCACTCTGGGGGGGTGGGTGCTGTTGGGTCACTACTTTGATCGCAGATTTCTCATGGGTATGCTTCTAGCCATAGGGGGAGCGATCGCCATTGGCATTCAAGATTCGCAAATCGCTGCTGATCAACTTATCGGTGATGCTTTGGCTTTACTTTCTGCTGTATTCTATGCGGGGGGTCTGCTAGCGGCAGAAAAACTGAGAGTCAAGTTTTCCACCACAAGCATACTACTGTGGTCTTGTTTGATCAGAAGTTTTTTGACGTTTCCAGTCGCTGCATTCACTGAAGAGCGACTTTTCCCTTCTTCGGTGGAGGGATGGTTACCAGTGTTTTGCCTAGCTCTTTTCTGCCAAGTGATCGGTTCGGGGATTCTCGCTTATAGCCTCAAGCAGTTCTCCTCAGGGTTTGCTTCTCTGTTCCTTCTACTTGAGCCGATTATTACTACAATTCTTGCCTGGGTCATCTTTGCTGAACACTTAAGTCTGTTTAACTTGTTGGCTTTTTTCGTAGTTTTGGTTGGTATATATCTCGCGAAATCCGGTAGGGGATCTGATAAGGCAGAGATGAAGACTATTGCAGAAGATATCGCAACTGAGTGAACGACTCGGCACTCTCGTCTACAACTATAGCGTGAGCCTTCTTAGCGAAATCAAGTAATCCACATTCTGCACAAGCGTACTGTCATATTATTATTCATAAAGTTCATTTTCAAAGTAAGATTTTGTCTAAGTACCGTAAACTTCACCGATGATTTCCTTTTCCAAATTTCTCAAGGAGCATCAGTTTTCTCAGATAGTAGCGCTTCTATTGCTGTTACTACTGTTGCTCATAGGAGCAGTTCCTGGTTACCTAGCAGGACACTGGGAATGGCAGGAACTACCACGCCTGACTAGCATCGAGAAGTTGAAACATTTACGTCAAAAGGGGTTGACCCTTCCTGGTTGGCAAACCATAGAACAGCGAGAACAAGAGATAGGAGGACGTCTATGGTCTTATCAGCTGATTCAGAAAAAAGGCGACTCAACCAAAGCAATTCTGCTTTTGCTGCCACAAACAGGATCTAAAGACCAGCCTGTGGTAGAGTGGACGGAAATAAACGGCTTTTGGCAGTGGCAGGTAGCTCAGTATCGCTCTGCTGATTTTACTGTTAAATCACAAGGGGCAGGGCCAAATGCTGCTGAAACAAAGGTAGAATCTAGGTTCTTTCGTGCCTCAACAAAAAATCAGCAGACCTTCGCTGTTTTGCAATGGTATGCCTGGTTCAATGGTGGTCATTCGTCACCGTTACCATGGTTTGTAGTCGATCAGATAGCACAGTGGCACAAAAAACGCGCTCCTTGGGTTGCTGTGAGTATTCTCATTCCTATGGAGCCATTGGGTCAGGTGGAAACAACTTGGAATGAAGCAAAATCTCTCGGTCAAACAGTGCAAGCTGCTTTGATGGCACGTCTTTGATAAATTCGTTTTTTTAAATTCGTTCATCAATAACATTTGTATAAAAAAGTAAAATTTTGCGATAAAAAAGGTAATTTCTAGCGTCTTGATTAAAGTAAAATAATAACTCTGTTGTGTTGGCACTTCATACTCTGATTAAGTTATAGTGCCAATGTTTATAGTTCCTGGTTGTCGTATGCGCTTCTTTAACGCCCTGTCTTCTGCTGGTCTTTACGTAGGCGTTTTTTTGGTAACAATTGCCCAACCTGTTGTTGCTCAAATACCAACCCAGAAACAACCGCAAGGACAGACCCCCGCGCCTGTACCTAATATTCCAGCAGGACAGACTCCCGCACCTGTACCTAATACTCTAGAAGGACAATCGCCACGACAACCTCCCGCACCTGTACCTGGTAGTACTGACTTTGTCGCTCCAGGTCTCCAAGAAGGGATGTCGCCGCAATTGAACCGCTACCTTTTGGGACCAGGAGATAGCATAAACGTTTTGGTTCAGCGTCCTCCCGGTCGCTATCGCTTAGGACCAGGAGATGGCATTACAGTTTCAGTTTTACGCTTCCCAGATTTAAGCTTTCAAGCCGCAATTAACCCAGAAGGAAACATTGCTGTGCCGTTACTGGGAACAGTATCACTAAAGGGCTTGACTCTAGAACAAGCACAAGAAAAAATTCGCTCAGGCTATAATCGTTTTGTGGTTGACCCAATTGTGACATTGTCACTAGCAGCGCAGCGTCCCGAGTTCAATTTTTCAGCTCAAATTAACCCCGAAGGCAACATAATTGTGCCGCAGGTAGGTACAGTATCGCTACAAGGCTTAACTTTGGAAGAAGCGCAAGAAAAAATCCGTTTGGCATTGAGTCGCGAATTAGTTGACCCACTTGTGTCATTATCACTTATAGGACAGCGACCAGTTCAAGTCACCATTAATGGAGAAGTCAATCGACCTGGAATTTATCCTATTGGCTCAGTAACACCTCGCGTCAGTGATGCGTTGTTCTTAGCTGGTGGTTCTGCAACGATGGCAGACCTAAGGCAAGTACAAGTACGTCGGAAGCTGGTAGATGGTTCTGTGGTTTCACAAACTATCGACCTGTATACTCCATTACAAAATGGCGGTGAAATTCCTAACCTACGCTTGCAGGATGGTGATGCGATCATTGTGCCACGTCGAGAACTCGCAAACGACGATAGTTATGACCGCACATTGGTGTCTCGCTCAACGTTAGCGACACCGCAGATTAGAATTCGTGTTTTAAATTATGCTGGTGGAGGAATAGTCACTGTCCCTTTGCCTAATGGCAGTACTTTTATAGACGTATTGGCAGGAATTAATACCGACAGTGCCAACCTTAGTGAAATAGCTCTAGTTCGCTTTGACCCAGAAAGAGGACGAGCCGTCAAGCAAACAATTAATGCTAAAAAGGTACTGGCAGGGGATGTATCTCAAAATGTACCACTTCAAGATAACGATGTTATCGTAGTAGGACGAAACCTCATTGCTAAAATTACTAACCTCATCAGTACATTTACTCGTCCTTTCTACGATATTCGTAGCTTTCTCTACTTCTTTGGTGTGTATGACAGATATTAGATAAGTCGTGTCTGTAGCTTTTTATAACAGAAGGAAGAGGAGTGAAAAACTGTAAAGTATAAATTTATGAAATAATATAAATTGATGAAATAGTTTATAATTTCAGACTCGTAAAATCCAAAATATTTTCATAACTGTAGCCTAATTTATACCTAGTTTTTATTTGCTGCTGCCATGACTCCACCAATTGTTAAACGCTACCTCATTGCTTTCGATAAATACAAGTGGATTGGACTAGCTAGTTTTGGTCTAGTTGTAGCGGGAACAATGGTGGTGGCTTTGCAACCACAACAATCTAGATATGTAGCGAACGGCGCACTCACATACAATCGTCCAGCAGTTTCTTTTTCCGCAACAGGTAGTGAAATTAATCTGCAAGGGCAGGAACTGAGCCAAGAGATTTTGTTATCAGACCAAGTCATTAATGCTACAGCATCTAAGGTCAATGTCAATCCAACAAAAATCAGTCGAAATGTCGTGCTCATCATGCCGGAAAAAGAGTTAAAAACGACACAGAGACAACTCACACCCACACTCATTGAGCTGCAATATAAGGATACAAATCTCCAGCGATCGCGAGACACATTGCAGGCATTGATGCAATCAATGATACAAATGAGTACGGAAATTAATACACGACGATTAAAAGCAGTTATTAGTAAAGTTAACGAACGCTTACCACAGGCGAAACAGGAACTGCAAGTGGCTGAGCAGAAGTTAGAAGTATATGATCGCAAAGAACGACCAGCAATATTAGCGGCAGAAAATGGGAGTTTGCTCAACGCAGTGACTAGTAGCCAAATACAGCAACGACAAATTCAATTAATTATTGCTGGAATTGATGCTCAAGTTCGCAGTATACAAGAAAAGTTGGGTTTAAACGTTAACCAAGCATATGTCTCTTCTGCTTTGAGTGCCGATCCGATTATTGCTAACGTGCGAGTACAACTTTACCAAATTGAATCTCAAATTGAAGTTTTGAGAAAAGAAGGTTTGCGCCCCGAACACCCCACAGTGGTTCAGTTGCAGCATCAGAAAGAAGGTTACGAAAACTTACTTCGGCAACGTGGTGGTGAAGTTGTAGGCGGTAGAGATGGAACAGCACCGCTTCCAGCTACTGTTGCCATTCGCTCCCGCAGCAACCTAGATCCAGCCCGACAGCAGTTGGCAAACCAGATGGTAGCTTTGCAAACCCAGCGTGAAGCACTGCGAGAGCAACTCGGTGATTTAACACAAGATGAAGCACGATTACGGAAGGAGTATTCTCTCATACCCAATAAGCAATTGGAGCGATCGCGTTTAGAACAGGAGGTTGCATTAAAAAGAGCCGTCTATGACCAAATGCAAGTAAAACTAACAGACGCAAGAACGGCAGAAGCTGAAACAGTCAGCAGTCTTGGCATAGCTAGATCACCAGTCGTGATTGATGCTAATAGGGATCGTCTGAGTACGCCTATTACTCTGGGCATAGGCAGTTTACTAGGATTGTTGGTGGGTGGCGGAGTTATATTTTTACTAGGGTCATTGGAAGAAACCTTCAAGACAAAGGAAGATATCCGCGACAGTCTCAAACAACGAGAAATTCCTCTACTGGGCGAATTGCCTTTAATGCCTGTTGATGGGTTAGATCCAATGGAGGTACCAGTAGTTCTTTCTCCAGAGTCTTTCTACCTGGAGTTTTATGAGAAGTTCCGCAGTTATCTACGCCGCATTGGCGGGAAAGAATTGAAGGTGGTATTAATTACTAGCACGAGCAGTGCAGAAGGTAAGACTGTAACTGCTTATAACTTGGGGATAGCATCCGCCCGTGCAGGCAAAAGAACCTTGATTATTGAAGCAGATTTGCGATCGCCTTCTGGTTCTTCTTCCTTTAGAGTAACTACTGATCCTGATGCGACTATTGAACCCTTGCGTTATTACGCCAGCTTGAGCGAATGTATTCGCTTAGTACCAGATATAGAAAATTTATACATTCTTCCCAGCCCTGGTCCTGTGCGTCAATCAGCAGCAATTCTTGAATCTAGCGAAATACGACGCCTGATGGAGGATGTGCGTGAGCGTTTTGATTTGGTCATTTTAGATACGCCAGCTTTGAGCATATCAAATGATGCTCTGTTAATACAGCCCTACAGCGATAGCATTGTCCTGGTGACAAGACCAAACTACACACAGGAAAATATGCTCAGCGAAGCGATCGACCAATTGGTCGAATCTGACCTTGGATTGTTGGGAACTGTTATCAACGGTACTGATATCACCATTGCTCTGCCTCACTCATATGTAGAGCCAAACTCTCCACCTGAAGAATCGCAAGCACAAGTGATAAATGGGGTCAGGAGATAACGGGTGTGGTCAATCATTGGTTGGCAATGGGCAATGGGGAGATGAAGAGGCAAACAAGAGGGAGATTCCAAATTTTGAATGAGCGAATTGTCTTGTCCCCTTGTCTATTCCTTTACCGACAGGTTTTGACCACACCCGGAGATAACTTGTTCTAGCGTTGTTGAATTCAAGTATGAAATGACCCTTTGGGTTCGCAGTCGCCTGCGGTAAGTCCTGCGGACAGGCTGCGCCAACGCGAAGCGTCTCCCTTAGGAGAGGGAAACCCTCCCGCAGCGCTGTCTCACAAAATCAACAAATAACACTAACTCTGGTTCGCCTGGTGCGTCCTTTGCGCGAAACCAAATTCATACTCTTAATCAGCAATGCCCTTGTTCTTCCCCCAATGGCACTATGCATTGACCTACAGAAAGATTCCTAATTTGTAGAATTTTGCGAAAATTAAAGTCATGGTAGCTGTTCTGGAGGTAGAGAATGACAGATAGTAGTGTGAGAATTGTCTCCCTAATTCCAAGTGGAACAGAAATTTTAGCAGCTCTGGGGTTAACAGATGCAATTGTTGGGCGATCGCACGAATGTGATTATCCCCCAGAAATTCAAGATCGTCCTGTTTGCACTCAAGCACGCATAAATAGCAATGCCTCAAGCAATGAAATTCACGATAAAGTTAACAATCTGTTGCAATCTGCACTCAGTATTTATCAAATTAAAACAGATGTTTTAAAGGAATTACAACCGACTCACATTGTTACCCAGGACCAATGTGATGTCTGTGCTGTTAGCTTAAAAGATGTGGAAGAAGCAGTTGCTACCATTACAGATAGCTCACCTCAGATTATTTCCTTACAGCCAAATGTTCTTCAAGATGTTTGGGAAGATATTCAACGAGTAGCTAATGTTTTCGAGGTGGACTCGCTGCAGTTGATAGAAAACCTAGAAGCTCGGGTGAAAATAGTAGACCAAAAAACAAAAGGTCTTTCTCAAACAGAAAACCTCCCGACTGTTGCTTGCATTGAGTGGACTGACCCTTTGATGGTTGCTGCTAATTGGATTCCTGAACTCGTGACCGAAGCCGGAGGACAACCACTATTTAGCACGACAGGTCAGCCTTCTACTTCTTTAAAGTGGGAAACACTCATTTCTAGCAATCCGGATATCATAATCTTTATGCCTTGTGGCTTTGATTTAAATCGCACTCGTCAAGAAGCCCAACTATTAAGTCAAAGTCCAGAATGGCAAAAATTACACGCCTCTCAAACTGGCAGAGTGTACATTACTGATGGTAATTCCTACTTCAATCGTCCAGGACCACGACTCGTAGATTCCATAGAAATTTTGGCAGAAATCCTGCATCCAGAAATTTTTCAATATGGATATAAACAAGAGGCTTGGGAACTTTTGTAGAAAGGTGATGAGTAAGCGATCGCCGTTATTGAAAGTGTAGAAAACACTAGCTGCACAAGCTCAGTACCCAATCGAGCGTTTTACGTTTCATTAGGTTGACCAGCGGAACTCATCACTTTTTATCTGTTTTTGCTTGTAGCTGGTATTTCATGACTCTAGTATAGTCACCTAAAGCTTGGCAAGCCTTTTTTAAACTGGTAAGAATCTGCTCCTCACTGTGGTGGTCTTTGAGAAACCTGGCTAGTTCCAAACCTTCTTCATAGTAACTAATCGCTTGAGCGTAATCGCCCAAAGCTTCATAAGCAACTCCCAAACTACCTAATGATTGTCCTTCACTGCGCTTGTCTTTCATTGCCCTAGCTAATAGTAAACGTTGCTCATAATAAACAATAGCTTTGGCATAATCCTTTAGCGCATAACAAGCGTTCCCTAGATTATTTAACACTTGAATTGTACTTCGGTGATTGTTAAGCGAATCAGCTATTTTCATACACTGCTTGTAGTAGGCGATCGCTTTAGCAAAATCTCCTAAAGCATAGCAAGCATTGCCTAAATTCTTCAGAACTTGCTCTTCACCCCAATTGTCCTGTAGTTCCCGTACAATTTCTAAGCTTTGCTGTTTAAGTTCAATTACTTGAGGAAGGTCACCCAAAGCTTTATAGACCAATCCCAGATTATTGAGTCCCGCCACTTGACTTTGCTTATCTTGTAATTGCTGTGCTAGTTTCAAACACTCTTGCAGAGACTCAATTGCCTTATCATAGTTGCCTAAATGACGGTAAGCATTACCTAAATGCGAAAGTACTTGCATCTTTATGACTTGCAAGTTTGCGACATCTTTTGTTAAAGATAAACACTGCTGTGAGTGTGAAATAGCACTCTTGTAGTCTCTTAAAATATAAACTATGGAAGCCAAACAAGAAAGCACTTGCGCTTGTTTTTCAATATCTCCAACTGCTTGAAATAACGCAAGAGAACCTTGCAAAGACTTCATGGCTGCAGATAAATCTCCAGCTTGCTGTTGTTGAACTCCTTGCTGTAATAGCTTGTATGCTTCTAATGAGTGGTCTTCCTGTCCTTGGGGAATTAACATTTCCTCTGCTGAATGGCTAAAATCATAAGAGATAGTACCGTATTTCCTTGCTGTTAGATATGCTGTAAGTGGTTGCAAGGGAACTATGTTTTTCGAGCTAAGATTCCATTCGTCTTTCCACATCGACCAATTGCTGTTAATAGTGGTGATACACTTAGTGTTCCCAAAATTAGAATGTATCTCTCATCTGGGGAGGATGAGGGGGATGAGGGGGATGAGGGAGAGACTCATGACGATAGAAAGAGTGCTGGAACCAGAAATCATGGATAGTTTAGAAGAAGCCATTGAGTATGATGCAATGGACTTCATTGAGGTAAATACTGCTTTTGTTGAAGGAGCGATCGCCCTTGGACCAAAGGAACAGGGTCTAATACTGGATGCTGGTACTGGACCCGCTCGTATTCCAATTTTACTATGTCAAATGCGTCCCCAATCGCAAGTGATTGCTATTGATTTAGCTCAAAGTATGTTACGCATAGCCTTACAACACATTCAACAAGCTGGTTTGCAACAGCAAATTCGCCTAGAATCAGTAGATGCGAAAAACTTGCCTTATCAAGATGAGCAGTTTGATATGGTTATATCAAATAGCCTTATCCACCATTTGTCCGATCCGTTACTTTTCTTTAGCGAACTTAAGCGTGTCTTAAAACCAAATGGTAGTATTTTTATCCGCGACTTGTTTAGACCAGCGGATGAAACAACAATGAATGCTTTAGTTAATAGTGTAGGAGCAGAATACAATGCCTATCAGAAGAAGTTATTTCGTGATTCTCTTCACGCTGCACTCACTCTAGATGAAGTGAATCAGTTGATTTCACAGGTGGGCTTGGAAGCAGTTAAGGTCTATCAATCAAGTGACTGTCATTGGACTGCAGAACGGGCTTGGCATAATGAATAGTTAACATTAATCTTACAGCAGAATTCAGAATTCAAAATTCAGGAGTCAGATCGCGTAGCGTCTCCCTTTGGGAGAAGTAAAATTAGCTCTATATCTGGCTCTTGAGTTGAAAAGGTGTACCTTAATAAAAATGCAAACTGCTGTATTAACTGTTAACTGATACAGCCAAAAGGCATTATCTATTAATTGGTGTTTTTGTACTCCAAACTTGTTCAAATCAGGTATCGAAAATCAAGGAAACATTAGGTTTTGTCAAATAAACTTTTTTAGCAAATCTTAATAATTTTCTAAAACCTTTATAGGTTACACTCTCTCAGTCTGGACGCGAGAGAAGGGAGACTGACATACCCTCCCCAACTTTCCCACAACCTAAATACCCAACCTCCCATAACTAGCTCAGACGAAAGACCTGGGGAGATGCGAGCTCGACCTAAAGGTCTGGGAAGATGTCCCTGAGGGGCGTTGGTGTCGAAGGTGAGTTCTCGATATACCAGCCATCCTTTGTTCCAAAACATTCCTTGGCGCCAGCCGACGAGATCGCCAAACTTTTCCAAGTCTTGATCGACGCTTTGCAAAATGTCCTTTTGCACACTAAAGCCGAAGCGACCGTTGCTGTATTTTACCCAAAGTTGATCAATCGTGTAGAGATCTGTACAGGGAAAATTGTCAATGGATTCGTCATCAAGCCAGCCTTCTTCTTCTCTGTCAGATGCTTTGAGCATGACAGCGAAAGTTTCCTGATCCGCTTCTTTCCACTCTCCCAATTTTAGGAAGTTATGTAGCCTTTTATAGTATAAAACACCTTCACTACTGAGTTCATCACCAGAGTTATCTTGTCTGTTTTGCAGAGTGTTTTCGCTAGGATTTTGTGGTATGATTTTTACGGTTGGCTGTGGCTTCTTCCCAGTTATGCCCCACTCCAACAAGTACAATGCATTCTCATCATCAATTTCCTCAGAGAAACTTACCCATCTAAACTGTTCTAAGAAGAGCAGATATTCAGGTAAATGACTAACACCTGGAAGCAGGACAGGAATGACAGAGATATTCTTCTTGACACACAATGATATTAGTGCCCGTAATTCCCAATTTTGCCAGCTTCCTAATCCCTGCAAACCAATTAATATGGCAGCAGATTTGACTAGTGGAATCACCTGTTGGATTTCATCTTGAAATGGTCGTCCTGGTGGAATTTGCTCCTCATCTAACCACGCCTTTATACCGCGCCGCTTGAGTTCATTTGCGATCACTCTAACTAGAGGTTTATCCTGACTGTTGTGTACCAGGAAGACATCGAACTGAAGTTGAGCGTCGGTCATTGAGAAACCTCTCCTGTTATTCCTTGATACCAACAATAGGTACGGCGAATTATTATCATTCTCCTGACCCTTGGCTGTAGTACCAGGTATTGGAAACCGAGAAAGCGCATAGTTTCGTGAAATGAATCTTCATAACAAATATGGATAAATTTACAAAACCTTTATAGGTTATGCTTTATGAGTCCGGATACATTCCGGAGTCTCCGTTTGTACCGATATCTTCGTCGTTTCTAGTATTCCCACTCTCTTTCTGGCGTCTCATCTGTGCCATTTCCTCGTCCTGTAAGGTTCCGGACAAGAGTTTGTAGGTAAGAATTCAGGTGGGGGAGTAGTTGACAGGAGTTATATGCATAGGGGAACATCATAAACATGACGAACGCCATCACTGTCAATGTTCGCACTGCGGAACTGTAACTGCTGCTGACTGGTCGGATGAGATAATCCCAGGACAAGATTTAGGGGTACGGTTACAAGCATTAATTGGTTGGTTGGGGAATTACGCGCACGTTCCGTACGCAAAAATCCACGAACTGTTATTCGAGTTGGGGCAAATAGATGTCGGCGAAGGAACTCTAGTGGCAACCAATGAACGGGTAGCACAGGCTTCTTGTTGCACCAGTCGAAGCATAGCAAAACTTTCTTTAATTACAGCACATTGCAAGTAAATGAAGTATAATGCTGAGGTCTAAAAGCCAGACTGAAAGCTCTTTTTACTTCTCCCAAAGGGAGACGCTACGCGATCTGACTCCTGACTCAGGAATTGCTGCTGTATCACCTAAAATTATACTCAATTCCCTCTGGTAACCCACTTCCCCTTCCCAACTATTCTCAATCCAGTTAAGTACAACCCACCCCAAATCGCTACAATAGAGATTTGGAGCATTGTGCATCCGGTTATGAGTCTTCCTATAGTTGCTATTATTGGTCGCCCCAATGTGGGCAAATCTACCTTGGTCAATCGCCTTGCTGAGGAACAATCTGCTATTGTTCACGATGAACCAGGAGTGACACGCGATCGCACTTATAAACCAGCATACTGGCGCGATCACGAGTTTACAGTCGTTGATACTGGTGGTTTGGTATTTAATGACGATACAGAATTTTTACCACTGATTCGCCAACAAGCAATGGCAGCGCTAGCAGAAGCAAGTGCTGCTATTTTCATGGTAGATGGTCAAACTGGACCAACACCGGCGGATGAAGAAATTGCTGAGTGGTTACGACAACAAAAAGTCCCTGTTCTCTTGGTAGTCAATAAATGCGAATCTCCAGAACAAGGTTTCATTCAAGCTGCTGAATTCTGGGAATTGGGCTTAGGTGAACCTTTCCCCGTCTCTGCTATTCATGGAAGCGGTACAGGAGAGTTACTGGATGTAGTGATTAACTATCTTCCAGCTACAGTAGAAGTCCCAGAAACCAATGAGATTAAAGTGGCAATTGTGGGACGCCCAAATGTGGGAAAATCCAGTTTATTGAATGCTTTTGTGGGAGAAGAAAGAGCGATCGTTAGCCCAATTTCTGGTACAACCCGCGATGCTATTGATACTGTCGTGGAACGAAACGGGCAAATTTACCGCTTGATTGACACAGCAGGAATTCGCAAAAAGAAAAACGTAGAATACGGTCCTGAATTCTTTAGCATTAACCGTGCTTTTAAAGCAATTCGTCGCGCCGATGTGGTTTTATTGGTTATAGATGCCATTGACGGTGTCACCGAGCAAGACCAAAAATTAGTTGGGCGGATTACCGAAGAAGGTCGAGCTTGTGTTATCGTGGTTAATAAGTGGGATGCTGTCGAAAAAGACTCCTACACAATATATGATTACGAAAGACATCTGCAAGAACGGCTGCATTTTACTGAATGGGCAGAAACTATTTTTGTCAGTGCCTTGACTGGGCAGCGGGTAGAAAAGATTTTGGAGTTGGTCAATAGGGCAGCTGAATCACACAAACGTCGTGTTAGTACAGCAGTTATCAACGAAGTTTTGGAAGAAGCTATTAGTTGGCACTCACCGCAAGTCTCTCGCGGTGGGCGTCAGGGCAAAATTTACTACGGTACCCAAGTCAGTAGTCAACCACCTACAATAGCATTGTTTGTCAACGATGCCAAGCGCTTTAACGACAACTACCGCCGCTACATTGAGCGGCAATTTCGGCAGCATTTGGGCTTTCAAGGAACTCCTATCCGCATACTATGGCGGAGTAAAAAAGCCCGTGAGGTCGAAAGTAGTAATGCCAATCGCGCCACCCGCGTGTCATAGTAGTCAAGAGTCATCAGTCATGAGTCTTTGGCAATTGACTAATGACCAATGACTAATGACTAATGACTAAAAATGGATTTACTGCGATCGCTGCCAATTGGGCTTTACTTGGAACAACCTCAAACTTGGCTACACAAACTCGATCCGCGAGTCAAGTTGATCTGGTTGATGAGCTTTCTTACAACCTACATTCTTGCTAACAACTTATGGCGCGTGCTGTTAGTAGTACTGTTAATTATCGCTACCTTAATAGCGTGTATTCCCCGAAGAGTTTGGCAGCAGCAAATGGGCTGGCTGTTGACATTGTGTTTTTTTGTTTTAGTCATTCTAGCTATCAGTCCTGATGGACTTGGTATAAATTATCAACCGCGTCTGCCAATCAATCAACAAGAGCAAGCAGCTTCGACTCCTTCAACTCCAGCACCTTTTTTTGCCAATAAGCAGCAAGGTTATAAATACGTGCTGTTTGACAAAGGTCCAGTCAAAGTGACTCGCCGCTCATTGGATTTGGCAATAAGTGTGAGTACAATGGTGTTTACCCTCATTTACAGTTCCAACCTGTATCTGCTAACAACTGCACCAGAGGAAATCACAGCTGCTATAGAAAGCTTAATGCAACCCCTGCGACGGTTGAAGTTGCCTGTCACTGAGATAACTTTGACTTTAACTTTATCTTTGCGGTTTATTCCCTTAGTTTTAGAAGAAATCCAGAATTTAATTCGCTCTGTTATGACTAGGGCTATTAATTGGAAAAAGCTAGGATTGAAAGGATCTGTCAAAGTTTGGATGTTGGTAGCAGAACGACTTTTGGAAAATTTGTTACTCCGGGCAGAGCAAATGGCTAGCGCAATGACGGTGCGGGGCTTTACCAGTCCTAGTGAACACCGAGTGCAATGGCACGACTTACGATTGAGAAGAGGTGATTGGCTGGCGATCGCAACTTTAATCTTATTTTGGGGGATACGGCTGGCAATAGGTACTGAAGTTTAAATTGTCAAATGCGTAAAGCTATTGTCAAAATCTATATTAAGATTTGATAATAATGATCCTAGATGAATTGCGGAAATTGAAAGACACAGATCCCCGACTTCTTTAAGAAGTCGGGGATCTTGGGGGATCTTGTTTTTCACGAATGATTTAGGACTGCTATATATATCTTTCAATATGGCATTAAGCTATCCACTCTGCCCAACACTGCCATATCTTCCTCATCCAATTCCACTGGTGTACCACTACGAATTAATTCAGCAAAATCTTCATTAGGAACCATAATAGTCAGTGTGTATAAGCGACTAGAACCAGTATTTTGAATCAAATGAGTTCCTGTAGGAGGGACTAACAAACTATCTCCTGCTTGAATTTGGACTATTTTGCCATCGCACATTGCCATTCCTTCTCCTTTCAGGACAAAAAACATTTCCACCGCCCACTGATGACGATTGGGTGGTGTTTTGCCACCAACATCAAAAATTTCTATGCAACAAGTCAAAGAAGTATTAGCACTTGCTGTGTCGAATATAATCGCCAAGCGGTTTGTGTCATGGGGACTAATGCGATATGCTTGATAATCTTTGGGTGATTTGACAACAGGAATAACACAACGAGTCGCGTACATAATTCATCTCCTTTATAGCTATCGGGGTATAAAAAGTCCTTTGTTTTGAGGCATCATTTATTTTTTTGCTAAATGGTTAAATATAGAACTTACGCATTGACAAAATTTTGATTGTGTGGTAATCACCATAGCAGGCATAAATCACTCAATAAAGTCGGGGTTTTGAACTAGCGAGGATATAAGCCCTCTTTCTACTTCTTATCTAGGTGTAAGTGAAATCAACTTATGCACGCTGCGGAAGATGAACGTGGATTGTAGATAGAGTCAAGCATTTTGCCGTCGCAGTACAATTGATCCGCAGATACAGACAATGTTTCCACGTGCTCGCGCACGTTATGCACGGGTCCAGTCTTTTTGTACAGTGCGTAAGTCCTAAAATAGTAACTAACCAAATATAGCAATCCTATCTGATTTGTAAAATAAACCTTGAGTGAATAAACCGCAGAGACGCTCCAGAGCACAGAGGAAGAAAAGAGAGATTTTTACAACTGATTTAGGATTACTATAACTATTCAACACTTAGCACTTCAACACTCAGCACTTTGTTGAAGTGTTGTTAAAATTGCTTGCGCATCGGTGACAAAGCCAAAGCACTGCTTGACGTTGTAAAGTGTTGCTAGCCAACAATAATCAGGAGAAGTTGTGGCGGTACAGTCTTTGACTAATATGCAGTCGTATCCCAAAAAGTTGGCATCTTGTAAGGTAGCTATGACACATTGGTCAGCATTAACGCCTGCAAAAAATAGTGTCGTTCTTCCCAAGTTCCGCAAGATACTATCTAGAGGGGTATCCCAGAAACCACTCATGCGGTATTTATCCACACGAATATCTTGGGACAATTGTTGGAGTTCGTCTACCACCGCCGCAGCCCAGCTACCCGCCATGAGTACTTTCGCACCGTTGCTAGGTAACGGATCACCTAATCCCACGTCTTCACCAGTACAGTTGTAGACGTGAAGCACATTGGCACTAATATTGAGTAAGTCGGGACGGTTTCCCCAATTCACCCATATCACGGGAACGCTTTTCTCTCGGAGTGCAGGTAATAAGGTTTGTAAAGGTTCAATAGGTTTTCGCGCTGGAGCGACATCCACACCAATATGCGCCAACCAACCATCAGGGTGGCAGAAGTCGTTTTGCATATCAATGATGAGGATGGCAGCTTTTGCCAAGTCAAGGCACAGGGTTTTGGTTTCTGTTGATAAGATAACAGGTTGTGGGGTCTGGGGAGGACGAGTAATATCTGCAAACGTATGGTTGACTGCCCATGCGTTTGGTGCAATTCCTAAATTCCGAAGATGTATATTCATACATTGCTATACCCAACACCTTCTTTATTTTGTAGCTTGAAAATCTCCGGAAAGTCTAATTACTTAATACTTCATCAAGGTTAAGCTCGTGAACTTTACAATCCAAAATGTTTTGATAGCCACTGTTAATGATTATGCAACCGTGGATGTGCAAGTTGTAGATGGAGCGATCGCTGCTATTGCACCTCGTCTTGAGGTTGTCGGTACGGCGATTAACGGTGAAAACAAACTCCTCCTACCAGGATTTTTTAACGCTCACACCCATTCCTCGGAAATGTGGCAACGAGGTATCATTCCACCCCTACCTTTAGAATTATGGTTGGCGCAACTCTACGACTTTGCGCCTCTTGATACAGAAAAAGTTTACCTCAGTGCTTTGGGAACGGCAGTAGAAACCTTACTTTCCGGTGGTACGAGTGTGGTAGATCATCTGATACTCATTCCAGGAAAAGAGTTAGAAACAATTGCTAGCGCTGTTCGCGCTTATAAAGAAGTTGGTATCCGCGCCTTTGTCTCTCCTCTCATTCAAGATGAATCTCTCACTGCTGGGATACCATCTGGAGAAACCACAGCATTAACTCATAAACCTTATTTTCGCTCAACTGCAGCAACCTTGGAACTAATAGAAGAAGCGGTAAGACAGTTTCATCGCCCAGATGAGAGTGTGAGTATTTTAGTTGCCCCCACAGGAATACAATTATGTTCTGATGCTTTATTCCAAGGATGTATTGAGTTAAGCAATCAGTACAATCTTTGCCGTCACTCCCATTTACTGGAAACCAAAGCACAAGAAAAACTCGCGCAAGAAAAATACGGCTGTACTGCGGTTGAACATTTGAATCGAATTGGTTATTTAAGCGATCGCACAACGCTAGCCCATTGCATCCACTTAACAAACACCGATATAGCCATTCTAGCCGAAACCCAATCTACAGTTGTCCACAATCCTTTAAGTAACTTGCGTATAGGCAGTGGTATCGCGCCCATTCTGAAATATCGTCAAGCTGGAGTCAACGTCACTTTTGGTTGTGATGGCGCATCTAGCAATGATTCCCAAGACTTACTAGAAGCCATCAAAATAGGTTCGATATTGCACAACGTCACAGATTTAGATTACCAGCACTGGATTACACCCCGCCAAGCAGTGGAGATGGCATCTCATGGAGGTGCAAAGGGACTGAATATGGCTAACGAACTTGGTTCCCTCACCGTCGGTAAAAAAGCTGATTTGGTCATGTATGACCTTACTAGTTTATCACTACTACCGCGTACAGACCCCATTGGTTTATTAATTCTTGGTCGTCCCACCAATGCTATTGAGAGTGTGTGGGTTAGTGGCAAGCAGATAGTCGCTGATGGTAAAGTGACTACCATTAACGTAGATGATTTGCGTCAACAACTCTTTCAACACAGTCAGTGGGATACAAAGCGCAAGTCTGAGACTGTTGCTCAAATTGAAGCTCATTATCGCTGGGTAATGGGTTTAAACCTAGAAGTTCGTTAACAAAAACGCAGAGGTTTGCAGAGCACAGTGCTAGTAGCGATCACAAAAGTAGTAATATCGATAATTAAGATGCCAAATGGAAGACTAAGAGGCTCCGGTTTAGCCAATAATGATGACAATCAGTCTGATCGCCAATTCCAAGTAGCAGTGTAGAGTGAATATCCGGTTTCGGAGTGATTTAGAGTTCATGGCGGGTGCTCCTGCTAAGCTTCTAAAATTGAGAGCGGTTTGACTTTGAGTCCAAAGTAGAAGTTAGAGATCGAGTGTTTGACAATTTGTCAGGCGAGGGATTGTCAACAGACGAGTGGCTCAAGGATTTTTCCAGTCCAACCAATAAATTTATTCTTGAAGAGTTAGCATAATTCTAGGAGGCAGTATGGCATTTTACGTTATGGCAGTGCCCACCTGTTCGCGCAGCGTCTCCCTTAGGAGAAGGGTTTTGAGAAATTATTTTTCTTCTATCTTTGCGTAACCCACTCTCCAATTACCTGATTGCTTTAACTCATCTCCCTTTCCTTTGGCAATTAGCCAAACAGCAGTCCGAGTTAGGAATAATGCTTTCATCAGGTAATGTCCTGGTTTGGCATAAACGCCGTCAGCAACAGTCGTGCTAGCAAAATCAAGTTCTCCGCAGAAAGTGCCAACACTTTTTATTGTGACTGTGAACAGCTTATCATTGAGATGTTCACCGGGAATCATGAAAATCGCGTAAACGTGATGCTCACCCCGCCAAGGCTTAACGACAACTTTTTGGGGATGTGTGTAGTATCTTTTACCTGTTGCTCGAATAACATTTGATTGCTGGCAAGTTAGCTCGTTTGGTAGCTTTGAGAAAAAAGTCCAGCAAAGGACAATAATGAAGGTCAGTGTAAATAAGAGGTAAGTGATTTTACTTTTATACACTTATGATATGTAGCACTACATCCTCTAAGGTAACGCATTCTGTATTGTGGAGTGATGGCGCGTGCGCTTTATAGTAGTCAACTACAATTGGGGATATGCAAGGTAAACCCAGACGCTTCACCTTGTATGTTATTGTTACACATTCATGCACTTATGACTCCCACTCAAGCAGTCCGCTGGACAGTTGCTGATATAGAACTCTTACCCGATGACGGTAGACATTATGAGATTATTGACGGAGAGCTATTTGTGACCAGAGCACCTCACTGGAAGCACCAAAATGTTACCATCAAAATTGGTACAGCACTGACCATTTGGTCAAACGAAAGTGGCTTAGGCGAAGCTGCAATTAACCCTGGTTTGGTGTTCTCCGAAGCCGACAGTGTCATTCCCGATGTGGTTTGGGCTAGCCATGAACGATTAGCAACCATGCTTGATGATGCTGGACATCTCATTGCTGCACCGGAACTGGTTATTGAGGTGCTGTCTCCAGGCGAAAAGAACGAGCGCCGCGATCGAGAATCTAAGCTGAAGCTGTATTCAACTTACGGCGTTTTGGAATATTGGATTGCTGATCACCAGCTACGCAAATTAGAAGTGTATCGACGCGATCGCGCTATTTTAAAGCTAGCTGTAACACTGTATGCAGAAGATGAATTAACCAGTCCCGTATTACCAGGATTTCGCGCTATAGTTAAGCAATTTTTCTAATTTGAGGTGTTAGCTTTCACATGACGAAAACCACATATGAGTTGTCATCTTAACAGTAAAAATTCAGCATTTAAGAGAATCAAGTGTAGACTACCCTGGTTTAACTCAATCAAGTTAACATTAACCTTTGCTGTCCTCTTCTGCACTTTTACGAAGCTCGATAAATTGCTTACCGAAATCTGTGACTCTCACATAATCTGAAAGATTATTGCCATCATAAGGAATGTCACGAATTCTACCTACCTCTATATACCCTATATCTTTAAGGTAATAAAGTTCTCTTTCTAGAGTATCACTCATTTCATAAGACTTAAAGTTACCCGCAGTCAGTTTCTTTAGAGTCTCATACATCGACTTTGGCATAGATAACAAAACTAGCTTGTCAGTTCTTGTCTTAGTTGTAGAGATTTTTTTTCCCATTGAATTTATTTTACTATCTAGCTTTCCTCTATCAAAAGTCAATGCAATAACTTCATCAAGCTGAGGAAGAAGAAACAGTAGAAATGCAATCGCAACGATTGCTACAAAAAGGAGTGGAGTAGGTTGTCTAGAAATTAACAAAATGAGCAACACCGCTTCGATGAATATAATACATATAAACGCAGCCCACCATTTACCTGAGTAATCTTGAGTCACAAATTTTCTCCTGACAACTCTCAAATTCAATGATTTTTGTTGAATGAATTTAATTATAGTTGCTCTTCACTAAAGGTTTCTATTCTAATCACATGAAGTCTTGATTCAAAAGCATATTTTGCTTGAAAACACAATAAAATATATTGATTTACTGACAAAAGAATAATATTACCTAACATAACCTTCTTGAATGACTCAATCCTACTCTATAATTTTTATACACTTATCTTTATCGGAAAAAAGAGTCAGGTATGAACAAAGTTAACTCGTGAGAGTAGATGTAGGAATGTATGAGTGATAGATAACTGTGCTAACATTGACCTATCATGAGTATGAACCATAAATTCGTTAATTTGACCCTATATTAAATGTAGTGTTATGGTGTTAACTTTATTATCAAAATGCAAGGTTTAGTTGCTGAGTATTGCGTCAACTTTATCGCTCAACTCTAACTATAACCAAGCAACAATACCTAGAAATAGATTTTCCTAAAGATTAATGAAGTATCACACCATTGATGAACTCCTGAAAAATAATCAAGCTTGGGTTGCAGAAAAACTAGCTTTGGACCCCAGCTACTTTGAACGCTTGGCAAGCGGACAAAAACCCCCTTATCTTTATATTGGGTGTTCTGATAGTCGTTTACCGCTAACAAACTTTACCCGCACAGAACCTGGAGAGTTATTTATCCATCGCAATATTGCCAATCAAGTGTCTCTCACGGATATTAACTTTCTCGCCGTTTTAGAATACGCAGTTTCTTATCTTGAGGTTCAACACATTATTGTTTGTGGTCACTACGGTTGTGGTGGAATTAAGGCGGCGCTAGATGGCAGAACCATTGGAATCATTGATAATTGGGTGAATCCAATCAGAGAACTCTATTTACAAAACCAAAAAGAAATTGATGCCTTGCCAACAAAAGAAGAACGTCTAGATCGTCTAGCAGAAATCAATGTTCTGTCACAGGTTAAAAATCTATACCAGACTTCAATCATGCGTAAAGAACTTCATGACCAAAAAGCACCAACAGTTCATGGTTGGATACTGAATATCAGAACAGGATTCATAAAAGACCTGCAAGTCTCAACGAAACAATGGGAATTATGTCCATCAACCTTGGTTGTTCAGTCTGTAGATTATCTGCCTGATTTTAAATTTATGGATGGGGCTTTGGGTTGTTTCTCTCAAGAACTACATTGAGGTATGGTAATCTTGAGCAACTTGAGTTAATTCCTCGTCACAAATCGTTTGCAATACCTATTTTATAAAAGGGGTAAAATGAGCAATTCACAGATTAAGACTGATCCAGGAACTCTCCTTTTGATCGTGTCTGCCCTTGGTGCTCTTACCCCTTTTGCTCGCTGGTTTTGTCTTTCAATGATCTCTAAAGATTGGGATAGTTATTATGACTGCAACAGCACCATCTGCCAACTTACCTGTTTTGGAAGAATTCAGGACAGGATTACCCAATATTTGCGGTTGGGAAGCAGAAATTCGTTCTGTAGTCCAACGAGATAACCCTGTATTTTTAAACACCACAAATCTCCGCTTAGAAAATATCACGGCTGGGTTTGCCTGTGCTCTCCATATGCATCAACCCACCATCCCTGCAGGTGTTAATGGGGAACTCATCAGCAATCTTCAGTATATGTTTGAACATTCCCATGAAGGAGATAACCACAACGCAACAACCTTTGCTTGGTGCTACAGCCGTATGGGAGATTTTATTCCCCAACTTATATCCGAAGGTTGCAATCCTCGAATTATGCTTGATTATTCGGGTAATTTGTTGTGGGGGTTACGACAGGGACGAGAGGATATTATCAACAACCTTAAGCGTATCACCTGTGACTGCCAATATCAGCCTTATGTGGAATGGTTGGGCACAATGTGGAGTCATGCGGTTATTCCTTCCACACCCATTCCTGACATAAAACTCCATATTCAAGCTTGGCAACATTACTTTGCAGCCATTTTTGGCTATGATGCCCTACAGCGAGTGAAGGGCTTTTCTCCCCCAGAAATGCACTTACCTAACCATCCGGATACTTTGTTTGAATATATTAAAGCTCTCAAAGAATGTGGGTATCGTT
This sequence comes from Iphinoe sp. HA4291-MV1, assembly GCA_019359415.1. GTDB lineage: Bacteria > Cyanobacteriota > Cyanobacteriia > Cyanobacteriales > Nostocaceae > Brasilonema. The sequence goes on along the minus strand of JAHHHH010000020.1, from coordinate 14,003 downwards.
GGCTCATGGTGCAGGAACATTCAGTAGAACGTCTGGATGGTTCGAGCTTACATCATGATGATAAATATATTCCAAATCGATTGGTTGCCCGCAATTCTAAAGGTGAGACTATTAGTATCACAGCATTAATAAAAACTCAAGGCTCAGATACAAAATTAGTAGCTCAGATGCAGCCTTATTTTGAGGCAAAAGGAAGAAGTAAACAGCAAATTGGTAATGTTACAGTTCCCTCTTTAGTCACTCAAATTGCTGATGGGGAAAATGGCGGCGTCATGATGAACGAATACCCCCGCGATTTATTTAGGATATATCATGAAATTCGCGATTCAGGAAACAATCACTCAGGAGTCGTTGCACTCAATGGTACTGAATATCTAGAATTAATTGAAGCTGCTGGTGTGAATCCAGATGAGTATCCAACTTGTCAAGCCGTACATCAATACAAAATTTGGCAGCGAGTAGACCCAGAAAAAGCAACACCAGAAGCAGTGGAAAAAGCAATAACAGAACTAAAAGAAACAGACCATCAATTTCACATGGATGGTGCTTCTTGGACGAATAATTTAAGTTGGGTAAAAGGCTACGAAAATGTCTTAGATCCGATGAAGAGATTCAGCGCTTTATTTCACGAAAAGTATGACTCATTAGTTCAGCAAGACGCTTCAGTGACACAGAGTTCCGACTATCAAAAAGCATTGCTATACAACTTGTTATTGCAAACAAGTTGTTTCCGATACTGGGGACAAGGAATTTGGACTGACTATGCTCGCGAACTTTATCGCCGAGGTGAAGCGCTGCTGAGAATAAGCTAGGCTAATTACTAGAGACACAGCAGGTTCACGATATGGTTAATCTTCTCCCTATCATAGATACTGTTCCAACTGATACCTGGGTTGAGGCGACTTGGGAAGAATTTCTGACTTTTGCGGATGATCCCACCTTAGAAAGTGGTAGATTTTATTACGACCAAGGCTACATGAGAATTGAGATGGCTGCACTAGGTTTTGCACACGGTCATGATAATTCAATTGTTTCAACAGTGATTGTATTATATGCAGCTATCAAAAGCATTCCAATTTTGGAGCTAACAAATACGACTTTCAGAAAAGCTAAAGTTCGCGATGCCCAACCTGATATTGCTTTTTATATTGGAGAAAATTTGAGGCTTCCTCCCCGAAATAATTCCTCGGTCAATCTTAATGAATCAGACACGCCTACTTTAGTTGTTGAAATTGCAGCTTCATCTTTAGAGGACGATACAGACCGCAAACAAAAACTTTATCAACGCTTGGGAGTGCAAGAATATTGGGTCGTTGATGTTAATGCTAGCAAGATCATTGCTTCTTCTTTATCTAAAACAGAAAGTCACTCTATTCGTGAATCTCAAGTCTTGTCAGGATTAAAAATTGACTTGGTTGAAGAAGCTATTAGGCGCTCTCAAACTGAAGATGACGGAGCTATCAGTCGTTGGTTACTGGCATTATTTAATAAGTAAAATTTAATAAGTAAAAACGGTTTACCATTGACCGCTGCAGTTCAGTCATCAGCCATTCTGACTTTTCCCGTTATCTCTTTGATGGAGCCATCGCTTACTATACCCTTAGCACAAAGCCCTATTCTCTCGTAGTTTATTGTCATTAAACTTAAGTTGTTGAGAATAAAAGATATTTTGAAACCCTTGCTATTTCGTTGTTTCACGACTTAACGGGAAAAGTCAGATCAGCCATTCTGTCATAAAAGCTACTTAATTGCTCCGTCGCGTCTACTGTTGCTTTAGAATGGCTTAAGAAATTTGCACTTGATAAGTCGTATTCATTATGAGTATGATTTATCAGGAGATTTATTAAGGAGTCAAATTCATGTTGCCTAATCGAGAAAGACAAAGAGTTCCCAATGTGACCTTTCGCGCACGTCAAGGTCATGAGTGGGCTAATATGACCACTCATGACCTATTTGCAGGTAAAACTGTAGTCGTTTTTTCGCTACCGGGAGCATTCACTCCCACTTGCTCATCAACTCATGTTCCTGGGTACAACCAGTTGGCAAAAGTTTTTAAAGAAAATGGCGTGGATGATATCGTCTGTATCTCCGTCAACGATGCTTTTGTCATGAATGAATGGGCGAAAGACCAACAAGCAGAAAATGTAACTTTTATACCCGATGGTAATGGTGAATTCACAGATGGAATGGGAATGCTTGTGGATAAATCAGATCTAGGGTTTAGCAAACGGTCTTGGCGCTATTCTATGTTGGTGAAAGATGGCGTGATTGAAAAGATGTTTATTGAGCCTGAAGAACCAGGCGACCCCTTTAAGGTGTCTGATGCAGAGACAATGCTCCAATACATCAACCCGAAAGCTGTGAAGCCTCAATTGGTTTCTCTGTTCACAAGAGTTGGTTGTCCCTACTGTGCTCGTGCTAAAGCTATGCTCACAGAGCATGGTATTGGTTACGAAGAAATTGTCTTAGGTAAAGATGTGACACCGCGCACGTTACAAGCTGTCACTGGTGCATCAACTGTTCCCCAAGTGTTTATTGATGGCAAACTCATTGGTGGTTCTGAAGCTTTAGAAGCTTACTTGAGTGCTAGTTAAGTGAAAGTTGAAGAGTAGGATTTTGAACCGCAGATGAATGCGGATACACGCAGACAATTATCTGCGTTCATCTGCGGTTACAATTTTAGATTATTGACTTACTTAACAAAATTTAGAGTCAATATCTGCTCAAACCTTAAAAATTTCGCCAGAGTAGGAAGTAGAAGATATTACCTGTGCTTCTCATCTCCTACTTTCTCATAAGGTGCATATGACTCAAACTTTTGAACCCACGACAGGTACGGACCGATACACTCGTGCTGCTAAACTTGCAGATGTTCAAGCAGCAGGGAGTTTGTTGGTGAATCTAGAAAAGCATACCATTGCCCTGTTCTACTCTGACAATCAGGTCTACGCTATAGATAACCGTTGTCCTCATATGGGTTTTCCCCTCCACGGGAGTACTTGCAAAGATGGCATTGTGACTTGCCCTTGGCACTATGCCCGCTTTGATCTTGCGAGTGGGGGAACATTCGATTCTTGGGCAGATGATGTTCGTGCTTTTCCTGTAGAAATTCGGGATGGCGAGGTATGGGTGAATTTGACTCCCCAAGTTGACTCTTATGTCCACCAGCGTCAACGGCTTCAGGATGGCTTAGAACAAAGCATTTCCCTCGTGATTGCCAAATCTGTCATTGCCCTACTAGAAGATATGGGGGGAGATGCTACCGAATCCTTCCAAACGGGATTAGAGTTTGGCACCCGTTACAACAAAGAAGGTTGGGGCGCAGGCTTAACTATCCACACCTGCATGATGAACTTGCTGCCCTATCTGGATGCAGAAGACCGACCTCTTGCTCTTTATCAAGGACTTTCAGCTGTTGCTCGTGAAAGTACGAATGCGCCACCTCACTTTGTGGTTCACCCATTGCCCAATTCCACTGTTGACATCAAGACTCTCAAAGGTTGGCTTCGCCAGTTTATTGAACGACGGGATAGTGAAGCAGCAGAACGCTGTTTAGTATCTGCAATTCGGATGGGTGCTGATAGGAAACAAATTGCCGAGATGTTATTTGCTGCTGCTACAGACCACCGCTATATTGATGTTGGTCATACACTCGACTTTATTAACAAGGCGTTAGAAGCACTTGATGCTCTGGATTGGCGAGGTGCTGAGAAAGTCTTAGCAAGTTTGATTTCTAGCTTGGCGAACGCCTCCCGCATGGAAGAGTCGAATTCCTGGCGCTACCCTGTGGATTTAGTCGCAATTTTAGAGTCTGCGTTTGAACAGTTGCCAACTGTTTTGGAAGAAGGACGACCTCGATGGGGAACTTGGTCAGGTCGAGAAGAATTGGTTCCTATTCTGTTAGGTGAAGATGCTCAAGCTATAGCCGACGCGCTATTAACTGCACTCAAAGCCGGTTGCACTCAAGAGCAATTAGCAGGTGTCGTTTCTTACACCGCTGCCCTTCGTGTTGCCCGATTCAATACCAATAACGACTTTGGAGACTGGAACACCGCACACCATCCATTCACCTTTGCCAACGCAGTTCATCAAGGATTGCGACGGGTACCGTCGTTAGAGTTACTTCGGGGTGTGTTCGATGCTGCAATGAGTGTGTACCTCAACCGCTTTTTGAATGTTCCACCTGCCAGACTTCCAGAACCAAAACAACCAGTTGAAAATCCAGAGGAATTGCTTCAACAATTGCCGGAGTTATTGAATCGTCAACAGCAAGTGAATGAAGCAGGTCAGTTAGTTGCTCAGTATCTTTACGGTGGTGGTGATTCACAAAAATTACTGGCAATGATTGGTAAATTAATGCTGCGAGAAAATCGGGAATTTCATGTCATTCAAGAGGTAGAAGCAGCTTTTCGCCAGTATTCTTTTTTGGGTCAAACTCCTGCCGGTATTCACGTATTAGTGGCAGCTACTAGATATTTAGCAGCACACTCGCCGACAATGCGATCGCAAGTCCAAACATATCAAATTGCTCATCGGTTGCATAAAGGCGATCGCTTATTTGAGGAGTGAGAAAGTTTTCGAGGACAGGACTGAACTGCTGGTATAGTTTTATTCCCAATAGTCCCTAGCAACTTACGTTACTACGATCCTGCAACCACTTAACGAGGCAAAATATCATCTAAGCGAAGTTGAAAACCAGGCAAAAGCGGCGAATTAATGGATTGATTTAACCGATATTGTTGTTGAGTATATGTATCTTCAACCAGTTGACAAACAGTGAACGTAGGTTGTTTGGGTTTACCAATAAATGCTACACCGCCTAATCCTCGATAATCTACAATCCAATATTCTGGAATGCCCAAAAGCGGATATTCCTCAACCTTCCGAGCATAGTCGGTTTCCCAGTTGGTGCTAACGACTTCAACCACCAGTTTAATGGAGCGTCCCAGCGTAATCATGGGTTCTCGCTCCCAAAGGGGTTCACGGTTGAGAACGGTTTCATCGAGAACCACCACATCAGGACGACGAACTGTGGCTGCATCTGCGAAGGGGTAAATTAAGCAAGTGCGAGGAATAAACCAGGGAAGTTGTTCTGCAACAAGATAGATACCAATTTGCGTTGCAATTTTACCACTCACCGTTTCATGAGGACCAGTGGGTTCCATGTCAATTAATTCTCCGTCTGCTAGTTCATAGCCAGGATTGTCTTGGTATTGGGCGAGAAAATCTTCTAAGGAGAGGGTTTTTGGGGAGATATATGTCATTATGTCAATCTCCTGAAAGCATTGTTTTGATTATAAATTTTCCTTCTCATATATTTTGGCAAATTTCGCATATTCTCTGAGAAACTACAAAAAAGAAGAAGGCAACAAGAACCTTCTTCCTTTTATTCATTTCATCAGTGAGAAAAAACCCTTTAACCAACGACAAAATTGACTAACTTTCCTGGCACCACAATCACCTTTTTTATTTCCTTACCTTCGATAAAACGCTGAACATTTTCTGACTCACGAGCATACTTTTCCAACTCTGCTTTATCTGCTTGAGCCGGAACTTGAAGATCCGCACGCTTTTTGCCGTTAACTTGAATTACCAAAGTGATTTCATCAGTAACCAAGGCGAATTCGTCATACTTCAGCCAAACTTGTTTGTGGACTGATTCGGTACTACCCAATTGATTCCACAATTCTTCAGCAATATGAGGTGCAAAGGGTGCCAACAAAACCATCAAAGTCTGAATACCTTCTGCATAAATTGGTGAATCTTTACAGCTAGCTTCAGCCAAGGCGTTGCTCAACTTCATCAATTCTGATACAGCGGTATTGAATTGATATTCGCCTTCGACATCTTCTGTGACTTCTTTGATAGCAATGTGAATTGCTCGCCGCAAGTCTTTTTCGGGTTTACTCAATTGATGAGTTTGCTGATTGCTAACCTGTCTGTGCTGGGCAGTAAAATCAGTAACCAATCGCCAAACTCGGTTTAAGAAACGGAATTGTCCTTCCACATCAGCTTCATCCCATTCCAAGTCTTTTTCTGGTGGCGCTTTGAACAAGATGAACATCCGGGCTGTATCTGCCCCATACTTTGCCAAGACTTCCTGTGGATCGACGCCGTTGTATTTCGACTTAGACATCTTTTCGTAGAAGTCTTCCAGCCGTTCTCCTGTTTCGGGGTCTACCGGGTTTGCTGGATCTACTTGTGCTGGGGGAATGTACTTTCCAGTAACGGGATTTTTGTATGTTAAACCTTGCACCATGCCTTGAGTCAACAGACCTTGGAAAGGTTCATCGAAGTTTAACAAACCGCGATCGCCCTTGGCGGCTCCTGTTCGCGTAGCGTTCCGCAGGAAAGGAGCATCGCGCAGTGCTTTAGTAAAGAAGCGTGAATACAACAAGTGCAAAATCGCGTGTTCAATACCACCTACGTACTGATCCACTGGCATCCAGTCATTTGTCTTCGCGGGGTCAAAAACTTGTTGCTCATTCTTGGCATCGGGAAAGCGCAAGAAATACCACGAGGAATCAATAAAGGTGTCCATTGTGTCTGTTTCCCGCTTTGCCGGAGTACCACAAGTTGGGCAAGGAACATTCACCCAGTCTTCTAACTTAGCCAAGGGCGAAGCTCCCCGTCCAGAGAATTCAATATTTTCTGGCAATTGTACTGGCAAATCTTTTTCTGGAACTGGTACTGCGCCACACTTAGGGCAGTGAATCACTGGAATAGGTGCGCCCCAGTACCTCTGCCGCGAAATCAACCAATCGCGTAAGCGATACTGTACCCGTGCTTTACCAAAACTTTGTTGTTCAGCGTATGCGACTATTGCTTGCTTGGCATCCGTGGAAGGCATTCCATTGAATTGACCGGAATTAATCACAATTCCTGGTTCTGTGTATGCTGCTTCTGGAGTAGACTCCTTGTCTGTTGGCACAATCACCACTTTGATAGGCAAATTCTGTTCCTTAGCAAACTTGAAATCCCGTACGTCGTGTGCTGGAACGCCCATCACTGCGCCTGTACCGTACTCGTACAGCACGTAATCAGCAATCCAGACAGGAATTTCTTCTCCAGTAAACGGATTAATTGCTTTACCCCCGGTAGGAATTCCACGCTTGGGTTTATCTTCTGCGGTGCGTTCTAACTCGCTTTGGTGGGAAACTTCTTGAATAAAGACTTCTACCGTTGCTTTTCGTTCTTGTGTCGTGACGCGTTTTGTCAAGGGATGTTCTGGCGCTAACACTACGTAAGTAACCCCATAAGATGTATCTGGGCGAGTGGTGTACACGCCAATTTTCTCTTCTATCCCAACGATGGGAAATTCCAAGTAAGCCCCTGTTGATTTACCAATCCAGTTTGCCTGCATCAACTTGACGCGTTCAGGCCAACCTGTCAACTTGCCCAGATCATTCAATAATTCTTCGGCGTAGTCAGTAATTTTGAGGAACCACTGCCGTAACAATTTACGTTCGACTTTTGCTCCGCTACGCCAAGAGCGTCCTTCGTTGTCAACTTGCTCGTTTGCCAGTACAGTTTGGTCAATGGGGTCCCAGTTTACGGCTGCTTCTTTCTGGTAAGCTAACCCCGCCTTGAAAAACTGCAAGAAAATCCATTGCGTCCACTTGTAATAGTCTGGTGAACAAGTGGTTACTTCACGCTCCCAGTCGAAGGAGATGCCTAAACGTTGCATCTGCTTCTTCATCTGCGCAATATTTTCATAAGTCCACTTTGCTGGTGGTATTCCCCTGTCAATCGCGGCATTTTCTGCTGGCAAGCCAAAGGCATCCCAACCCATCGGATTAAGTACCCGATAACCTTGCATTCGCTTGAGGCGGGCGATAACATCACAAATGGTATACACGCGGACGTGACCTATGTGCAGGCTGCCTGAAGGATAGGGGAACTGTGACAGGGCATAGTATTTTGGCTTCTTGTTATCTGTAACAGTTTTGTCTAAGCCTTGTTCAGTCCATATTTTTTGCCATTTTTCCTCAATTGCTGCTGGGTTATATCGGGACTCCACAATGAGAACTCCTAACTGAATTTAATAGTCGCTTCTGTTTCGCTATTGTGGCATACTCTAGAGTTACCATTACAGCTGAAATGCCACTCTTGAACTGCTTTTTCTATGTATTTATACTGTACTATTGAATTCCTCTACTTCTTAATTATGACAAGCTATGACCCTACTTAGTTTCACTGGTTTTATCAAAGATGTTATTTATACACCTTGTTTGATACCTAAAATTCAGACTTACGCTATAAGTGATTTTAATGTAAATTGCGTGAAGCCATTTGGAATAATTACTTTAGATACTTTGCAAAATAATATCGCATTTTCTAAATGGACTTCTCCTAAAAGGACCAGAACATATCCTTTTGCTAAAATCTACAATACTTATCATCTTAATTCCAAGAAAATTACAGTCATTCCTGTCATTAAAGATGAGGGTGCAGGTACAGATAATAATGATAGGATTAACTTTATTACCTTGTCTTGGATGAATCTTTTGAATGTATACATTATCCTTGCATGGTATGAAACGGCTGATAGAGTAGCAAATACTACGGATAGAATTACGAATCAAAAATTGAATGCCGAGTATGTTAGGCAAAAAATACTAGAAGTCAGTCATTATCAGCTAACAGCCTTACATTGGAATACTACACATTTTGAAAGAGATTTTCAAACTATCTACTCAAATGCTGTTAACAGCTACGAAATTATAGCAACTACTCAAAATGTCAGTCTTCATTCAAGACAGAAGCATCTTGAAGTACTGAATAATTTTATTCAAAATGGTACTTTCGATTCACAAAAATTTAAAAATTATACGCTGAGTAGGTCGCTAACTGCAACTCATAGAGAATCGATGACTACACATAGGTTAGAATATTTAAGCGATGGTTATAAAGGAATATTCTTTATATCGAACTATTTAGGAGGAGTTTATCACTTAACTGCTGATGAGGTGTATTCACAAGGCAAGCTATTTACAATACAAGAGTCGAAGAACTCATCTAAAGGTCGATTGCCATCAGAGGAGGATATAAAAGATGGTCTGTTTAAACTGATACTTTTTAGTAATTTAGAAACTTTATTTTTAGGTGATACACAAGTTGAGTTTAGAACTCGCTTAAAGATTACGGGAAGTGTTAAAGGCTCTCTTCACTTGCCAAGTGATACAATTACAGTAGAAGATTTTTGTCAAAAAAATAGCTTTAGTGGAAAGCAAAAACAACTCATTGAGTTACTTAACGAAGAAACACTACAAAACCCCAAACTAAACATAGTAATTACTCAGAATGGCTAAATCAGTAAAGAGTCCCTTAAGATATCCAGGAGGTAAATCAAAAGTTATTGATTATATATTACCTCATGTTCCTTTAGATATTTCTGAATTTAGAGAACCTTTTATAGGCGGTGGATCAGTTTTTCTAGCTATTAAGAGCGTCTTTCATAGACGAATCAGCAAATACTGGATAAATGACCTCAACTTTGACTTATATTTATTTTGGAAATATGCTAGAGACGATATAGATAATTTAGTTCATTCTATTACAAAACTACGAGAAGAGCATCAAGATGGTAAACAACTATACAACTATTTAAATAACAAAAATAATATCTGCTCTGAATTTGATAGATCAGTCCGTTTTTTTATTATGAATAGAATTACTTTTTCAGGAGTAATGGATTCAGGTGGATATTCGCAGCAAGCATTTGAAAAAAGATTTACTCAATCTAGTATTGAAAGATTAAAAAATATATTTTGCTGTTTATCAGAAGTTTATATTACTTGTGGTGATTATGAAGAACTACTATTACAACGAGGAAGTCAAGTATTTTTATTTCTTGATCCACCTTATTATCAACCTACAAAATCAAAACTTTATGGAGTGAAAGGTAATTTACATACTAATTTTGACCATGAAAGATTTGCCCAAGTTGTTAAAACATGTGAACACAGATGGTTACTGACTTATGATGATTGCCTGGAAATTAGAAAGCTATTTAGTTTTGCTAACATAACGGAATTAGAGGTACAGTATGGTATGAATAACTATAAACAAAAAAATGCTGCTAAGGGCAAAGAATTATTAATTAAAAATTACTTCTAACCGTTTGCCTAAGAAAAATCAAAAAGTATATCAGCTAGTGTTAAAAGATATGCAAAAGACATATCAAAACTCTGACGACTTATCTTCTACAATTGAAGAGCAGGATATTACTATTGAGGATTCTTAGTGATAAAAGTCTTTGTCTATGGCACTCTTAAACCAGGTGAAGAAAATTATCCAAGATACTTTGCTGGTAAGGTAGTCAATACTACTAGAGCAGTCGCACAAGGAAAATTGTTTGCCCTACCGATGGGATATCCAGCGATGACGCCAGGAGAGAACGCCGTCCACGGATATTTACTTTCATTCACTAATCTAAATGTTTTGACAGCTTTGGATGAGCTAGAAGACTACCACCCAGCCCGAACAGCGTCAGAAAACCTTTATAATAGAGAGCAAACCAAGACTTATGACTTACAAGGGTATTCGCTTGGATGGGCCTGGATCTATATCATGACGGAAGAGCTAGCTATTCAACTAGGAGGTGTTCACCAATTTGACGGTTGGTGGAGCAGTTCTAATAATTACAAATGATGAATTATAATTTTTTACTTAAAATTCATCATTCATAATTTTTTAGTTTATATCGTATTCAATATTTAGCTCGTGCTCAATATCCTGCGGTTGAGGCTCTAGTTGATTAACTGAATTTTCACCCGAGGCTTCTGCTGTTTTTGGAATTGGAACTGTCGGATAATTTATCGCAACCGCAAGCGGTGAAGCGACAATCGGAGTTGAAATTGCTGATTGCGTTTGCTGCATTAGTTGGTTCTGGGCTAGTTGAGGTATCCTGGACTCACCACCTGTCAATAGACCAGATAAGCCGCTAATGACGCAAGCAGCAATAGCAGCGCCTCCTGCCACCCATACTAACCTGGGATGACGCCGCAAACGTGCCATCACTTGCTCGACTGTTTCTTCTACTGACTGTTGTGGTTCCGGTACTGAAAGAGTCCGTACACCTTGTCGCAGCTTTAGTAGCCGAGCATACAAACGCTGAACTGTCGCATCATTTGCAAGCCATTCCTCGACTTGCTTGCGTTCAGCAGCCGTCACCTCACCATCGAGGTAAGCACTCAATAACTCGAAGCGATCGCGCTTCACCATATCCATAGCACCCGTTGATTCATTGGTATGGTCAGCCCTTCCATCTGGCAAACCTTTGTGATGTTGCCAGTAGGAACGGTCATCAAACTGAGAATCAGTAGTCATCTTAACATTATTACCAATTCATACACGGGTAGACACAGCGGACAAAGCCTGAGAAACTAATCAATTCTTCTCCTGTTGGCAGAAGCACCTGCAATTTCTTTAATATTCTTAATGAATTATCATATCTGCCATCAACCAAAGGACGGAAACTGTACATTACGCATCTAGATAATTCTGCAACTGAGATTGCAATCTTGCTCTTGCTCTGGCTATTCTCGACTTCACTGTTCCCAGAGAAACACCTGTGATTTCGGCAATTTCTTCATATGCCAATCCCTCAATTTCTCTAAGGACAATTGTTGTGCGGAACACCTCTGGCAAATCCGCGATCGCCTCGCGCAGTTGCTCGTAAAACTCTCTAGTCGTCAGTTCTTCCTCTGGTCCAGGAGTATCTCCAGCAATTTCCCAATCCATCTCGCCATCGTCTACCGCACGGGGAGCATCCAGTGACAAAGGACTGACAACCCGCTTGCGCTTACGCAACTCATCGTAAAACAAGTTGGTGGCAATGCGGCTTAACCAGCCCCGGAATTTGGACGGCTCTTGTAATCGGCTAATATTCCGATACACGCGAATCCAAACCTCTTGAGCCAAATCAGCTCTGTCAGACCAATCAGGAGCCAAATGGTATAAGACTCTATCGACCTGGGATTGATATCTACACAACAACTCAGCAAACGCCGCACGATCAGGACGTAGTCCTGCTTGACAACGCAAAATCAGGTCGTGATTCGAGAGTTTGTCAACCTGCACCGATGCTTCTGGAAGCTTCGTATCAACCGTTGACCAGGATACAGTAATCGATTGACTCATAGATCGCACTGGCTTTAAATCATCCCTTTCTATTAGACCTGCTAATGAGCAGGAAGTTCCTTGATTGAGTGACGGATTTATGACTGGAACACTCTTCGTATACTAAAACTGGGCAAACACATAGTGAGGCAAAGAACTTCTCTATAGCTTCTTTTGTACAGACACTCACTTTATGTACCTCTTAAGTTATGAGGTAGCAGTGGTGTGGTGATGTTACTTAATAGTTATGCAATATTGAGAACTGACCACCTACGCTTGACACGTTTTATTGCCGTCGCAACGTTACCACGAGGTTTTGTACTATTTCAGCTTCTTGCGGGTAATTACTAGTATTCGTATTCGTTTGATCGCTTACGTGAACTTGCAAAAACAGATTCAAGGAAAAAGTAATCGTAACTGCTAGCAATAGTTTTTCCAACATAGTTTTTCTCCCACCCACACCAATAATAATTGATGGCTACATTTCGTTAAGAGTTCCAGGGAGAAGCTTTCTTACCTGGATTTTTTCAAGGGAGCGCACTAGCGCAATCTCCATAGCCCTAGTTTGCCTGCGACTATTGACAAATTCATGAGGGAACTGATAAGTATTGATGAATTTTTGGTAACCGTAATGACGAGAATGTAAGAAAGCTATCAGTATAACTATTTCTAGCCTTCACTCATTCCAAGCTAATTGTGAAGAGTTGGCAGAGTATGGAGTGCGAAAAGCGTTTTGCTTGAAAAGGTATCTATTGGCTCAGAGACTAGCATTGTAGGGCTTAGCACAAAAAACATCTAGTTACAAGCCCCACTCGCTACGCTTTAATGCAAAATTCGCTCATTCAAAAAAAATAATTTTGAATGGGCGAATCCCCTCTCAGGGATTAACACGTCATTTGCACAGCACACCATCATTAGAGCGGTTTTCTGTTATAGGTTAGAGTAAGGTAGGGTAAGCTGATAGCTAAATCAATGGAAGAGCTAGGTCTGCTAAAGAGAATAGACGATGGCGATAGTAAGAAACGACTCATTAACGCGTGTAGTGATGTTGCTCTGTTTTGGAACAGCATTCCTATCTCTCGCTGTCCACTACTGGCGTATAACTACTTCTACGACTCCTTATGCAAAGTTAGGAACAGGAGAGAACATTTTATCCGAGCAAGCCTATGCAGCAGAGAAACCGTGGCAACTGACGCAGGGAAAACAAAATGCCATTGCGTATAATATCTCAAATTTGCTATCAGCTAAAGGTTCGACTCAAAAAAAATCATCTATCAGCTTGGCATCTGGAAAGACTCAATTGGTAGTTGCTTTAAGCGATCGCCGTGTTTACGTTTATCGTGGAGATGTCGTGATCGCAAGCTACCCAATCGGTGTGGGTAAGAAAGGCTGGGAAACCCCTACTGGTTCTTTCCAGATTATGAAAAAGCAACTCAATCCTATCTGGCGTCACCCAATTACTGGCAAAGTCTTTTCATCAGGTGAGGATAGTCCTTTGGGAGACCGATGGATTGGTTTCTGGTCAGATGGACGTAATCAAATTGGCTTTCACGGCACGCCAGATGACGAAGTTGTAGGCAGTGCAATATCCCATGGCTGCTTGCGGATGCGTAATCCCGATGTGCGCTTGCTTTACAAGCAGGTGGGTTTAGGCACGCCAGTGGAAGTACGTCAATAGTTGACCAAGCCCGCAACGGGAATGGGCAATGGGCAATGTAGGTTTTCCTGTTGCCTGTTCCCTCTTGCTTTTTCCCTTTTAACCCACATTCCGCAGATGTGATTCATATTACTAGTAATTTTGAAAAGTCAAACCCAGAAGATTTTTTATCAGTCTAATTTTTGTGGGTTAATTTCATTTTTCGTTCAAATAATTCCAAAAT
>JAHHHH010000019.1 GCA_019359415.1 Iphinoe sp. HA4291-MV1 | reverse complement strand
GCGTAATAAAATGTCCCGCCGTCAAACCCAGATCCTCTACACCAACCCGTTAACTTAATACACGGCGGGACATTTTATTTTTTGGATCTCCCTAAGGGAAATGTTTACATGAAGATGAGAGAAACTTCGGTCTCACAAACTTGACGATACGCCTCTGGCGTCTGCTCTTTGGGCAATCGCCTTTGTATGAAAGTGTAAACCCACAAACGGATCATCACCAGACTGGTAACACCCTCTTTTAATTCGCCAACAACATCATTCATTCGTGGGGATATTCTGAATCAGGAATTGCTGTCTTCTGACTCCTTCTCATTATTCCTCAACCTGACCGACACGACGAATGTTGAGAATGTCGCTCAGTTTTTTGATTTGAGTAAATATCTGTTCCAGTTGTGGTTGATCGCGTATCTCAATCTCCAAGTCAATCAATGCTGGTTGACCATTAGCTGTTCTTAGATGAGCACGACGTACGTTGATCCCCTGATCACTTAAGCGTGAGAGAATATCCTTGAGAAGTCCAACGCGATCGAAAGCATCAATCTGAATATTCACAGAATAAGTCGCACCAGGAGTGTGGAGTTCGCTTGTACTGTTCCAATGGACTGGTATTAGGCGATCGCACTCTACATTCTCTATATTGTGACATCTTTGGTGATGAATCGAAATGCCCCTACCTCGTGTTACGATACCTATAATTGGTTCTCCAGGAATAGGAGTACAACATTTAGCGAAATAATGCACTAACCCTTCTACCCCGACTATTGGTGAATCGGTGGTGCGTGAGGTAGCTGGAGGTGCATCTCGCAGTGCTTTGGTTGTTGAAGTCAACTCTTTCGTGAGAATTGGAGGTGCATCTGTGATAGGTTGTTGCGCCTTTACGATTTCTCGCCAACGGTTAAGCACTAAATTCAGCGTTACTTCGCCATAACCCAAACCTGCGAGCAAATCTTCCATAGAATGATAGTTACACCGCTGTGCAACTATCTGCATTGGTTGTGACTTAATCAAGTTTTCAACACCTGCTCTCCCTAATTCTTTTTCCAACAATTCTCGACCACGAGCAATGTTTTCTTCCCGGTGCGATCGCTTGTACCATTGACGAATTCTGTTTCGAGCACGTGTCGAAACCACAAAGTTCAGCCAGTCCAAACTGGGGTGAGAATTCTTCTGGGTGATAATCTCTACAATGTCCCCATTTTTCAGCGGTGTGTCCAAAGTCACTATACGCCCATTCACCCGCGCTCCTGCACAGTGGTTCCCAATCTCTGTATGAATTCGGTAAGCAAAGTCAACCGAGGTAGATTTTTTTGTTAAAGATATAACATCTCCTTCTGGTGTAAATACATAAATTCCTGAGCCAAATATATCGCTATCCAAACCTTCAAGGAAACTATGAACAGCAGAGAGACCTTGCTCTTTTATGACCTTTTTAATATCAGCAAATATATACTCTTCCTCGTTAGTAGATTGTGAATGACCAAACTCTTTATATTTCCAGTGTGCAGCGATACCATACTCTGCTTGTGCATCCATTTCAGAAGTTCTTATCTGAACTTCTAACCTCTTCTGCATTGGTCCAATAACAACAGTGTGAAGAGAGCGATAACCATTTGATTTGGGTACAGCTATATAATCAATGAAGTGACTACTATTCCTTCTTGGAGTCTGTGCTGGATGAAATAAACTATGTATGACTCCTAGTGCAGCGTAACAGTCTGGTATTGAGTTGCACAAGACTCTAATACCAAACAAGTCGTACACAGATTCAAAGCAAGTATTAAAGTTACTATATAGAAACTTGTTAAACTCACCAGATGGAAACTTACTAGGAACTGTCCCTCTAGTATAGCAGTAGAGTTGCTTCATTTTTGCATATATACTATATATGTTTTTTGTTCTCCCAAACACTTCAAACTTTCCACCCAAAAAACCATTCTCCAAAAGATTATTGCGTATCTCCTCAATGCAATAGTTCATATACTTCTCTCTTTCTGAGCGAGTCTCAGAGAGCAGAGCAACAATCCGAAAATAAATTTCGCTTTCCAATTCTCTGAAGGAAAAATCTTCTAATTTCCACTTGACACTCCAAAGACCAAGTCTGTTAGCAATAGGAACAAAAATTTTGAAAGTTTCAATAACAAAGTTATCCTTCAAAAATTTTCTCAAGGATACAATACAATTTATATTTTCTAATATAACTCGTCTATAAACGAGTTCAATAAATAGTGCTCTGATATCTCTGGTAACAACAAATAGTAGTCTTCTAAAATTTTCTCCTTCAAAAAAGCTTTTATGAGAGGAAGACGCTACTTTAAATTTTGAAATACACTTAGACAATACTCTTAAGCTTTTCAACTGGTTAGAGATATCTGGATTATAATTGACAATATTTTCTATATTTTGTTCGCAAATATCAGTATTTTTTAATAGAGAGTAAGTGTAGATAAAACCAGCGACAGCTATATTCAAGTCTGAGGTCAACTCGTACAGTTCCTTAGTGACAAGTTCTACGATATGCCCAATTTCTGTTGAAAAAAAATCTTCAGCAGCTAAATGTTTTAAAAAATTCAACAACTCCTCAGGCATATGATTAATGAGATGACCAGTTGTAATCTTCCCTCTCAGGAAAGAATCTATGTCGAAAGTACTATTGACTTGACCGGCTATTAACGTCATAAACTATCCTTGTATAATTACAATTTCCATTTTTTTATGTATTTTATATGCAAAACTCCAGGTGTTGAGTTAGTAGGCAACGAGATTAAATCTCTTTTTTCAGAGAATATACGCGCTAAATCTTCCAGTTACTACTTAATGTACTAAATTCCTAAACAAAGGGATAAGGGAGCAAACATTTTTCGTTTTTCCAAAGGAATGCGACAGCGCTTTTCTTTGCTTCGCAAGGAGGTGAGGGAGCAAATCGTTCTGGTGGTTGTAGAAAACTACTATAACTACTCTTCTGGTGAACTAATGCGACGGATATTGAGAATGTCGCTTAGTTGCTTGATTTGAGTGAACAGTTGTTCTAGTTGCGATTGATCGCAGATCTCTATACCTAGATCAATTAATGCTGGTTGACCATGAGCAGTTTTGACCTGAGCATGACACACGTTGATTCCTTGGTCACTCAAACGTGAGAGAATATCCTTTAGCACTCCTACTCTATCCATGACTTCAATCTGAATATTCACAGGGTAGGTTCGAGGACAACTTTGGAGTTTACTTGCTGGGTTCCAATGGACTGGCACTAAGCGATCGCACTCCACGTTCTCCAGATTCTGACATCCTTGGCGATGTATTGCAATTCCCTTACCTCTGGTCACGACACCAATAATCGATTCTCCAGGAATGGGGGTACAGCACCTAGCTACATAGTACACTAATCCTTCGATGCCAACTATTGGGGATTCACTGGTAATAGAGTTTGTTGAAGCTACTTCCCACAATGCTTTTTGTGCAGATGTTGGCTCTTCTATAGGAACTTGGGGTGCAGTTGCAATAGGTTGTTGGGCTTTGACGACTTCTCGCCAACGGTTTAGCACTACATTCAGCGTTACTTCACCGTAACCCAAAGCCGCGAGTAAATCTTCCACAGACTGATAATGACATCGCTGTGCGACAATCTGCATCGGTTCCGCCTGAATCAAGTTTTCAACACCAGGTTTACCCAGTTCTTTCTCTAACAATTCCCAACCACGGGCTATATTTTCTTCTCGGCGCGATCGCTTGTACCACTGTTTTATCCGATTCTTAGCAGCTGAAGTTCTGACAAAGTTTAACCAATCCAAACTAGGATAACTGTTCTTTTGCGTCAGAATCTCTACAATATCACCATTTTGCAGTCGCGTTGAAAGTGGTACTCTCCGTCCATTCACCTTTGCTCCTGCACAGTGGTTCCCAACTTCTGTATGAATGCGATAAGCAAAATCTATAGTTGTAGAACCTGGATTTAAAGCAACTAAATCTCCCTTAGGTGTGAAAACATAAACATCATCTTCAAACAAGTTATCCTTGATGCTTTCCAGATATTCTTGAGCATCCTTGAGGTCATTCTGCCATTCCAAAAGCTGACGCAACCAGGTAAACTTGTCATCTGATGCCGTCCAATGGATAGTGTTGGAGCCTCCTGTTTCTTTATACTTCCATTGAGCTGCGATTCCATATTCAGCGACGTGATGCATCTCGAGTGTCCGGATTTGCACCTCTAAAGGACGACCCCACGGACCAATGACCGCTGTATGCAATGATTGGTAACGGTTAGGTTTAGGCAAGCCTATGTAATCCTTGAATCTACCAGGAATTGGGCGGAAAGCATCGTGGACAATCGCCAAAGCACGGTAACATTCCTCATTGCTATTGACAACAATCCCTAGCGCTGCTAAATCGTAAATTTCGTGAAACTCTTTGTTTTGCCTGTGCATCTTTAAGTAAATGTTGTACAGGTGTTTTGAACGCCCACTGATGTCAAGACATTTAATTCCTGCTTCCACAAACCGAGGCTGCAACATTTCGGTAACTTTCGTCCATCTCTCTTCCTGCGCTACCCGTTTTTCGGCTACATATTCCTGAATTTGCCGGTAAGGTTCTGGTTCTAAGTACTTAAAAGCTAAATCTTCCAGTTCCCATTTTATGCGCCAGATCCCCAAGCGATTTGCTAAGGGGGCAAAAATTTCTCGTGTTTCCAAAGCAATCCGGCGGCGTTTTTCATCTGCAAGGTGTTCCAGAGTCCGCATATTGTGCAGGCGGTCTGTTAATTTTACCACAATCACTCTAATATCTTGCGCCATTGCCAGAAACATTCTGCGAAAGTTCTCTGCTTGGCTTTCAGTCTTACTTTTGAAATTAATTTTAGAAAGCTTTGTCACACCTTCTACCAAGAGCCGCACTTCTTTACTAAAACGCTGCTCTATCTCTTCAATCGTGACATCTGTATCTTCCACTACGTCATGGAGAAATCCAGCTGCTATCATATCAGCACTGCCTCCTAAGTCACGTAGCATTCCAGCTACAGCTACAGGATGACAAATGTATGGTTCTCCTGACTTACGGTACTGACCCTGATGCAACTGATAAGCAAATTCAAATGCTCGACGAATTAAAGCCATATCGCTTTGCCTTCGGTTATCTTCTGCTGCGGCGTTTTGTGTAGATGACCCATTTAGACAAATCTGTAGCCATTCTGGAAGGGTAATATCAATTCTGGAAGTCATTACAGTGCTGCTCATAGAATAGACGTGCCTAGGTGGTTGATAGTAAAGTGAGAAAGTGGATAGTGTTGACGGAGGTATTGCCGTCAGAAAAAACTGTTACTGACACTTGCACTCTCGCGCTTGGTGTGAGGAGTTGATCCCCGATGATAAGAAGTGCAAATTATCCAGTACGAGTGTCTAGCATCATAGTTAGGAAAATCAATTTACGACAAATTCAGCCTCAAAATTCATATGAGGCGAGAGATTCGGAAATAAAATTTAAGAAAGTTTAAGCTATCAGAAAAATTTCTTGACATTACCTTGACTTTAATAGTATCTCAAGAAGAACTTCGATGTCTCTAATTCGCGATAAATATCACGTATTGAAGATATTACTGAAACAATTGCATTCGGATGTCATGACTACCAAAGTAGATGCATCCGAACTACAGCAGAGTGTGAGATCCTTGCAGCAATTTTTTCAGCAACAGATTGTGCCTTTGGTTGGTCTGGACACAGATAGCAACGATGAGGGTCGGTTACAGTCATATCAGACGGAAATGAGTAAGCAGCTGCGGCTATTGGAAATAGATATGATATTTTTCCAAGGAGCGCGGCAAGCTTCCACTGCCAAAAGTAGACTTGATGCCATAGGCGATCGCCTGACAACTCTCATCGAATACTGTAATGCCATATTGCAATAAAAAGTACCAGAAGAGCAAGCAATATCGCACGAAAAAATGACAAAGAAAAATTAAAAATTAAAAATTAAAAAATTTGAACTTTTTTTTCAACTCTTTTCCTCCAAATTTCTCGATATTTTGTAGTCAAAATTACACATTTAATTGGCACAATTTGTCTTAAAAAGCCGTCAAAACTGAAAAGAGAATCAGCAGTCTTTCTGGATACAAGCAGAGTAGAGATATTGCTGCTGCCAAAACAGTGCTTCTCTGAGCAAAAGGAAATCTACCAGGGCTGGGTGTAGAAAACAGCCCTTCAGCCACAGGGTTAGTAGTTCATTACGTGTTAAACTGTACCACGATAGAGCATACTTAGAGTCGTTAGCGATAAACAGTAACTCTTGCTTGCTGTCTAAGTGCTACCTTAAGATATGCCTGACAAATCGATGGAACCCGATGCCCGATTCAGGAAATGCAACAAATTCTTCTGATACCAAGCTGGAAACCCTTAAGGAGGAACTCAACGTGTTTAAGCAAATTCTGACAGGTAGCTATGTTTTCTTCTTTTTGCTTGTCAGCAGCCTGTCGGCTCATGCACAAGCACCAACAAAGCCTGCATCTCCATCTCCATCTCTATCTCCATCTCTATCTCCATCTCCATCCTCTCAACCTCAAGCTCCAGCAATACCCCAGACGTCCCAGACCAAAGTTAGTCCAGAGGAACTTCAGAAATTTGCAAGCTCCCTAAAACAGTTGATAGTGATTGAGCAGGGGGCAAATCAGCAGATCACGCAAATCATAAGTCAGTCTGGTCTGAGTCAACAACGATTTTTGGAAGTATATAAATCACAGCGAAATCCTTCAGAGAAGCCAAAACAGGCAGTTACCTCAAAGGAAAAGCAGCAATTTGATAAGGCTTTCACAAATCTGAGATCAATTCAGCAAGAAGCTAATACAAAGATGCAGCAAGTCCTACAAAAGGAAGGGCTACCGCCAGAACGTTTCAATCAAATTGAAGCAGCAGTCAGACAAGATCCAGCGCTTCAGCAAAAAGTGCGGGAAATGATTAAAAGCTAGTCTGGAAGAACACGTCAAAAAGCGTGAGAATTTTCTAAACATGGGGGTGCGTTCACACGTAATCTGCTATCTTAAAGAGTGATTGCATAATCGCCCTAGAGTGAGTTACGTATACATTTCATATGAGTGCACCGCCAGTGAATTTTCGTAGGTAGTATTTGTTTTCTAGTTGAAGTATTAGGTAATAGCGTTTTTAAAGCTTGCAAGGCTTCATCTGCTGACTGGTAACGCTGACGGTAGTCATAACGAACCATTTTGTCTAAAAAATTAGCTAACTTAGGGCTAATCTGTGCTTGATTTCGCCAAATAATTTCACCTGTATCGGGGTGTGTTGGCAATCCCCTACCAAGTCTTGGATCGGGATTTCTACCTGTTAAAGCATAAATACAAATAATTCCGACTGCATAAATATCACTACTCAATTTCGGTTCGCCCTGTGCTTGTTCGCTGGGCATATAACCAGGATGACCAATTGCTACAGTAAAAGCATCCCCATCACAAACCTGTGAACTGATAACTGCTAACTGTTAACTGTTTTAAACTATATTTTAGACACGAGAAACAGAGGCGATCGCTCTATATGGGATCTTTTATCTCTCGGATGCAGGCGGTACAGTCCCCTATTATTCCTGTTGTTGGAGAACTGATTAAAAGCTGTCCTGGTACAATCTCTCTGGGACAAGGTGTTGTTTCTTATAGTCCACCACCCGAAGCCATAGAACTTTTGCCTAAGTTCCTTGCCGAATCAACTAATCATTTATACAAAGCTGTTGAGGGAATTCCCCCACTACAAACTGCACTAGCGGCAAAGTTACAAACCTTTAACAGTATTGAAATCAATGAAGAAAACTGCATTGTTGTTACTGCAGGTAGCAATATGGCGTTTATGAACGCTGTTCTTGCCATCACTTCGGTAGGAGATGAAGTTATTCTCAACACCCCTTACTATTTCAATCATGAAATGGCGATTACGATGGCGGGTTGTCATCCGGTACTAGTGAAATGTGATGAAAATTACCAGCTACGTCCAGAGGCGATCGCTCAAGCGATCACTTCAAAAACACGAGCAGTGGTAACGATTTCCCCTAATAATCCTACTGGGGCTGTGTATTCAGAAGAAGCGTTGTGGTTCGTGAATCAAATTTGTCGCGATCGCGGTATCTACCACATCAGCGATGAAGCTTATGAATACTTCACTTACAATGGAGCGAAACATATTTCACCCGGTGCATTTGCGCTAAGTAGCAATCATACCATTTCCCTTTATAGTCTTTCCAAGGCTTATGGTTTTGCAAGCTGGCGTATTGGCTACATGGTGATTCCCAAACACCTGCTTGTCGCCGTCAAAAAAGTTCAAGATACCATTCTCATTTGTCCGCCTGTGATTTCCCAGTATGCAGCATTAGGGGCGTTGCAAGCAAAAGAGGACTATTTGAAGAATCATATTCAGGCGATCGCACAAGTAAGACTCGTCGTACTTGATTCCCTCAATAGCTTACAAGAGTTATGTACTATTGCTCCTGCTGATGGTGCGTTCTATTTTTTCCTGAAAGTTCATACTCAATTGGATAGCTTTAAGCTGGTTGAACGACTCATCCGCGAACATCAAGTCGCAGTGATTCCTGGTACAACCTTTGGTATGGATAATGGATGCTATCTCCGCGTCGCCTACGGTGCGCTACAAAAAGAGACAGCACAAGAAGGAATCGAGCGCTTGGTGAGGGGTTTGCAAGCGATAATTGGTAAGGTGCATTAACGCAGTGTGACACTTCGCCTTTAAACTTTTGTCCCATCACTTGTAAAATAAAAAA
The DNA here is from genome assembly GCA_019359415.1 of Iphinoe sp. HA4291-MV1. Taxonomy (GTDB): domain Bacteria; phylum Cyanobacteriota; class Cyanobacteriia; order Cyanobacteriales; family Nostocaceae; genus Brasilonema. The sequence goes on along the minus strand of JAHHHH010000019.1, from coordinate 85,588 downwards.
CACAAAATTGACAATATGCCAATTGTTAATCATTTAATAATAATCGAAACAAAACCAGGAATTAATATTCATAATATTACATCAAAAATTCAAGACTTGATAGTATCGACATCAATTATAAATGGTCAAGCTTTAATTTTCTCTCGCCATACAACCACGGCATTAGCTATTAATGAATACGAAGAAAGATTGTTAGAAGATGTCAAAGTTTATTTACAAAAGTTGGCTCCTGAATCAGACCGTTACTTACATAATGACCTACATTTAAGAAAAAATATCCCTCCAGATGAACCAATGAATGCCCATTCTCACCTAATGGCAATGACTCTAAGTACGAGTGAAGTCATTCCGATTGTGGATGGAAAATTAGCTTTAGGAACCTATCAATCTGTCTTATTTTTTGAGTTAGATGGACCACGCAAAAGGACTGTATTTTGCCAAATTTCTGGCGAGTCGTGAATTATGAGTCATCCCGATGTCTTAAGTGCTGAACAAATAGCACTGCTACACCGAGGAACAAGAAAATGCTAAGAAAAACTACCATGAAAAATATCCATGGAATCAAGAAGAAATACAGTTCTGTTCCTTCCAAACCTGCAATGTCATACCACGGATAAATCTCTCGTTCCCAGTCTCTGGCTGGGAATGCAGGTACAGAGGCTCTGCCTCCCTCCATTGGCATTCCTTAATTTCCAACAAGTCGTGGAAGAGGCACCTTGTGCAGGGGGAGCAAGGGAGAAACCCCATACATAAATGACCATTTCTTACCAAATCTGACAAAGGAATTTAATTTTAAGAGAAATGTCCTGATTTTTTGTGACTTTTTCGTACTGCTCTTTCAAAAGAGAAAGGTTAACTTGAATTTAAGTTCAAATAAACAAAACCACAAACAACAACCATACAAAATAAGGTCAAAGATACATCATTTTAATGATTGTTTTATGAGTTCTGCACTTGATTACGAGCAAATTGCGCATCTTTATGATTCTTACTTACGTTTCACAGACGATCTGTCGTTTTTCCTTCAAGAGTGTGAAAAGATTGATGGTTCCGTACTTGAGTTGATGTGCGGTACCGGGCGTATCTCTATCCCACGCCCATTGCCCATTGCCCATGTCCAACTACTTAAACAACTGTGCATCAAAATATATCTTAAGAGGAAAATTATGGTTAACTTGCATGTTGCCACCATCACAGGTGAAGAAACCGTTCTTGAGGAAGCAGCAGTAGAAGCATTCAAGGCAAACCTGCGCGGTGAGTTGTTGTGTCCCACTGATGCAGGCTATGATAATGCCCGTAAGGTCTACAATGGCATGATTGACCGACACCCAGGACTGATAGCATGTTGTGCAAACGTGGCGGATATCATCGCCGCTGTCAATTTTGCCCGCGAAAACAACTTACTCCTTGCAGTTCGAGGCGGCGGTCACAATGGTGCAGGTTTGGGGATTTGCGATGACGGCTTGGTCATCGACCTCTCGCACATGAAGGGCATTCGCGTTGACCCTGTAGCGCGTACTGTGCGAGTCGAAGGCGGCTGCACCTGGGGAGATGTAGATCATGCAACCCATGCATTCGGTCTGGCTGTACCTAGTGGGGTCATCTCTACTACTGGCATTGCTGGGTTGACCTTGGGTGGCGGACATGGCTATCTAACTCGCAAGTATGGCTTAACCATTGACAATCTACTAGAAGCAGACGTAGTACTGGCAGACGGTCGTTTTGTTACCGCCAGTGCACAAGAGAATGAGGATCTGTTTTGGGCAATTCGTGGCGGCGGGGGTAACTTTGGTGTTGTCACCTCTTTTGTGTTCAGAGCACATCCTGTCAGCACGGTCTATGCTGGTCCGACACTATGGCCTTTGGATCAAGCAGCTGAAGTCATGCGGTGGTATCGAGAGTTCATCATCAATGCACCAGAAGATATGTATGGCTTCTTTGCCTTTTTAAATGTACCGCCTGGACCACCATTCCCAGAACACCTACATACTAAAACCATGTGTGGGATTATTTGGTGTTATTGCGGTCCACTAGAAAGAGTAGAAGCAGCATTCCAGCCTGTTCGTGACTTTGCTACTCCAGCTTTTGAACATATTGGTCCAATTCCCTATCCTGCTTTGCAGAGTATGTTTGATCCGCTACTACCGCCAGGGTTACAGTGGTACTGGAAGGGCGATTTTGTGAACCAGTTGAGCGATGAGGCGATCGCACTGCACGTGAAATATGGTTCGCAACTACCAACGTTCCTTTCAACTATGCACTTATATCCGATAGACGGCGCAGTCAACAGAGTCGGCAATAAAGATACGGCTTTCAGCTTCCGCGATGCGAAGTGGTCAATGATTATGGCTGGTATCGATCCCGATCCTGCAAAGTGCGATCGCATTACTACCTGGGCAAAGGAATATTGGAGTGCATTGCATCCCTATACCTGTGGCGGTGCGTACGTGAATTTTATGATGGAGGAGGGTCAAGAGCGCGTCCAGGCCACCTACCGCGACAATTACGAGCGTCTGGTTGTGATCAAGAATAAGTACGATCCAACCAACCTGTTCCGCGTCAATCAAAACATCAAGCCAGTCACAACTTAGATCTATCTTGAAGAAAATGGGGTAATCTCATGTCCGGTTGAATACTTATCGCGGGAATCATAACTAATTAGCCGGACATGAGATAAAGGGGGTCCAGTGCTGCGGGAGGGTTTTCCTCCCGCAGCACTGGTGTTGGGGTTTCCCTGTTGTTGCAAGAGCGTCTGGGCAAGGAGAAGCATGTGGCGTCCCGTATGTATAGTATCAAGCAGCAAATTTTTTGTACAACTACCGCAAAATTACTTAAATAAAGAAATTTTAATTATCGCAAAGATATTGTAAGGAACTGCTGTTACAAAAGCGTGTCAATAATTGCATATTATACAAACAACTGACTAACGCTCTGTGAAAGGTCCAATCCATAACAGGGGAATTATCTAAACTAACAACTTGAAAAAACTATGAAAAGAATTGGTTATTCTTCTTTCGCTTCGGCAAACGAGACATCAATAAGAAATGAAAATGTTTCTGTCCCATTTAATTTTCATCTCTTTGCTGAGTTGAATTGGAGAAAACTGTCTAGCACTGCTGCAATACGTCTTTTATCTGTAGCACTGACTTTAGCACTCTTGAATATGGCGGAGCGTGCGCTAGCGCTTCAAGTGGGAAGTACTGGATCTCAAGTCTCACAGATCCAAAGATGTTTGAGCAAGTTGGGCTATTATAATGGTCCGGTGACAGGCAAGTTTGCTTCCTTAACTCAGGATGCTGTCATTAGGTTCCAGCGAGCAAATGGACTACCATCTGTTGGAGTTGTGGGTACAAGAACTCAACAATTGCTGCAATCTCAATGTCAAAGTAGAAGACCGAGTGGAAGTGTTAGCAATGATCTGCGATCAGGTAGCACGGGTCAAGCAGTCACCAAATTACAACAGGATTTGCGGCGTTTAAGTTACTTTAATGGTCCGATAACAGGTAACTTTGGTCCAGAAACTCAGCGAGCAGTCATCAGATTCCAGCAATCACGTGGAATACGTGCTGATGGTGTTGTCGGTGCGAGAACAAAAGAAGCAATACGTATTGTTCTTAGCAGAAATAATTCTTCAGTTGGCGTCGGTGGAGATAGGTTACCCAATGCTTTGAATTTGGGTGATTCGGGTAGCCAGGTGAGAGAATTGCAACAGGATTTGCAGCAATTGGGCTACTTTAGAGTGAATCCAACTGGCTATTTTGGTCCAACAACCCAGGAAGCTGTAGCACGTTTTCAGCAAGATTATAGAATAGTACCCAGTGGTGTTGCTGACTCACAAACCTTGGGGGCTATAACGACAGCTATAGGAGAGCGAAGCTATGGACAAAGCTCTGGACAAAGCTATGGACAAAGCTCTGGACAAAGCTACGGACAAAGCTCTGGACAAAGCTATGGACAAAGCTATGAACAAAGCTCTGGTTGTTCAACAGCCACCGGAGATATTTGTCAAGGTGAGAGAAGTCAACGAGTTACAGTCGTGCAACAGCGTTTGCAGAATTTAGGATTTTTTAGAGGTGATCTCACTGGTTATTATGGTCCTGCAACGAGAGACGCTGTCGTTCAATTTCAACGATACTATGGGCTAGAAACGACAGGGTCTGTCAATTTTCAAACCTGGCAAGCATTGGGGTTGAGCAACAACGGGAACAATTCTACGGGATGGAAGCCTAAGCAGGACAATCGCTATGTTGTAGTCATCCCGATTTCTAAGAACGACACTTTAAATCAAGTACGTCAATATATTCCAGAAGCTTTCCGCGCTGAATCTAGATTAGGTCCCTATGTAAATGCTGGACAATTTAGAGAACGCTCACAAGCAGAAGATTTGTCTAAGTGGTTACGCTCACGTGGGTTAGATGCACGGGTAGAATACTTCTAAAAGTTAAGAGCTATAGCTCAGAATGAGGAGTTATGAATTATGACCCCTCACTTTTCACTCTTAACTTGATTCCCCACTTCTCATGAAATTGAAAGATAATGACAGAAACTCGTATTGGAATTATTGGTGGCAGTGGTTTATACAAAATGGATGCCCTCAAAAATATCGAAGAGGTGCAAGTCCCAACTCCCTTTGGTTCACCATCTGATGCTTTTATACTAGGAACTTTAGAGGGTACACGAGTTGCTTTTTTAGCGCGTCATGGTCGCAATCACACGCTGTTGCCTTCCGAGTTGCCATTTCGCGCCAATATTTATGCAATGAAGCAACTGGGTGTGGAGTATCTTATCTCTGCTTCCGCTGTAGGTTCTTTAAAGGAAGAAGTGAAACCACTGGATATGGTGGTTCCCGATCAATTTATTGATAGAACGAAAAATCGGGTTTCAACGTTTTTCGGTGAGGGAATTGTTGCTCATATTGCTTTTGGCGACCCGATTTGTAAAAATTTGGCCGGAGTTGTCACAGATGCGATCGCTTCTCTACACTTATCGGATATCACTGTGCATCGTGGTGGTACCTATGTATGTATGGAGGGACCAGCATTTTCGACAAAGGCGGAATCAAATCTTTACCGCAGTTGGGGTGCAACGGTGATTGGGATGACCAATTTGCCAGAGGCGAAGTTAGCACGGGAAGCAGAGATTGCCTATGCTACTCTTGCTCTGGTAACAGATTATGATTGTTGGCATCCAGATCACGATTGTGTGACGGTGGACATGATCGTTAGTAATTTGCAGCGAAATGCAGTCAACGCTCAGAAAGTGATTCAAGAAACAGTACGGCATTTGAGCGAAAACCCACCGTCTAGTGATGCACATTCAGCACTAAAGTATGCGATTTTGACAAACCTAGATAAGGCTCCCGCAGTGACTAAGGAGAAGTTGGAGTTGTTGTTGAAAAAGTATATGTAGACAATATCATCGAAACTAGAGCAGTTGTTAGCTGTATTAAATACAGCTAGGGCAAGGTGGGTATCTTATCCGCCTTGAATTTACTACGGGCGAAACACCTATCCTACAAGAAAATCTCCAGCTGTAATCCATTTAATGGAAAACTGCTGTATTTGCAATTTCTCTGATTTTTTAGTAAAATTTAATACTGTTTTTGAGAAAGTACTGTCAGAGAGTTTTTTTTTCGCAAATACCCAGAAAGTAAGAAAGCTTTTAGAAACTACTTTTCTGCAATTTACGTCTTACAGCAGATATCGATTAACGCCTAAGGGTGGAATTTTCTACCAATAACTAGGTGTTATTATTGGTCTCAGTAATGGTCGAGTATTGGTTAAATAAGGTGCATCAGTTACCAGTTCTTAAAAACTATAAGAACTTGTCTACCATCACAAAAAAAGCTGGCAAACACCACAGTTAACTTATGTTGTCAATCTATTACCACCAAACAGTGCTAAAGGTAATAATAGAACTGTGAGGAGAAAACGGAAGCTACTTGTATCAGAAAGGGGGAAATATTATGAAATTCAAGCTTTTAGCAACTCTAACCTTAGTTACTCCCCTATTTTTAGCTACTTCAGTGAATGCGGCAAATCCACAGCACGTAAAAAAGCTAATTGCTACTGGGGAATGTAGTGGGTGTGATCTATCGAAAGCAAACCTCAGTGGTGCTCATTTAATTGGTGCTGACTTGAGAAATGCGAATCTCCAAGGAGCAAACTTGACAAAAGTGAATCTTGAAGGTGCTGATCTTACAGGTGCTAACTTAGCAGGTGCTAACTTAACATCAGCTTTCGCGACGAATGTTAATTTCAAGAAAGCCAATCTTAATAAGGTGAATTTCACTCGTGCTACGATTTATGACTCAAATGTGTATGGAGCATCAATGAATGATCTCAACATTACCAATGCTGAAATATTTAATACAGGTATCGGCATTGGTGGTGAAGATGCAGAAATTCCTGATTGGAAATAGAGCTTTCCATAGCATTGATTATTGGAAGTAGGGTATGGGGATTGGTAAATTCCTTGCACATGGCACATGAATTTTCTGGTTAATTGATTAGTTTTACTTATTACTTCTCACTACGTAGAACAGCCTAAGAAGTAGGCTAACTATGGTGATGATCCCCAAACCAGCTTCCCTAGAAATAATATTTGTTTCGGTGTAGACTTTGCTTTCCACCTAGTACAGAAATTATTTATGAGTGAAGAATTCGTTACATATAATGCTGTATTTCTATCTAATTATAATAATTTTTATAAATAAGCAATAAAAGTTTTTAAGTTACTACCAGCTATTTATGGTATCTGCCCAGTATAATTGATAACTTTTATTCGGTATAAATATCAATATGAATGTCTTAACTCAAAGATAACAGCTTAAGATAGCTTAAATATCGGGTAAAATCGGCATTTAGACTTGTATAAATAAAAGGTGGACTGATTTCTCCATGATTTGTACTTAAACGAGTATCATCATTAGCAAACTCACACAGTATCAGTCACCCTACATTCAGGATTCTAGTTCATCGAAACAATGAACCTAGAATGTTTTTTCAAGTCATTCTACTAAAGGTTGTGACTACTACCCTCGTTAGTGGTTCTCTACCTTGTAGTTGATGAAGTCGTGGTTAACGGGCAATTATGGTTATAGGCAACTAGAACCTCGTTGTATCCCAAAATCAGTTGTGCTGATGCACTGGTGCATTGCCTAATCAACAGCCTTTTGGTTGTAACTGTCCGGATTAAAGTAACTACCTTGTGAAAATTATGGAAACGAAAATGCAAGAACCGGAAATTGTGGAAACTAAGTCTCCAGATGCAACAATGCCAAATATCAACAACCAAACAGGAACCATAGCCAAACTCCAGCCAAGCGCGCAGTCTCAAGAGCAATGGCTAAAATATGGAGAACAAGTTTCTGGCTTTTTAGCGACACTGCCTGAATATCTAGCAAGCTTCTTTAATAGATACAAACAGCCCTTGATTAGCATTGGTTTAATTGTGGCAGCAATTGTCGCTGTGAAGGTAGTCTTGGCGATATTGGATGCTTTGAATGACATTCCTTTGGTAGCACCTACCTTTGAATTAATTGGTATTGGTTACTCTGCATGGTTTGTCTACCGCTATCTACTCCAAGCCTCAACTCGGCAAGAGTTAACCAATGAGATTACAGCGCTCAAATCACAAGTTGTTGGCAAACAAGCTCCAGAAAGCTAAATAGCTGCTACTCATGCAGTGCGATCGCCATTCTGGCTGATACGCTATCTATTACTACTGGAGTATTGCCTCCCAAATTTAACGTCCTCAGATAGAAGTCTGAGGTTAGCAAAACAAAGCCTGCATAAGCAGGCTTTTAGTTTATGAGTCTGTGTAGCCGGTTAATTTTGGTCAGCACTTACACTATAAAATCTATCAAGGTGCTGTTACAATGCTCTGAGATTCAATGGGTTGCAACTTTCCCATTCGCACCAAAGCTTGATGAACCATAGCAGTAACCTCAGCACGGGTTGCTTCTTGATTTGGAGCAAGAACTTGTGGGTTCGGGTTGTTTACCACAAGACGGTTTTCTGTAGCTGCTGCTACCTTATCAATGGCGTATTTAGGAATATCTTTAGCATCTTTATAGATGCTTAAAACTTTTGCAGGGGAAGGGGGTACTTTGAGATTCAACCCACTAACAAGAGCAACTAAAACTTGTACTCGCGGAATTTTTTGCTCTGGTTTGAAGGTTTTGTCTGGATATCCTTTTAAAAATCCAGTTGTGATGGATTGGTTAATTGCTGGAATTGCCCAGAATTCTGCTGATATATCTTTGAAATTTGTTGAAGTCCCACCATTTCTTTTATCAAAGGCTTGTTGCAAAATGGCAGCAAATTCAGCACGGTTTACAGGTTGGTTAGGTCTAAAAGAGTAATCAGGAAAGCCTTTGATGATTCCACGGGAAGAAAGAACATCAATGAAACGCCGTCCCCAAAACTCAGCAGGTACATCTGTAAAAGCAAGCGGTGGGGGAATTGTTGGCAATTTTTCACTAGGAGTGACGACACGAGATTGTTCTTTCGTTGTGATGGGAGAAGAAGATGATGGTTCTTCTGCTTGTAACTGCTGGTTTGGATCTAGGTTAGAAACTGGAGGTAACTCACCTTTTAGAGTTTTTTCGTCGGTTGGGGATGGAATGACTGTTGGTTTGACACCAGGAAGAATAAATGGAACTACTTGTTCAGGAGTTACAGGAATAATAGGGGAAGCGGAGGAAGTCTGGGAGGGGGACATTAACCCAGTTATATTCCAATTAGCATTCTTACGGGAGAATGCCCAAAATAGAATGATCCCGATAGTTACAAAAGCAACAAGAATACCGATAAATTCATCAAAGCCAAGGGTATTGTTTGGAGATGACTCCGGATCTGAAGGATGCATATCTGTGATCTTTTAACGAATAAGGGATAAGAGACAGGATTAAGGCTATTAGGTAATAGATTACAGTTTTCAGGTTACGGATTCGTTAAATTACTCCCTTATAACCATTATCCTCAAAGCACTTGCAGCAAGCTAGGAATACTGTCTACTGCTGCAAGAGTCTGAATTTCTGTTAATGCTTGCCGAAAATCGCCTTCTCGAACATCGTGAGTGACAACAACAATTTCTGCTAGTTCTCCCTGAAAACCTGTTTGGACGATTGATTCTAAGCTCACTCGATGATTGCCAAAGCAAGTTCCCAATTTGCCAATCACTCCAGGTTGGTCTTTGGTGAGAAAACGAGCGTAAAATCGGGTGATGAGTTCTGCCATTGGCACAATTTGGCAGTACTCTTGATTTCTACAAGGGAGTAGCGGATTTAGTGTTGTTGTACTGGTTTTGATTGCTGCTACTAGGTTCAAGATATCCGATGATACAGCACTGGCAGTTGCCCCAGCACCAGCACCAGGACCAAAAAACATCACCTGTCCTATGGGTTCGCCTTCAATAAGAATGGCATTATTCACGTCGTTGATGCTGGCGAGAGGGTGTGCTTTAGGGACTAAGGTAGGATGGACTCTGACTGAGATGGGAGATGAGGGGGATGGGGTGGTTCTTTTAGCAATGGCAAGCAGTTTGATGATAAATCCCAATTTCTCAGCGTAGGCAATATCTGTCTTGCTGACTTGCCGAATCCCCTCACAGTAGACATTTTCCAGCTTAATGAGTCCACCAAAGGCTAATGATGCGAGGATGGCGATTTTATCTGCGGCGTCCAAGCCATCGACATCAGCAGTTGGGTCAGCTTCAGCATAACCTAATCGCTGGGCATCAGCGAGGACATCGCTGAAGTGACTGCCTTCGGTTTGCATTCGCCAGAGAATGTAGTTAGTCGTGCCATTAACGATACCAGTGACGGTGTGAATGCGGTTGACTCTTAAAGATTGCTTCAAGGGTTGAATCACTGGAATACCACCACCCACGGCGGCTTCCAGCATGACGTATACCCCAGCTTGATTAGCAGCGCTGAAGATTTTATTACCAAAACGGGAAATTACTGCTTTGTTAGCAGTTACCACGTGCTTGCCATTTTGAATTGCTTTGAGGATAAGCGATCGCGCTGGTTCCAGTCCCCCTATTACCTCGACCACAATATCTATCTCTGGGTCAGTGACAATTGCCTCTAAATCTGTTGTGAGAACGCTTTTTGGCAATGCGACTGCGCGGGGTTTGTCGAGCGATCGCACTCCCACGCGATAGATTTCTACTTCTTGCAACAACGGGTGACGAAAACGGCTATCTTGTAACAATTGCACCGTACCCGTTCCGACAGTGCCTAATCCCAAAATTCCCAGCTTTACACCCACAAGCCTTACACCAAATTTAACGAATAATAATCAGTAGGTAGGACATATGCCCTACCTACTGATTATCTTTCTTACTTAAGTCTATAGCCTTTTGTCGAAAGCCTAATGACTAAATTAGTATGTTTCTACATGCCAGCGACCAGCTTTCTTAAGGTCTTTCTGGTAATCACTCCAAGTTACACCTTCTTTTGCTGCGGCTGCACTCAGTGCTGCATCAATACCATCTTCCATACCTCGCAAACCGCAAATGTATGTGTGGGTTTTCTCTTCTTTAATTAATTTCCACAGTTCATCTGCCTGTTCTGCTACGCGGTCTTGGATGTACATTCTGCCACCTTGTGCGTTTTTCTGTTCACGGCTGATGGCATAAGTGAGGCGGAAATTCTCTGGATACTTCTGTTGGATTTCTTCCAGTTCTTCCTTGTAGAGGATGTTTGGAGTTGTCGGAATACCAAATATCAGCCAGGAAAACCCTTTAAAATTATTGTAATCTGGGTTAGCTGCTTTTTCGTTGTCCTTGAACATCCGCCACAGGTAAGCCCGGAAGGGAGCGATACCTGTTCCTGTTGCCATCATAATAACTTTGGCATCTTCGTTGGCAGGTAACAACATTTCTTTACCCACCGGACCTGTGATTTTTATGTCATCTCCTGGTTTTATCTGACACAGGTATGTAGAGCAAACACCGTAGACTGTCTCGCCGCTTTCTGGGTGCTTGTACTCCAACTGGCGGACGCAAAGAGAGACTGTTTTGTCATCCACATCATCGCCATGACGAGTTGAGGCGATCGAGTACAGTCTGAGTTTTTCTGGCTTGCCGTTCTTGTCCAATCCGGGTGGGATAATACCGATACTTTGACCTTCTAAATAACGCAGATCACCACTGGAAATGTCGAACTTGATGTGCTGAACAAGACCAATTCCGCCTTCTTCTACTAACGCTTCATTGGATATGCACTTACCAATAAACGGAGCGTTTGGACGGTAAATGTTGACGGGAACGTCAGCGTGTGCTTCTTTTTTGGCTTTCGCTTGAGTCATGGTGTTGCCTTTTTTGTCATTTTTCTTGGGCTGTTGCTCAGCTACAGGTATGGCTTTACCATTTGCTTGACTGCTAGCAGTCTCGGTTTCACTGTTGGCACCTGCTGTAGAGGTTTTTCCATTGAGTTGCTCCAAAGCACTCAATGGCTGGATGCTAACAATTTTGCCGCCAAGGCGAGTGATACGCCGCATTTCCTGATTCATTCGGCTGTAAGGCACTCTGATGAATACACTGCCACTGTTACGAATTGGGTAGTCCGCTTTATCAGTTTTTTCGCTCTGACGTAGACCCACCACTTCATATACGAAAACACGGCTACCTAATTCTGTGTTGGCAGCACCTTCAACAGCACCTTTAATGTACATTCGTTCTACCACTCCGATGTCTACTTGTCTACTTAACCTTTTCTAAAAAAACCCTTCCTAGCATGACGCGCCAGCTTTAGTTTACCTGATTTTGGCTTGACAAAACTGGCGCTTTTTGGAAAGCGGCATGACTAGCCAATGCCTTGCTACGTACACTCACCAAAGATATGCAGTCATAGTAAAACACACTCCTGTCCACATTCTAAGGTAGAGGATAAATCTTTTGGAGAATGTTAATAATGAGTCAATTTAATCTTTTCTCCTTGAAGTACCACCTCCCAAAGAGGGAGATAACTTATTACTATCCGTCAGGTACATAACCCTCACCGAGTAGTTAGCTTGGGAGGTACCAATCACGGAAAGTTATTTGCGATTAGTTTGACTTCCCCAATTTTGCTATTTTCTCTCTTTCCACAAGAAATGAATTTTGGAATTTTAGACAGAATATTTTTGGCTGAATTTGCATCTTTCATCATGGGTATTTTCATAACTAGGACAAAGTCCAGCTACTAAATTCTGATAAAGGGAATCCTTACATAAGCAACTAAAATAAGTTTTACTTGATGTGAAACATCTGTCAACCACTGCCAGTGTCATGCTAAAATTCTCCGACTCATAATTTGGTATACACGTAAAGTAAGTGCACAAAATCTTGCTATTTTCGTCATTTGCTCAATCATTTGATAATTTCCTGATTGAAATGTCGCCAGGACTGCCGATGAATGAATATTCACGCTTGTGTTAGTTTTCTTCTCCAAAAAATTGAAAAACAAGAAAAAGACTGTATCAACTTGTGTATGGAGTTCTAAGTAAAGACTTCACATGACCACGCTACTTATAAATAGTTATAAAGTATGTGATTAGAAAGATTTTGTTCGGTCCCTACTGGCTGGAAAACTAATTGAAAGGAAATACCAGCAAGCCTTGTTTGGAGTACTTCCTTCTGTTACAATTCAATATAACACTAGGATTAAATACTTACCAGCAACAAATCTAGACTAGTCAGACGGGTATTTGCTACCACTGTGTTGTACACCCGTTTAGTTTGTCACGACGCTGCTGGGGGCGAGAACGTAGGATAAACCATTGAAGGTAAACTCCTGGCTGGGGAATTGCTGCAAGAAAAGTTATTGATTGACTCCATCTTTAGTATTTAGAGGAGATTTATGACTAGTAAGCTGGAACGCGTGGTATTGATTGGAGTCGCTGGAGACTCCGGGTGCGGGAAATCTACTTTTTTGCGTCGCCTAATAGATTTATTTGGTGAAGAGTTAATGACAGTCATTTGCTTAGATGACTATCACTCTCTAGACCGCAAGCAGCGTAAAGAAACGGGAATAACTGCACTTGACCCGAGAGCAAACAATTTTGACCTCATGTATGAGCAAATCAAAGCGCTCAAAGAAGGTCAAGCAATTGATAAGCCGATTTACAACCATGAGACCGGCAACATCGACCCACCAGAGCGAGTAGAGCCAAATCACATTCTCGTGGTTGAGGGGTTACATCCCTTATATGATGAACGAGTGCGCGAACTGATCGACTTCAGTATCTATTTCGACATCAGCGATGAGGTCAAAATTGCCTGGAAAATCCAGCGAGATATGGCAGAACGGGGTCACCGCTATGAAGATGTTTTAGCTCAAATCAATTCCCGTAAACCTGATTTTACAAACTACATTGAACCGCAAAGAGAGTTTGCTGATGTGGTTCTCCAGGTATTGCCCACAAACTTAATAAAAGACGACAAAGAGCGCAAAGTTTTGCGGGTACGTATGCTCCAGCGGGAAGGGAAAGAAGGCTTTGATCCGGTCTACCTCTTTGATGAAGGGTCAACAATTCAATGGACTCCCTGCGGACGCAAACTGACCTGTTCTTACCCTGGCATGCAACTGTACTATGGCTCAGATGTGTACTACGGTCGTTACGTATCTGTGTTAGAGGTAGATGGTCAATTTGACAACTTGGAAGAATTGATTTACATCGAAACCCATCTCAGCAAAACATCTACCAAGTACAAAGGTGAGATGACTCACTTGTTACTCCAGCACCGTGAGTATCCAGGTTCTAACAATGGTACTGGTTTATTCCAAGTACTGACAGGTTTAAAAATGCGTGCTGCCTATGAGCGGTTGACATCTAGAGAAGCAAAACTAGCTGCCAAAGTTTAGTAAAAGTAGGTGTGTTTGTGTCCAAGTTGTTGGGGGTACTCACGGGTATCCCCCTGACAGAGGACAAGGAGGACAAGGAGGACAAGACAATTCAAAATTCAAAATGGTATGACTCACCCTTGTATGAAAAACCTACACTTGTGAGCGGGTGTCCCTCCCTATTCTTTTGAATCAAAGGCAGGTTAGGTTTCACAGGTTACAGTATGCCTTTTGGAAACAACGATAATCCAGTAGGGTAACTTTTATCTATCTTTAAAATAATCAGTCTTAGGTAGTAATTTTTTATAAAAGTAACATAACTACGAATTGTGATTGTGAAAATCTTGTTATGATTGCACATTAGTGTGGCTGAACTAAACGCTTTTGTTTAGTCAGTTGGAAAAACCTTCTGTGGAGGAACTACACTTGTCTCGTCGTTATTTATTTACCTCCGAGTCAGTGACTGAGGGGCATCCAGATAAAATCTGCGATCAGATTTCTGATACCATTCTAGACACCTTACTTTCACAAGACCCCAGTAGTCGTGTGGCTGCTGAAGTTGTGGTTAATACCGGATTGGTATTAATTACTGGTGAAATTACTACCAAGGCAAATGTGAATTATGTGAATCTCACTCGTAAAAAAATTGCTGAGATAGGTTACACCAGTGCTGATAACGGGTTTTGTGGAAATAGCTGCTCAGTGATTGTCGCATTAGACGAACAATCGCCTGATATTGCTCAAGGTGTTAACACTGCTCAAGAAACCCGTGAGCAGAATAGTGATGAACTATTCGACTCAATTGGTGCAGGCGACCAAGGCATCATGTTTGGCTTCGCTTGTAACGAAACACCAGAACTGATGCCCTTACCCATTTGTCTTGCTCATCGCATTGCTCGCCGACTAGCTGCAGTCCGTAAAACAGGTGATTTGCCATACCTGCGTCCTGATGGGAAAACACAAGTCACTGTAGCATATGAGGATGGACGACCTGTAGGGATTGATACTATTCTGGTTTCCACCCAGCATACAGCTACCATTGGTGACATCACCGATGAAGCAGCAGTGCAAGCCAAGATTAAAGAAGACTTGTGGACAGCAGTAGCCGAACCCGTGTTTGGGGACATTGATGTTAAGCCGGATAAAGAAACTCGCTTTTTGGTCAACCCGACAGGTAAATTTGTCATCGGTGGTCCTCAAGGAGATTCTGGTCTGACCGGACGTAAAATCATTGTTGATACCTACGGTGGCTACTCGCGACATGGTGGTGGAGCCTTTTCTGGCAAAGACCCCACCAAGGTTGACCGCTCTGCGGCTTACGCTTGTCGATACGTGGCAAAAAATATCGTTGCTGCGGGATTGGCAGACAAATGTGAAGTCCAACTCAGTTATGCCATTGGTGTCGCACGACCAGTGAGCGTGATGTTAGATACCTTTGATACGGGCAAAGTCGATGACCAAATCTTGCTGGAATTGGTCAAAAAGCATTTTGAACTGCGTCCAGCAGGTATTATTCATGCCTTCAATTTACGTAACCTTCCTAGTGAACGAAGCGGACGTTTTTATCAGGACGTCGCAGCTTACGGTCATTTTGGGCGGAACGATTTAGACTTACCTTGGGAGCGCACCGATAAAGCAGAATTGTTGCAGCAAGCAGCTAACAATTTACTGTCGGCAGCGATTGTATAAATACAATGAGGAAGGAGTTAGGACCATAAATTCGTTTGACTTCTAGCTCTGCTGATTTCCCTAAACCCCCTTTAAGGGGGTTTTTCATAAATGATTTGTCAATAGGTGGTAAGTGGTAAGGAGTCAGTGGGATTTTTCTCCTTGTTCAGCACATAATAAATTAGATTAAGCTGATGTGCAGCTAGATTGTATAAGACGAAAACGTAAAATCATTGTAGTGCGGACCGGACAGCCCGCGTCCCATATACAAATTAAATACGCAACAGCTTATATATATAAAAGTTTTTAGAATTTGCTCTTTCAGTGGCAGAAATATGTGATAATATTTTACCTTACCTATAGTACAAACAGACTATACAGTTTGACTCCAAGATGCTGCTAACTACCTGATTCAAGGAATTTTTGTTTGTAGCAAATCAATATTATTCCATCTTGATATGAAAACTGCTCAAACATAATAGGAATCGTGCCAACTATGCTAGTCACTTAAGAAAACGCGAAAATAAAGTATGAGTACACTCCTAAGCAGGAAGTATAGCTTCCCATAAGGCAAGAAGACTTGTTAGAGGCTGAAAATAAGCACAAAAGAACAAACGAGCATGAGCTTTTAAAACAGATGAAAGATGTAGACACCTTGTTGGCAACTCACTGTAAGCTAAAATAGGGTTTCTTTATCAAGACTTAATAATTTATCCTTTAAAACTTAGCCTTTATTTCACACTATAAAGTTCATCATTGAGTTGGAAACGCTTTACTTCTGTAAAAAAAAAAGATGATAATGTAGTAAGAGTTAATGATAAATTAAACAAAATCCTAGATTTGAAAAAAATACAGTAATTTTCGCGGGAGGGCAAGGAGATTTGAGGAATGCAAACTCAAAAGCCAACCGCTGTTGACAGCAATTTGGAAATAACACAAGTGTCAGCCGATCAGATCTCTACTGACGAACTCCCAACCATAGAATTTCCCTCTTCAGGGAAATTCAAAGCTAGTTCTTGGCGGATTCATCAGAAAATTGGCTATGGGTACTTTTTAGCAATCGGAATAGGTTTTTTAGGCTCATTGACTGGATTGGTCATATCCAATTTTTATTTAGGGATAGAAACTAAGAAATTAGGACATGCCCGGTTTCAAACACAACTGCTTGGTAACTACAAGGGTACTTTAGTAGAGGCACAATTACATAGTTCGAACTTGGTTGCTGTAGTGGAAGATCCGGAACGCCTTGCTAGCAGACGAGCCGAATTCTTAAGTAGTGTAAACGAAGCTCAGAAGATTAAAAAAGAGATTACGGGATTTATTGACGCCAAGCCTGGAAACTTAGCAATTACAGAAGACACTTTACGAACGATATTAAAAGACTACTCTACTAACCTAGAATCCTACGTTAGTGAAATTGAGACAATCCTACAGCAGCTGGACCAGCAGCCACAACAGCAACAGCAGATTTCTGTCGTACGAAACCAGTTGCTGGCAATTATGAGTGGTAAAACAGCTACGCGGCTAGATGAGATACGTAAACGGTTAACTGACAGCTTGCAAATTGCTCAACAGCAAGAGCAGGAAAGAACAAAACATGTGGAGGTAGCAAAAGGAGTTGAGAGATTAATCGTTATAGCGAGTATGCTACTGTCAGTGGCGATCGCAGCAATTGTAGCATGGCGTACTTCTCGGGCGATCGCTGAACCAGTCATTCTTGTCACTCAAGTAGCCGAACAGGTTGCGAAAAAATCTAACTTTAATTTGCGAGCTCCTGTCAGTACAGAAGATGAAATTGGATCACTAGCCAAATCTCTCAATCGTTTGATTGAGCGGGTTTCTGAGCGGACTAAAGAATTACAGCAAGCGAAAGAATTAGCAGAAGCTGCTAACAAGGCAAAAAATCAGTTTCTGGCAAATATTAGCCACGAGTTACGCACACCGTTAAATGCCATTATTGGCTTGAGCCAACTCCTGCACGATGATGCTGTTGATTTTGGCATGTCAGAAGATTTTATTGATGACCTTGAATCTATCAACGGTGCAGGTAGACATTTGCTGGCATTAATCAATGATATTCTCGACTTATCAAAAATTGAAGCGGGGAAAATGACTTTCTACCCAGAGACATTTGAACTCGCCACACTCATCAATAACGTTGTTCTCACAGTCAAGCCTCTGGTGGAGAAAAATGGCAATATTTTAGAAGTGAATTTTGATGGGGAGCTTGGCATTATGTACACGGACCAAACTAAGCTACGACAGGTACTGTACAATCTTGTGAGCAACGCTGCCAAGTTTACCACCAACGGCAAGGTAACACTCATGCTCAAGAAGGAAATACAAGACCTTCGAGAGAGTCCTGCTCCTGGAATGATCACATTTACTGTTGAAGACACAGGTATTGGTATGTCCTATCAGCAACAGCAGCAGCTCTTTCAACCCTTTACCCAAGGGGATGCTTCGACGACAAAAAAATATGGTGGAACCGGACTAGGGTTAGCAATTAGTCGTCACTTTTGCCACATGATGGGTGGTGAAATTTTTGTCAAAAGTGAACCCGGAGTCGGATCAATTTTCACTGTTCGCCTTCCACTTATCGCTAAAGATTAGTTTTGGTGGAATGAGCCGATTGCAATTTGTAGAATAAAAAGGTTTCTTCTTTTGAGCCATGATGGTAGTCGCCATGATTCTGGTGTGGAACTTTCCACAGTCTTCTGTCTCGCGTTCTCCGCTTTGATATCGACAAATACCAAGACGAAAAAGGACGCCAGTGGACGCGGAATTTTTCCATTTTTGATGAGTCGGACGCCCAAAATCTTTTAAGGGTTTGTTCCAGAAGGAAGGAATATCTTGATGCTTCTTGGATCATTTGAGCTATTGGAAGATTGGTTATTCTCTTCTTCATTCTCTTCTTCTTCAAGAAGGCGTAAGATTTCTTGTTGCAGCCAAGTAATCAATGGGTGATAACGGTTTTTTGACACGCACCACTGACCATTTTTTATTTCCACCCAAGCTAATCTGGGGTTAGTGAGCCGATCAAGCAATGCTCGGTAGGAACTTTCAAATGCCCAATTTGGGTTTCCCTGAAGCCGAGAGTAGTCAATCACAAATGTTTCCGGGTTAATTGCTTTGTAAAACTCTTCTAAGAAAGCTGAGGCTTTACCCTTTAATCTCAGAGTGACTATTCTCACAGGATCGTCAAGTCCTAATGTTTCATCTCTCCTTGGGTTGTTGAAAGCAATGCCAGGTTTATTCAATGCTTCATTTACCGTAACTACTGCACTGTTCCATGTGGTTATGCTCCCAGCAATAGAATTGGACATAGCCTCTAACAAGGAGAAATTGCTGCGCCGTCGCTCAATTGCTGTACCGAGCATAATAATTATTCCATCTACTGTGATGGCAATAATTAAAGACAACTTAGCAGGCAGTTCGCCCTTTTGGATCTTATAAAAGGGTGCGAGGAGTAAGACATCATTCGTTACATCTATATAATCAGAACGTTTTAATTCTGAGTAGTTTTTACGAAACTCTGGTGGAACAGTAGCCAAAGCTTTACGGTCGTTTTCAAGAATCTTATCTGGCTTCACTCCCTTGACTTCATAGATAAACAATGGACGGAGTTTGTTGACTACAGGTTCAAGTTGAGAGGACTTGATTCTTAAGTTTTGAGCTTCTTCTCTATATTCTCTGGCTTTTGGACCAAAGCCTCTCACTCCCGTCACTAAACCAGAATTAGCCTCTTCTTTTGCTTGTTCATTCTTAGTCTCTAATTGTTGCTTTAGCGAAGTAAGTTCTGCTTCAAGGGGAGTGAATACTTCCGCAACTAATTGATGATGCGCTTTCTCTGCTTTGTCTGTAGCTAATTTTTCCTGTACATCTCCCGCTAGCTCCTTATAGTAGGTAAAAAAGCTAGTGTAGATACTTAATGTAGAAAAGACTAACACTGCAATCCACTTACGAAAAGGCGCGTGTTTACCAGCTGAGCCAGAGAGGAGCAGAAAAAGTAAAAATTGAACAACTCCACCAATTGGAAAGGCTAAATATGAAGGTAATATTTGCAAGGCTCCCAGTATTGTTGTTGAACCACTGCCAAGATTTAAAATGAAAAGACCTGTGAGTAGCGGTTTATCGTGTTTGGTAACTTGTTGATTCATTTTTGAAAAAGTAAATTAATAAACGTCTCTAGTACTTTTACAGACGATTGTATTGTTTCTTTTTTAAAGAGACTATGGGTAAAAATCTGGATATAGCTAATAAAAAATAGAATTTATTCTGCTTAACAAATCAGAAAAATTCAGGAGCAAATGAATATTTATTACAAAGAACTCTGTAAAACTCAGGTTTCCTCTGGTAAAAAGTTAAGATAAAATTGGAGGATTTTTGGTGTCTGCCTAGACTATGAACTCAGAAGCAGAATTTTCCTGGGAGGAAGCCAAAAAATTGGCATATGAATTAGTATTTGAATCTACAAATAAACACTTAACTGATGTTGAGACACAAGTTTTACAGGGAGCTTGGGAGGGGAAGAAATATAATGAAATTGCCACTGAGAGCGGATTTTCTAGTCACTATATTACAAAAGAGATTGGTAATCAATTATGGAAAAAGCTTTCACACGCATTAGGAGAACAGGTCAAAAAGACCGATTTTCGAGAAGCACTCAGAAGAGAATGGGAGAAGCGAGCCTCTTCTACAAGAAACCATTTTGCATCTAAAGGTTCCTTCGTGTTAGAGGTAAAGATAGAATCTCCAGAAGGTCCTGTAGCGTTAGGTTCTCGTTTTTATATAGAACGCGACTCTGTTGAATCTCGCTGTTACAAAACGATTTTGGAGCCTAGAGCACTCATCCGTATCAAAGCACCCAATCAAATGGGCAAAACTTCATTGCTGGACAGGATTCTTAATTATGCAAGCAATCAGGGTTATCGCACTGTACGTTTAAACTTACAGGACTTAGATGAAGATAAGTTTAGCAACCTGGATAAATTTTTGCGTTGTTTCTGTGGCTATGTAACTCTACGGCTTGAACTCGAAGATCAGCTGGATAACTATTGGAATAAGACAGTCGTTATTGGTAGTTCGCTTGCTTGCAAAACATACTTCCAAGAGTATTTATTGCACCAAATAGCTAGTCCTTTAGTTTTGGCATTAGATGAAGTGGATCGAGTTTTCCAATTCCCTAAAATTTCTGAACGCTTTTTTGCCATGTTGCGAAGCTGGTACGAGGAGGCGAATCATCGGGATATCTGGAAAAAGCTACGGCTAGTAGTGTCACATTCTACTGAAATTTATGGATCACATGATATCAATCTATCGCCGTTTAATGTTGGGTTACCGATAGAATTAAAGGAGTTTACTCTAGAACAGGTAAAACAGTTGGTGCAGCGTCATCAACTCGATTTAAAAGATGTCCAAATCCAGCAACTCACGGCGTTGGTAGGAGGACACCCTTATTTAGTGCGGTTGGCGCTTTATCACCTTGCTCAACCTTCTGAACTCCTTTTAAGCAAGAGTGAGAACTCGCGGTGTTTAGAACAGTTGTTACAAGATGCTCCCACAGATAGCGGAATTTATAATAAGCATTTGCGACGACACTTACAGACTCTCAAAAAAAATCCTGAACTGGCGGTAGCTTTCAAACAGGTTGTTACTACAAATGAACTAGTGCAATTGGACGAGATACTAGGACACAAGTTACACAGCATGGGGTTGATTAAACGCCGAGGTAATCAAGCAAAGCCGCGCTGCGAGTTGTATCGGCAGTATTTTTCGCAACGACTAGCAAATTAAAAACTCTTCGTTCTCTATAATAACTTTTTATGAAAAAAAATAAGCATTTTTTTTATTATGTAAACAACATAAACAATATAGTAGATTGCAGTTCTGTTATGAATTCTGACTCCTGAATCCCGACATATTATTTATGTCAGCTAATAACTACCAAGTTGGGGGTAGTTTAGACTATAAACACCCCACATATGTTAAGCGACAAGCAGACGAGGATCTCTATCAAGAGTTGAAAAAGGGAGAGTATTGTTATGTGTTGAACTCTCGACAGATGGGCAAGTCTAGTTTGAAAGTTCAAATGATGAAAAGACTAGAAAAAGAAGGAGTACGCTGTGTCTCAATTTACCTACCAATAAAGGATAGCTATCAAAAAAAATTCTATGCTGATATAGCCTATACTTTGTCAAGTAATTTCAATCTCTTAGACATTAATAATTTCAGTTCTTGGTGGCTACAACACAAGTTGTTACAACCAGTGGAGTGCTTGAATCGGTTTATCCAGGACGTGCTATTAAAAAGAATTTTGCAAAATATAGTCATTTTTGTTGATGAATTCGAGAGCATTTTAAACCTTGAATTTAAAGATGAGTTTTTGCAGTTTATTCGGCGTTGCTATGAAAAACGCCCAGATAATATTGACTATGAACGTCTCACGTTTTGCATACTAGGAGTGATGTCGCCGTCAGATTTAATTCAAGACAAAGAGCGATTAGTCTTTAATATTGGTCAACCCATTGAATTAACAGGATTTAAATTAGAAGAGGCAAAGTTATCTTTAACTAAGGGATTGGAGCAGAAAGTGGACAATCCGGAAAACGTTCTGAAAGAGATATTACAATGGACAGGAGGACAACCATTTCTCACTCAAAAGCTGTGCAAGCTAGTTGTTGAAAAAGCAGAAAGCAGACAGCTAAAGATTGAGGATTTAGTTCAAAACTATATCATCAACAACTGGACAGCACAGGATGAGCCTGAGCATCTGAGGACCATTAGAAATCGCCTTCTCAGTAATCAGCAACGTGCTGAGAAGTTACTGAAACTCTATCAGCAAATCTTGCAAAATGGTGAGATTGATGTTGACGATAGATCCAAGAAACAAATGGAATTGCGACTGTCTGGATTGGTTGTCAGACAGAAAGGTTGTTTGAAAGTTTATAACCCTATCTATAATAAGGTTTTTAATGAGGATTGGGTTGACGATGAATTATTTTCGCTAAGTATTTTGCACCAAGAATGGGAAGAAGTACCTGATGTACTGGTTTCCTATAAGCGCACAAAAGAAGGAGTCTTGCTAGAGGAAGCAAAAGACTCAAAACTGGCTCATTGGTTTAGATATAACCGACTCATAACTGCAACTTGTGTATTATTAACTATTAACGCCATATCACTTTTTTGTTCCTACTCTTTGTTTCCCTGTAATGCTTGGCAGGAAAAATTCAATAGTGATATTAACGGGGGAACGATTGAATTTTTTCGTAGTGTTATTTCAGTTACAGGAGGACTATATATGATTGGTGTTGTTTTCAAAAGAGAAGCTATCCAGATTCTTCATAAAAAATCTCTCCAATGGTTACGCATATTAATAACTTTTCTAGCATTTATACTTGTTATACGTGTGCTATACCACAATTTACACACTGGTCCAATTGAGCTAGCAAGTTATTATGGAAAGGATATTAAAAATTATGAAAAAGATTGTTATAGAACCTATTTATCTTATTTACCTTATTCTTTAATAAATTTTGTGATTATAGGTGTTCCTTTAGCTTCTGTTAGCATTTATACAGCAGTCAAAGATATAATTAAAAGCTCAATTAATAAAAATAAAATCAGTCAGTTTATTCATAAATTAGAGAAACAAAGTGATTCTTTGTTAAGAAAAACAAAAATCAAAAATCTTGAAAATTTTATTCAAAATAATTTTATCGAATTTTCTTCTCATTTTTTGGTAATCATTGGACGTTATACTACTCTTGTTTCTGGTTTCATCATCATAAATATTTTTGAATATTTAATTGGGCAGAAGACTTTATCAGAAAGTGCAAAGCACTTAGTCATTGCGTACTATTGCTTCGGTTGTAGTTCAATTTTCATTATATTTTTCGGTTTTTCTCATTATGAAATTGCCTTCAGAAAGACTTCTCGTTGTTTATCTCGTCTCAATTGCGATTACACAAATTTTGAAGAAAAATATAATAGTATAAGATTCTGTCAAAGGCTTTTGTACTCAAATATCAATCTTTCTATAACAATTGTAGTAACTCTGCTTGTTTTCGTATATTTTCTTTTAAAATGATTTCGTAGAAAATCAATGAATTTATAATGTACATTGAACATCAAATAATATTATGTTTAAGATTGTTAAAAGACTGCTGAAAGAAGAAGAAGCGAAATTAGTTATTAAAGAAATAAAACTAACACCTAATATTATTGGTTATTCCTTCAGAGAATGGATGGCAGCCAAAAATATCATGGTTGCTGAAGATGAAGATGGTAAGATTGCTGGAGTTTGCTTGAATTATGACTTTGATCAATATTGGACTAAAATAGCTGCCTTATTTGTGCTGGAAAAGTTTAGAGGTAAAGGTCTCGGAAAACTCATGTTTTTGGCATCATTTAAAGATGCAATTGAAAGGGAAAAGAATGTATACACAATAAGTGCTAACCCAATTGTTATTAAAATTATGGAAGAACTAGAATTTGATACATTTAAAAATATACTAAATTTTCCCAAGCCTTACAAAAAATATAAATTTGTGTTTTACTTGCATACTATTAAATGGTTAATGAATTGCTACAGAATCAATGAAATAATCAGGAAAAAATTAGCTTACAACTTCAAAGAGCCTTTTGTTTATGGCTTAAAGATTTGTAAATAGTGATGAGGTCGTTACTAGATTTCAGAACAGCAGATGCAAAAAACTGAGCGAAGACGCTGCTAAAATACCAAGTAACCTGTAGCGACTCCCTTGGGGAGAAGTTGCGCGATACTAGCGTCCTAAGAACTCCTCACACCCATGACAACAACCACAGACTTCCTCAGTCATCTTAACCCCAGTCAACGCCGTGCTGTTGAACATTACTGCGGTCCTTTGCTCGTTGTTGCTGGTGCGGGTTCCGGTAAAACACGAGCGTTGACTTATCGCATTGCTAATCTTATTTTGCAACACCGCGTTGATCCAGAAAATATCCTGGCGGTAACCTTCACCAACAAAGCCGCACGGGAAATGAAAGAACGTATTCAAAAGTTATTTGCCGATCGCCTAGCAATAACAGAATACAATGAGCGGTTTGATTTGTTGCCAGAATATGACCAAACTAAGCTCAAGTCGAAAGTCTGGAAAAATTACATTAAAGATATGTGGTGTGGAACTTTCCACAGTCTTCTGTCTCGCGTTCTCCGCTTTGATATCGACAAATACCAAGACGAAAAAGGACGCCAGTGGACGCGGAATTTTTCCATTTTTGATGAGTCGGACGCCCAAAGCCTTGTTAAAGAAATCGTCACCAAACAGCTTAACCTGGACAACAAAAAATTTGAACCCCGTTCTGTGCGCTACGCAATTAGTAACGCCAAAAACCAAGGCTTATCACCCAGAGAATTTGAGAGAGAACAACCCAATTATCGCGGACGAGTGATTGCAGAGGTTTACAATCACTATCAAAGCCGACTTGCACAGAACAACGCCCTTGACTTTGATGATCTCATCCTCGTTCCTGTAAGATTGTTTCAGCAGAACGAGCAAGTCTTAGGTTATTGGCATAACAAGTTTCGCCATATCTTAGTAGATGAATATCAGGATACCAACCGCACTCAATACGAACTCATCCGCCTTTTGACAACGAATGGCGAAACTGAAAAGAGTGATTGGGATTGGACAAATCGCTCGGTTTTCGTGGTTGGTGATGCAGATCAATCGATCTATTCATTTAGAATGGCAGATTTTACCATCTTGTTGGACTTTCAGCAAGATTTTGGCGATGGCTTACTTGACGAAGATACCCGCACGATGGTGAAGTTGGAGGAGAATTATCGCTCTTGCGAAAACATTCTGCAAGCAGCAAACGAACTGATTGAAAACAACACCCAACGCATTGATAAAATCCTCAAAGCAACAAGGGGTGCAGGTGAGGAGATTTTTTGTCATAAAGCTGATGATGAAATTGCAGAAGCAGATTTTGTTATTAACCAAATTCGCTCTTTAGAAAACCAGCATCCAGAGTTGAATTGGGGAAGTTTCGCCATACTTTATCGTACCAACGCCCAATCTCGACCGTTTGAAGAATTATTGGTGCGCTTGGGAATCCCCTACACAGTTGTGGGAGGGATAAAGTTTTACGATCGCAAAGAAATTAAAGATGTCCTGGCTTACTTGCGAGCGATCGCTAACCCAGCTGATACACTCAGTTTATTGCGAGTCATCAATACTCCCCGACGCGGTATTGGTAAAGCCACCATTGATGCACTGGTAAACGCCGCTCAACAATTAGGCACAACTCTGTGGGAAATCCTGATTGACGAGACATCAGTGAATACATTAGCTGGACGTTCTGCCAAAGCTGTGAATAGTTTTGCACAGATGATACGTAATTTGCAAGAACAAATGCAGACGGTTCCAGTTTCTGAACTTGTACAAGGGGTGCTGGAAGACTCTGGATATATCAAAGACTTGGAAATGCAGAGTACAGATGAAGCAGAAGACAGGTTGCAAAACGTCCAAGAATTATTCAACGCGGTGCTGCAATTTGAAGAAGAGAACGAGGATGTCACTTTGCAAGCCTTTCTTTCCAGTACTGCTCTCAGTTCCGATTTGGATAACTTAAAAGAAGGAGAAACAGCAGTTTCACTATTAACTTTACACGCCTCCAAGGGGCTGGAGTTTCCTGTTGTGTTTCTGGTGGGGATGGAACAAGGGCTATTTCCCAACTATCGTTCCATGAACGATCCAGCCGCTTTAGAAGAAGAACGCCGCCTGTGTTACGTGGGGATTACTCGCGCCCAAGAACGATTGTACATCACCCATGCCCGCGAACGCCGTCTTTATGGTTCACGCGAACCTGCCATGCGATCGCAATTTCTCGACGAATTACCCGAAGAATTATTAATGACTCGACATAGAAGCATTGCTTATACAAAAGGTGCTGGTAGTAGTTCATCTGGGCGTGCAAATCAACGAAAGAAAGAGAGTGCTCAAAGTTGGGAAGTCGGCGAGAAAGTTCTGCACAAAATCTTCGGTATTGGAGAAATTACTCACATTTTTGGTTCGGGGAATAAAGTTTCTTTGGCGATTAAATTTGACAGTTTGGGGCAAAAAATTATTGATCCAAGAGTTGCACAGTTGCAACGATCTGAGTGACAAGCAATTCACGCATTCTAAAGTTTGAAATAACGAGCGAATGTGTGAATCTTAAAACAGTTGAATTGCCCGGTGTAGGCGATGCAAGAGAGCGCACTGCCATTCGCGGAGCGTCTCCGTCAGGAGAAGGCAATCGCCTCAAGTCGCTAAACTAAATCTAGATAGACAAATTAACATTTATGCCTTACAGTCAGTTTACAAATATTAGTAAAGTGAAAGAAGCTTTCGGATTAAAAACACAGGAAGGTGGGCGATTTCTTCCTCCCACTGAACCTAGCAAAGCATCTGCTACACTAATGGCATATCTTGAAGAAAGTCTACCACTTGCTTCTTCCGCAAGTGAAAAAGCGCGTTCAGAAGGAATTATTTACCCAGTATTATTGGAAGTTAGACGGATATTAAATCGGCAGATTAGTTTGTTCTCCGGAGAAGATTTTACAGTTGATGAAGCAGTTGGACTTAATGGGATGTGTGATTTCCTTTTGAGTCGATCGCCTGAAGTGTTAGAAATTGAAGCACCTGCAATTATAATTGTGGAAGCAAAAAAAGCTGATTTAAGAACTGGGTTTGGACAATGTATTGCAGAAATGGTTGCAGCACAAAGATTTAACGCAGCCAAAAATCGTCCAGTTTCTGTAATATATGGTTCTATTAGCAGTGGTACACAATGGCGATTCCTGAAATTGGAAGATAATACTGTCACTATCGACTTGATGGATTATCCCCTCCCGCCTGTAGAACAAATTTTGGGAATTTTAGTTTGGATGGTTCAAAACAGTTGATTGATGCTTGTGTCATTGTGACAACCCCAAAACTTTTTGTTGGCGATTAGTGCGCTTTGCGCAATCACCCTTTAGGTGGCTCCGGAGGAGCATCGCTTGACTTTCAAGAGTTCAAAACCTATGAGACAATTAGCACCATCCACCTGGCGTTTCATCCCGATGATTCAAACTTCAGGAGGAGTACAAATGGCGATCGACGCTTGGTTGTTCAATCAATGCGAAGAGGGACAGCACCCACCTACCTTGCGTTTTTATACTTGGTTGCCCTATGCTCTCTCCTTGGGACATCTGCAAAAAAAATGGCCTGCCCAGTGGCATAATCTGATCTACCAAGGACAGAGACAGCAAAACAGTACTTTGGCATAGAACTCGTCACCCAACCATTCACTGATGCAGAATGGCAAGATATCCTCAAAGAGCGATCGCTTTATGAAGTGCAAATCGCGTAGCGGCTCCTTTGCAGCATCGCCTACTTTCTCTCAATATTTCATCCGCTCAAGCAAATGATCTCCCACACGCAAAGCGTTAGCTAATAAAGTGTGTGTTGGGTTCAACGCAGCACTGGAAGGATAAAAGCTGGAATCAACCACATAAAGGTTATCCACATCATGAGTGCGACAATTCAAATCCAACACTGATGTTTTCGGATCTGTGCCAAACCGACAGGTACCGCATTGGTGCGCGACTCCTTGAATTCCCACTTTAAAACTGCGGTAGAGGTTGGTTTGTAAGAACTCATCGCACATTTCTAAACTTCTGAGAATTTCGATCCAGCGCATTTGCAGGCGGTCAAAAGAAGCGCGATTATTTTCGGTGTAACTGATTTTGATAGTGTTTTTCTCCCAAGTAACCCTGTTATTTGGATCTGGTAAATCTTCTGTCATAAACCACCAATCTGTCGAGTGAGCATACATTTGCTCAAAAGTCCATCCCGGTAGCGGCTCTTTAAACATATCCTCAAGCATTTCTGGCAGAATTTGACCAGTGCTTTGGATATTGCCCATAGGATAGGGATAATCTTCTTCGCCCCAGTAAAAATCGTTCAGTCCAACCGTCTTCTCAAAAACTGTGGGATTGGGTTTGCTGGAAACTGCAACCATTGCACCTAGCAAGTGATACATATAATTGCGCCCCACTTGGTCAGAACTGTTTGCCAGTCCATTAGGGTGTTTGTCATTAGCACTCCGTAACAGCAACGCCGCTGAGTTAATTGCCCCACAGGAGACAACAACAATGTCTCCTTTTATAATCTTGATACTGCCATCAATTTCAGTTTCAATTTCAGTGACTTCACGTCCAGAAGGACTCGTCAGCAAGCGCAAGACTTTTGCTTCTGTTATCAGCGTCACGTTTGGATATTTCAATGCTGGACGTGCACCGTTCCATTCCGCGTCTGCTTTACCGCCAACCAGACAAGGAAAACCATCGCAGGTTTCACAACGAATACACTCACTTAAGAAACGCCTATCTTCATTCATGCGAATCGCTGTAGGCAAATGAAACGGATGCAGATCCTTCGCTTTGAGTTGATCGACAAGTTCTTGAATGGGTGGATCGTGACTGATGGGTGGGAAAGGATAGTCTTTGCTGATTGGTGGGGCAGTGGGATCTTCACCTCGTAGACCATGACAGTCATACATCTTTTCAACTTTTGTATAGTAAGGCTCAAAGTCTTTGTACTTCAAAGGCCATTCTGGAGAGATACCATCTGGATGTATGACCTTTTCAAAATCGCGCTCCCGAAACCGGAACAAGGCTGCACCCCAAAATTTTGTATTACCACCGACGTTATAGTGAGCGTTGGACCGAACTGGGTTGTTATCCTTGTCCAACCATACTTCCTTGGTTTGGTAGTAGCCTTTTACAGCAACTTCTTTTACATTCCAGTTGCGTTTTTCTCTGGGTAACCACGGACCTCTTTCCAAAATCAGAATTTTCTTGCCACTGGGTGCTAGATGTCTTGCTAGGGTTGCGCCGCCTGCTCCTGCACCGATAATGACGATATCATAATGCTCATTGCTCATGATTGTTTCACCTGCAAAAGTTAAAATTTGTGTTGCAATTTTTACGAAACTTCAGGGTCGAATACCGGGAATATTCAGCCGTATCCGGTAAAGTCCGGTTTGTGCTGTCATGTAGAGTGTCCTGCCATCCTCATCACCCCAGGCGAGGTTGTGCGGATGCTCAGGACCGATAATGGTTCCCAAGTGCTTACCTGTGGGTGAAAGTATCCAGATACCACCAGGACCAGAAACATAAACATTACCTTGCTGATCGACTTTGATTCCGTCGATTGCATCTTCTCCCGGTGCTTTGGTCATGTCGTAAAAGACTTTGCCGTTTGACAACAGACCGTCAGAGTTCACTTCGTAACGCATGACGACTTTATTTTTCTCATCCCAGTTACCTACATACAGGTACTTTTCATTAGGTGAGAATGCCAGACCATTAGGACCTTTCAAATCTTTGCTGACTAATTGGATTTTGCCGTTGAACAGGCGAAAAACTCCACTGTATGGCAGTTCCTTGCGGGAATCATCAAAAACTTTGGGCAGTCCGAAGGGTGGATCAGTAAAGTAAAGCGCACCATCAGATTTGTAAACCAAATCATTTGGACTGTTGAGGCGTTTACCTTCATAGCGGTCTGTCAGTACGGTCAAAACTCCGTTCTTTTCCAGACGGGTGACGCGGCGATTACCATGTTCGTTAATGGTCAGTCTGCCTTCTTTGTCTAGCGTCAGTCCGTTGGAACCAGGTTGTTTGTACTCACCAATGTCTACACCGCTGTATCCGCTTTTCGTTCTGAATACTGAAACCTGACCATCAGGTGACCATCTGTATATGGTGTTGGCGTTGGGGTCACTAAACAGTAAGTATCCGCCGTCACTCACCCAAACGGGACCTTCCGTGAATTGGAAACCACTAGCAAGTTTCTCAATTTTGGCGTTTTTGGGAACTATGGTATCCAACGCCAAATCTCGTCTGACAATTTCGCCGCCTGCATCTGGTTGGATGTTAGCTATGGTATTCGGTTTGTAGAAGTCCAAAGTTGCAGAACGAATCCAGATAAAATTTCCCGGTGGGTTGGAAAGGGGTCCATTTGCCCCAAAGATGGCAAGCCGAATCTGCTGTCCTGGTTTGACATTTCGTCCGACGACTACCCGGTTGGGAGCATTGTAACCCTTGATGGCAGCGCTACCAGTCTGCCCAAGTACCAATGGTAACTTTCCATCTACCCAAACTTCGGCGTAATCATCGACAACAGTTTCAAAAATGACATCAAAGCCAGTAGGGTCAAAGTTACCCACTTTTTGGGGAATGGTGATATTAATACGGTACCAGTTGAAGCAGAGTTTACCAGTGCAGCGTCTTTCATCTAGGGTATCGGCAGGAATTACCTGCCACTTCGAGTCGTCAAAATCTGCACCACCAGCGTGGGGCGTGATGTCGTAAGTCCGGTTCGGTGGTCCAGATGCCTTGCGGTCTGCACCCGGACTTCTAAAGTCAGTCTCGATAATTTTGGTATCACTGTAACGCCATTGACCCTTGACTAGTTGCACACCTTCTGGTATAGCTAAATTAATAATCGCTTCTGGTCGTCCGGCTGGGGCATCCTGTGTGACTTGTGCTGTGACTCGCAACATTTGGAGAGTCACCACAGCGATCGTGGAAAGAATGAGAGAAGAGATTTGGCGTTTCATCATTAACGCCCCCCTCTCTCAGGATTGGTCTTTAGAGACTTGAGAGCGTTTGCTCCAGCAATAGCAATTTCCTCGTCTTGTTGAGCGTTCATCGCCCCACTAACCCCAATCGCCCCAATGATTTTGCCCTCATACTCAATGGGTATCCCGCCTTGAAGTGGAGTAAAATCTGGCATCGCAACCAGTGCAGTGCGACCTTTTGCGATCGCATCTTCAAAAAATTTGGTTGGATGCTTGAATATGGCTGCTGTCCGGGCTTTCCCGATAGAGACATGAGTACTAGCGGCAAAGGTGTTGTCTAACCGTTCCACCAACAACAAATTACCACCTTCATCGACTACAGCAATGGCACCTCCCGGCGCGTTTTTACTCCTAGCTGTTTTTTCTGCCACAGCAATAACCTGTTTTGCGCCTTCCAGCGTCAGTACCTTTTTGTCAACAACCTGAGCCTGTGCAGTAGCGGCTAATGTCGAAAATACCAGCGCCACTGCTACGCCGCCTATCAATGTTTTCATAATTAACTCCCCGTAAGTCTTGAGTTATTCTCCGCGTTTCCTTGTCAGTTCATCGGCGTAATCGTGACGCGCATCACTTGGTTTGTTTGAGTGTAAGAGGATTGATCATTCACCACCTGCACAACGCCATTTTCCGCAGCACCAGTGTTGGGTGCCTTCTGACGCGGACCTTGTTCTGAACCGATACCAGGTTCTTGGTCTACTTCTGTTCCTCCATTACAAAGAATAATTTGAGATGTGATATCACTGCTCATTGGTTTGCCATCAGCATCAAATAAGGTAATACCAGCGCCATCGGGAGCGTAAAACCAATCGTTTGATTGTCCAAACATCGTAACGAAAGAAAGTTTTTGCCCTGGTTTTGCCGTAACAGTAAACTCAAAGGCTTGTCCAGGACGAATCCCTTTTGGTTTTGTTGCACCAACTGCAATGTTAAAAACTTTACTTGATAGAATACCTTGTTGGTTTTGCAGGGACTTCGCTAACATTGTCGGGTTACCATCTTCGGCTATTGCTTCTAACCCTTGTCCTCGGTCTTTCTGTCCTGTCGTGAAAATTGGGTTATTGTTGTTATGGACTAGCCAAACGCCAGGGGAAAAGTCCAGTGTCCATTTTGTGCCATCCGAGGCGATAAATTCGTCGGTCGTGGAGATGTTTTCGATACGTACTTTGAAGCGAGTCGGACGAGAATTGCTTGCTTGAGAGATGTTGCTTGGGGTAAGCTTTTGAGTTCTTTGTGAGGAAACTTCAGTGGCGTGGACGGCTGTAAGAGCTGCAAGTCCTAAAAAGAAACCAATAGCAATTGTGCGTAGTTGCATAGTCAATCTCCTGTGAGACATTTGGAGCTTGACTATGATTAAAATTTAGCTAGCTGAGGTGGGGATGATAGAAAGGTTTGAATAGATAAGGGTTTGCTGAGGGGAAGGTGAGAAAGTTTTGTGTGTTTCGGGAAAGGGAGTAAGTTCAGCATAGCGCAACCCAACAAAAAACTAGATTCATGTTCTGCTAAATAAACAACCCTGGAGAAACATGAAAAAACTCTCCCAACACCTTTGCCTGAGCTTTGCTTATTCCTCGTTTACCATTCACTTCTCCACAACCCGCATGACGTGACCATCTGGATCTCTTACCAAAAAGCCCTTTTTGAATCCCAATGTCTGCCCAGGAATCGCCACAACACTAGGAGAAACAAACACAGATTTATTTATTCGCAACCTTTGGGCAACAGCTTCTGCATCCTTTACTACCAGTGTAGTTTGCCAGTGCAGCAAATCGTTGGCATGGGCATCACCTGGTAAAGGTCGCCCGTCTCGTGGTGTCAAATATTCCAAAAATTCAATGCCGGGACCAGCAGGCGATTGCGCAGAGCGCACGCTGAGTCCTTCTCCTATCGGACCAGGTGAGCCAACGGACACGCGCAAGGGACGCGATGCTCCTTTCCTGCGGAACGCTACGCGAACAGGAGCCGCCAAAGGCGATCGCAAACCACTAATATGCAATCTGGCTCCTTGTACATTATTAAGATGCTCCTGCTCTATGCCATAATTCATGCTTTCTCCCGCCACTCTCAAGCCCAGTAAATTCCGATAGAATTTCAAACTAGTTGCGGTCTTGGATACAACAATTGCTGTATGGTCAATTCCCAAAAATAACTGATTAGTTGGTTTTTGCCACTTGGAGTCGCCTTTACCGGGTGGGAAGTAAATAATTTCTAGGTTGTGTCCGTCTGGATCTTTGAAATAGAAAGCGCGAATTCCCGCCGCCGCTTTATTCCAGTCAGGAAGGCGCTGGGGAGCAGTGGAAGCATGTTGTACTTTGAAAGAGCGTAAGTGTTGGTAAGCCTTGTCCATATCGCTGACTACAATGGCAATATGTTGAAACCAATGATCATTACTACGCGAATCTACTGGTATTGGTTTGCCTTTTGGTGTCAAATATTCTGTTAACTCAATCAACTCGTTGCCCAACTGCATCCGCACGACTCGCAGCCGCACCCCAAATAGTCCTTGCAATTGTTCGTATTCAGTACCCAACACTTCTACATCCGAAACTTTCTTGAAGGACAACACCTGAGAGTAAAAATCAACAGCTTTATCCATATCGGAAACCGTCATCCCTACCGATTCCACTTCGGAAACTACGGTCTGTGATGGTAATGTTTGGCTCTGGGCTGTTTGCAGAGAACGATTGTCTTCTCGTCGATAAACCTGGGATAGAACTGGATTCTGAGCCAGGGCAATTGTGACAAAAACGACCGCCGACAGAATGACCCTAGCTATTTTTTTACTTGCAGTATGGCTGGGCACTATTGTGCCATATTTTGCAGTCATAGTGACACTCCATCAAATTTTATTTTTGGTTGTTTCAGTTCAAAAATGTGATTATGCATAAAGTTAGACGCTATACCAGGCGGTACATCTAAATCTTTGGGGGTAGGCGATCGCTAAGTATCCATGTGGTATCACCAAGCTTCTGCTGACGATAGCCGCAGCGAAAGATACAACGTTTGTTGTTGTTGTGGTGCAATTTGGCGCATTTGACAGCATTTCTGCCTTGAGTTCGCACGTATACCTCGGCTGCTGTGAGCATTCCTAGAAGTGGTGCAGTAAAATAAACCCAGATAGCCGTCCAATTGTGAGCCGTAATCGCTGATGCCAAGGTACGGGCTGGATTCATACTCATGCCTGATAGTGGTGCTTCTACGGTGATATAAGTCGCAATAAGTACTCCTGCAAATATCCCGGTAAAGCGTGCCAGCTTTGGGGTGTTTG
Source organism: Iphinoe sp. HA4291-MV1 (assembly GCA_019359415.1). Taxonomy (GTDB): domain Bacteria; phylum Cyanobacteriota; class Cyanobacteriia; order Cyanobacteriales; family Nostocaceae; genus Brasilonema. Next base: position 51,167 of record JAHHHH010000019.1, on the reverse strand, counting down.
AGACAAATAGAATCATTAGCATCACGCCAAAGGAAATCATGAGTTCAGCCAGAAATGCAACTCCTGCTCCACTCGCACCGGGAATTGTGACAACGTAATTCACTGCTGGATCTGTAACTGCACCCCTCAAAACCCTCACCGCTAACAGCAATCCCAGCAATCCACCGCCGAACTGAGCCAAGATGTAGAAAAGTGCATCAGCAGGCTTAATTTTGCTAAGACGGAAGAAAGTGAAGGTAACAACCGGATTGATATGTGCGCCGGATTGCTTACCCCAAGGAGAGTAAATGATAGCGATCGCACTTAATCCCATTGCCACACCGATGATGAACCGTCGTAAAAGCGGATCAGAAATTGCTTGTCGAATGGGTGAAGTCGGATGCTCTAACAACGCACTCACCACCGCTGCAGAAATCATAAAGATGCCCAATCCCGCAGCTTCCATCAAATATTCGGGATAATGTTTCCGTAGTGTCTGCATCATTTATTCTTCTCCTGTATTTCTTTCCCTCTTCCCTTCTGGCTTGTCCTGACGGACACGCTCTTGCAACTGCCTTTTACTTAGCTATTGCTCAACTTGGCCGCGCCAAAGGTGGCATTGAACTTGCGGCATTAAGCATTAAATAACGGCAGATTTGTAATCCACTAAGACGCTATACTCGGTAGTAACAGATATTTCAATTTCATGATGATAAATTCCTCAATGCAACATCAATGAACAGTGAAAGTTTTGGCTTGAACTTTAAATAGATTGTTGCTTGAAGAATCAGTCTACAAATTATGACTCTCTAAGGATTTCCGTCTAAGAACCTTATATTTTCTTTAGAAAGCTCTTATGACTTTCTCAGTTCATTCTAACTTTTCAGTTGGTCATGTATAAAATTTTCTATTCTTCAAGACTTACGCAAAGAAACCGGGTTTCTTTAAGAAACCCGGTTTCTAATTTTTGCTTATCCGAGCAGTATTGACTCTAGTATGAGTCTTTTTGATTTCATCAAGCAAGCTTGTAAAGTGTATGCCAAAACCATAGAAGGAAAAGCCAAACAATTTGATGATGACTTGTCCGGTGTACCTACAGAAAAACTACTCAATGTTAGTCAGGTTGTTGATGGTAAGGAAGTTAGAAGCAAGTACTTTACTCATCCAAAACGTGCTGAAGAACTTACCAAGAGAGCGATTGCAGCAATCGCTCGACACAATATCAATGCTCCTAAGAAAAGCCAACGATGGATGATAACTCAAACAGCGTTGCAAGCACTCACTGGTTCTCGTCCTGCGACCATCAAAAAACTTTTAGAGCAGTACAAGCCGATGATTGATGACCACAACCACAAGTATGAACTCAATCCCTATGACAACCGTAAAGGAAGCGATAGAAAAATTGAAAACGAAGTTGATTTAGTTGCTTTAGTCCCAGACGGTCTTGATTTTGCATCTATTCGTTATGTCTTGTTCACTTAAGGAACGTATAGAATTACCATCTTGAATCTGCCCTGTAAACTGTGACAAAAGAATAGCAAGACAATCAAGAATACTAGATTTTCCGACACCATTGACACCAATCAATACAGTTAGACCAATTTTATCGAAATAAAGCATCAACTCGCCGATTCCACGGAAATAATTCATTTTTAGACGCTTGACTTTTATATGATTAAGCTGATTTCAATGGAACTATACCTTTATCAAAAACGCGGTTATCGGTGCCAATACCACTGATTTCTATTCTATCTGCATAAACCTCATAAGCAGCAAAACTCAACTTTTCAGCCGAATATTCTGTCCATTCGGAATGACCTACAGGACGAGTACCCGCACCACCACCACATATTAAATAAGTTGTTCCATTAATCGAACGAGTGCGTTCATAATGATGTTCATGACCATTTATATATAGTTGAACACCATATTTTTGAAATAATGGAGTAAAAGTTTTAATGAAAGTTGGATTGCTGCCATACACACCCGATGCATAAACTGGATGATGACCATACACAATTTTCCAAGGTTCATTAGAGGCACTTAATTCTTGTTCCAACCATTTTAGCTGCTTTTCCCAATCAGCATTGGTGTTCGTATCTAAGGCAAAAAATTGCACATTATCGCGGCGAAATGTGTAATAGCGTCCCTTCATATTAAAACCCGCATACTTAAGTTGAGGTTCACCATTAGCAGTGCGGATATCATGATTTCCCAGAGCAGCCTGAAATTTCACACCTTGCTTAAGTAAAGATGCATAGGGACGCTCAAACACCGCACCTATTTTTTCCATTTCGCCATTTGTGTAGATATTATCACCAGCTAAAACGACCAAATCATAAAGACTTTTGCTGTGATAGTTAGTCATTGCCTTAGCTACAGCGTACTGTCCTTGATCTCCTGTACCTGTATCTGCAACAGAAACAAAACGTAGTAACAAGTTGTTTTTGGCTGAATTAGGAGGTATAGCCGCTTTTGATACAGCAATTCCAGCATTTTTGCCAGCTTGACGAGTGACACAACCTAAAAATCCTAAACCAAGGGCGCTGAGGCTACTGAGAAACAAAAAATGACGACGTTTTAGCTTCATAGATGACCAAATTCAATAAATAGTAAAGTATAGCCGATGCAATGAAGTGATAAATTAGGGCTGAGGAGGCTGCATCCACAAGAATAAACCCTCTTGTCTTTGATTCGCAGCTGTCGGTGAAAGTTCCATGTCCCAAGACAATCAGAATTCACAACCACCATTCTCACGCTCACCAGAAGGGAATCAGCCGCAACCGACGGTTGAGCCGACATCTCAATCTCCCCAAGAACAATACCAGAGAGTCCAGCCAATTTGGAAGGCAATAACTATTCGAATTTTGAGAGGGACAATTGGGGTATTAGAAACAACTGTAGAGAAATTAGAGACACAACCTCTTCCTGGTACTGAGCAAACCCCCAGTTTTTTCCAAAAGCTTCAGCTAGGATGGAGTGCAGCTTTAGGCAAAATCCGCTCATTGTTGCCAGAAAATTTATCGACAAAGTTGTCGGATACAGCTTTAACAGGGATAATTGCTGGAATTGCAGTGATTCTCGTTTGGACAACTTCTACGATATTCGGTGGTAAGCCTACTGAAGTTGCAACTGTTCCACCAGAGATACAAACACCTCCTGCAACGATAACGACTCCACCAGCAGCTGAAGAAACTCCGCCGCCTGTGGAGGAAATCACACCGTCGTCACCAACCGAAGAAATTCTACCGCCAACAGTAGCAGAGGAAACCCCGCCGCCAGAATCAGAACCGGAACCAACTCCCACCCCAACGCTACTTTTGACGCCAGAGCAAACCTTAATTGCAGCTATCGAAAATCAAGTGGCAGAAGTTAGCGATCGCTTTGCCTCCGGTTTAATACAGTCGATTAAAGCTAATTTTCGTACAAGTAGTATTGCTGTGACAATTACTGATGAATGGTATAATCTCAAACAATCACAACAAGACCAACTCTTGGCTCAGATGTTACAACGTTCCAAAGCACTAGATTTCATCCATTTGGATATTGTTGACTCACAAGGTAGGTTGGTAGCACGGAGTCCTGTTGTTGGTACTGAGATGATTGTTTTTCAACGGCGAGTAACAAGTTAAAAATCAGATCGAAAATCAAAGGGTGGAGATCAGCGATCAGGTGATTTCTATTTTTCTGCCATAGGATAACTATATAAAAAAATAGTTGAATATTTTAAGTATATTACTCATTGTTATTGCTATTATTTTTACATTTATAATAGCAGTGATTTATCGTAGCTAACTCGTGATTTAATCATATTTTTAGTTACTTCTGCGGATGGTATCTTCCTAGAGAACGTAGTATATTTTTATGCATCAAGAGTATGTGTGGCAACAAGGGGGAAGGAGCAAAAACTGGATGACCGCAGATGAGGTTAGTCACTTTGTTGCATATTGCAAAAAAATTCAACCCCAATCTCAGGAAGAGATTAAAAGATTTTTTGAGGGTGTTGTTGGTTTTCCTTATGATAAGGAACTCCTGTTGCAAGCTTATTTATTTTTGAATATCAAACAGATATTTCCGTTATGCTCTGAATTACTGTTATTTGAAAAGTCCCCAATTGCTGATTATACAGATTTGGGAAAGTGTGATTTTGTTTATCTTACCTCCTTAGGTAAAATATTGATAATAGAAACTAAATTTATTGATACAGAAGCGACAGGAGCGACAGAAAGAAAAAGAAGAAATAAGCACAGAAATAAAGTATTTGAGCAAGTCATAACTTTAAAAAGTAGATTTAGTGAGTATTGGAATATCAAGCTAGAGCAACTAGAGTGTGCTGTTTTTACGACAGATCCAGAAGTTGCTTGGCGAGGGAATGGAGTGAATGTCATTACTAAATCTGTTCTTATGGATAAGCTCAAATATTGGAGAAGAAATTACGCAATAAAAATTAAATAATAAAAGAAGGAATCAGAAGTCAGGAGTCAGAATTATTTAAGTAGAGTTTTATACCGCTAGCTCAATTTAAAAATTATTTATTTTAAAAATAAACAACATAAAACGTCCACAATGCAAGCTATGTGGACGTTGTAAAGGAAATAAGGTAGGAGAAGGAGGAGAAAAAAGTTATGTTTTTCTCACGCAGCTTGAAATTCTCCTAGCATTTTGACTTCTGGTTCTAACACAATAGACCAGCGTTCTTGTACCTGATGCTGGACATGACGGATGAGATTGAAAATATCCCAAGCACTAGCACCACCACAGTTGACAATAAAATTAGCATGCCGTTGTGCAACTTGCGCTTTGCCAATTTGGTAGCCTTTAAGACCTGTTTGTTCAATTAACCAGCCTGCGGCGTAAGGTTTGGGATTGCGGAATACACTACCACAACTGGGCAAGTGATAGGGTTGAGTATTTAGTCGATGTTCTTTGTGTTGTTTGGTAGCAGCTAAAACTTGTGTCGGCTCTGCTCCTGATTGGAGTTGAAAAGTGGCTTGGGTGACGATGCGATCGCTTCTTTGGAGGATAGAGGTACGGTAGCTATAGCTTAACTGTTCACGGTTGAGAGTTTCCAGAGTCCCATTCGGTAAAAGTACTTGAGCACTAACAATAATATCTGCAATACAACTATTGTGTGCCCCTGCATTCATCACTACACCACCCCCAACAGTTCCAGGGATACCAACAGCCCACTCAAATCCTTGCCATCCCCGCTCTGCTACTTCCCATGCTAAGGCTGGAATTGGTCTTCCTGCAGCTACAGTTAATTGACCTGTATCTGGGTCGAAATGGCTATAGCGCAGATGGCGAGTCACAATAACTAAACCTGGTATTCCACAGTCACTGACAAGCAAGTTAGAACCTGCTCCTAGTATTGTTACTGGTAACTCATGTATTTTTGCATACTGAATACTGGCTTGCAGAGCCTCTAAGTTTCGAGGAGCAACACACCACTGAGCAGGTCCACCAACTCTGTAGGAAGTATACGCTGCCAGCGAAACTTGAGATTTTATAACGCAATCAGTACCAGGTAAATAAATTTCTTTACTTTCGATGGAATTACTAGATGTTGTTTGCCTGCTACTCGTCATACCAGAAACCTTGCAGACATTTGCAACTGCCTGGGAGATAGTCATATTTTCTAGAATGAGCTGAATTTAGGTGTTGATATGTCGTAAAATACGACAAAGCGTGAAAAGCAATGTAACTATTGCGCTTACGGACACTATGCGATTGAGGGAAACAAATTTGTATGAAAATCGTACTCCCTCTTTCTGCGTCAGAAACTCCCTTAGGAAGTTGCCTGAACTAGTGGGCATTGTGTCGCCATGATTTCAGGAATCACTTGATTAAGATTCCCAGCTCCTAGAAACAGCGCTAAATCTCCATGGTGCAGAGTTTGCTGTAAGTACTCGCAAACTGAGGCTAAAGTTGGTTGGTACATCACCAGCGGATGCACTTTAGCAACTTCACTAGCCAATTTTTCACCACTGACTTGCCCCAAGTTTGGCTCGCCTGCACTGTAAATGTCAGTGAGGACGACTAAATCAGCATGACTAAACGATTGAGCAAATTCCTCCAGAAAGGTGAGCGTACGGCTATAGCGATGAGGTTGGAAGATGGCAACAACTCTCTGCCCTGGTCTTGTCTGTAGGCGTGCAGCAGCGAGAGTAGCACGAATCTCACTGGGGTGATGGGCGTAGTCATCAATAAAAGTGATGCCATTAACTTCACCTCGAAATTCAAAACGGCGTCTCGCGCCTTCAAAGGTCGCAAGACCCTTGGCAATTTCTCCAAATTCTAAGCCCAATATCCGACCAACCGCCACTGCTGCTAGACCATTACTGAGATTATGCTTACTGAGTAAGCGCAAGTTCAACACACCCAAAGCTTTGCCCCTTTCCCACACAAGAGCTGTGGTGCCATCGGCTCTATAGTCCACGCTGGTGACACTGTAGTCAGCGCCAGTATCAGGATTTAAGCTGTAGGTAATCCCTGGTTGTAGGCGATCGCGTACAGTCTCGCAATCAATGCTGCCTACTAAAGTTTTACAGCCTTTTGCAAATGTTTGAAATATTTGGACCACTTCCTCTAATGTGTCATAGTGGTCGGGATGGTCTAATTCTATGTTTGTGATGATGCCTATTTCTGGGCTATGTTTGATTAGGGAACCATCTGATTCATCTGCTTCTGCCACCAAATATTGACTTTGCCCCACTCGGGCATTGCCTTCCCAAGCATTGACTTCTCCACCTATTAAGATTGTTGGATCAAGACCTGCTTGGAGTAGCATATAACCAATCATGCTACTAGTTGTCGTTTTCCCGTGGGTTCCTGCTACAGCAATGCTCTTATATTCAGCAATTAACGCTGCCAGTACATCAGAGCGATGGAAAATAGGACAACCCAATTCTAATCCTGCTTTGTACTCTAAATTAGTTGTGTTAATTGCTGTTGAACAAACAACTTGGGGTAGTTTTGCATTATCGAAAGCAGGTAATTCTTCTTGAGTGTTTAATACTACTCCTTTAGACTGGTAATGAGGACGAAAGAATTCAAGATTACTTGCCTCTTGTTTCCCAAAAATATGAGTTCCGATAGATTCTAAACGTTGAGTTATGTGGTTTTGACGAAGATCCGAACCAGACACTGGTAACTGACGCTTTGTTAGCACATATGCTAGAGCAGACATACCTATGCCGCCAATACCAATAAAATGAAATGGTCTACCGCCAAAGTCTACTGTATCTTTCATTGATTTTTCCTCTATCACCACACCACAGAATCATCCTAAATGACACGCGTATCATAACAGGAAGTCGATTTTTACCGATACTGCCTCTGTACCATTTTTATAACTGATAAGTTGTTTTTTTCATTATTGTTTTTCTCATGTCAATCGATTTTACCCAAGTTAAGTGATTTTTCTCTTTATAAACAGATATTATGATTATTCTGCAAATTTTTGCTAGATCGGGAAACTCTTAATTATAATTGTCAATATATATTTTTGACTGCTTTGCTAGTAGAATTTGCTATAATAAGGAGTTTGTTAATAAAATTTTTTGAAATTGAATGAAACTTGAGTGTGAGTGAATGCAGAAATTGGCAATTCTTTGAGGACTTTTGACCCAGTTCATTGGGGGTACTTGCTCGTACCCAAACAACTTTGAATTAAGTCCTCTGGAACAGTTCATTTTTGTGCCTTCACAAAATCCTCATAAACAGGTGGTTTTATTTAAAGATTAAGTAAAAGTGGTGCAATAAACGAGTGCGTAGAGCCAGTGCCCTTACAAACAATCGCCAATCAATTCCTACTTTATTCCACCAACCAGCCAAACTTCATATTGATAACCACAATCTGTACACAAACGGGTAGGAAGAAAAGATTTTTTTAAGAATCTAACGCTTTATAGTTATAAATACTCTCCTCTTTGCGGTATGATCGGGGTCATCAGTAGCTTTAGTTAAGTATAAAGATACAGAGGGCAAGACGCTGTGATTAGAGTTGCAATCAATGGTTTCGGGCGCATCGGACGTAACTTTGCGCGTTGCTGGGTAGGTAGAGAAAATAGCAATATCGACCTTGTCGCTATCAATGACACATCCGACCCTAAAACCAATGCTCATCTGCTGAAGTATGACTCAATGCTAGGCAAGTTAAAGGATGTTGACATTTCTGCCGATGATAACTCAATTATTGTTAACGGTAAAACCATTAAGTGTGTATCCGATCGCAACCCTGAAAACTTGCCCTGGAAAGACTGGGAAATTGACCTAATTATCGAAGCAACAGGGGTTTTCACTTCCAGAGAAGGGGCGACAAAGCACCTCAATGCTGGTGCCAAGAAGGTTATGATCACCGCCCCTGGAAAAAACGAAGATGGCACTTTTGTGGTTGGCGTGAATCATCACGATTACGACCACGAAAAACACAATATCATCAGTAACGCTAGCTGTACCACAAACTGCTTGGCTCCTATTGCTAAGGTGTTGCACGAGAAATTCGGCATCATCAAAGGTACTATGACCACCACTCACAGCTACACTGGTGACCAACGCTTGCTAGACGCCTCTCACCGGGATGTCAGGCGGGCACGTGCTGCAGCCATCAATATTGTACCGACCTCTACAGGTGCGGCAAAAGCTGTAGCACTGGTTCTACCAGAACTCAAAGGCAAACTGAATGGTGTAGCGTTGCGCGTACCCACCCCTAACGTTTCAATGGTGGACTTTGTCATCCAGGTTGAAAAGTCTACTATTGTTGAAGAAGTGAACCAAGTTCTCAAAGAAGCTTCTCAAGGTGAGCTTAAAGGCATTTTGGACTACAGTGATCTCCCCCTAGTATCATCCGATTATCAAGGTACTGATGCCTCTTCAACCGTCGATGCCAACTTGACGTTTGTCATGGGCGGTGACTTGGTGAAAGTTATGGCTTGGTATGACAACGAGTGGGGTTACAGCCAGCGAGTTGTTGATTTGGCAGAGTTAGTAGCCGAAAAATGGCCTAAGTAGTTAGATAGTTATTAGTCATTAGCTTAATTGGGCAGAAGACCCATGACTCAGCCGTCAGGCGAGCATGAAATAGTCTTTCACTAATGACCAATGACTAATGACTAATGACTAAAATGTTGAAATCCCCGATCAAGATTGAGAATTTGGTCGGGGTATTCTTCTGTTTGATCACGCAAAATAACTGTTGCTCTATCTATCATTTTTCCCACAATAGCCGCGCCCTCACCAAGCTGTCGCACAAAAGCATATGCTAGCTCTGTTGGCAAGCACAGTACTAACTCAAAGTCTTCGCCACCGTATAAGGCGTATTCCAGCGCTTGTTCTTGTGTCAACCAATGATTAAATTGTGTTGGTAGAGGAATTTGAGTGCGTTCAATGACAGCACCAACACCACTAGCGCGGCAAATTTGTACCACTGCATCTGCCAAGCCGTCACTGCTGTCCATACCAGCTACAGGGAGTAGGATGTGAGAGTCTAGAATTTCCCACAGAATTGGTAAGACATCTAGTCGGGGTTGGGGTCTTTGGTGCGCGTGAATTAATGCTGTGCGATCGCTATCACTGAGATTTTGCCCTAACTCAGGATGCAGCAGCAATTGTAAGCCAGCAGATGAAGCCCCGTGAACACCTGTGACAACTATGGCATCTCCCACTTTCGCTCTTGTACGACGAATAGTACGTAATGGGTTAACTTGACCAAAAGCACAGATAGCTATCGTGGTCGTCGGCGATCGCACGATATCACCGCCAACAATCGGGGTATTATTGTACCTTTGCAGGCATTGTGTCATTCCCTGGTATAATTGCTCCACCCAACTGACAGCAACCTCGCCAGGGAGTCCTAGTCCGACAGTAATACCTAAAGGAGTTGCACCCATTGCTGCTAAATCTGATAAATTAGCTGCAGCAGCGCGCCAACCAGCGTCTTCCCCAGAAGTCGTGATTTCACTGAAATGGACACCATCTACTAACACATCAGTTGTGACTACCAAAGATTGTCCTGATTCAGTAGAAACCACAGCCGCATCATCCCCAATAATTTCTGGAGGACAAAAGCGCTGCAATATTTTTAAAAGACCTTGCTCTCCAATATCTCGAACTAGTAAAGAAGATAATTCACCGTTCACAGTAGTTCTTTAGTTTTGCACAATTTTAGGACTTACGCATGTTTCTTATAAAAAAATTGACTTTGGTTTCCATGAAAATTTGATAAATTTTGTTACAAAAACTCCGCAATTCTCTCTACAGCAGTTTCCAACACTGGTGTGTCATACACTAAAGCAAAACGGACATATCCTTCTCCAAATTCGCCAAAGCCTGCACCGGGTGAAGCAGCTACCCCTGTTTTCTGTACAAGCTGGGTACAAAACCCTACAGAATCTTGACTCCACGGTTTTGGTAACTTTGCCCAAACATACATTGTTGCTTTGGGAGTGGGAACATACCAACCAATGTGGTGCAAAGCGCTGACAAAAATATCTCGGCGTTGGCGGAAGGTAGCAACAGAGGCTTTGACCCCAGTCTGAGGACCAGTCAGGGCAGCAATAGCACCGTTTAAAATCCCTCGGTACTGATTAAAATCAACTGCTGCTTTTATTTGACGCAAAGCACGAATCAACTGAGCATTACCGATAGCATAGCCAATACGGAAGCCGCCCATGTTGTATGACTTGGAGAGGGTGAAAAATTCAATTGAGACACTTTTGTCTGGGTCAGCTTGTAGAATCGAGGGAGCAAGCAAGTGGGGAGATGAGGGGATCGAAGAAAGTTTTTCTCCTTGTCTCATTGCCCATTGCCCATTGCCCATTGCCCATTGCCCATTGTCCCCTATGTTCCTAGTTTCTTCATACACCAAATCTACGTAGGGGAAATCATGTACTAGGACGAGATTATGTTGTTGACAAAAAGCAACAGCTTCCTTAAAGAAAGATGAAGGTGCGATCGCGGTGGTGGGATTATGAGGATAGCTTAAGACCATCATCCGCGACTGTGCCAATACATGCGTAGGAATTTCTGTAAACACGGGTAGAAACCCGTTTTCTGCCCATATTGGCATTGGGTAAATTTGACCATTCGCCAAGTGGACTCCCCCTGCATGAGAGGGATAACCTGGATCAAGCAATAGGGCGAAATCTCCTGGGTTAAGGACTGCTAGAGGTAAATGTGCTGTGCCTTCTTGGGAACCAATCAGGGGTAGTACCTCTGTTTCTGGATTGACAGGAATACCAAATCTTTGCTCATACCAGCTTGCTGCTGCTTGGCGAAAGGCTTGAGTACCGTGAAAGAGCAAATACCCATGGGTACTTGGGTTGTGTAGAGATTGGGCGATCGCCTCAATGACGTGCGCCTCGGCTGGTAGATCCGAAGACCCCAGTGACAAATCAATTAATTTTTGTCCTGCAGCCAAAGCTTTTGCCTTGGCTTTGTCCATATCAGCAAATACATTTGATTGCAGGGGTTGTAAACGTTTGGCAAACTGCATTTTTGGTCCTTTGTCCTTTGTCATTTGCCCCCAGTCCTTTGCTTTTTAACTAAGGACTAAGGACTAAGGACTAATGACTAATTGAGATGAGAATCTAAGAGGCTGAGTAATTTGTCTTTGCTGATGACTCCCTCAGCGGAGACCAAAAGTTTGTCTCCTTGAATGAGTCTGAGGGCTGGTACACCTTCGACCTGGTACTGTTTGACAGTGACTGGGTTAGGGTCAACTTCCATTTTTACCACTTTCAGGCGATCGCTGTAGGTGGTAGCTGCGGAGTTTACCAGTGGCGACATCAATTGACAAGGTCCGCACCAAGAAGCCCAAAAGTAAATTAATACAGGCTTGTTGGCTCTCAACACTTCGGTTTCAAACTCAGCATCAGTTATGGTTACAACGCTGCTGCTCATTGCACTCTCCGGCAATACCCGTTGATGATAACTTGCCCACAGACTACTCTATCCCAATCTGAGGACAATAGCTACGCATTGACACTCCCACTCCTTGTGGAAATATTGCACTGCGTGCTGGGTGTGGTCAAAACCCTGTTGGTAAAGGAATGAACAATACCATTGCCCATTACCCATTGCCCATTGCCCATTGCCCATTTGCTCCCTAATCCCTCATCACTTCACGCGACAGAACTTACGCTGGTTATCATGCTGTGGGTCTTGCCAAGAATAAGCAAAATGACTGACTCCTCTCAGTTGCGGTGCAAGTTGGCGGAGTGCCTGCATTTGTACTTCTAAGGGAGGACGATTGCTTATTGATTCTCCCCACTTACCAGCTAAAGCTGGAATTACCTGAGTACCTGGTTTTGCCACGTTCAAAACTCGCTGCACCTGCGTTGCAATACAATCAGCACTAGCGCAATTTGCATATGACATGGGATGCCACTCTATTGTGTTTGGGAACTTATCCCAAGGTTGCAAGCGGGAATCATATCCTTGACCGACCATTTGGTTACCATCAGGAAAAAATACTGCTCCTACTGGAATACTTTGTTGCTGTGCTGGATAGGCAGCTAGGGCTAAAAAATCTATGATGCCTTGCATCGCGTGAGCAACTGCTAACTGCCACAACTCCGATTGTAGTTGCGGTTGCCTTTCACCTGGGGGAATGATTGACTTTTGCTCTTGGGGTGGAGTGCGACCTTGCCACAAGGGTTCTCCTTCTTGAGGAAAGAGCTTATCGACTTGACTGACATCTCCTGCTGTGATATATCCTTTACCTAAAAAGCGTTTAATTAATTCCAATCCTTTGTTGTTCAGTGCCCGTCGGAATAAAGCCTGTTGGGTAGCTTCACTATACAGCCATAAATCTGTGACTTTTGTGGCGATGGAATCACTACCTGCCTGGCGTGGATAGCGTACATAGTCGAAGAGTACCCCATCTGGGCGACGGCGCAGCACTTCCTGTAACATTTGATAGTAATCCCGTTTGGCTTGCAAATTGTAAGGATCGATAAAGACTTGAGAGCCGTTATCTACGACATAGAGGCTCGTTTGACCTTTTCCGTTGCGGGCGATCGCCCCTTCTCTATTTGAACGCTGGGCATAAGTATAGCCGAAATTTGTGGCGAACATCCAAGCGTAAACCTTCAGACCACGTTCCCGCCCTTTTTGAATTGCTGTGGCGAGCAAATCAGTCTTTTCTGTTCCTGGTGTGCGAATCACAGAAGGCCAAACAGTGGGGTTAGACCCTGTTGGCAGGAGTACCTGACCGTCGTAAAAAACTTCCAAATAAACTTCATTATAACCTCTGTTGATAATCCGATCCATAATTTGGTCAACAGATCCTGGCCGGACATCACAGGGATACAAGCGTAACCAGATTGCTTGCAACCCAGGCCAAGTACGATTGCGGCAATCCTGCAAAACTTGTGCATGTTGTTGCAACAGCTGCTGATAACGACTTTGTGCCTGTTGATCGCCTCTGAGTGCTGACAAACGTAAGTTTTCTTTTTCTTGCGCCGCTGCTGGTAATAATTGGCAATACGCAGTGAGTTGCGCTCCTGCTGGCTGATTCTTTAACAAGGGAATCAGCAAACTACTGCTAAAAATTGCAGCAGCAAGCAGTCGTCGCCAAAAGAATATTGTTGCAACATTCAAAGGACAATTGGACATACGTACAAGTAGAAAAGACAATACAGCCATCAACCCTAACTCATGTTATGTAGGATAATGTGTATTAAATTCCATCATTTAGAAATAGGGAATTTGAAGCCACATGGTATAGACTTCCAAACCCTTATTTCTGTTGCCGAATTTTGTTATTCAGTTTAGTGACAAAATGGTTAGGAGTCTAGAGTGAAAGCTCAACAGTTACAACTTTGAACTCTAGACTTGTGAGTCAGAACTGCGGGAGGGGAGCCAGTCCTACAGAAGGATTTCCCGCGCCCGCTTAACTGGCGTCCGGCTTTGCCGACAGTCGGTGCAAATCGTGTTTTCCAACGCCAGTTACCTGCACTGGCTTCTCCGTTTTCATGGGGCTAGCTCCTTCGCCGGCGATTGAATAATGCCTCCTTTAGAAGGAGCGCAGTGCCAAAGGCATACCCAGAGGGTAACTCTAGACTCTACGTAGAACTTATGTTTAAGCACCACGCCTTAACGCCGCTTCTACCTGCTCAAACTGCTGTTCTAAGCGATCTTTGAGTTTTTTTGGTACGGGACGATTTTGATAAGAACTATAGTGTCCGGCTAGGGAGTTAAGGGCGGTTCGCATGGTTGTAAAGGAAGCCAAACCAGAAACAGAGTCATCCCGCTGGTAGCGAGCTGCAAAGTCATTGATTTTCTTACGCGCTTCTGCTTGAACTGATGCTTTATTTGGAGAATCTTCTGGTAACTCTATAGCAGTCCTCAAATTATTAACGATAGCTAGGGTATCTTGGCGATAATCTCCTGTTAAAGCATCCGGACTGCTGTTACAGCCCATCAAACCAATGACTACAACCAAAACCAGGGCAAGCAGACGTGACCAATAGCGCTTCATAAACATTAAGTGAAATAATACCTAAATCAACGTCTATGGTATCCTGGATTTGGTATCATGGGGATCATCCAATAAGAGGACACAGGGACGCTCCGACAGGGAGAAATTATTGAGAAATACTTTCCGCCTCATTCCAGGCAGATCCCACTCTTTGATACAAAGTATCTCGTTGTTGGTAAGGACGCCCTAAATCAGTAATAGCAGCTTGCAAGGTTTCAACTTCCATATTGGTACCACCTTGAGCACCTGCCATTGTCGTGATATGTTCTTCCATTAATGTGCCACCAATATCGTTGCAACCCCACAACAGAGCTTCTGTTGCACCCGCCAAACCCAGTTTTACCCAACTCGGCTGATGGTTAGGAATCCAGTTTCCCAAAAAAATTCGTGCTACAGCAGTTAGTAGCAGTGCATGCGCCAAAATGGGTTGTTCGTGTCCTACACGACGACGTAGAGATTTGGGTGCTTCTTTGCCAACAAAGGGTAATAGAATAAACTCAGTTATGCGAGCAGGGTAGCCCCGATGGATGGTGGTTTGTTGGAGCGATCGCAGTTTTTCCAAATGCTTAATTTGTTGTTCTGGCGTCTCAATATGCCCTGATAGCATTGTGCTTGTGGTGTGCAAACCTAGTCTATGAGCTGTACTTACAATTTCTAGCCATATTGCTGTGTTAATTTTTTCTGGGCAAATAATGCGCCGGACTTCATCATCTAACACTTCAGCTGCTGTTCCTGGCATAGAATCAACACCAGCATTCCGCAAAGCGACAATCACATCAGCATACTGTAGTCCATCTTCTCTTGCTATGAATTGTACTTCTTGGGGAGAAAAAGCGTGTAGATGCAGTTGGGGAAATTCTTGCTTAAGATTCTCCACAAGCTTGAGGTAATAAGGCAAAGATTTTCCGTTCACCTTTGCTTGTAGGTTTAAACCTCCTTGCATACAGATTTCCGTTGCACCCCGTTGCACTGCATCTGTCGCCTTTTCTAAAATATGCGCTCCATCTAACCAGTAAGCACCCACCTCCCCTTCATCTCGCCGGAAGGCACAGAAACTACAGTGTTGCTCACAGATGTTGGTAAAGTTAATATTACGGTTAATGATGTAGGTAACAGTGTCTCCCGCTTGCTGTTGACGTAGTTTATCAGCTGTAGCGCAAATAGCGGCAACTGCTCTGAGGTCAGTTTGTTTTAACAATACCACTCCCTCTTCGGGAGACAAATCGTACCCAGTCAAGGCACGGTCGAGAATTGCATCAAAAGTTACAGTAACCACAGTTTATGAAAAGTAAACCACATTTATTATTTTTACAATTTTTGTTAACTAACATTCGTATACAGAATTTTTTTATTTTTGTAGCAAAGCTAAAATAATTAGCTTTATGAATTAGATTACTATTATTATGGAAAATTTTTTATCTTAAAAATAGCATATTTTGAGACTCAGTTCATTCAAAAAACATTTATGATAAAGTTACGATATACTGAATTAAAAGATATTGAATTTATCTTATCTCAGGAAGCCAGGGATGAGTTCAAAGACTTTATCATTCGCTGGAGTCGAGATGAACACAGCAGAAACTTAAACAATTCTGATAAACGTTACTTCATTATTGAAAATGAACCAGGAGACGCAAGTGGTTATGCTATTTTGTCTGGCTTCAAATCACGAAACCTTAGTATTGAGTTAACTCGAATTGTTATTGCTCAACCAGGACTAGGATACGGCACCAGAGCATTGCATATCCTGATTAAGAAGGTTTTTGAAGAGTATAATGTTCATCGTTTTTGGTTAGATGTCTTTGAACACAACCAACGTGCTAGACACGTTTATCAGTCAGTTGGTTTCAAGGAAGAAGGAATCCTCAGAGATGCGGTGAAGCAAGAAGACAAGTATTCCTCATTAGTCATCATGTCGATACTTGAAAACGAATATTTCAAATCATAAAAATATTGTGCGCTTTGTTGGTCAATATGATACTTGTGTTTCGTTGCTGTAAAGATAACTAAGGAGCAGTGAAGCTCCTAATAAAATCAGAGGAAAAACTTCACTGCTCTTATGCATTTGGTATGGCATCAAAATCCTTCTTTACTGATTTTGTGAAGGACTAGAAGCGGTAACCAACCCCAGCTTGCAAGCTGAGGGCGTCTGAATCACTGCCTTTGTAGGCATCAATACCCCACTTGGCATCGCCATAGATGACGGTGTTTTTGGCTACTTGTGTTTCCGCACCAAGAGTCAATACAGGTGCATTTTTATTTCCCAACTGGCTTGCTTGACCTTCATCGGTAAGAAAAGAGTAACCACCACCGATGTAAAGGTTTGTGTTTTTAGCGATGGGCGCATCGTATGTTAGTGTCGGTATAATTGCCGTTGAATCACCACCAAACAGAACAGAACCACGAACAGAAACAGGCGTATTCTTGACGGCTACTCGTCCTTGAACATTTCCACCTAATACAGCCGCATCATTTTGTCGTCCACCATTGGTCACGCCAGCAGAAACACCAGCACCAATATAGCTACCGTTCATACCACGTGTTGTCACTAGTTGAGTTGGAGCCGTTTGAGCTGAGGCAATACCAGCGTAAAGAACAACAGAAGCAACAGCAATTGTAGAGGCTAATGATTTTGCAAGTTTCATAGGTTTCTCTTACTAGAGTTAATAAGTGCAATCAATCTCTCTAGTACTAGAGTCCCTTTTTTTACAAAATTTAACCTCACACACTTAGGCTATCCAAGTGGGTGAAACTATTTCACCTAGCTAGATGAGCCTAAGCTCACATATTTTAGATATAATATACAGTAATACTAATAACATTTATAATAAGAAAAGTCGGCTAAAAACCCTTGAGAATGTGACTGACCTTCGCTGATTTCCCTTGCAATCGCCCTCAACATTCTGCGCCGAAATTGTTATTTATCCATCACTTGTGCCCAGAGCGCAGTACCTGCGCTTGTACCTCAGTGCAAACTGAGTTTGCATTGAGGTACATACGGGCGATCACTCTTCTGGCCCAAACACCCAATATCACTCTTGTGGAACAAACTTCAGAGCAACACCGTTAATGCAGTAGCGTTTGCCAGTGGGTGCGGGACCATCATCGAACACATGACCCAAATGTCCATCGCAGCGACTGCAATGCACTTCAATTCTGGTCATAAACAACGACTTGTCTTGTGATGTGCCAATTGCACCTTCAATTGGGTTAAAAAAGCTAGGCCAACCAGTACCACTGTCAAATTTAGTTCCAGATGTAAACAGTGGCTGACCACATGCAGCACACAAATAAGTGCCTTTAGCATACTGCTTATTCAGTGGGCTGGTGTGAGGACGTTCTGTTGCATGTTGACGTAGTACGCAAAATTGTTCTGCCGTCAACTCTTCACGCCACTCTTTCTCAGTTTTGTTGATCTGTGATTCGCTGTTTGAAGTTGCCATAATTCTTAAAATTTCAATTGTGCAGTGTAATGAATATGTTTCAGTGTGGGTGTTGTTTAGTTGCTGAAGAACTCCTTTAAGTTATTCAATGATATTTACTAGAATGAGCGCTCTTCTTAAACTAGCCTTGATAAATGCTTAAAATTAGCTGAGAATGCTGCTAGGTTTTGGTGAAAATATTGTATCTGAGCTATTTAGTCAGTAGTTGATTTAGAATTTAACAAGAAAGAATTCAGCAAGTCCTGAGCCAGAATGGACTGCGTCCCGCTCCGCTAACAGAATGGAATTCTGTGCGACGCTCAGATGAATAAGCGGGTTTAAGCCCCCCACTAAATCAAAGATTTAGTGGTCTTCAATTAGTGGCGGGTCACCAATCCCCCACTAATTGATTCTGAGCGGAGGTGGAGCGTCTCCGGCTCCGCTCAGGATTTGCTGAATACTGAATTCTTCTTCAACTTCAACATCACTATACTGTTCATCTTTTTTTAGATACCATAATACTATTTTACCAATCTAATTGGTAAAATACTTCTTTTTACCTGGTAGAATTCTTACAATATTTAGTTTGACATAAAACCAAAAGGAAATTCATTGCAGATATCACCAAAAAGGATTCGGTATACACTACAGACAACCGTTTTGTCGTAAGTACCAAAGTACAACAGAAGATGCGAAGTGCTAGATGAACTTCGATCCCCTCCGCCATAAATACAGATTTCCTCCGGATTTAATGGTCCGGGGCTATTAGCATCAGGAAGTCCACCCACCCGTACAATTCACCTCTGGGATTGACAAATTCAAAACCAGTTCGGTACAACTTCCATTACTCGCTTGCAGAGGAAAATAATGGGACTTTGTAAAAAAGTAGGCTCACAATCGCTTCAATCATAGAAGATTTCGCACATACACTTCTCATTACCAGGTTTTACGGAACTTTTACCGCTGTCAACGTATTTGCCTTGTCCACAAAGACTTTTAAGCGCTTTCTACTCCAGAAAATTTTAGAGTCCCATTAGGCACTTACAAAGAAAAAATATCCAACCTTGTATCCCGCCCTAAAAAAACAGTATAGTATGAATTTATTGTCAACTATGCTAAATACTAGGGTAAATCTGTCTATACAGTGGGATAAATTGGCGCTCAAGGTTGACGCCGCAATTAACACCCATAGACCAAGGGTAAGCATCTTCCTCATATAAAACGCTCAACCCAGTATACTTCTGGAAAAAGAACCTCACACTGTATCGCGTAGCATGTCTGTGTGAAAGTATGTCAACTGAAGGTGACAGGTGAAGTATAAAGGATAAAGTGAGGCAGTCGCTCATGGGGGGAAACTCCCTCTGAGCAACTGCCGAACCCCAAAGGGGTGAGGTTCCCACGGATAAATAAATCTGCTTGCTCTGAAATTAGAATACTTCGTTTTAATTTTTCTCCACGGATAAATCTGCTTATTCGTACCGGGGATTTTGGATCAAAGATTTTATTCTTTATATCTTTTATCCTTTCTTTGGTCACCACATCATTATGACACACAAAATTTCTCTAAAACAACCCAGAATCCTTATTAACGCACTCGCAAGTAGTTTAAGTATCTTAGCTGCTGTAGTGGCTGTCAGAAGCGAAAATCCTAACGCTAAAACACTTTCTTGGATTGTAGCTATCAGCAGTGGTGCGATCGCAGTGGCTAATGAAGGCTGTTTTTCTCTGTATGAAGATGATGCCAATAATCAGATGGAAGGTTTTCTTAAACCTAAGGATAAGAAAATTGCTGAATTAACGGAGGAAGTAGAGACAAAACGTGGAATTGAAAACCAATTAAGACAACAGCAGTCAGCTAACAAGAAATTGTTATATACAGTCGCCATACTCAAAGCAGAATTAGAAGTCTCTCAAGGTAAGACAACTGAAGAAAAACTATTTACTAAAGCTGTTTTAGACACATTTATCGTCAAGATAAAAGAACTGTTGAATGCACATCTAGAAGAAATTTTTGAACCTTTAAAAAAATCAGTCAATGTCAATATGAAGCGAATTAAAGATGAACATATGATAACTAGCTTAAATAAAATTAAGAGTGAAATTGAAGTTAGATATATCAGTTACAAAGATTGGATAGCGGAAATGGAACGCAATGAAAATCTTGATTTTGTGACTGATACTATAGATATTGTCAATCAAATCCATGATGAATTAGCATCTTTGAGAGTTAAATTTATCAGAACTTTGGGGGTTAGTGAATGCTTTAAACTTCGGGATGCTGTCAGTAAAGAAAAAGCCAAAAGCACGTTAGCTCAATTCGCAGAAACTCACAAAGCTAGTTATGATGATGTCATGGCAAAGCTAAAAGAGTCGGAGCAAGTAGCCGCCAATAACGACCAATACATGCAACACATCATTGCAGAATTGGAAAAGGCTATGGAGCGACTAGCCCAAAAAGATGAAGAAATCAAAGCTCTCAAACGTCCTCAGTACTGGTCTACACCGACTCGCGACGACCAATGGATAGCAAATATCATTATTAATTATTTTGAAAAGCTAGGAGTTATTCTAGACCGCGCTCACAATGATTACGATCAGTGGCAAGCTACTTTAAATTTTCACATTGACCGAAATAGGCGTTTAATTATTGCTAAAGACTTAAACAAACACTCTGACAAGATAGAACAGCTAGCCAACACCCTCAACACACCTGAGTTCAAATTTAATGGTGAATTAGGACTGATAACTGTTTGGGTACAAATAGCCAAGAAACCTGCTGAGGAAAAAAGCTAATAACTTTCTAATCATCAATGCGAATATTACCACGCTCCCGAACTTGTTTTTAACTTCCCGTTTGAAATCGAACATATTACACCACTTAGCAAGCAAGGAGCAGATGAGGAAGAAAATTTAGCCCTTGCCTGTCCGTTCGTGCGATCTCCGCAAAGGGAATCGTGTTAGTGAAATGGAGAAAAAGGGAGCATCCCAAATGTGTAAATTTATTTTATTTTGTAGTGGGGACCGGACTGCCCGCTAGCGTTAATTTACTGCCAAACAAACACTTTGGCTTCGTATGGTCCAATATCAGTCATCATGCCGTTATCGCCAGCTTCTACATCATAATTTACTGTCCACTCGTGCCATGTGCCACTATTGGGAAAGTGAGGAACTTGATAGCCAGCTAAGAAGTTTTCTGAGAAATTCGCCACAACGACAACACGAGAACCTTCATCGTTCCAACGGCTGTAAGCTAACACTTTTGCTTCTGGATTTTCGTGGATGAAGTCAATATTTTCTGTGTAGAGGGCATGATTGTCTTTACGCAGGTGAATTAAACCTTTGTAGTATTCAAACAAGCCACGATTCAAATCATTGCCTAGTAATGTCCATTCGATTTTAGATGACTCTTGTGTTTTCGGCTTGTACTCGCCAAACTCTTGACCCATCCAAATCAAAGGTACACCAACAGCTGTCATAAGGATAGCTGCTCCCAACTTAAGCCGTTGAAAAGCTTCTTCATCAAAGATGTTGTGGTTACCCAGTTCCACCATTAAGCGATCATGGTCATGATTAGTGAGGTAATTCACAACATTTGTAGCACCCATGAAGCCTTGGCGCTTACAATCAATGACATCTTTTAGGCGTTCTAAATCAAAAGTGTCACCACAGATATGTTCCTTAATACAATGATAGAAACTATCGTGCCAGCACCCATCCATTGGTCCATCAGCATTAGTGATGCTGGTTGTTTCAGGGATATGTTCTGCAATGTTATAAAAGGGCTTCATGCTAGCAGTATTTTTGGCTTCTTGGACAATCCAGTGCATGAAGTCATAGTTAGCCATTTGCCGTGCTGCATCGTAGCGAATACCGTCAATATGATATTCACTTATCCAAAAACGGACTGCATCACCAATAAATTTACGAGCAGGATAAGTCTCTAAATTTTCATCATAGTGTTCGTAATTAAATTCTGGTCCCCAGTTATTATCAGGATCTCGAGGAGAGTGATGATACCAATAATCGTGGTCAATTTGTGTTAATGGACTTGATGCTTCTGAATGGTTATAAATACCATCGATAATGACGCGAATTCCTCTAGCGTGGCACTCATCAACTAACTTTTTCAACTCTGCTGTTGAGCCATAACTTGATTCTGTCGCGAAGAAGAAACGTGGATTGTAACCCCAACTATAATCACCGGGATATTCTTTAAGTGGCATTAACTCAACGGCGTTAATTCCCAGTTCAGTAAGATAATCTAACTTCTCAATGACGTGTTTGTACTTTCCTCGCGCATATGGGTCATCTTCACCACCAGAAAAGTCCCCAACGTGCAGTTCATAAATGACTAATTCGTGGTCTGCGGGTAGGGGTTTATCGTCGTGTTGCCAAACGTAAGTATCGACTATACGTTTCCCATCTTTTATCTGTACAATACCGTTATCTTTTCCACTCAATTCATCAATATCAGTTGCATAAGGGTCTGTAACATCTACCCATTGATCTGGTTCAAAAAACCAAGATCTTGACTGAACGCGAAATTTATATTGATAAATACCGTCTTCTAATTCAACGCTTGTGCGAAAATACCCGTCATCACCTTTTTCCATTGGAATTGCTTCCCAATTAGAAAAAGAACCAATTAAAGCAGCGGCTTTATTGTAGGGCGCAAATAAATTAAATTCAATTGGCTTTGCCATAGAAATATATGAAGATATAAGAAGGAGATGCACTGGCAAAATAAATATGAGTCATAAGGTTGCTATAAGTACTAAATAATTAATGGCTCAAAGCTATTAACGTTTAGTCATTAGCAAGTTTTGAACTAATCATGCCAGACATCAATATTGTCTAATTCCCAAACAAATTAGCCAATCGTCCCTTAGAAATAATAAAGTACTTTTTACCTCTTTCTTGAGAAAGAAAATTGATAAAAGCTATCTTCTAATTTTATTCAGTAGTTAACTATAAGTTTTAAGATATCTATAGTAATCCTATTTGATTTGTGTTGGCGTAGCCTGCGCTTTGCGCAGAAATTGTGCCTGTTCAGATTCCCGACTTCTTAAAGAAGTCGGGAATCTTGTTGTTCACGAATAATTTAGGATTGCTATATATTACATGAATGAATTTATTTTTTTCATAAATACTAAAAAGTCATTAACATAGATTTTACATAATTTTACTCTAAGAGAGTTTATCGCGTCTATATCAGCGAAAAATCTAGAAAAAAGAAAAATTGCGAGTGAGGAGTTACTAACTCCTCATTCCTCACTTTTTCAATCATAACTCAAAGTAGAATTCTCAGGATTGGTCATTGTTTTTGTAACTAGCAACAGCCGCCCTGAGGTTACCTTGGTATTTTGACAGAAGTTGTAAGCTCTCCTCTTTTTCCAAACCAGTCCAATGCATCAATAACGCCAACTTTACCCACTTGCCACTACGTTCGAGTAAGAAACCACCAGCTTCTCGACTTAAACCTGTGAGGTCTTGTAAAATACGTAAAGCGCGATCGCGTAACTTTTGATTCGTTACCGCCACATCTACCATGCGATTGCCATAAACTTTACCCAGCTTGACCATGACACCCGTAGACAGGATATTTAAGGCAAGTTTCGTTGCTGTACCAGCTTTTAAGCGAGTTGAACCAGCAAGTACCTCTGGTCCAGTTAACAAGCGAATATCAATATCAGCATCACAGCTGACTTGTTCGGCAGGAACGCAAGCTATAAATATAGTAGTTGCTCCCCGCTGACGCGCAGCACTCATTGCACCGTGGACAAAAGGCGTTGTTCCACCTGCTGTAATGCCAACTACCACATCAAGTTGCGTGACTTGTCGTTGAGCGATCGCCGCCTCACCGTCTTGAGCGCTGTCCTCCAAATCTTCGGAACTGCGTACTAGCGCACCTGCACCACCAGCAATAATCCCTTGTACCATCTCTGGAGGTGTGCAAAAAGTAGGTGGACACTCTGTGGCGTCTAACACTCCTAACCTACCACTTGTCCCTGCTCCAACATAAAAAAGTCGTCCCCCGTGACGCAAACACTCTCCAGTACGTTCAATCGCTTGAGCTAGCTGAAGTTTAGCAGCGGCTACTGCAGCCACTGCCTTTGCATCTTCGCGATTAAATAATTCTACCAATTCAAGGGAACTAAGCTGGTCTAGGTCAAGACTATCAAGGTTGACCTGCTCTGTTAAAAGATGACCACGCCCCTGCAAATTCGTTGTCATTACAACAATCCTTCCAGTTTGCGGCGAATACTGTCTAGTTCCGAATCAGAAAGTTCTGATTTTTCTTGCGACTCCTGGTTGTGAGGGAGAACTTCCTCAGCAGCATCCTCATCGGATTCTGGTTTCCAGTCTGTTTCTTCAACGTTGATTTCTGGGGGCATTGCCAAACCTCCATTATCTGGGACAATTTCCCAATCGTAGTCTGCACTTTGACAAAATTCTTTCACTTCCTCTAAATCAATCGCCTCTACAGTCGGTGTTCGGAAATCTTGAGCTTCCAGCATCAGGGCAAAGCGTGTGGCGTCGTCTTCTGACTCGAACATCAGAACCTTATTGCGATCGCCCACCCGAATTGAGTGAATTCCCTCATTTTCTGTCCGAGCATTAAACAGTAATACAAAAACACGCATGGGTGTAATCATCTAATCTTCCATCTTGGATCTATTCTTAATTAAAGTTCTAGAAGACATCCAAAGAAAAGTCGAAGCAAGAATTCTCACTTTCTTAGAAATTCTTAATATTCCTCTATCAAGATCTTGTTTTATGATTTTTTCTCGTCTTTTGCGTCGTCGGTTATCCTGGAGTAGGCGTAGTTAATAGTGTACCAGTTAGTTCTACAACTGTAGCAGCTAAATCCGTGTCTTGAGTGCTGAATTCTGAGTAAATCTTTACAAATTAATTTGGGGGATTAAACAAGGAAAAAAGGCTATGATGGCTCAAAAAATAAATTCTGGAGCTTTTCGCCCAAGACGATAGAACAGTTAACAGTTAACAAATAACTGATAATTGATAACTGATAACTGTTTTAAACCTCTTTCTCAGCGCCGAGTCCCTCAAAGAATGTAAAGCAAATGACACTCTGAGAACTTAGCACTCAGCGCTCAAGACTGTTTCGGTGAGTCAGTAGTGAGACAACATGACCAAAGCTTGTAATCGCGATCATCACTCCCAATCCCCCTATCTTTATAAAAAGCATCCATGGTTGCTGATTTTAAGTCGTAGTGGCATTGCCTTGGGTGGAATTCTGCTTGTTGGAATGACGGGTGGTGCTTGGCGACTGTGGAATTTTATTCATAAAGACTTAGTGCCACTAGCACAAAGTAATCTTACTACCACACTGAACCGTCCAGTAAGACTGGGAAAAGTCAAACAACTTTCGCTTACGGGAGTGAAATTTGGGGCTTCAGCAATTCCAGCAACACCTACAGACCCGGATAGAGTTACAGTTGAGGTTGTAGAAGTAGGTTTTGACCCACTAAAATTGCTGTTTAACCGGAGGCTCAAGTTAGACGTCACCTTAGTCAACCCAGATGTTTACATTGAACAAGATGAGCAGGGGCGCTGGATAACAACGACCGTAACGCCATCACGTCAAAAAGGACTAATCAAAACTAATTTGGATAACCTGCGGTTTCGCAATGCCAAGCTGACGCTGGTACCGCAGGGGACAAGAGGGCAAGGGGCAATGGGCAAGAGGCAAGGGGCAATGGGCAAGGGGCAATGGGCAAGAGGCAAGGGGCAATGCTCGATTCCCGATTCCCAATTCCCAATTCCCAATTCCCAATTCCCAATTCCCAATTCCCAACTCTCAATTCCCAATGCCCAATGCCCAATGCCCAATGCCCACTCCTCCCCTGTAGCATTTTCACAAATCAACGGAACTGCCCAACTATTAGAAAACTACAAACTTGTTAAATTTAATTTGGGTGGTCAACCAAATAATGGTGGTAACCTTTCCATACAAGGAGACTTTCGTCCAAAGACACAAGAAATTAACCTACAGTTGTTGCGCGGGCAAAACTTGCTGGCGGCTGATATTTCTCGCATCGTTAAGTTACCTGTAGAATTACAGACAGGTCGAGTTCAGGGTGAGTTGAAAATTCTCAACCTCCAACTGAAACAAAAACAGCAAAACCCGCTTATTTTTGGTCATGCTGATTTGCAAGGGGTTCAACTTCAAATTAAGCGAATACCACAAACATTTATCAATTCTCAAGGCAAACTGCGCTTTCAAGGAACTCAGACTCAGTTAGAGAATGTCTCAGCTAGTTATGGTAAAATCTCCTTGATAGCTAACGGCACCATTGACTCCAAAGCAGGCTACAAGTTAGTTGGGCGTGTGAATTTGGTGAATGTGGCAAGTGCCTGGGAAACTCTCAAGGTAAAATTGCCCGTACCGACGATTGGGGAAGTTAAGGCAGACTTACAGCTTGTTGGATCAATCACCAACCCTATTTTCTCTGGCACAGTTGCCACTATCAAATCAGCAAAAATTGACAAAGTCGATTTTAATAGTGTCCGCACACAGTTTGAGTTTTCTCCTGCTGCTTCTGTCATTACTTTTAAAAATATTCTAGGCAAAGCCACAGTCGGCGGGGAAATGACAGGCGCTGGTACAATTCGATTTGTTAACAAAATTCCCCAGCTAAATTTTAATGTCAAGGCAAAAAATGTTCCGGGGGATGCAATTGCCTCTATTTACAACACAAAACCTGCATTCCAAATTGGAACTGTCTCAGGTACGGCTCAACTAACTGGCACTGATGAGAACGTTCAGACAGTGGTACAATGGCAAGCACCCCAAGCGACCTACCCCGGAAGCGGAGAAACTATCATCGCCCCAGACAAAACTGTCTCTTTCCGTAATATTGCTCTTAGTGTCGCTGGTGGTACCGTACAAGTTGCTGGCAGTTGGGCTAATCAGCGTTGGCAAGCGATCGCTGATGCTTCCCAAGTACAAGTGCAGCGTTTTGTCAACCCCAATCAACTAAAAAATGTTTCTCTTGATGATGCACGCTTCAACGGTCGTCTGACCTTATCAGGAACCTCAGCCCCATTCAAAATTGCCACAATTCGCACAGATAATAACACGAAAGTTAAACTTGCAGGTGGCACTGTTGCTATTTCTAACATTCAATTTGGCGAGCAAAGCTTTTCCGCTCAGTTGGTTGCTGATGGTGTGCAGTTGGGGCGTTTGCTAAAACAAGCGCCCTCAACTTTACAAGGACCATTATCAGGTAAATTCCAAGTCTCAGGAAACACAAACGCTTTCAATCTCAAAACATTACGTGCTATTGGTACGGGACGTCTACTTATTGGCGGTGGCGCAATTACTGCGTCTAACATTCAAGTGGCTGAAGGTTTGTATAAAGCACAACTGAATGCCAATAACGTAGCTTTGCAACAATTAGCACAATTACCCAAGCAATTTCAAGGTCGATTAACCGGACAGTTCAACGTTGCTGGTTCAGTTGAATCGTTCAAACCATCGTCTGTTGTGGCAAAGGGACAAGCACGTGTGAATTTTGAGAGTGGTACAGCAACAGCCTCCAACATCGAACTAGCTAACGGTCGTTATCAAATGCAACTTCAAGCAAATAACGTACCATTGCAGCGTTTAACACAAATTCCTCAGCAGTTTTACGGTAAAGTGACAGGTCAGTTCAATGTTGCTGGTTTAGCTGATTCCCCTGGACCACAAACAATGAAAGCCACAGGTCAAGCACGACTCAATGTTGCAAATGGCACTGTGACTGCTTCCAATATCCAAGTTGCAGATGGTCGGTACCAGGCTGTCGTTGATGCTTCTGGTGTGGAATTAAAACGGTTGTCGCAGCAGTTACAAGGGCAATTTGGCGGAAAATTGCAAGTGGTAGGCAAAGTGGGGACTTTCAATATATCTAACGTGCGTGCCTCTGGTCAAGTGCAGTTTTCTCAAGGTATTGGTGGCATTGAGCAACCACTGACAGCAGTCGTTGGTTGGGATGGGCAAAAGTTACTCGTTGAGCGAGCAACTTCCCCAGATTTGAATGCTAATGGTTACATTTTAGTCAATGATAGTGGGACAAATATACCGGAAATTGCTGAGATCAATCTCAATGTACAAGCACAGAATTTCAATCTGCAAAAGTTGCCAATGCGCTTGCCTAAAACTGTAGCTTTAGCGGGTAAAGCCGATTTTGGAGGGAAAATCAGCGGCAAACTACCAGTACCAAATATACAAGGGCAACTCAGGTTACGAAATTTGGTGGTGAATCGATTGCCTTTTGAGTCGGTGTTAACTGGAAATATTCAATTGTTACAGGAACGGGGTTTAAATTTAGATATCGCTGGCAAACGGGACAGGATTGCTGTAAACGCAGACGCCAAAAGCCGCCCCAACTCTTTCTTAGTGAAGTGGCAGGACGCATTGGCAAGCGGTCAAACTCAAGGGGACAATTTGGCAATGAAAGTGGAAAATTTTCCCTTGGCAATATTGAATCTCACCCCGCCTCCGAACACTCATCTTGGTAAAGGTGTCATTGCTGGATTTTTAACTGGAGATTTTCAAGTTAATCAGAAGACATTTGCGACACTTGGAAATGTTGCAATTGCGAAGCCTCAAGTTGGTCGCATCAAAGGCGATCGCCTGAATGCACAATTCCGCTACAGTGAAGGTCAGGCAAGTATCACAAATGGTGAATTTGTGAAAGGTGTCAGTCGCTACGCTCTTGCCGGGACTTTAACCCAAACTCCCAAAGGTCCGCAAATCAAAGGTAAACTTAACGTTACTCAAGGTCAAGTGCAAGATGTCTTGACTGCACTACAGATATACGAATTCCAAGATGTCCAACGCGGTTTGTCACAACCAAGCAATGGGACAGCAGCGGATTTGAGTTCCATTAAGTCAGTGAAGTTTGCAGATCAGCCTTTGTTGACCCAACTTCAGCGCTTTGTTGAAATTGAATCTCTGTTAGCACAAGAAAAACAACAGAGTCGCGCTGCTTCTCTCATACCAGATTTAGCAGATTTAAACGGAACTTTCAATGGTGAAGTCTCCATAGATACTGCAACCGCTAACGGATTGGATGTCAGCTTTAATTTGAACGGTCAAAACTTTGTTTGGGGTAGGGTAAATCAACCAGAGCAATTGTATAAAGCAGAGCGCGTCATTGCTCAAGGCAGATTTGAAAACGGTGTTCTCAGATTACTGCCCTTGCAAGTTGAGTCTAAGAATCAGCTTATTGCCTTCACTGGTAACATTGGTGGTACTGAACAATCTGGTCAATTGCGGGTTATCAACTTCCCCTTACAAGTGCTGAATAATTTTGTCAAACTGCCTGTGGGTTTAACAGGCTATCTCAATGGTACAGCAGCTTTAGCAGGGAGCATTAATAATCCACAGGCAAAAGGAGAATTGCAAATTACAGAAGGGACTCTTAATCAAAAGGGAGTAGAGTCAGCGATCGCTAGTTTCAACTATATCAATGGTCGCTTGGACTTTGGCAGTCACGTTGTGGTTTCTGGTTCAGAACCAGTTAAAATTGCTGGTAGTATACCCTACCAGTTGCCTTTTGCTTCCGTAAAACCAGACAACGATAAAATTAGTCTGGATATGAAAGTGCAAAATGAAGGGCTGGCAGTTTTAAACCTGTTAACCAACCAGTTCGCCTTTGAAAAAGGTGAGGGACAAATAGACCTCATGGTACGGGGTACAACACAACAGCCGATACTAGATGGAATTGCTACTGTTAAGGATGCCACCTTTTCATCTCAAGCGCTACCAGAAAAGCTGACAGATATCACAGCAAAAGTGCAGTTTGATTTAGATCGCATCATCGTACAAAATCTTCAGGGTAAGTATAATAACAAAGGTAAAGTAGAGGCAAAAGGGGAAATTCCTGTCGTCAGTCAAGGAACGAAAATAGATAATCCTCTCAACATTACCCTTGATCAACTGGCTCTAAAGCTTAAAGGGCTTTACCAAGGAGATGTCAGCGGGAACTTGCAGATTACTGGTTCTGCCCTTGATCCAATGGTTGGTGGTCAATTGCAGTTAGATAATGGTCAGGTATTACTCGCACAATCTCCAAATGCTACTACTCCTGCAAATAGCAATAATATAGATGTACGCTTAAAACAGGCAAAGCAGAATAGTCGTAAAGTTGGCAATACAACCACTAAGTTTAACCACCTGCAGTTAAAGCTAGGCAAAAACGTAGAAATTACTCGTCCCCCGATTCTCAGTTTCCGCGCAACTGGCTCCCTAATAGTCAACGGTTCATTTGGTGAACCAATACCAGAAGGAACTATCCGGCTTAGGGAAGGAAGCGTCAATTTATTTACGACTCGGTTTAACCTTGTGCGCGGCTATAAGCATAAGGCTATTTTTAGGGCAAATCAACCTCGTGACCCCGACTTAGACATCCAATTATTTGCCAAAGTACTTGACGTTCTTCAAAATACTGACCTTAATAAACCGAATATCACAGGATTGGCGGCTTTAGAAAATGTTCGTGTCGAAGCGAGAGTACAAGGTGCAGCCAGTAAACTAGACGAAAGTCTAGAATTGACAAGCTCTCCTGCACGCACCGAAACAGAAATTGTTGCTCTGCTTGGGGGTGGATTTGTGAATCCCCAAGAACAGAACAATGACACTAACTTACGACTCATAAATATAGCAGGTTCGGCTGTGCTGAACAATCTTCAGGAACCTCTAAACCAAATTGGAACTGTACTGGGTTTAAGTGAACTGCGTCTATTCCCAACCATTCTCTCTAACACTCTAGAAGCAGGGAAAGAAGCAGGGAGGACTAGTTCAAGTTTGGAGTTGGCGGCGGAGGCTGGAGTGGACTTGACTCGTAGGATTTCTATTTCTACCCTGAAGATTTTGACAACGAACGATCCCTTCCAATGGGGTATTAACTATCGGATCAACGATACCGTTCGTGTGCGTGCAACTACCAATTTATTGGATGATAATCGTGCAGTCGTTGAGTATCACAAGAGGTTTTAAGATATCATGCATTCTCTCTCAAAATGTTAGCTATTCTATCCAATTTACTTTTTGCTAGTTTAGGTAAAATATTTAGTCTATTGACTTCTTTTGATCCAGCAATTCGTGCACCTATTGCAGTGAGCCTAGGGGCGATTCCAGGGGCGTTGAGTCGCTATTACCTCTCCATTTTGTCATCATGGTGGTTTGGGGTTGGTTTCCCTTTTGGGACATTCATGATTAATCTAACGGGATCGCTAGTAATGGGCTTTTTCGTGACCTTTACTTTGGAACGTAGCATGACCTCACCTGATTTGCGCTTGTTAGTTGCAGTAGGTTTTCTAGGTTCTTACACAACTTTCTCTACTTATTCTTTAGAGACACTAACGCTTTTGAGAACCGGGAATTATGGGTTATCTCTGTTGTATTGGATGGGTAGCGCAGCTTTGGGTGTTGCTTGTGTGGAATTGGGAAGCTTTTTAGCAAAGAGATTACCATGATGACAAAAACAACACTTTCCAAACATCCTCTAAACATCCGATCTATTTACTGGATGCTTTTATGATGAATTTATACTTGCAAAAGCTATAGCAGTCCTATTTCATTTGTAAAAATCGCGCATCCCAAGAAGCCCGGTTTCTCCAAGAAACCGGGCTTCTAATTTCTCACGAATGATTTAGGACTGCTATATATCCGAAATAGAGTATTTAACTGCTGTATTCAAAATCAAGTTGTTAAGAAGGTTATAAAAACGTCTGAAAGTTCACTCTGATGTGTGAATGAGTGCGTCGATGACACACTCATTGGCATTCCTATGTGTCATTGTTCTGCAATCTTATGCAGACAAATTAAGGTGGATATTTTCAACTCAAATAAAACGACTAAATAAAGAATAGTGTTGTGAAAAATAAAGCATCTTTCATGATAACCGTAACAAAAATCTCGGCAATGTCGGCAAAAACACCAGTTCAACCACAACAGCTAGATAACATTGAGTTGAGTGAGTCTCAGCGAGCTTATTTTTTCCAAGAAGTGATTGAAGGCTTACAAGACGGTATCTTACTTTTGAACGAGACGGGCGAACTGATTTATGCAAACACATCTGCTTTGAGTATTTTTTCTCAAATTAATCAAGACAGTTCCAGTTCAAATTTTATACCACCTGCTATCTGGCGTCTTTGCAAAACATTGCTAGAGAATCGTAGCCTTTTGCCCAATAAAGCTATAATTCTCTCTAATGAGATTGTAGTAGATAGGTCAAAAATTTTTCGTGTTCGTGCGAGATGGCTAAATTTAGAAAGATTTAACCGCTCTTATCTACTAGTTATAATTGAAAATAGATATGAGTCTTTGAAAAATATTGCACTTGCTGAAGTCAAAAAATACGAATTGACACCACGAGAAGCAGAAATTTGGTGTCTTTATCGAGCCAAATTTAGCTATAAAGAGATTGCTGCTCAGTTGTACATTACTTTAAATACGGTGAAAAAGCATATGAGAAATATTCATACAAAGCGACAAGCTTTTTTAAGTTGTGAGGATTAAGCTTTTCTAGAAATCATAATTCATATGTGAAAAGTTGAATTTCAATTACAAGAACGAGTTCAAATGTTCAAATTCCTTTAATTTTATATTTTTTCGGTATTTTCACAAATCAATTATTCGTAAAAAGAGTACCCTTGAGGGTACTTTCTTACGACATTAGAATCGTTTATTGTGTACTTAATACAGAAACGGGATATTTGTTACAAAAATGTCATTCTGAGCAAAGCGAAGTTGCCTAGTTCTCATGGCTTCTCAAAAGGTAAAATTTCCATGAGACGCTACTTTTCTGCATAACACTCAGTGTGACATTTTTATATACATATTTTTATACACATATATGCACTTCACTATTAAAATTATTAAAGGGCTTTACAAGAAAATTGCAGCGGAGTGACGGGAGAAACTGCTATAACCCTCAGCACTGGACGCTGGCTCCGCGCCTCGTCGAATGGTGAGTGTCAGGTGAACAATCTAGTGGTGATGCGTGTAGAATCGAAGGTATAAGCCTTTTTGTTCTCGTAATAGCAACGTGAACACTTTTCCCCTGATTTTACCCCCTATATTCCAAAACCTACGCAGTGTTGGGTTGGGGAGGTTGAGAGCAAACTATTAACTATGAATAATTCATATAGCAATCCGATTTGATTCTTGAATCACTCGTAGAGACTCTTAACAGGGAACAGGGAACTCTTAACAGGGAACTCTTAACAGGGAAGAAGGAATAAAGGTGTACTGAGTTTTTTTCAAAAATCAAATAGGAGTCCTATATCGAAACAACTTGAGAATCAATTATTTATAGGAGATTTTTTATTTTTTTTCAATTTTACCTACCGAGATTCAAGATTTTTTTGTATGCGAAGTCATTCTTTTTGTATGCGAAGTAATTCATTGTAGATCCGTCGTTTTAAATCTTCATTACTTTGTACCTGTGTTGTAATTGTGTTGTACCTATCAATAGTCAGACCATTAGCTTCAACAACTTTTTGATAGCGTTGGCAGTAATTGACAGCAATCTCTTTTGCCTTGCCAGGAAGACCATTTAAGCTATTGTTATCGTTACACAAAATCTTGGGAATCTCCCCACTCCCCATAATTTTTTTTATTTCGTCAAAGGCTTGTTGACGCTCCGGTTCTATTTTTAATGTCGCTCTAGCGTAGTTTCTCAGTTCATTAGAGTTAACTGCTTGTGGGCTTTGAGCATCGGCTTTTGCACTCAACACTAAAGCACTAGAAACCAAACTTGCAGTTGCAATAGCACCTACAAATAAAGATTGGGAAAGTATCCGAATTAGACTAAGTCGGAAAAAGCGATGGTAATATCTTCTCATTTGTTTTATGAAACAGCTACAGTCGGGATATGTTAATCACTGTGAATTATTTTAGGAGTGAGAAGTTCCAGAAAACACTCAAACAATCAAATGTTTGTTTTTCTTATTAAGTTCCTCGACATACTTGACAAAGTTCTATGACTTTAATCTGTAGTATTGACATCTCTGAAGCTCCTTGTTTGAGACTAACTTCTAAATCTAACAGTATGGGTAAGGTGGCAATAAGTTGCTCTACAGAGACAGATTGAATTTCTTTTTGTAGATAATAAATGCGATTCGGGTTACCTATCTCCGCAGCTTTGGCAATAAAGAGTGGATTGCGTTCACCACTTTCTATCATGAGCTTGATCCATAACCAAGTGCGAAATTGACCAATGAGCGTGGCAACTATTCGTAAAGGAGGCTCACAAGCATTAATAATATTGGTTAATATCGCTAAAGCTCTAGCTGTGTCCCCTGTTCTGATTGCTGCTGCTAATTGTAAACTATTTTGAGATGTATTTCGGACTAACTGAGCAACGGCGTCTGTGTCCAAAGGTTGATTACTGCTTTGCGCGTAAAGCCGTAATTTCTCCAACTCGTTGTAGAGAAGACGTGTATCATTGCCTACAGCATCAACCAACATTTCTACACTCTTGGGAGTTAATTTTACTCCTACTGTTTGAGCAGCTTGACTGACAGACTGCATCAGTAGTTCCGTCTTCCAAGGCGGAATTAAAGAAAATTCTCGGAATTCGGCAAATTTTTTGAAAATTTTGGTTGACTTGAGGCGTTCATCTGGTTTGTGACTGCTCGTGAGCAATAAATATGAATCTTTGGGGATGACTGGCAGAGTTCGCTCCAGTTCTGATAACACATTGTCTGAGCATTGCTGGCAAAGAGTCGTATTTGCAAGCCATACCAAGCGTCCGCCAGCACCAAAAGGTGGTGTCATCACTTGATTTAATGCTTGGATCGGCACATCTGGTAGATCTGGAGGCAGTACTGTGTAGTTAAAACTTGTCCATAGGGGATCTAGAACGCGATCGCGCATAAGAGCGATCGCCTTTTCCATTGCAAAATCATCCTCGCCCCAGTAAAAGTAGACTGGCATAGGCGAACCTCACTCTTCTTCCTCATCCCTATTATCCTTCTTGTCTCCTTCATCCTCATCATCACCCTACCACCTCCAAAAAGCTAAATACTTTTTAAATCGCTGATTCAATGCGGGTCATTTTGCCTACAATCAATATGCGTGGAGTTCGAGGATATGAACATTGGACGACAAATATCAAACTTACTTAAATCGTTTAGTGCGGATGACGCTACCAGAAGCGTGCAGAACTCAAGTCCAGCATATCCAGGCATCTTCTAAATTTCAGCCGCATTCAGAGGAAGGAAGGCAAGCAGCACCTTTTCCTGGCTATACAATTATGACCCCACCTTGGGAAGAAGAAACAGACAACTCTACTTTCTACGCACACTTACAGGATTACCAACAGCACCTTTTACGGCTATCTGTAAACTCAGATTGGATTGTGCTTGTACCTCCTAGTAGCTTTCATTTAACTTTGGCGGACATAATTTGGGATAGTGCATACTATGACGCCTGCGAAAAGAATCCACAATTTGAAGAACAGCTACGCTCTTGCTTTGTAGACATCTTTCAGCAGTATCAACAATCGATGCAGCAGCAAACTCACCCCATTCGCTGGGAAGTACAAGGACTAATAGTGATGCCAAGAGCTATAGGCGTTTGTTTGGTACCTCAAAATGAAGCCTGCTATGAGCAAATTGTTAACTTGCGTCGAGCAATTTATCAAAATTCCAACTTGATGGCATTGGGGATTGAGCAACATTATCACTTCACAGGTCATGTGACATTGGGCTATTTTGGAGAGATTGCGCCCAATCTAGATCGCGATCACCTTACTACAATGCTTTCTCAGTTGAGTCAGCAATGGATAGAGAATTCCCCAGAATTGATTATACACCGTGCCGAACTACGAAAGTTTGATGACATGACGCGCTACTATCGCAAACCAGACTGGCCAATTTTAGATTTTTGAAAATTTTTGATATGTAAGATAAATAGCTTCTAAAAATACATCTGGGGTGACAGCTTCTAGTATGTTTTCTAAGTGAATAATAGCTTTGACATCCTGAGCTAATTGCAGAGCTACTGAGGCTCTTGCCTTTGTTGACATTGCACGGCGTCTATGCAAATATTCCCTAATAACGGCAAAATCTTCAGGTAACATAGCTGACAAATCGGCAATTTGTAGCAATTGGTCGCTTACAGACTTTGCCTGTTCTGAAACTGTCAAAGTCGTTGATGTAGTGGGTGTCTGAGTTTGAATCACAATTGTGCCAGCAGCTAAATCACCCAAACGCTTTTCCTGATTACTAAACATGATAAGAAAAGCTCCGATAAACAGAACCTCGTCAAATGGTCGCAGTAAAGCACGTAGCGTTGCTTGTTGCAGACCAATCAGTCTACCATCATCTCGCACTACGCGAATTTTCGTCAAGCGTTTACCAGGGGTTTGACCTTGCCATAGAGTTTCAAAAAATATAAAATATCCTCCGTAAATAGCGAAGCTAATGAGGAATGCGATCGCGAAGCGGGCACTCTGTGCCATCGCCTGCAACCAAAAAGCGACTCTATCTCTAAAAAGAGATTTCCAAAAATCAATTAGTTGACTGGAAACCGTTGTCCAAGCAATTAAGAACAGTACCAAAATCACACTCAAAACGAGATAGTCAATGAGTAATGCCCAAGCGCGATTACCAATTCCCGCAAGGGTAAATTCCAGTTCTACACTTTCGGGTGTGTTGAATTTAACACGGTTAAAGAGATGCATAGCAATTTTTCTGCTGGCGTTTAAATCTCATGGTCGCGTAATTTCAAGCCTAACCCCTCATGACGACTCCGCAGGTCATAGTAAACAACAGCTTTAATTGCTTGCCAGAATGGTAAAATGACTGCTCCAATGGCAAAACTTAAAGCTAAATTTAACATAAAAACAATGGGACTAAAAACTGATGAATTTTGCTCTAATAAAGGCGCAAAACTCAACCGAATAATAGTGGTAAGAATCTGAGCAACAATTTGAATAGGTAGTGTAATCAAAAAAGCAACGAACGAAATCAAAAGAACCCGCCAGACATAACCCTGAGTTAACTCCCAGCTACGACTAATTGTTGACGTACCATCAACATTATCCTCAATAGCAAGCGGCAATTCCACCAAAAAAAAACGCGTCAACAACCATAAAAGTCCTATTAATATAACAATGCTGACCGCTACAATGAGCAAAGCTATGAGAACAGATACACCTACATTTCCTTGCTGAGTTATCCCCCCAAATAGCACTGCCGATAAAAAACCAAAAATAGCAAATAAAATTCCAGCACCGAAACCAATTCCTACAACTAAAAGAAACATCAACAGCATCGTAATCAAAAACTGCCACAACCGAGAATTGACGAAACGCTGACCAGACGTCATACTTTCAGGTTGATTCACCAATTCACCAAAAGCCAATCGAGAAATGAGCGCTGATAAAGCATAAAACTTTGCCCACCCATAAAATGGAACTAAGACCCATACATAAGCTTTCAAAGCTAGTAGAAAATAGTCCTTAAGATGAAAGCGATATAATCGGAACCCAGCACTGACAACATTCCCAAGACTCAGAGGTTGTATTGGACCAGGAGAACCAACATTATATGACATGATGTCTAAGTCTCTCTTGTAAAGTAGGGCGATGAGTGTGAAGCTATTTCTAGAATAAGTGAATACTCAGTATTCCTAAAATTTATGAATATTCAACGATGGATTGCGCGGCGAGAACAAAATTGGCAGCGATTGGACGCTTTATTAA
Source organism: Iphinoe sp. HA4291-MV1 (assembly GCA_019359415.1). Taxonomy (GTDB): domain Bacteria; phylum Cyanobacteriota; class Cyanobacteriia; order Cyanobacteriales; family Nostocaceae; genus Brasilonema. The sequence goes on along the minus strand of JAHHHH010000019.1, from coordinate 13,557 downwards.
GGCAGATAGAGAAAAAAGGACTAAAGTCTCTACGATCAGCAGAAATTAGAGAATTAGCAAGTTTGTATCGTTCAGTAGCAGCAGATTTGGCTCGCGCTCGTACCCAACAACTGGGTAGTGTATTAGTACAAAATTTACATTTATTAACAAATAGAGGCTATACTCAAATTTACCAAGGTTCACGACGACAAGAGTGGAAAGCGCTCGTGCAATTCTACAGATGGGGATTACCAGCCGTAGTGCAACAAACATTCCCATATACCGCTACTGCCATTGCCTTATTTTTAGTGGGAGTGATCATTGCTTGGTGGTATGCATGGCAAGATCCAACTTTTCTGTCAATCGTAGTTCCAGAAAACCTGGTCAAATTGGTACGAGACGAGCATAAATTGTGGATGGGTTCTATTGTGGGCGTTGAACCCCTAGCGTCTAGCGGTATCATGATTAATAACCTATCAGTATCCTTTGGTGCTGTTGCTGGTGGAATCACTGCAGGAGCTTTTACAGCATATTTAATGGTTTTTAATGGCTTGTCGATTGGTGCTATTGCCACCTTAGTCGGTCAAAATCATCTTGCTTATCCTTTTTGGGCATTTGTTTTTCCGCATGGCTCCCTAGAATTACCTGCTATCTTTTTTGCAGGTGGTGCTGGTTTTTTACTTGGAAGAGCTGTTTTATTTCCTGGTAAATATCGCCGTACAGATGCACTAAAATTATACGGTTCTCAGGCGGTACAGTTAGTTTTTGGTATTGTCCCAATGTTGATTATTGCTGGTATTATTGAAGGTTTTTTCTCTCCTCATCCCAGTGTCCCAGAACCTTTGAAATATCTTGTTGGTATGGGATTATTGATGCTTTTGGTGGCTTATTGTAGTCGCAAGCTTAAATCAGGGAACAGGAAATAGGGAATGGGCAAGGGGCAATGGGCAATGGGCAATGGGCAAGGGGCAAGGGGCAAGGGGCAATAGATCTCTTGCAAAAGTGAGATTTTATGAGATTCTGTTCTCCTCTGTTCCGTTCCACAACACTTGGACAAAGCTAGACAAAGATGAACTTTGTTAGACACTGCCCGGATTGCTTCCTGCTTCACCCTGGAGATGTCGGCATCAAACCAGTCCACAGGCTTAAATTCGGATAGAACTTATCCTATGCATGAATTGTCTTTTGACGTTGAAATGTGAGAAACTTTGCTACTCTATCCCATTATTTTCAATCCTATTAAGGTTTCAGGAATTCTCAACCGCCTTATGACAGGTAGTAGGGGCGATCGCTCATGGGTGAGTGTATATAGTAGCCAAGGGCGATCGCTCATAAATGAGTGAATATAATTTAGTAGCCAAGGGCGATCGCTCATTACGGAGTGAATATAGTAGCCAAGGGCGATCGCTCATAAATGAGTGAATATAATTTAGTAGCCAAGGGCGATCGCAAAAATTTGTTAGCCAATATACAATTTTTAAGATACGATGTATGAGTTACTTAAACAAAAAACTCAACAAACAATGAATACCAAAACGAAATTCCCCCAGGCACAGTCTAACCAAAACCAAGAAACCAACTATGGGGAGTTAGAAGAGTCGGATCTGCGGGCAGTGTGGGGTGGGGAATTGGTGTATGCGGGTGCTGTGGACAGTGATGGTTTCCCGGTGTATCCGTTAATATATAGGGATACTACTAATGGTTATCTTTTTGATTTTTCCAGTTTATCTCGAGAACCATCAGAAATCCAACCCTAGGTCGAGTCCCAAAGAGTAGTCCCAACAAACGCTCTATTAGCTTGGACAAACTTCTACCCTATATTACCTCCAAAATGCAATTGGGTCAAACGCTCTTAAGCTTGGACAAAGTAGTCCCAAAGAGTAGTCCCAACAAACGCTCTATTAGCTTGGACAAACTTCTACCCTATATTACCTCCAAAATGCAACGATGGTCAAACGCTCTATTAGCTTGGACAAACTTCTTTACCACTTCTGCCACTTCCGGGCATTCGGATAGCTGGCACTGCTCCCAAAGTGTCAATTGACCAGGTGAGCATTTGTGCTTAACCTTATTCCGGCTAATTTTCTGACCAGCCAGCAGCTTACTACCCCAGTTAGACTTGTTGGCTGGTTTCGTTTTGCCCAATTCCCATTTGTATCAACCTTAAAGTGAAACGGTATCAAAGCAAATTCCGCGCTTTGAGTTGCAAATATTTATTAACTAATTGGTCAGTTATTTGATTGGCTGGAGCATCCAGCACTAAAACACCTTTTTGTTTGAGCTGAGCAAATGCGACTTGTCGTTGCGCCAATAAATCTAGGGCGACAGCACGAGTGTAAGCAGCTGTCACTTCCCCACTTTGGAAAGGCAGGGATTGAGGGGAGGTGGTGATCTGTGCTAAATTGTCAACCAGAGGGTCACGTAAGGTGACGCAAAATGGTAGATAGCGGGGTGTGAGCCGAGAAAGTGCTGCCAGAAGTTCACTAGAGGCAGTAACATCAACTAAATCAGTTATGAGCACAACAAGACAACGCCGAGTTTGCTGCTGCACAACACTTGTCACCGCTCCCACGTAATCAGATTCTAGCAACACTGGTAGAATGGGAGTTAAGCGGTCAATAAGGCGACTTAGATGATGTTGACCGCGTTCTGGAGGAATCCATGTGTGCATTTGGCGATCAAAGACACCCACGCCCACGCGATCGCCTCGATGTAATCCTGCCAAAGCTAAGGACAAAGTGGCGTTCAAACCCCAGTCAAATCGCTGCAAACCCTGCACTCTTTCAGTCATTAACCGTCCCCGATCCAACAAAATCAGCAAGGTTTGCTCTTGTTCGCTTTGGAGTACCTTAACTAACGGTGGTGCACCATAAGCGCCTACACGACGAGCAGTTGCTTTCCAATCAATAAACCGCAAATCATCACCAGTGCGATAGTTCCGGAGTTCAGCAAACTCTGTGCCAATAATGAATTGGCGAAATTGGCGATTCACTCCTGATGATTGCAGTACCAGGCGAATAGAGAGCGATCGCAACCCCAATAAATCTGGATAAACTTTGACTTTCAGACTTTGAATAATCTTTCTATCATCCCAGGCTAATCCCCAAGCACCAAGTTGTCTAACCTGAATATCCCCCCAAGAAAACTCTCCGCGCTGTGTGGGGTGGACGGTATAGGTGAGTTCTTGAGTACTGTTACTAGGAACAGTGGCGCGTAGTGCGGGTAAAGACACTCCAAAACCAGTTGGATAGTCGTCGCGGATTTGAATGATAGCGTTGGTATTCCCTGATGTTATCTTGAGTAAAACTGGATTATCTCGTCCAATAGACAATCGTGACGGTATTTCGCGTATCATCTGCACGCGATGTTGTCGAATTCGCAAACCATCTACAAACATTAATCCCAGCACGGTAACATCAAACAGCAAAGTTATCAATACACTTGCTTGAATGCTGATAAAGAAGCCAAAAGTTGCAGCGATCGCAATTCCCAGTGAACTCGTTTAGAAGGAAGCATTTGTTCAAGCATAAAGTAGATATCTCCAAAATAGATACATTTTGTTCGAGGCGATCGCCTACGGCGGGGCGAAAGCCCATCGCACTCAAATGCATTCTGATTTATATTATTGGTGATTTGGCGGACATCATATCAGTCTTTAGAAACTTTGTATAGCAAGGGTTTCAAGATTGTTAAGAAAGATGTGACTAATGGTATGGTCATGCAGGCAAGGGGTACATCGGAGACAACGATAGAGGAATTAAAAACCCCGCTTGTTTGACGGAACAGACGGGGCTTAAGTTAAGTGTGTTTACTTATCTCTAACTAGGTGCAAGCAAAATCAACTTATGCACACGTTGGCGACGGGTGCTTGGCGACGGTGGATGTATTGACTTGTCTTTAGTTAAGTTCTACTATGCGACGTTGTCCGTCAGGATAGTAAACACCAAGACAATTTTTTTGAGTATCTGTAACTACCCACGGATGAGTTACATAGGTACTTTGAGTAAGTCTCTTTTTTGGTTGGATTGAGCTATAGAACTTCCGGTTGCCTGAGTAGTCAAGCCAATAAACCTCTACTGGCTGATTGCGCTGGTTGATAAATATAATTTCTGTGGCTACTTCGCCACTTCTTGAAATTGAGACTGACTCGGCATTACATTTTTTAGATTGAGCACTGGCAATAGGTATTTCAGCATTGACAACACATGAAAGTAGCACGCTACCAGCAATCGCAAGTTTAAGATAAGTTAACTTGGACATTGATAATGATATAGTTAGTTTTAATATCAATAATTTTTTCACGTTTTGAACAAAAAAGAACTCAGAACCACAGAGTAGGAACTCATACCAAGTTGTATTCAAAAGCCTAATCTGTCATTGCGTAAGCGCAGAGCGTGCCGAAGCCATACGCGCAGCGTGCCCGTTGGCGTAGCCTCTCCGACAGGAGAAGGGCATACGGAACGTAGTGTAGCATGGACTCCCCAAGCCATGCTTAAGAGTGCCCTAAATCTCTGATTTGGGGAGAGGGGTTTCCTTCAAAAACCCCTTAATCGCCACACGGGATCGCCTTACCAGTATATGTAGTCGGTGAAGATACACTATTTGTGGGAGAATGCCATTAATAAGCGTTTCAGACTTTTCAATAGCAAAAGTGTCGAAACTAAAGGAAAAGTCTTTTATGAAGATCTCAAATCAGGCAAAACAGATTACATCTCCCTGGTGGCGCTGGCCTCTTGAAGCTCTATTCCCGGATAAAAAATTTGATGGACAATTCCAAAATCCAGGTAACGAAGAGGTTTTTGATTTTGATTCGGTGATGGCATCTGTTAACCCAATCACCACGATTACATCTTACATCACCTATTATCCAGAAAACGATAAGCGCGAACTTTTTGCAATTTTTATCTCTGGGCTGGGACAGCGTGAGTCAGAGTCTTCAAAAAGGAGCCGTAGGTACGCTAATACTCTCTTAACTGGCGTCGCCAATATGAACAACTCCTCTTATCTTAAACAACATCCAATTATCCCTTTCATTAACCGATACCTTGACTGGGTTAATGCAGTTCTTGACTATCTTGGTTTATCTGGTAGTCCAGTCATTGAAAATGCAGCAACTGTGATTACTTATGCCGTAAACAATTCGATAGCTCTCAATTTATCAGGCGATAGTCTTGGCACAATTCTTTTGGCTAGAGCTATTAGACTTGCTAAAATGAACTTTATTTGTGGACGCGCTAGGGTGTTTGACTTTGTAGAACGACGAATTCAAGAAAAGAAGTGGGAACAGCGTAGTAGTCAACTCATCAATATCTTCACCTTCGGAAATGGCTATCGAAAATGGGTACGAGGTCCAAATTACATTATGGTTTTCATTCAAGGCGATCCATTACCAGAGAAATTTGGCATCACACCCCAAAGAGCTATTAAGCAAAAACGAGACGATATAAAATTTTTGATATTTCCGCGTTTGTTTCCTGAAGGTAGCTTTGAAGCCCATAACATGATGTTTACAATCGAACTTCTTCACCAAACCTTTCAAAAAAATCAGATTGAAGTTGGTGATTTTGCTAGCTTATATAACAAACTCAATTCCAGCACCCTAGAAATTGCCACACCCGATGAAGTATCATGGCCAAGCGACATGAAAGACTATGTATGGAATCAAGACAGCCTCAATTCAATCCCGTCCAATGCTTGTTGACGTGTGAGTTTCGCAACCGTTGAGTTCAGGAAACTTTTATCTTGGGACTGGTACTTTATTTAATATTGACGCGATCGCTGCATCAATTTGTACACCATCCAACATTGCTTCTGGTTTCAAAATCAAGCGATGACGTAGCAGTGGTAGTGCAACTGCTTTAACATCATCCGGGGTGACAAAATTTCGTCCAGCTAAGTACGCTGCTGCTTGTGATGTCTGCAACCAAGAACCAGCAGCACGAGGAGATGCACCTAAACTTAAATCAGGATATTGCCGTGATGCTCTTACTAATGCCAGCAAATAATCAATTATTGTTTCAGAAACTTTCACTTCTCTGACGACTTGTCGCACCTCCAAAATTTCAGCTACTGTTGCAACTCGCTCTAAACGAGCAATATCTGAGCGCCGCGCTGCAAATCCCGCCTGACGATTGAGTAACATTTGCTTTTCAGCAGCTTGGTCTGGGTACTCTACCACGAGTTTAAACAAAAATCTGTCTAATTGTGCTTCTGGTAAAGGATAGGTGCCTTCAAATTCCAAAGGATTTTGCGTTGCAATCACCCAAAACAACTCTGGTAATGCCAAACTTTCACCATCCAGCGTCACCTGCATCTCTTCCATTGCTTCCAACAGCGCTGCTCTTGATTAAGGCGATTTAATACAGGATTAGTATCATTCATTAGTTGCTATTTATAGCATCTGTGGCAACAGATGAGGTTATACCGTTTCACTTTAATATTGATACAAATGGGAATTGGGAACAAAAGGACCTTTTTGACTGACTAAATCTGATAAATACTGAAAATTACTTTGATAATCTTGGTAGGCATTGGCAGCTAAATAAGGAGTCGTAGAAAAAATAGCTTTTCCTTGACCGTAATTTTTTTCCCAAACAACAGCACCAAAGCGATCGCCTAAAGAAACCTTTTCTTGAGCTTCGAGTCGTCGCCGTCTTCGCGTCTCAATTTTGACATCTCCTGTAGGAGATTTTTGCATGGTGGTAAAGTCTGCAGCTGTGACGCGATCGCCCACACCTAAAATAACCAAATTATTGCCTTTTTCTAACCATTTCGCCTCTTCATCATACAGCCCAGGCTCTCCTAGTTGGCTGTTGATTTGTAATAGAGTAATGGGACGTTTTTCTGTATTTAAATCACTAAAAGGCTTTTGCCACCGCTTAAGGCGCGTTCCTCGCTTTTCCATATAATCATACCAAGCGCCGTAACCATCGGGAGCGCGGTTATAGGTGGAACCACTGTTTATATTACTACTGGTTGGAGCGGCGAAGAAAGTGAGTAGTACCATAACCCCCAAAGCGATCGCCCCAATCCAAGCAAGATGGTTTGAGCGTTTCATGTTTTGGAAATCTCCCGATACGCTTGTTGACAATGCTCATAATTTTCTGACAAGATTTCAGTATTGCCAAAACACAATTGCTCGTGAGTAGTAATCAAAGTCTCATAAGGTTGCATTGAAGTCGCAGACATTCGTAGTAATTGCAGATATTCTCCATCTGTACGGCTAGATTTGTGAGGGAGAATTCCTTGCTCATGCAAGTGCTGCAACATCGCGAAGTAAAGATAACGACATGCCTGACGGTAATGACCTTGACGGGAAAATTCTTGCGATCGCGTCAACCACTGAGCTACAGATAACTCACTTTCTGTAGTTTTTGCTTTAACATTTGTGGAATTGTTAGCTCCAGCCAGCCAAGAATCAAAATAAGGGCGAAGTTTGGGCCACAACCGCCAACCAAGCCAAACCAGAAATAACCCTAGCAACAGCCAAAAAATAAAGTTCAGCAACTCAAGCACCCAGGTACTAATTGACCACTGAGGTGAGAGTTCTGACAAAGCCCAATCAAAGCGAGATAACTGGTACTCAAACCATTCTCCAACTTGTTGTTGAAACTGGGAAGCCTGCCAAACCCAGCTTGTTTTTTCAAAAGCATCTGCAGACATAGTACAATTTATGAATTATAAAATTTTTGGCGTTGCTGAATTGAGGAATGATTTTTAGAATTTTGCCCTCACCCTTACCCTCTCCCAAAGGAGAGGGTAAGGGTGAGGGCAATTCATTCTTACATTTAGCACTCATAATTCCTCATTTTTACCGTTTTTTTGTATCATTATCCAGCCAATGATAACAAGAAGCGCACCGACAGCGAGAAATCCCAAATCCCAGACTAACTGATTTGGTCCTGGTTTGACATGATGTATGCCAAGAATATGATGGTCAATTACTCCTTCAAACACATTGAACAACCCAGCACCCATAAGTATTGACCCAAAGTAGATGTTGGATAACCAAGGAACATCTTCACGCTGTCCCGCTCTCCATAACAACATCACTCCAATCACGGTCATTATCCAATCAAAAGCATGAAATAAGCCATCCCAGACCATATTTACATCTATATTAGAGATTGTGGTCAAAGGTCGAACGTTACTCAACATATGGTGCCATTGAAGAATCTGATGCAGTACGATGCCATCAAAGAACCCACCAAGACCTAGACCAAGGAAAATTCCAGCAACAATCAACGGGACACGTTGCTTACTCTTTTCACTTTTTGCCTCCATTATCAACTTGCCTCCATTATCAACCTCTCGAACGGACTGTTCTACCACCATAGAATTCTGTTTTGAAAGCAATCTTCCATTTTGAAACAAGTATTATGGCGGAATTCAAAGCAGACCACTTCTTGCTAGTATCTACGATGATGATTGATATTAATGTATATAAGAGCAATTTTCAGATGACTATTTACTTTTACAAGGTTTGGCAGCCCTATGGTTGTTTTTCCAATTTTTCTCCTCATGGAATCATAATGCAGGACATTTATTGGTCAACAGTTGAGCATTATTATCAAGCTCAAAAGTTTGTTGGAACCTCAGATGCGATGATTATACCTCTCATTCATAATGCTAAGACACCAGAACTAGCTGCGGCACTAGGACGCGACTGCACGCGCCAAATTCGTTTAGATTGGGAGGAGGTCAAAACTCAAGTGATGCGAGAAGCTGTACTCAAAAAGTTTCTCACGCATGCAGATATTAGAGAAATCCTTTTAACAACTGGTAACAAGCTGATTGTAGAAAACTCGCCAACCGATTATTTCTGGGGTTGTGGTGTAGATGAAACAGGTCACAATCATCTTGGTAAAATCCTTATGAATGTACGCGAAGAAATCCGCAAGTTACCATCTTTGTCTATCATTTCCGATTAATTGCTGCTTATTTGCAGTCTATATTTTCACAAAAGATTCAGTAATTTTATAGCGGTTCTGGTGTTGTATTGAATACAGTTTTTGTGGGGTGGACCGGACAGTCCGCCTTAAATCCAGGACGGCTCGTGTCGCCCATCTCACAAGAAAATTAAATTGTAATCCATTCAATTGAAAACCGCTGTAATAGTCAAGCAAACTTAACTTTACAAAAAACAGGCAAGAATCTTTACAAAAAACAGGCAAGAATCTTTACCAGAAATAGGTAAGAATATAGTTATCCTGGCAGGCAATTGCAACAAATAAGAACTACAAGTTAGCTTCAAAAGTGGTTTATGCTTAAGTAATCCGTGTTGGAAACAATTATGAGTATTGTATGTAGAAATGGGCACTTAGTTCCAGCAGGGTCAAGATTTTGTAACCAGTGTGGTGAGCCTGTGCCAATAGTACAATCCCAGCCAGTAGGTGCAGTCTCGCCAACAGAAAACGAGGTTGAACTATTGCAACCTGGAACACTCCTCCGTGAACGCTACATCATCCAACAACAACTGGGTCAGGGAGGATTTGGTAGAACTTACTTAGCAGAAGACACAGGGCGGTTTCGTGAAAAATGTGTCATTAAAGAGTTTCTGCCTATAATGAAGAACACTACCGCCCTCAAAAAAGCAGAAGAATTGTTTCAACGAGAAGCAGCGACCTTGCACCAGCTTGAGCACTCACAAATTCCTCGATTCTGGGAAATATTTCGGCAAGAGAAGCAGATTTTCTTAGTAGTAGATTATATTGATGGACCAACCTATAAGGAGCTACTTGAGCAACGCTTACAGCAAGGTCAATGCTTTAATGAAACAGAAATTTTGCAACTCTTTCAAAGCTTATTACCAGTTCTCAGTTATCTTCACCATCGAGGGGTCATTCATCGAGATATCTCACTGGACAACATCATACTTCGTACCGATGATCATCTTCCTGTCTTGATTGACATGGGGGGGGTTAAACAAGTAGCGATCGAAGTCAGTACACTAACAGGAGCAGGACAAAATCATATCACAACTTCGTTGACTTGTTTGGGTAAAGTGGGTTATGCCCCGGATGAACAACTCCGCCTTGGATTAGTAGCTCCTCATAGTGATTTGTATGCTCTAGCAGTCTCAGCCCTTGTGCTCATGACGGGGAAAAAGCCCCACCAGTTGCTAAACCAAAATACGCTGCAATGGTGGTGTGAACAACTGAAGCTGAACCCTGTGCTGACGAGAACCATTAACCAGATGTTGGCACCAAAGCCTGCGAATCGTTTTCAATCTGCAGACGAAGTTCTACAGGTTTTAAACTCCATTTTCTCTGCCAATCTTTCAAAGAGATACTCAAACCAGCCAAAGAACCCTTACGAGCAACCCACTCTACCCCCTGATGTTGACAAGCATATACTGACTTTACTTAAACAAAAGTGGCAAGCTATTTCACGCCCCGTGAAATTTCTAGTTCCGGCAATTCTAGTCATTGCTGCAGGACTCATCTATTTTTTTGGGAAAAATTACCCAATCTTACTGTCGCAGCCGACACTAACAAAGAACAGTCGTGTTTCTGATTTGCAACTGTATAATTCAATGCGGGAGGTGCAAAACGTGCCGCCTGGTCTGTTCAACTACAGCGGTGCTCACACTTTTGCAGCGATGAATTCCCAGGTCATGAAGGATGCTATCAGCCGTGCCCACCCAGAATTTCGCCTGCGCTACACAGAGCCTCTTAACAACAAGCCTGGTTCTGGTACGGGTATCGAAATGCTGATCAACGGTGAATTGAGCTTTTCCCAGTCTGCTCGCCCGATTGAAGATGCTGAGTATAACAAGGCCAAAGCCAAGGGTTTCACCTTGGAACAGGTACCAGTTGCCATTGACGGGGTCGTCTTTTACACTCATCCGAGCCTGACTATTCCTGGGCTTTCCGTAGACCAACTCCAGGCAATTTTTAGGGGTCAGGTGACTAACTGGCAGCAGGTGGGGGGACCAAACATACCGATTGTACCTGTCGGTCTAGACCCCAAAACTACCAGCGCGCTCAAGTTATTGCTCGGTGGTGAGGGCGACGACATCGGTTCCAATGTGCAAATCGTCCGCGATTTCACCGCAGCTATTCGCAAGGTTGCAATGACACCGGGTGGCATCTCTTACGGCTCAGGACCACTCATTATTGGTCAGAAGACAATCCGCCCCATTGCGTTGGCTAAGGCTAACACCAAGCAATATGTGCAACCTTTTACAGAGAACAGGCGAGTTAATGAACAAGCATTTCAAGATGGCACTTACCCAATGACTCGCCGACTGTTTATAGTATTCCGTCGCGATCGCTCAGTCGATGAGAAGGCTGGAATTGCCTATGCCACTACGTTGCTGTCTAAAGAAGGTCAGGAAATCATTAAGCAAGTTGGGTACGTTCCCATCCGATAGACAAGTAGCTCTAGTATCTGAATCCATTAAGAACAGGAAATCATTAAGCAAGTTGGGTACGTTCCCATCCGATGAAAGAGTGGTACAAAGAAGACCTCGCATACATACATGATTTCGACTTGTATTCCAACGCCAAGAAAGCTAACTATCAACTTTCAATCCCTAATAGGGAGTAAGAGAAATTTCGACGAAATTCAAGGTCAACCTCTTCGGTAGTTTTACCGTTTCAATCCCTAATAGGGAGTAAGAGAAATTTCGACAACGCGCACAAGCGAGAATCGTGGCGGGAATCAATTCGGGTTTCAATCCCTAATAGGGAGTAAGAGAAATTTCGACACCGCGATCGCTGGCTTTTCAAGTTGTGTCATTTTGTTTCAATCCCTAATAGGGAGTAAGAGAAATTTCGACATTGAAGGATTGTTGCTGCGATTACATTTCACCAAAGTTTCAATCCCTAATAGGGAGTAAGAGAAATTTCGACCCTGTCCAGAGTGTTTAGATGAGTTTAAAAATGGTTTCAATCCCTAATAGGGAGTAAGAGAAATTTCGACGTGGAGAACAAAAAGGAAAAGAAAAATGATTTATAACTTGTTTCAATCCCTAATAGGGAGTAAGAGAAATTTCGACCGAAGAATAGGCTACGCTAGAGTTTCCTCCACTGGTTTCAATCCCTAATAGGGAGTAAGAGAAATTTCGACTCCTATAAAAATTAAGGGGAAGCAGGCTATATTCTGGTTTCAATCCCTAATAGGGAGTAAGAGAAATTTCGACTTCCCTGTGGTCAGTGCATCAAACATAGCTTTTTGTTTCAATCCCTAATAGGGAGTAAGAGAAATTTCGACATTTATTATCGATCTGAAAAAAGATGAAATAGAAGTTTCAATCCCTAATAGGGAGTAAGAGAAATTTCGACTCTATGCCTTGGCTGTGGAATATTCTGGTACTTCTCGTTTCAATCCCTAATAGGGAGTAAGAGAAATTTCGACATGAAGAAGTATTAAGTGTGCAACTTAAACAGAAAGTTTCAATCCCTAATAGGGAGTAAGAGAAATTTCGACAGTGGGAGACAATTTCGGGCTATTTTAAAGGCGATGTTTCAATCCCTAATAGGGAGTAAGAGAAATTTCGACGGCAGGAGTTCTTAAGATCTGCGGCAGAGCAAGCTAGTTTCAATCCCTAATAGGGAGTAAGAGAAATTTCGACTGCAGAAGTCTGAGAGCTACTCTATATAAAGTTTTCAAGGTTCTAAATCGCGGATAAACTAATGATAGCATAAAAAAAAGTAAATTGCTTGACAGGCAAATGGCTGAAATTCGGTCTAGACAAGGAGCGCGGATGGATGAAGAGCGAATATTCCCCGAAAGCCTTGTACTGTCAAAAGTTCAGCCATTTTTTTCCAAACCTCTTTTCCAACACCTACCCATCCGCGCATTAGGCAAAGAAAATGGTGTCATCACGAGGTTGTTCACCACCGATACGTTCGACTTTACCAAAACAGCAGGCGCACATAAAGTAAAATCGAATGCTATCGGTATCTGGCTTAATGAGTTTGTTCAAGCGCGATCGCAATTTTGCATATTGAGTGTCAGTTAGCTGGCACTCAAATACACTATACTGCACCCACTGCCCGTAAGATTTGAGGACGCTGTGGATTTTTGTGCGGCGCTTGTCTTCAGAAATATCGTAGGAGACAACAACGTTCATTGGCTGATTCGACTTTTTGCTCCTACTTCAAAACCAACGGTGGATATTTCTCGATTTCGCCCATTAAATATTTTGCCAGTAACCGCGCTTGCAGTTCAAACGCTTCTTGGTAATGACATTTGCGTCCCAAAACGGGATGCTTAAACTCAGATAATTTCTTTTGTGCGTACAGCCGCAGAAATGTTTTTCTCCCTTCGTTGGTGAGGGAAACAGCACCACTTAAAGGTTCTGTGACAAAATCCTCAACTTTCAACAGTTGCTTGTTCAACGTAGACAACACAACCGCGTCTACTACCAAAGGACGGAATTCTTCCATTAAATCTAACGCCAATGATGGTCTTCCATAGCGATCGCAGTGTAAATATCCTAGATAGGTAGAACTTACGCATTGACAGAACATTGATACTATGCAGTTAAGTTCAACTTCTGTGTTAGGTGTTCTAAAATAAAATCACGAGCCACTTGAAGAGATAAATTTCTTTGGAGTTCATACCAATTTT
>JAHHHH010000018.1 GCA_019359415.1 Iphinoe sp. HA4291-MV1 | reverse complement strand
GATGCTGATAGTCACTGATTGAATGTCCTCCATATCGCTGTCTCTGATATAGGATACGTTCAATTGTATGGGCATTCCGGAAGACTTGCCAAGATATACCCAGATATTTTTATTCAGCTACTCACCCACCAACTGGGAACTAGGAACTCTTAATCGAGCATTACCCATTACCCATTGCCCATTACCCATTGCCCATTGCCCATTGCCTATTTTTTTTAAGCGACAATGCGTCAGCAACGTACTTATTAACTACACTGTAAGCGACTGCAAAGTTCTGAAAAATTTATAATCATTCGTCGATACACCAGCAACGTCTATCTTGCAGCAAGAAACATCCTGCTTCTGTTTAAAGTTACGCTTGGCGAAAACCGCCACCCGTACTTCTCTCCATTGTGGCAGAATTACACTTGAACAATAGTTACAACAAGCTTGGGAACTTATAAAAATTACCAAAGTCAAATAATATACGAAATTCTGGCTGCAATAGATGCACGTTAAAGATTATTTCCTTTAACTTTTAGGTAATATATAAAACAAACTTGATAGTAACTGTACTGGGGTTTAAAATGAATGTACGGTTTTCAGATCTGCATAAAATTGTGCCGGCAAAACTTTACCGCCTAGTCACGGTAGCTTTTGCAGTTACTTTGGCACTCAATGTCTGGGCAAATCCTTCTTGGGCCGCAGATCCCTTTCGGACTAGAGAAGCCCGTAATATTGGTAACAAAACAGAGGCAGCATTCAAAGCTATTTTCCAACAGGGAGACTATCAAGCTGCAGATCGTTACTTACAAGAAGCATTATCTACAGAGCCAAATGAACCTTTAGCCCATGCGATGAAAGCATCTTTAGCATATACAAATAAAAATTGGGCGACACTAGACACTTACAGCAAAAAAACATTAGAAACCGCTCAAAATTTAATTTCCCGTGACCCCTTGCGCGGAAATTTGTATACTGCTGTTGGTTTGTTTTTAGAGGGAGCGGTCATTCTACAACGTGAGGGAACAGTGAAGGGGGCACCACAAGCCCTAAGTAGACTACAGCTCGTCTATCAACATTTGGACAAAGCCGAAGCAATTTCTCCTAACGATCCAGAACTAAATTTACTCAAAGGATACATGGATTTAATGCTTGCCGTGAATTTGCCTTTTTCTAACCCAGAACAAGCAATTCAAAAGCTAGAAAAAAATGCTGCTCCTCAGTATCTGGCTGACCGAGGTATCGCTCTTGCTTACCGGGATTTAAAACAGTATTCTCAGGCGCTAGACTTTGCCAATCGTGCTTTAAAAATGACAGGCGACAACCCAGAGTTGTATTATCTTAAGGCTCAAATCCTTCGGGAGAAAGCGAATAAGGAGAAAAACTCGCAACTGATGCAGGAAGCGATTAATAATTTTGACACAGCGCTAAATAGGAAGTCTCAACTCCCACGTGATTTGGCAAGACAAATTGAGCGTGAACGACGTAAGGCTGAAGAAAACCTGAGTAATATTGGTAAGTAGCAGAAGGAGAAGATGAGGAGACAAGGAGGACAAGGGGACAAGGGGACAAGGGGACAAGGGGGAAAGAAATAATTGTCCATTAACTCTTTCTTCAAGAGCTTCCTCATCTCCCTCATCTCTTCATTAGAGGAAGCCGTACCCTCTGCACCTGCTACTCCTTTACAATTAGATTTGGTAAAAAGTGATCTAAATTTTGTCTCTAAAGGAAATGCAGGTAAAGTTTCGCGAGATTAATCCTTTTGATTTATGGATTTGGTTGAAGTTCAGCACAATTCCTTCTGGGCAAGAAAAACAGTATGTAGAAGAGGTCTTCAATTCCTGGTTTTATTTGGGTAAGTTGGGTGCATTTAATGCCGAAAATCTCCAGGTACAGGAAACTGGGTTAGATCTGAGCTACATGGATTACGATTCCCAAGGGTATGATAAAAGTCTGCTGGCGCTGATGCATAATATGGGTGAATTGGAATATGAGGGGATATGGGCGCGTTGCTGGTTTGACTTGGGAACTTCTGATGCGATCGCTCTCGATATTCTCATTAACGCCCTCAAGCAGTTGAGTGAAGAATATGTCACTATCGAGCAATTGTACATCGGCGGCGAAAATGAAGATTGGCCCGTTGAGGAGAGTGACAGTCGTCCTTCGTTTATTTACGACAACTAACAACAATGCATAAACCAGGGGAAATTCGTGTCATCGCTTTAGGACTTATTCGCGATGGTCATCGTATCTTTGTGTCTGAAGGTTACGATCCAGTGAAGCAACAAACTTTTTACCGCGCAATGGGTGGTGGAGTTGACTTTGGTGAAACAAGTTTAGAAGCTCTCAAACGGGAATTCCAAGAAGAAATCCAAGCAGAATTAACAAATATTCGTTACTTGGGGTGTTTGGAAAACATATTTATTTACAACGGTCAACCAGGTCACGAAATTATTCAACTTTTTGAAAGCGACTTTGTTGACTCCAAATTTTCTCAACTTGAGAAGTTAGTATTTTCTGAAGGTGAGCGACAGAAAACTGCTTTGTGGGTAGATATTAACCGTTTCAAATCAGGAGAATTAAGGTTAGTGCCAGAGCAGTTTTTGGATTATTTGTAAGGTAGCCTATTCCTTATTTAGCTTGTGAGTTTCACATTGACTATACAACGAAAGCCAATATGACAAGTTGAGGTATCTACAGTTTCTGGATGACGTGCGGCTGGTCGATAACGCTGGCAATAGTTAGGCGCACAGAGAAAGGAACCACCTTTGAGTACCTTTCTAGGTATTCGGAAGAGTGGTGTATTTGGGTCAAAGCTTTCTTGTTGTGTTCCACCTTTGGGGTTGACTGGAATACAGCAAGATTTCGTCTTGTTCTCCGGGTGAGAGTCTCGATACCAATCTGTTGTCCACTCCCAAACGTTGCCTATCATGTCGTACAGACCATAACCATTTGGAGGGTACGAACCGACAGATTCTGCTCCAGGAGAGCGGGGCTTTAGGTTTTGCCAAGGGAACTCACCTTCCCAAGTATTAGCCATCTGCTTACCTTGGGGAGTAAATTCATTGCCCCACGTGTAGACAGCACCCTCCAGCCCACCGCGAGCAGCAAATTCCCATTGTACCTCTGTTGGTAATGATTTACCTGCCCAAGTTGCGTAAGCCTCTGCATCTTCATAGGCAATATGCACGACAGGATAATTTTCTCGCCCCTTAATAGAACTTCCTGGTCCTGCTGGATGTCGCCAGTTAGCACCCGACACATAAATCCACCAGCTGCAAGTTTGTAAATTCACTAGGTGGTTGGGCTGCTGAAATACGGCTGAGCCTGGTACTAACAACTCCATTATCGCTCCAGGATAATCTTCTGGCTTAGGTGGACGCTCTGCCACTGTCACATAGCCAGTTGCTTTTACAAAACGTTGAAACTGCTTATTTGTGACGGCGTAGCGATCCATCCAAAAGCCATCTACACGGACAAGATGGGCTGGACTTTCCTCTGGGTAATGGTAGTCAGACCCCATCATAAAAGCGCCACCAGGTATCCAAACCATGTCTTTATCAGGTGCTTTACCAGGACGCTTAGCAGTGATTTGCTTGTCAAATCTACTAGATGGACCTTTTTGGTTTATTGTACGTTCCTGCATGAATGACTTTTCCTTAAGCTGGGTAAGGCAGGACTTGTCCATTCCATTCCTCAAAGCGATCGCGCAGCTGTTGCAACACTTTGGGATAGTTGTCTTTAAGATCAGTTTGTTCGCCTTCATCACTGGCAAGATGAAACAGATATTCGTTTTCTCCTTGCCGCAAGTATTTCCAATCTCCGCTTCGGACTGCTGCTTGGAGTGTCCCAGAGGAACGCCCAGCGACATTGGATTTGTAGCGCCAGAACAGCGTTCGAGAGTAAACAGATTTTCTGCCCAAAAGGACAGGAAGCAAATTCCGACCATCAAGTGGATAGTTTGGGTTGGGTTTAGTACTTGTCGCTGCCAGAATTGTTGCTGTCAAGTCGAAAGTAATAATGGCTTGGCTATTCACTTGGTCTGGTTGAATCACTCCAGGCCAACGGATAAACGTGGGAACCCGCAACCCGCCTTCGTACAAACTGCCCTTTCTCCCTTGAAAAGGTCCAAAATTAGAGTACCTTTCACCCCCGTTATCACTGGCAAAAATGACTATAGTATTATCAGCCTGCCCAGACTCACTCAAAGCTTGCAAGACTTTACCAACTCCATCGTCTAAACTCTTAAGTATTGCAGCATAGGTTTCTGGCGACCCTCCCTCAGTGAAATTGTTTGAATTGTAGAAAGTTCTACTCAACTCTTCATCATCTGGTCCTTCCCACGGCCAATGAGGCGCATTGTAATGAAGGCTGAGATAAAATGGTTGATTGCGGGGTCTTTTGAGGAATTCAACGGCACGTTCAGTGTACAAGTCTGTAGCATAACCGGATTTTTCTACAGGTACTTCACCTTCGTAGAAGTCGAGTTGTCCACTTCCATCCTTATGAGTAAAGTAGTCGATCGCTCCACTATAGTTTCCAAAGAATTCGTCAAAGCCACTCTTGAGTGGACTGTAATCTGGAATAAAGCCACAGTGCCACTTACCAACCAATGCTGTCTGGTAGATACAGCCTTTGGCAGCATGGAATTTCTACACGGTGTTCGAAAACGGAAGTACCACGTAATTGCTGGTATAGCTTGCACCCGTAAATTAACAGATGGACGCTGTGTTGCTCGACTACATAAGCGAGGACAACAACTGCACCTTCAGGGTTTGAAGTTTCCTGTCTCTGTATCTTGGTATTATTTTAAACGTGATGATGGCAAGTATGAAAAACGATTTGTCCTGTCTACCAAAGCTCTCAAAGCCAGCACCATTTCTTGGTGGGGTAAGCGACGATGGCAGATAGAGGGTTGGTTTAAGACTGCTAAGCACCGTCGGGTAAGGGAGCATGCATCGCTGCATCTCCCTCCCCTAAGAACCGGACAGGACTCTTACGAATCATCCGGCTCAAGCCTCGGCTTACCAGAACGTTTGCCGCTGTGTGCGGCTAGGTGGCAGGCTTTATGGAGGTGTACGAGATTGTCGATATTATCGTTTCCTCCATCTTGAACCTTTGTGATATGGTGCGTATCGATTTCTTCTCCGTTAAACAAGTGTTCACCGCAGATTGGGCAAGTCCAGTTTTGTTGCTCGGCTACTTTATAAAGTTTTGAATCTTTAATCCAACGGGTTTTTCCGTACCGAGTGCCTCTGTCTTTCCAATATTCATGCAGTGTGGGGTCGTCTGGCGACGCCTTGTCTTTAACTTTGACGTGGCGTTGAATGGGAATTTTGGACAGTTTAACGATTGAAATCGTTTTTGTTTTTCCTCTTCTGTCCTTGGTTTTAGCAAAGAATTTCCAACCATTCTTTTTGTTGAAATATTTCTTTGTTACCCATTTCTTTCTTCTTTTAGAATGTCTCCTTAGTGCCCATTTGTAGAGCGCTTTCCATACTTCATGGTCGAAGTATGAGAAGACTTCTTTACTAACCCCAAATCTGTAGTAATTACCCCATCCTCTAATGATTGGGTTAAATTTGGCTATTACGGCTTCAGGTGGCACATCTGGATTTCGCTTTAGCCATTCTCTAATTTCTTTGAGTTTGACTAGAACTTTTTCCTTTTGAGGCTTAGTTAGACATTTACCTTGATTTTGTCTGATATTGAATCCGAGGAAGTTAAAACCATCTTCAATATTGACAATTCTGGTTTTATCTTGATTAAGCTCCAGTCCCCTGTTTTTTAGCCAACCAGAGATATAGGGTTTAATGTAGTCAATATCCTCTTTGTTTCGGGCGGTAATTATGAAATCGTCGGCAAAACGGACGAAACCGTATCTTTCCCTTCTTTGCGTTTTTATCACTTTTCCACGTTCATTGAATCTTCTTATCTTCACAACAAATTGTGATAAGAATTCTTCCATACCATGTAGAGCGATATTTGCTAATAATGGGCTAATAATGCCGCCTTGTGGTGTACCGCTTTCGGTTTGATGGAATTGACCCATTTCTACGTATCCTGCTTTTAGCCACTGTTTAATTAACTCTTCGCACAGACAGTAGCAGGTTGGAGAAACTACGCAGCATCAATTTCATTAGGCTACGCATCTTGTTCCATTGTCCGTTCTGGGTTGCACGGTAAATTCTTTGTCTTAGGTTTCTAACACGCTTTTTTACTGCCTTCCAATTAATAGAAGACCAGTCTTCAAGGTGTCCGTTGACTCCGATTCCTTTGTCGGCTCTATCTTTCATCAAAGTTTGAAACTTTTACTCAGTATTACCGTTTGAGACCAGTCAGAAGTCAGCCGTATTTTTTTTCAACGTAGAGTGATGTTTCAACTCTTATCCCCTGCATTACCAAGGGCTTTCGCTTTTTCTGACCTCCTTTACCCCCCTAGTAATTCCGTCTTCCTTGCGGTTGACCTACTTATGGTTTCGACCTTACCATAAGAACCATTGGGGCTTACCGTGTTTCGTGCGTGTGACGTGCGTTTGGGTGGATTCCGTCAGTACCCCGATAGGAGCGTTGTCCTTCGCTGTCAAAGCCAAAACAATCTTTGACCCGTCCTACTTACCGTTTTGGTTAGAGTGTGGTCAGTACCTGTGTAGCAGGGTGCTACTTTCACTCATCTGCAAATGACGAGGCTTGTAACGGTTCGCTTATCGCTAATCCCTTGCCAAACTTCCCCTTGCCCTCGGTCAAGCGGTACTCTCTTAGAAGGGCTTCTGTGCCTTGCATTCTATCGGTTTCATTGGCTACAATCGCAGGTACTTACTACCGATATAGGCGGGGTCGATGACCCTTTTACATGGGGACTGGGGGGAAGGAACCCCAGGAGAAGAAGCCTTCTCAGTCAAATGCGCTACTGCGCCTACGCACAACTTTCACGTCGCGCGTTTCGGCTTACACCGTTTTGGACAAGGAACACTTTTAGGCGTTTACCGTTGGTTGATACTGTCTCTCATCTCCTATATCTTGGCGCATTGGGCTTACTTATCGACAACGATGCCTGCGGCGAGCTGCGCTAACGCATCTCCAAATTTACCGAATTGGGGACAAGCCGCAGAAATTGCATTCCAAACTATATTTCCACAATTAGTGCTGTTACTTCTTTTACAAGACATTGAACGCCTGAGAGATTTGGCACTTAGTCATGGAATTGACATCCAAGTTTCCAGGTGCAAGATATGAGTAATCCTGAATACAAATTACTTTGAAATAGAAAATGAAAAATGACATTCTCAGGACTCAACACTATACTAGACATATTTAAGCTTAAGTGCGTATAACTGTATTAGTAAACATAGCAAGATTTCAAGATGGTGAAATTGCAGAGTGATTAGAGTAGCTAGATGTTTGATTATATCTAAGTTGAGCAAACATATCTGCTAAATTGGCGAAAATATCCGGATTGCTCAAACTTTTTTTTGATTTATTTTGTGTCATTGAAATGAGAAAATTAAAGCTAAATGCGAATTCTACACATTTTAAACCATGTCCAAGAAATTGGTAATGGGATTGTCAATGTAGCCCTAGATTTAGCTTGCCTACAAGCGGAAAATGGTCATAACGTCGGCGTAGCATCTGCTGGTGGGGAATATGAAGCATTACTTGCCGAATACGCCGTCAAACACTTCAAACTGAATCAAACAAGAGCACCACTTAATATCATTAAAGCTGCTTGGCGTTATTGGAGAATCATCCAAGAATTTCAACCGGATATTGTCCATGCCCATATGATGACTGGAGTTGTGTTAGCAAAGCTCTGGCAAGCTTTCTCTACATATACTCTCATCTCTACAGTACATAATGAATTCCAGCGTAGTGCAGTGCTCATGGGTTGTGCTGATCGCGTCATAGCAGTTAGCCATGCAGTTGCTGAGTCTATGGCACAGCGTGGTATCCCGCAAAATAAGCTGAGGGTGATATCTAATGGGACACTGGGGAGCGCCCGTGTGCGAAACCTTCAGGAGTATATGGCGATGGAACTCCAAAGACCGGCAATTGTAACAGTCGCAGGGATGTACAAGCGCAAGGGTATTAGCGAGTTAATCAATGCTTTTGCACAAATTGCTGGTGATTTTCTGGACGTGCATCTCTACTTAGTGGGAGACGGTCCTGACAAGACTTTGTTTGAACAGCAGGCACAAAGCACTCCCTTTGCTAACAGGATTCATTTTCCA
Source organism: Iphinoe sp. HA4291-MV1 (assembly GCA_019359415.1). Taxonomy (GTDB): domain Bacteria; phylum Cyanobacteriota; class Cyanobacteriia; order Cyanobacteriales; family Nostocaceae; genus Brasilonema. Next base: position 87,517 of record JAHHHH010000018.1, on the reverse strand, counting down.
GGCTTCCAAAAAGAGCCACAGTCCTATATGCTAGCATGTGACATATTTGTACTAGCTTCGCACCGTGACCCCTCTCCGCTTGTGATTCCAGAAGCTCGTGAAGCTGGCTGCGCGATTATAGCTTGCAATGTGGATGGCATACCAGAAGCTTTGGATGGTGGACAGGCAGGTATCTTGGTACCTCCAGCAGATAGCCAAGCCATAGCAGAGGCTCTAAGGCAATTGCTGAGTAGTCCTGATCTCATGCACCAGTGGAAGAAATTGGCGCAACAGAACTTAGACCGATTGAGTGTTATGCGAGTCAATAATGAGACAATGTCGGTATATCTGGAAACAACAACACCCGGCAAGGTTTTTTCCGTAATCTGACTAAATTTTTTTGAAAATTCAAGACTAAGTAAAACAAAAGGACAAATTTTGGTAGGCGTTGTCTATATCAATATCAAGAATCCTCAGTTTGATTAAAATTGGTAGTTTGTTGATGTTGGTAATATTGTTGTTGGTAATATTGTTGTTGGTAATATTGTTGTTGGTAATATTGTTGTTGGTAATATTGTTGTTGGTAATATTGTTGATGCTGGTAGTATTTATGTGCTGCTATGACAAGGGCAATAAAACCCCAAAGAATCATGCCGGAAAATGACAACATGGCACTACCTCCGGGTAGCGCCACAAAACAACCAAGAGCAACAGCACGAGATGCAGCCATAAACGGATCGAAGCGGGACTCTGGGTATTGGAACCCTGTGAACAGAAGTATAAGTATTCCACTCAAATAAGGGATAGCTCCAACCCAACCTAAGGTGAAAAATGTCTCTAGAAAACCACTATCAATAACAACTGGTAGCAGTTTGCCATCTTTAGCGACGACGAATGTATTTCCTATTCCGTTACCTAAATAGTTTGTCATGGCTTTAGTAAAGCCGTCTTCATAGATTTTTTTTCGAACATTTGCGCTGTCATCGTTTTCAAGAGAGGATAAAGTTTGTAGACGAGAGTTGATAGCATTAGCAAATGGCTCCATAGTAGTTAACGGGACGACACAAAGTGCCATTACCAAAATGGTTACAATTAGGCGCATTTGCAGGCGTGGCTTAATTGAAGTGATCATGCTGAACAGTCCTACTAACCAACACCCCCACAGAGTGCGTACCATCGTTAGTAAGAAGCTCAAGTAACCAAAGCCAGCAGCAGGCATCGTTAATGGTCCAGAGGAAGTGAATAACAGCAGCAAACCTGTCATCATCATCACTGCATAAGGTCCAGGAGATGCCATTGTGCTCCAAACTCGGATTTTGAAAGGTTCAGGATCGCCAAAGCTGGTGAGTTTTGTGCTGATTAGCCAAAATCTATCCCACTCTGGGGCTATCATGTATTGCACAACACCATAGATCCCTGTAATCAATATACCCCAAAGGAATGCTCGCTGAATACTTTTGCGGTAGAGAGGGTAATTCTGCCAATTAACAAATAAGTAGAAGGAGAAGGAAATAGGGATTATCCAGTCCAAAACAGAGCGGAATGCAGTAACTGGTGAGGTTTTAATCAATCCTATAAGGAATCCATAAACCACACCCACAAAACCAAGGATAAATGGTAAACCACCTTGGCGATAAAATTTGGGAAGTTCTTTCAAAAGGGTATGTATAGTAACAAGTGTTACCAAATATTGCGATACAAGTATCAAACGAGATATATCAAAAGAGTTACTGTAATAATCAATTAAGCGAGATACCAGCGGCGTCATAAACCACATCCACCAGGTGAAACCAATATAGATGGCGGGATATCGTAGATATAGCAAAATAGCAACAGCCAAAGATACTACTACGTAGCCTGGGCGCACGATACTGGCAGCATGGATTGCAATGCCAGCGACTGTAAAAAGTATCAGCGCTCCAATTGCTATCCAAGCATACAAGGGTGGCGGTTGTTTGATATTACTTGTTGCAGGGTAAGTATTTGAGATAAGCTGATTTTGAATCACTAAGCCACTCCAAAGTTCATCAATATAAATGTATAATTCTTAATATGATTATTGTATGATTATTGACTTACTATCATCTTCGTTGACGATTGATTTTGGCTCGTCTGCCAGGTTAGCCAGCCTTGCCAACGTCCACGAAGAGATGCCAACCACTTTTTCCCAGCCAAGCTTCCTTCACTGGGTAAAAATCGCAACCACTGTACTAAACCCAAAGCCTCTTGAGTTCCTACCAACATAGCCCATATAATGAACACAATACGCTGTACAGGTGGTAAGTGTTCTAGCAAAACAAGAGTTTCATTGTGTACTGAATTTAGTATGGCAATTTCATTGAGTCTGTCTCGCTTGTCCTCGTCAAAACGTAGCGCTGGATAGTGATCCACTGTAATTTCGGGATCGTAGACAATTTTCCAACCCGATCGCTTCAATGCCAAGCATAATGACATCTCAAAGTGAACTTGTGCTCCTGTACCTCGCATCCGTTCATCAAAACCAATGCAGGCGATCGCACTCCGACGAAAACTCATATTCACGCCCTTGAGAACATCAACTTCACGGGCTTTGCCTACACCAATGTGATGGTTTCCAATAACACGCCCAAACCATTGAATTTGACCGACAACTTCACTGGTACCATCATCAAGCAGCTTGTTTTGCCAGTACACCCAATCTCGTCCACCCACAGCACCAATACAGTCATCCGATAGATAATACTTCTCTATGCGTTCAAACCAATCACTATGAGGTGCTGCATCGTCATCAGTGACGGTAATGACATCCCCTTTGGCTTCTTTAAGGGCAGCATTAAGGGCGGCTATCACCCCTGGAACTGTAACTGTCACAGTACGTAACTTTAGGGGTTCATAGTTGAATTCTTTCAGGAGTGCCCAAGTGTCGTTGTCGATATCACGCACCACCACCAACACTTCATCCGCTGGACGAGTTTGCCCCTTGAGTGCTTCCAGACAACGAGTTAAGTCTTTTGGGCGACGGTAGGTGGGAACGATAGCAGTGATGGTGATCATGAATATATGTCTGGGTTAATGTCTGGGTTAGAGTTATTTACTCACAAATCATTAATAAGTCATAATTCATAAGTTAATGACAAATTAGAAATTTTGACTTAATTATGAATTAGGTTGTTCCTGGTGTTTTCACGCTTTGAACGAGTTTTGAATTTGCTTAACCAATCCTTGACTATGCCTTTTAACTTTAATTCTGTATGGAGCTGCCACTCAAAGAAAGGAGCAAAACCTAGAGACAACGCAAAAAGGCGAAGCTGCAAGGCAGGTGAATTACCTAATTTTTTTAACAAAGCAATAAGTTCTGCCCGTTCTGTTTCATTGAAAATAGGCAGGAAACAGTATGCTGAATGCAAAATAGCCAACTTCCGTCTCTGCTTTTCCAGCACTTTTGTATCCCAACCACGTCGTTGAAATGCTGGCAAAAAACTTTCTTCAAAAATTTGAATATATCCTTTCAATTGCAAATGCTTACGCTTGGAACGTGTTTTTTTTACATCAGTCCAAACTCGATATTTTGCTAATATTTCGTCTGCGTAGACATTACCGTAGCCCGCATCTGCAATTCTTACAGATAAATCGTAATCTTCAACAAATTCAGGACGACCTTCGTAATATCTTAATTCTTGCAATGGCTTTGTTCTAAACATGACAATGTTTGCTGCCACTCTATAGCCAGGAACTGCTGCCAATAGAGCCTCTTGCGAGTTTTGAAACTCTTCTTTCCTAGCGACTCGTGACATAGAACGATTTTTTCCATACTCGTCAATTTCTTGGATAGCAGTATGAGCATAACCAGCTTCTGGATACTTCTGCAGCAGTGCGACGAGTTTCTCTACATAATTTGGCAATAAAACATCATCTGAATCTAAGCGAACAAGAAACTCAGTTTTTGGCTGGCTCATCAACAAAGTGTTGTTACCAGCAATACCAAGGTTTTTGGACTGGCGGTAGTAGTGCACTTGGGGAAACTGCTGGCAAAGCTGTTCCATCACTTGAGGTGTTTCGTCAGTACTGCCATCGTCTGAAACCCAGACTTCAACATTTGGATAGGTTTGATGACAGGCACTACCCACAGAATGAATCAAGTATTGGGCTTGATTATAGGTGGGAATACAAACAGCAACTGAGGGCAATTCTGGCATCGAAGTCATACTTGAGTAGTTCAGTTATACAACATTTAACAAGCTTGCAGTGAGAACAAGAGTCCTCCTTGACTTACAAAGCAAGGATTGTCCTTACCAAAAGTTAGTTTTATTATGGATAATTTACCAGGAGAAATGCAACCCACTTTATCCAGCCAAGCTTCCTTCGCTAGTGTCACTCTGGTCTATATTAGTTCTGTTTTTTTGACTTTGAAAGCAGATTTCAGTTTGCTTAACCACCCCTTAACTATGCCTTTTAACTTTAATTTTGTATGATGCTGCCACTCAAAGAAAGGAGCAAGACCCAAGGACAACGCAAAAAGACGAAGCCGTAAAGAAGGCGAATCGCCTAATTCTTTTAACAAACCAATAAGTTCTTCTCGTTCTGTTTTGGTAAAAATAGGAGAAAAACAAGCTGCTGCATGAATTAATGCCATCTTCCGCTGAAACTTATCAATCACCCTTGTATCCCAGCCGCGTTTTTGAAAAGCAGGCAATAAAGATTTCTTATAAATCCAAAGATAAGCTTTGATCTGATCGCCTTTTCGCTTGGGACGTGTGTGTTCGGTATCACTCCAAACGCGGTACTCAGCCAAGATGTCGTCTGAATAAATGTTGCCATAGCCAGCATCGGACATTCTGACTGCCAGATCGTAGTCTTCGCTATATTTCAGGTGACAGTCGCCATAAAACCCTACTTCCTGTAAAGCTTTGGTTCTAAACATGAAAATGCTAGAAGCAGTCCGCAAACCAGAAACTGAGGCTCTTAATGCCTCTTGGGCACTTTGAAACTCATGTTGTCTAACGACTCGTCGTATAGAGCGTTGTTTTCCCTGTTCATCAATCTCCTGTGTAGCGACATGAGCCCAACCCACTTCTGGATATTTCTGCATGAGAGCTACTAAAGTTTCCACATAACGTGGTAGCATAGCGTCGTCTGAGTCTAAGCGAATCACGAATTCAGTATCTGGTTGGCTCAAAACCCAGTTACAATTAGCCATCATACCCATATTTTGCGGATGGCGATGGTAGTGCACTTGGGAAAAGTTCTGGCAAATCTGTGCCATGAGTTCAGGTGTGTCGTCAGTGCTAGCATTGTCTGAAACCCATACTTCTACATTGGGATAAGTTTGAGAGCAGGCACTACTTACGGAATGGAGCAAGTATTGAGCTTGATTATAGGTGGGTATACAGACAGCAACTGAGGGCAATTCTTGCATAGAAGTGGCTCCTTTTAGGAATTATGGCGTTGCAGAATGGAAGCGTGAAATATGGTGATCTGATTTGAACCTTTGTATATTCTTCAGAGGTTCGTTGAGGTTTTACATAGATAGAGAAAATAATTTACATTTCTTCGCATCACCATGTGATTCAGCAACACCGGAATTATTCACTGATCAATTAGTGAATTATCTTTAGTAGATGACTTTTAACTTTTTCTTAACTCTTCTAATAAATCCGCATAAGTTTGCGCCATTTTATCCCAACTATGTCGCTCAGCTATAGTTCGGGCAGCCTGACCCATTTCGAGCCTCAGCTGTTGATTGCTTGCCAAGGACAAAAGGGCAACAGCCAAAGCCTCAGCATCATCTGAATCTTGCAAAACTATCCCAGCTTCTTTTGTCACTAAATCTGCTGCGCCTGTCGAGCTTGCCGTTATCACTGGTTTTCCTGTCGCCATTGCTTCAATAACTACCAAGCCAAAAGGCTCATAGCGTGACGGGAAGACAAAGAAATCTGCTGCTCTCATGACTTCTGGTAAATCACGCCGCAATCCTAGAAAGTGCACCCGGTCATTTAATCCCAAGGATGCTGCTAGCTGAGGATAGGGGCTACCTTCGGTTATGCCTGCCACGGCTAGATGCAAATCAGGTACTTTCACTAAGGCGTGCAACACTGTGTCTAAATTTTTCCGAGGGATTCTGATATCGCCAGCAAAAAGTGCAAGGGTGACTCCCTCAGGAAGACCCCATTTTTGGCGATTGGCAACACCTGGTGAAAACTCCTGCAAATCAACGCCATTGAGAATGACCTGAATTGACTCTGGCGGTACACCAATTTCTAACAAATCTTTGGCTATCTTGTTAGAGACTGCCACTACAACTTGCGTTTGTCGGAAAGCCACTTTTTCCCAACGTGCATTTAAAGCTGTGTAAAACCACTGATAAAAATTGTATAAAATATTATGTATATTGGGTACAGCCCAAATTGACTTAGGCTGAACCTGTTGAGAGGAAAATTTCAGCCACGAACCATGTACAAAATGTGCCGCATTGACATCACTTTTTCCCCAAGTAATTGCACCATTAACTTTTACGACATCAAACCCAGAGTAATTTTGACGCAACCAATGAGCGCTGCGCCAAGCAAAAATTAAGTTACGGAGTAATTCGGTAGGCCATCCATCAACTGGAATGACAACCCAGTTCACATAGTTACTTTGTTGCAATTCTGGATCTACCTGAGTTGCCACTAGGGTAATGTGGTGACCACGACGAATTGCTTCGGTGACAACTTCATAATTTACTCGACCCTGTCCATCACCTTTTATGACGTTGTGGGTAACAATGCAGAGCTTCACGCTTAATTATCCTGCAAAATAAATTTAGACAAAATAAATTCAGAACTCAAACAACAGACGGCTGCCATAATCGTTGAACATGGGAAAGACGAACAATTTCAGGCCAAGCTTGGAGTGCTCCTTTCTTTAAGAGATATGCTGTCATATGAACAAAGTATAAGACGAGAAAGACTATCAGTTTGACTGGATTGGGAAATAAATCTTTATAGCGTTTGATACCAACGTAGAGCCTAGCAGCTTCTATTGATATTTCATACCTTGTCATGTTGCCAATTCCAGGCTCATCCAAAGCACTTTTTTGATCTGAGCCTGTGTGGATAACTTGCAATTCAGGAAAATGTATAATTTTGTACCCGCACTTCAAGGCTCGTAGACAAAGTTCTGCATCTTCATAGCCAAAAAAGATATTTTCGTCCCACTGTTCTTGCTCAAAGAATGACCGAGGAAATAAAGCAGCATGAATAGCTACAGATTCTGGAACATCAGCATAACAGAAGTACCCGCGAAAAGATAGTTTACCTGGAATCATTTCGTGTTTACCATCTGGAGTTTCACTCACACCTGAAAGAATAGTATTATTTTGTTGCTCAGTCGTCATCTGATTGTATCGAGCTAAAGCGCCAGCAATGAAGTCTTGCTTAACACAAATATCATCATCAATAAAAGCTACAAAGTCCGTTTCCGATGCTGGTATGGCATTGACTGCATTATTGCGGTTAGCGCAAACTCCACGACGGGGACCAAGAATATAAGTTGTTCCTGGATACTTTTGAACTATTTGATTATTTTGCTGCTGCATTTCCAAATTGGGAGAGTCATCAGAGACGACTACTCTGTGAGGTTTCATGTTGGAGTCCCACAATGCTTGCAGACATTCATTTAGGCGTTTCGGTCGATTTCTTGTTGTGATACACGCTGAGACTTGCATAGTTTTTCCTTTGATAGAATTTCATTTTATTTTCTGTTTTTCGAGAGTAGAAGTTCTCTAGTAGCTCCTCTTTACTTTTTAAAATCTAGCTGCTATTTTTGGGGAGGTAAAACTTAGTATGAGTGCAGCTAATGCCCGCATACTTAGCTTCTGACGCAAGGAACGCCAAAAATAATGACGCGCCTCTTTTAGTTGCTCAGATCGCATTAAACCGATTCCTAGAGTTGTGCTGACAAAGCCCCATTGCTGCTGAAAATATGGTTTGAGTTCCTGGAGTTTCTCATCTTCCATAAACCGTTCGTAACAGAAAAGATCAGCTTGAGCTTTTCGGATTTTTGCCTGATAGTTTAGACGACCACTGAGCATTGTATCTGTTTGTTCATGAACTCGATAGCGAGTCAATTTTGCAGGATAATAATAAGCTCCCAAACCGGAACGGCAACACAGGTAGTTCAAATACATATCCCATGAACCTCCCACTTCCGATGGAATGCTATCCCAATCTACAACATCTCGACGAATGACAGCTGCAGTCGCAGTAGAAACCGCTCTATCTACCAAGCTAAGCTTACAAAAAGGTTGGTAAATTCCTTCTTTGAGAGTAGCCCGATGAAATAACTTTGAACAATGCTCACTGAGAGGATAGTCTATTTCACCATCAGCATTGATCATGTAATGGTCGCAAAAAGCTAAAACGATATTTGAATGCTCCTCCATTGGAGGAACAAGCTTTTCTAAAAAGTTTTCTTCCCACATATCATCATCAAGTAAACTAGCAACATATTTGCCTCGTGCCTTTTTAAAGGCGTTCATTGTATTGGCAAACATTCCCAGATTTGTTGGATTGCGGAAGAAGCGAATTCTAGAATCCTCAAAAGACTCCACAATTGATTGCGGATTCTCTAGACTGCAATTGTCGGAAACAATAATCTCTATATTGCGATAAGTTTGTTTAACTGCACTTGTTAAAGCAGCTTTCAAATATTCTGGACGGTTGTAGGTAGGTGTAATAATGCTAACTAAGGGTTTTCGTATGTTAGTATCATGAGCCATAGTCTCAATCATAGATATAGGGTTACTATTTTTTTGGTCAAGGTAACTGTATAGTACTTTTGGCTTTTTACTAAGAAACAGATATAAATATAGCAGTCCTGCTTGAGTTGTGAGACTCTTGTTTGTGTTGTCCCTAGTCCTTTGTGAGTAAAAATGACTTTTTACAGCCTCAAGGGAAGATTTCACAAATCATTTAGGATTGCTATATAAATATAACCAAGAGTTTTCCTGTCTATAGCCAGCCTAAATGAGCCATGAAATTCTCTTGAGTCCTCTTTATTCTGTATTCTCTGTATCGTCTATGCTTTGTAAAAGAGTCGAGTTCATGATGGTGCTGCTTTAGATAGTTCAGTAGAATCTGCCTCAGTTGTTAATTGACTTTGGTATTTTTCATTACCTCCTATTTTTCGCAACAGCGATAGTATTCCATTCCATAAAACGATCCTGACTACAGACCTGATAACTATAAAAGAGCCGCTATATTTGAGCGCTGATTGAATTTGAGCGATCGCTCTAGAGATCTCATCCTCGGCAAACAATGATTCGGCAGATTGAAGGGCTAAGAAAGCACAATTCTGCTTTGCTAGCTTGCAACTTTTACTCTTCATACCGTTGGGTATATACGATTGAAAAATAATTTCAACAGTATTAAAGTTTTCTTGGATGAAGGTACTACTCTTGGCGTGAACGACATTGTTAGACATTGTGTGACTGCGCCACATAGCTAAAGGCTCAGCTTCAAACCACATTGGGTAGTTAGCAAAAATTCTTACCCACATCTCCCAATCCCCGCTCAAACCGCAGCGACGGTCCCATCCCCCCAGTTTTTCATAGACCTCACGGCGCACCACCGCAACTGCTGGTACTGAAATACAACAAAGCTCAGCAATCCGCGTTATCCAATCACTAGGTAGGATACCACTTTCAGGCAGTTCCATTGAGGACAAACCTTGCCAATTGCTACGAGCATTAATGTAGATGCTACGACAGAAAGCAGCACCGATTTCTGGATGTTCGTTGAAGGGTTGTGCCATTTTTTGATAAAAACCCTCACGCACGCAGTCGTCGCTATGTAGTAGATGAATCAAATGCCCTCGAGATAATTCAAAACAGGTTTGGAAGTTTTTTAAACTACCTACATTCATTGGCTGCTGATAAAATTCTACACGTCCCATTCCCAGTTCTTCGACAATTGCTGCTGGATCGTCTTCAGTTGAGCAATTATCAACAACCGCAATCTGCATCACATCAGGTCCTGGATCTTGTGCTAGCACACTAGCAAGCGTTTCGCGCAAATATCCGGCACAATTGTAGGTTGGAATCATGACAGACCACAGCGGACGTGGTACTCCCTCTGAAACTGGTGGAATAACGGGATGATAAGGATGTTCTTGATTCATGTAGGGAACCTCAAGAGAATTTTCTGGAATTGGCATAAGAAATTTGACGGACAATAAATTGAGCATTCTTGAGCCCAAATCTTACAAGATAGTAAATTCGTTCTTGTAGACTGTAGAATCGCCACCCTAGTATCAAATTTGAAATAGCCTGTGCCTCTATAAAATCCCATTTGCCACGTTTGTAATAGTTTGTGCGCCGATACTGGAGATTACGGGAGAGGTCCACTCTGTACTTGTGACCAATCTTTTCCAAAAACTCGTTAATGTATCGGTTGGTTGTCTCAATCCCCGCTTGTGCTTTTGCTTGTTCTGCACTTATTTCTTCATCATGTCTGATAAAGTTGTTTGCACCATGTATGCGATAACTTCCTAGGACTTCATTGAGTGTTTTAACCTTGCCCAAAAACGCTGTACAGTATATGAGACAACCATCTACGCACAACCGCCACTTAGCAGAATCTATAGGGAACACTTTTTGGAGTGCATCACGACGGTAGGCAAGTCCAGAGGTAGGTGGATAACACCAGGCATTGCCTGTCTCTAAAACGATTCTTGCTAGATCCTCATCCAGTAACCTTCCCACGATGGAACCTTTGATGGGTTTGCCATAGCCATCAATGTTCTCCAAAAAATGCATGACGCCTATTACGTCTGAGCTTTTGAATATCTCTATAATTCGCTGCAATTTGTTGGGCTTCCACACATCGTCTGCATCTAAGAAAGTGACAATGTCTCCACTAGCTACCTTAAACCCAGTGTTAAAAGCAGCCCCCTGTCCTTGATTGACTTGGAAAACTGCCTTGATTTTATTTGGGTATTTCTGTGAAAGTTGTAAAAGAATCTGACAGCTATCATCCTTGGAACCGTCATCCACAACAATAATTTCAGTGTTTTTATAGGTCTGAGCTATGACAGATTCTATAGCTGATGGCAGATACTGAGCATAGTTATAATTGGATATGATGACTGACACTTTCATAGTCTTGGTTTACCACGACACACCGATATAAGCCATGATTGAATTTCAAGAATACCTCATGGCATTTGGACCTTTTTAGAAAAATATACGCTAATATTTAAGTGTATATTTTATATCATTATTATTTATATCAGAGGTATAATCAAAAATAAGAAAATTTTGTCCCACTTTTCGGAATCAAAATTTTAATCATAATCTTCTTAATTAAAACTTTAATTTGCCAAAAGTAATACCGAATGAACCAGAGAAAACGCCACAAAATACTTTCAGTTGCAGTAAACCACCCACTTTCTTTGAGATAGCGAATCCACCGCAATTGTTGCGGATGCTCACAACCAACCTGCCAGGGTTTGGAGCCTCCTGCAAAATGGTATATGTAAGGTTTGCAGATTAGCTCTTCTCTAATAGCCCCAATTTTCTCCTTAAAGGCTGACTCTTCCCATTGGTCGTAATAGTAGATGTGTGATATTAGGTTCCATTTATAATCGAGGCTTCCCCAATCATTAGCCAAGACTGCATTGAGACCTTCCTGATCTACCAACTGGACGTACTTATCATATTCGCGAAGATATTGGATGACACTTTGACCAATCTTTTCTGCTCGCCATCGTTTTAAATTAATGACTAGCACTCCCGAGTTGAAATAGGGCGTGTCAGATGCAAGCCCTAATTCTCTATACTTAGCTATGCCAAAGGGGGAAGATACATATGGAGTTCCCAAATCGTGAACAGCGAGTAACGCATATCCGCCGATGTCCTCTTCCCACAAGTTTTTCAGGTTTGCCTGTACCAGCAAGTCACTGTCTAAGTAGATAGCCTTTTGAAACTGCTCCGGTATAACATCGCAGATAAGCAATCTGAGATATGCGGCTGTTGTGATCCACTCAAGCGTTTGCAGATCACTCAGCGATTTTAAGTCTGGTGGTGTTACCCATTTCAGTTGTACATCAATGTGTTCAAAGTCAAGCACCCGCTGCAGCCGTTCTTTACTTTTGTGAGTAATGCCACCGTCAATAATATAGATGTAGATCGTACAACCTCTTTCCAAATGGACTAGTGCGGAATAGAGCGTCACAGCGAGGGGCATGGCGTAGTTGTCATCTGAACCACACACTACAACAAGCGGATTTTGTTGGGATACAGTCGAGATGGTACCCATAAGTTTAAATAGGTCGTCAGGTTAAATTCAACTTGTATATATTTCATCAGTAGTGGAGAGTCAAATTCCAGAATAAAAAGGAGCAAAGCAAGTCTCGCAAGGTAAATTTACTACTTTATTTAGCCAGTCTGACCTAACTCATGCTGCATCTGGTGATATTTCCAAAGCTTGCCATGTTGTTGCAGCAGTTCTTGATAATTTCCCTGCTCGACAATACGTCCCTGCTCAAGCACAACGACCTTATCTGCTTTAGCAATTGTTGAGAGTCGATGGGCGATCGCAATCACTGTCCGACCCACAGAAAGCTTTTCTATCGATTCCTGAATTAACCGTTCTGATACCGAATCTAGAGCGCTTGTTGCTTCGTCTAAAATCAGAATTTCTGGATCGCGTAACAAGGCGCGAGCAATAGCAATCCGCTGTTGCTGTCCTCCTGATAACCGACATCCGCGATCGCCCAATACTGTGTTAAAGCCTTCAGGCATTTCTTCGATAAATTCTAGTGCATTTGCTAGTCGAGCCGCTTCTCTAATTTCTGCTTCCGTTGCTCCTGGTGTACCGTAGGTAATGTTCTCCCAAACAGAAGTATTGAAAATAAATGTATGCTGACTAACTACAGCCATTTTGCGGCGTAGAGTGTTAACCTCAAACTGCCGCACATCAACGCCATCAATAAAGATATGCCCTTCTGTGGGATCGTAAAATCGAGCAATTAAATCTACCACTGTTGTTTTACCAGCACCAGACCCTCCCACCAGTGCTGTCATCTTTCCCTTCTCAAGTGAGAGGGTAATGTTATGTAACACTAGATTAGTCGGATTATAGCCAAAATCGACAGATACTATGTCAATTGAGTGCTTTAACCCAGGAAACTCAATGTTGCCGTCCTTGAAGTATATTTTGTTATCCTCTCTCAAGAGTTCCTTAATATTTTCTAAAGAACCACTCAAAGTACTGAGAAATGCTAGTGTCCCGTTGATATCTTGAAGACTTGGTACGACGCGAACCAGGACAAAGAAAAATATTAATGATGAAGCAACTGGCAACGTAAATAGAGTGAAGGAGATAATAATTAAACTGATAAGAACTGTAATAGCTATACCTTCAGCTATTGGCTTTACTAGCGTCCAAGCATACACAACTTTGATAGAAGCATGAAGTAAGTTTTGACTCACTTTGTAGAAACGCTGTCTTTCAAATTCCTGTGTCCCAAATGCATGTACAGTGCGAATTCCATTAATAAATTCTAATGCTGTTGAGTTAAACTGACCATTAGCTGTAGAAATTCCAAAACTGCTTTCTCGCACCCTAGCATTTAGCGTTGTCATGCCTACTGTTAAAAGTGAGAATACTAAGACTGAAATGATAGATAACTGCCAAGATATAGCAAACATAGAAATAAAGTAGACAGTCACTACCAGTGCCCTAGTAAATACAAAAGCTACCCCACTGAAACCCTGTTTTAGCCTTTCAATCTCTGTCGTCATCGTATTCATGATTTCGCCAGAGCGAGCTTCCGTGAAGTAACCTAATGGTAAAGCTTGTAACTGCTCAAAAATCCGCTGGCGTAAGCGGTTTGCAAGATTTAATTGAGCAGATTCCGTATAAATTCCTGCCAAGTAACCAAAACCTACACGAGTCCAAGTACTCAATAAAATCAAAATAGATATCGGATAAAGAGGATCAATGTTTAGAGATTGTATCCAAATATCCAACCAATTAATACCCGTCTGGGGTGGGGCATTCGGAACTGTTAAGCTTTGTAAAAAGGAAAGTAGAAACCTGACACTGACACCCTCAAACGTAGCGGCTAGGAAGGTAAACACTATAGCAAATGTAGTCAGTCTACGAAAGTGGAGTAACTCTCGCAATATCAGGTGGTTTTCCTTCCAGAACTTAGTAGTTTGGATCAGACTTTTGAGCAGATTACGGACTGGTCTGGATATTTTAAGATGCATTGGTGTTGTTCAGCAGTAATGTAGCAATGCAGAAGATCATATTCAGTTGCTCAGACTTAGGGACAACGAAAAATTGTAAACCCATGTTTACCAATACTGGCATGTAGTATTGCTGTCATCAACAAATTTTTGAGACATCTTTGTTATTCACAGCTTATACCTAAGCTAAACATTCATTTAATTTGCATAATGCATTGAGATGTATCTCTTGTGGGGTGCGCATCTGGTCCCCCCGTATTGTGCAATTTAAAGGTACATTAGCTTACTACACACCAGTCAATCACAAGATTTGGCTGTCTAGGTGTAACAGATTTGGCTCTGTCGAAACTTCCCATGACCCTATCATTCCTGGTAACCTGTTAAGTTGTCGTTGTGCTTCTGGACTCAGCCTTGCTGCATCTTCCAAAGTCCGGCAACGAGGTCCGGTCAAACTCATTTCACCGCGTAGTACATTCAACAACTGCGGTAGATTATCCAGTCCGTACTTACGCATCCATTGTCCCAGCATTGTCAGATTCTGCTCATCTTCTTCATCGCACAAACCATCTTGATATGCGATTGCTGCTTGCGGCGCTGCGCTCCCTTGCATCGCCTTATCCACTGCTTTTTTGCTAACTTTAGTTGTGCGAAACTTGAACACTTTGAAGAGTTTTCCTCTTGCTCCAACATGCCATTGGCAAGAAAAAAGTGGTCCTGGTTCTGGGGAGGAAACGCGCATTAACAAAACTAATACCAACATGATTGGACTCACAGCAAGCAAAAAAAACAACGCCGTGAGCCAGTCACTGAGACGCTTTAACCACCACAATGCCGAGTCTACTGATTTCGGCTGTTTCTCGCTAGAGGGTATACGCAGGAACATGGGTTTGCTGGCTTGCGCGCACGCATCTGCCCAAAATCTTAACCTTGCTTCACCGAGTTTTGGATCTGTGCGTACCAAATTTACTGGAGAATGCTTCAAACACTCCACTAACAAGTCCTTTCTATGCAGTGGAGGAATATAGGGCTGTTTCATCACTCCAGGAGGCATCACCAGCAACTGACCTCGCCGCCATTGAAGTATACAATACTGGGAGGGATTATCTTGTTGTTGGTGCTTCACTGTATAAGAATTCTGTAATGTTGGTATTATTGAGGTTGTCATATGTATTTTCACTCATAGTATGGTAGAATGCTTGACCTGATATCAAAGGCTGTTAAAGCCAAAGAGTCTGATCTGCATCTTGCTGTTTACTCCAGAATTGGAGGTAATCGAGTGGGAATAAAGATAACACAACTATCCCTATTAGCAGTTGTATACATCTTGGTCAATTTTTCTTGCTCGAAGATGTACAAGATACGACAATAGTAGTTTTCAGATAAATTTAAGAAATTCCACTCTTGTGTTTTTTAGGGGGATTTAATATCTAGGATATAAGATACAGTAAGAATAACGGGTTACATTGAGATATTCTTTATTTACTCTTTAAACATCAAGTACATTTTTCCGAAAATTATTAAGTTATTATGAATGATATAATTTGTGTTATTACGAAACAAGCTTCTTGCTTATAACCCTACGTAATTTTAACACAACTTAATTATCGCAAAAAAAAGGAACTGCCGTCCTGTTGTAAGCTAAATATTCATTTAATTTGCATAATGCATTTAGATGTATCTCTTTGTCTTGTGAGGTGATCAATTAGCTTAGCAAGTGCCGTTCCGTTTTAACGGACTTTGGCTGTTAGCCTGGAAATAAGTTTCCAGGTGGTCGTGCATAGAATGAAGTACCCTAACAAAAGAGTCATCAAAAGTGAGCCATATCAATCGGAAACTCAAGATATTTAAAATTTTGTCTGACTGTTATTGTAATCGTAGAAAAAGGTTTAGCTTGAGATTTAATCTCATTGCTAGTTTGTACAACTACGAGCTTCATTTGCTCAAAACTGAATCTGCTTAACTGACTTTTGCAAGAGACTCAATGATAACCCATTAAGTCAGCAGAGGAAGCAGAGGAAGCAGGGGGAGAGAAAATAGGAAATCTTACACGCGTAAGAAAAAAATACGGCATATGCTTTTCTAAGGTGGCATATGCCGCTCAAGGATTGCATTTTTACCGCTTAGTAAGAGAGTAATTAGTAGAACTAACACCATGCATTGGAGTTGTCTGTCAAGATGGCTTAGGCTTAGGGGCGTAGTTATTTCTTTCCCTATCCCCTACATTCCTACACTTCATACCCTTTATTTTTCTATTGCTTGTTGCAGCGCAAATCGGTGTTGATGTGCGTATGGGACAAATGTACTACTAGAATTTGAAACTCCATTTGCCACAACTCCAAGTAAGTTTAATCGGCTCAGCATGGCTGTAGCTTGTGTCAGTTGAGTTCGAGTGACTCTACCAATGCTGGCTACCATGACTACGCCACGACAAGACGATGCCGTAAGCATAGCATCCACTAAGCCAAGAACTGGAGTGGAATCCACAAGTACCAAATCATAGTTCTGCTCAAATGTTGCCATGAGTTGCTGCATCCGAGGAGAACTCAATAGATTAGCTGGGTCAGCAGGTGTTGGTCCAGCGGTCAAAATATCAATGTAAGATGAACCTGAGGATTGGATACTAATCTGGTTTGGTATTGGGACATCATTTGCTAATAGAGTTGAAAGCCCCTGTTCATTGGGAAGATTCAGCTGTTTGTGCAGACTGGGATCACGTAGGTTGGCGTCAATCAGCAGTACCCGTTTATGTAAACGAGCAGCACTCATTGCTAGACCTAATGCCAAACCGGACTTACCCTCATCTGATAAAGCTGAGGTCACCATCAAAGATTTGAACGAAGAAACAGAGTTCAAAAGTTCAATGTTTTTATAAATCAGATCTAGCGATTCCCAACGCGGTGGAGATTGCAATACCTGAATTGTCCAAGGAGCAGGAATGTCTGGTTTACCAAAAGGTAACTTGATCACTGACTCTCTGGTTTTAGCAGGTGGTAACTTAGGAGTTGTTCCCAGTATCGGCAAAGCAACCTGCCTCTCCAACTCAGCTGTGGTATGAACGGAATCGTCAGCGGCTTCACGGATAAAAGCAGCAATACCTCCTAACATCAACCCAACCACTGCACCTAGCATTAGGTTCTGCCGGAGGTTAGGACCCAACTGTACACCCTCTTGAGGTTCTTCCACAGGTTCCCAGTTAAATCCTCCCTTGGCAAGTTCTTGCCGTAATTGCTGTTCTGCTTTCAAAAGTTCCTGCAATCTTTCGCGGCTAAGTTGTACCTGCGGCTGTAGGCGACCGAACTCAGCTAATAAGATGGGAAATTTTGTGAGTTCTTGACGTAGTTCTTGCTCTTTCTTCGCTAAAACTTGGTCGCGAGCGCTTAAAGACACTAGTGTGGTCTTTGTGTCCACTAACTTTGCTGCAAGATTAAGGTCAATTTGGCTCTTCTGTCCTTGCTGTAGCAGAGATGGTACTTGACTAGTTGCTTGAGCAGACTCTCCTCCTAAGGTTCGTTTTTGCTCTTCCTGCAATAGTGCCTTTTGACTTTGAAGTTGAGCAGCCAACTTCTGCACACTTGGTGCTTCGTCTGTAAAGCGTAAGCGTTCTTGTGCCAGAGCCAGTTCTGTTTTTTGGATTTCGTTTAGTAATGCTTGATAGCGACTAGATTGACTCAGACGAGCTTCGACAAGAGCGTTTTGTGGAGTACTTTGAAGCTGTTCCTGTAAAGATTTATAGGTGGCATCAGCTTCTTGATACTGAGAGCGAGTTGTGCGGCGCTCTTGCTCTATCCTGCTCAATTCGTCCTGTAAAGCTTTTGACCGGGACTCTGGATCTAGAAGTTGCTGCGTTCTGCGAAACCTTTGTAAGTTAGCTTCAGCCGCTCTCACTTCATTTCTTGCGTTGTCTAACTGTTCTCTAATAATTTTAAGCCCTTTTCTTAAACGCTCATCCTGCTGCTGGATATTGTAATCTAGATAAACTTTCTGAATTGCTTCCAGAACTTTATGTGTTTTAATTGGATCTTGATCGGTATATTGCACCTGAAATATTTTAGTAGCAACATTATCTTCCTTGGTTCTTACTTGATCTAAAGCCAAAGCTCCTTTCAACTGACCTACGGTCATGTCCGGATACTCAAGCTTGAGTTTATCAACTGCTTTTTGAAGCAGCGGAGAACTCTGCATCAAGTTCAGTTGGGTTGCAGCGTCTACCTCAACATTAGGGTCGGTAAACTGATTTTCTACACCACTATTGCCACCACCTTCTTTCCTTCCTTGATAGTTAGGTTCCACCAGCAGTTGCATTGAGCTTCTGTAGGTAGGGGGTGTTCTTTTTGTTATCACACCTGCAATGGCGATAGAAGCCACAAATGCTGCTAAAAACCAAGGAAATCTGCGTATTAAAACCGCAAACAGTTGTCCGTAACCCGGTTCTGACTCAGTAACTGGATTCACATATGGACTAAGACTGCTTTGAACCACCTTTACTATCCCTCAGCTAACAAATCAAATGAATAATGTATTTACAGTACAAGCTTGTTCAATAACTTGCTCAACTTTATTAAAGAAAGCCTCCTCCGAAAAGTTTGTCACTGCATGACTACGGATGTTCTCGTAATCCCAATAGATTTCTCTAGCTTCTTGTAGTGCAGCTTGCAGTGATTCGGGTGTTTGCCTCTTAAAAAAGACTCCTGTTTTACCAGGGATTTGAGTATCTAGCACTCCCCCCGCTCCAAAAGCAATGACAGGTGTTCCACTGGCATTTGCCTCTACTGGAACTAATCCATAATCTTCCAAAGCTGCAACTATAACAGACTGGGCTTTAGAAAACAACTGAGTGCGTTGTGTATCAGTTACATGTCCTAAAAACTCAATATTGGATAATGCTTTGGACTCTAACCTCTCCCTTTCTGGACCATTTCCTGATATCAGCAACCGCCATCCCAGCCAGTTAAAAGCTTCGACTATTATATCAAGACGCTTGTAGCTGATCATCCGAGCTGAAGCAAGATAATATTCTTCTTTTGTATCTGAAAAAACAAATTTACTAGTGTCAATCGGATAGTTAATAACAATAGCTTCTTTACGGTAGGTATTTTCAATGCGACGAGCTACTACACTGGAGTTAGCAATGTAAAGGTCAGGTTCCTGTGCATAGGTAAGGTCTACCTTTCTCATAACTTCAAAGACTCGCTCGATTAATGGAGCAAAATATCGATAATCTCCATACTCACGTAAATAAGTTTCTGTATCCCACAAAAAACGGGTAACATTATGACAAAAGCAAATATGACGCCCCTGTGGATTCTTTCGTACTGCCTTGGCAAAGCTTGTGCTACTGCTGATAATAAGGTCGTAGTCTTGTAAATCCAAGGCGCGAAAGGCTGGAAAATAGAAGGGAGCCATCAACCTAAAATACTTCGCGGCTCCTGGAATATTTTGCAGGAAGGTTGTGTTGACTATACGCTCACCAATGTCAATGGTTTTTTCAGGGTCGTACAAGGAAGTAAAAACGTCTGCTTCGGGGTAGCGCTTGCAAAGTAACTCAAAAACGCGCTCTGCCCCTCCTTTCTGGGTTAAATAATCATGAACTAGGGCAATCTTCATATAATCTCTGGTAAATTTACTCTATATACGTCTAAATAATGACAGAGTTTAGAAAACCCTGAGCCTAGGGTTGGCAGTTAACAAACGGTTTTGTCAGTCTGATATATTATCCTATTTGTTTTCAAGATACTAAAAATTCATTTTAAGATTATTAACTTTTAATAAATATTTCGTAAGGAGAAAAGAAAGAAGCCAGTAACCCATTGGGTAAATAGGGAATTTGAGATTTATATTGGTCAATCGCTTGCTTTTTCTGTTTGTGAACAGTACCGATAGACAATCGGTAAGATTGCTCCATGTGCTGAAAAAATAGCTTGAAAGGCAACACGTTGTGCCAAAATACCCAAATAGGGTATTGCAATAGCTCTATTTGAATTCCACAAGAGGCGATCGCACTTTGAACCAACTGGTAAGTCGCCTCGTGGTCTGGGTGACCGTCTTTACAGTGAGGAACGTAAACCTCCTCTGGTTGAGTGGATTTGAGTATGTCAACGAGATGGTCAATTAACTGTTGCTGTTGTTCATCATTGAGTTTTGCTAAACTAGCATCAGCATGATCGAGAAACTGTGCTTCTGATGGTTCTACTCCCAAAATCGAGAGGGCACTGAGAGCTTCTTGCTGGCGAACCTGAGTGATTTCTTCCGGTTTAACCCATTCTGGTCTACCGTAGCGCCCATCTGTAAGGAATACCACTTTAACAGGGACTTTTTGTGAACGTTTGAGAGCAATCATTCCTCCGCAACCTAGAGTTTCATCATCTTCATGGGGAGAGAACACGATCGCTGATTTTTGGCTCACCGTTAGTGGCTGACTTTTAACCCGTAAAATCCAGTTAAAGAATAGAGTGTTTATATCTCGAACGATACCGCCAACAACGACTCTGATTTTTAGTATTAATGGTATTTTAGACATAGACTAACACCTGTGTATTTTTGTTTATTTTTTAAAATGATTAACTAATATTTTTTCCATTATATTTCTATAGTTTTCGGCAAACTTTTCTTTGGTATGTTGCGCCCTAACAAATTCCCATGCTTTCTTTGCCATCTGTTTTAACTGGTGTGCAGGAAGACTGGAAATCATTTGGACTGAATTCTTGATTTCTTCTACAGAGCTTTCTTTGAGAATGACCCCGTAATCATCATCCACGTCTACACTAGCTTCATAGCTGACAATCGGTATGAGACCTGCGTGCATACAATTGATAACGCTGACCCCGCCACCTTCAGAACAGGAAGGATAGACAATACCAATACAGTTGTTGAGGATATTTTTAAACTTATCACTTTCTAAATCTATCCATCCTATAGTATGAATATTAGGAGTTTGATAAAGCTCTTTGTAATAAGCTTGTGCAAAATCTTCTTCTTTATCAACTGGTCCACAAATAGTTAAATGGTGGTCTGGTATTTGAGCAAAGGCTTCTAATACCAGATCTAATCCTTTGTGAACCATACCTCTGCTACCCAACCAAATATAATTTCTGCTGCATGCGTCAAAATCTTTGTCTTCGGACCAGGGATAAAGTGTTTGTGTAGAGGTAGGAATGCGATACAGAGGTTTTTTTGCATATCTGAAGGTACTCATCGTAAACTCATTGCCCAGAATAGTGGCACAATCAGCATGTTCAAGACCTTTGTTAGGTGGCTCGAACCTCTGAGGAGTCAAAGTAATACCCCTTCTCTGTTGTAATGCCAGCAGTCTATTGGCTTCAGCAGCATTATGGAATACGATATGCGCTGTATCAGCATGGAATATTTTTATACAATCTTTATTGAGATATGGTGCACATCTTTGCAAGGTCCAACGAGTTTCAATATAAAATACATAGTCTTTTTGAGGAATAAATGTGTTGTTGAAGTACTGGATAACATCCACACAATAGCCCATGTCCAACAAAGTTTGCGCTATTTGCCGACATTCCCAATAGCTTGTGTGAAAATTTGGGATAGGTTGACCAGGTTTTAGGAAAAATGGCTCAGTAAGGTAGGAAAGCAATACATTTCCTATGGCAGGTTTATCTGGCTTGAGTAAAACCTTCCGGCTCATGAGTTGACGGTCTTTAATTTTCTTTGCTATAAGATTCACGATGCGAAGTGCGCCTTGAACTGACTTAGTTGCCATGAGTAGACCTCGTCGGGAGAGTAGTAAAAAATTATTAATGGGATATCATCAATTTGAAGAGTAGTGAAAGATTATTGATGAAATACCATCAATTTATCGATATAGAAATCTCATAACCTTTGCATAACTTTTACATAAGACTAGAGATTCTTTACTAATCAACCTATGCTTTTTTTGCTACCGAAGTCAACACCATAACATATAAGTATGGGTTAACTTCGGTTAACGAAATTACCTAAACTGCTGCCAAAGTCTTGGATTGGGTAAAATAAGCATTTTGCTCAGATCGCAGTTTGTCGCACAGTCTACCTTCAGGCAGTTCCACATCGTCGTAAGTCAGGACTTGGTCTTTTGAAATATCTCGCTTCAGGCGACATCCTTCCGCTAGACCGATAGGCAAGAGGTTTTGCTCTTGAACAATGTGAGAATTTTCACATTGTCCATAGGTCATGTAGTAGCCAATACCATCCAAGGTTTCTCCAGCTTTGAGGTTGATTTTGGCGGTGGTGATCACATCTACCAAGGGACCGTCTAAAGGACTTAAGACGTAATCTTGGAAGAGGACAGCGCGAGCAACAGACAATGGCACTTCAAAGTGACAGAGGTGGTAAGGAGTGTAAAAGCTGTAGAGTGGACCTTCACCTAACTTGTACAAGTTGAGGTAGTGACGTTGCTTTGGATCGTCGTGAGTTCCAAAGACAAATACTCCTGGACCTGGTTTTGCGCCAACGACATAATCAACGATACCGCCCAATTCTTTGAGTTGTTCAACATCGTACATTTTGGTCATTTCATCTACATGACCGTTAAAGTCATATCCCAGCATTCCTCGCTTGGCAACTTTCATACCTGTGGCGTTGGCAACTATTGCTTGCTCGAAGGATATTTTTGTTCCATCAGCAAAGCTAGTGACCATGTGAGCCTTTTGACCCCAGCGTTTGGCAAATGCTTCCTGTGTGGTGGGATTGCGGTAGGGATCTTGTAAGCCTTTAATGTTACCACATAACAGTGGAGTTAAACCGATACTTTTAACAAAACGATAGAGATTCATTTGCACTCCTGGCTGATCTCCATCACAGGCGGTGAGGATAACTCCTGCTTTATCGGCGTAAACTTTGAGAATGGGACCAATAGTACCATCCAATTCGGCGTTCATCATAATGATGTGCTTGCGATGAGCGATCGCTTCCATGACGACATGAGCGCCAAATTCTACTGCGCCTGTCACTTCAATCAGAGCATCGATACCCTCAGCGCGACACAGCAACATTGCATCTTCAGTCACTGCGTACTGGTTGCGAGCGATCGCGTCTTCTAATTCCGCGACGGTGGAAACAACTTTATAATCTTCAATAAGAGCTTCTGAATATGCTCGCTTGGCTGCATCAACATTTCGGTTGGAGATAGCAACTAACTCCATACCAGGAACTGAATTTTTAATTTGATTTGCAATTCCCCGTCCCATAAAGCCAGCACCGATCATCCCAACTTTGATGGGGTTACCTGCTTCAGCACGAGCTTGTAAGGCGCGATCTACAATAATCATTGGTTAAACTCCTAGAATAATATTTGTGATTGGGAATTGGGCAATGGGCAATGGGCAATGGGAATTGGGAATTGGGAATTGGGAATCGGGAATTGGGCATTAGTCAAAAATTATTCTCCTCTGCTCAAGAGCACCTGAAGCTCCCCTGCTTCTTTCCCCCTGTCCCTTTGTATCAGGCTTTGCATGAATGGTATGAGTTGTTAATTGTTGGTTATTAGTCGTTTTCTCAAGAACCACTCATTACTAAACATTTCCTCCAACGGTCATCATTGTCATCAAAGGCCAATTCTGATCTTTCTCAGAAATTTCTGTCACCTCCACAGGCCATTGAATGTTAAAAAATGAGTCATCATAGCGCAACCCTCGCTCATATCCAGGTGTGTAAAACTCTCCTACCTGATACACAACCTCAGCATTGTCTGTCAGTGCTTGATAGCCGTGGGCGAACATTTCTGGAACATACAAGGCACGATGGTTTTCTGCGGTTAATTCCACACCGATATGTTGAAGGTAAGTAGGAGATTCAGGACGCATATCAATAATCACGTCATAAATACCGCCTTGGGTACAGCGGATTAATTTCGTTTCTGCTGCTGGTGAAGTTTGATAATGCATTCCCCGTAGCGTCCCTTTCTTATGATTAAAAGACAGATTGCATTGGGCAACTACTGGCTGTAGACCATGTGCTTCAAATTCTTTAGCGCAGAAAGTACGGGCAAAAAAACCACGATGGTCTTGCTTTTGTTCTAGATCAATGATGTACGCGCCTTGAAGTTCAGTTTCTGTAAAAATCATGGGTAACCTCGCTTTGAATTATGACTACACGATGACACTCGGTTATTACACCTCTTACATAAATATTTTTTGTTTCGCACTATTAAGCGCACCACCAAGAGCGCAAAAAGAATGAAACTATCTCAAGAGTGTCACTGAATCTGGTTCTTGATATAATTCTGGTTTGGCAAAAGTATCATCCCAGTATTGGGTACAAAGCTCTGGTCGCTTTGGTGGGTTTGCAGTGTAAGCAAAAAATAATGCTGGTCTTTCTTCTGTCCGTAGGGTTCCGTGATGTAAAGTTGTTTTTGGATCTGTGAAAATCACAGTACCTGCTGGTCCTGGACATGATTTCCACTTGTGTTGTGGAATGACTTCCTGAAGCTGTTCATCAGTGATTCCTAAGTACCCTGACCGCCAAAGCTTGTAATAAATCCGGTAATAATTTAGACTGTATAAAGAAGTTGAAGAGACTGGAACGTATTCAAAAGGACCGTGTTTCTCTTCTACGTCAGATAAATAAATGATTATTTTGACCATCCGGCGGTCTTCTGAATCTTTATGCCATAGCAGTGTCCCAAACTGATTTTCATTGGGCAAGTCTTTGCGTAAATGTACGCCATGAAAGGCAACAGGAAGACCGATATAATTTTCGATGATGTTAAGTAGCTTTTGTTCCCGTCCCCATTGAGAAAATGCAGGTAAATCTGTGACTGTGTAAATTTGCGGCAGTCTTTTAGTTAGGTGGCTGTTGTTTCCACCTGTTATTCTAGAGAGTTGATTGTAAGATGCTTGGAGAAGACCAGATGTAGAGCCAAGTTCCAACTTTTCGAGTGTTGTCACATAAACTCCATCGCGTTTGAGACTATCGACAATGACGCGATCGCTTTCTTTCAGAGCAGGCAATTTTCTTGCATGGTTCACAAATGCTGCTCTATAACTTAACTCAGATTTCAGCTGAGAGATTTTGTTTATCATACTGTTAAACATAGAATAACGACCTTGTTTGTTTGATTTATTGAAGTTGTATTTGGCAATTTACCCTTCATATTTTTGTCAGTTTTGAGTAGAAAGTTTCGTAGTTGTTTCTGCCATTTTGAATTTTCTATTCACGACTGCGTCAAAAACAGAGAGACTTACTAAAGTCAAAAAGGGAACTATTATCTGGATGGCAAATACAGGCCATCTTCTCAAAGCACCTAAGAAAACCTTCAAATTAGCTTCTTTGAAATTCTTCAAAATCATCCTGCGGCAAAATTGCTTCGAGTATCCGTTTTCCTCCAGTTTCATGAGAACTTCAGATTGGTGTTTATATTGCATTAACAGTGCTGATTTTGGATCTTTTTGCCAATAACTCACACCAACAATACATTCCACATAGGTATCTTTAGTAACAATCGTCCTGCCATTGGCAGCGCAATACCCAGCTAAATATGCTAAAGATATCCAGTTATTGTCAGCTTCTTGCCAAATTTGGAGAGCGCGTTGTACTAAGTCAGTGCGATATACCGAAGCAGTTAGAAAGATGACTGCACCTATACTTTTTGAAAAACAATGTTCAAAGATAGCTTTCGCGTCACCACTTCCATCTTCACTATCAACATCAAACCAACGGTTACCAACTATTGTGGGCGGGTGTACAGGTTCACCAGTGATTTGGTTACGACCAGAAAAATTAAGGAATAATAATGATAAATCTTCATATTGTTTGAGTTTGTTGATGACATAAGCAACTGCTCTATTTTGAATGGGGTCATCATCACCAATTGTCCAAACATATTTGGTCGTTGCAGACTTTAAGCAATGAATGATATTCCGCATGACACCAATATTTTCTGAATTTCTGTTGGATTTAAATGTGATATGACTGAGATTTGTTTGCCACTTCTTAATGACCTCTTGAGTATTGTCAGTTGAACAATTATCTGAAACAAAAATTTCACAATTAGAATCCAAGTCTTTAATAGCTTGAGCAAGCCACGCCAGCTGCTTATCAAGTAGTTCGGCGCGGTTGTAAGTAGGAATAGCGATAGTGAGTAATTTCTTCATAGTGATCTGTACATAAAAATGCATTCCGGAACTAAATAATTCCGAACCAAAGATTTGTGATTCGGAAGATTAAGTCATTTTTTTGCTATATTTTCGACAATTTCATCACTTCTTACTCCAGAAGAAATCTTTGTCAATTTGTTGTGTACGGATGAGATATTCCAGTTGTTTCAAGCGAGTGAAGCCTCTATGCAAGAAAACGTCTTCAGTCATATCAATTTGCGAAAATAAATCATACAACTGTTGCGCTCCTAATTGAGCATTCCAATCACACTTAAAGCCGGGTAGAACAGTGTTAATTTTTTCAAAAGAGACTCGATAACTGCGATTGTCTGCACCTTGATTACCAAAGCTCAATTTGCAACCTGGAAAAACCTCAGCAATAATCTCGGCAACTTCTTTGACTCGATAATTATTTTCTGTATCTCCCACATTAAAAATTTGGTTGTGTACAATATCGCGAGGAGCTTCCACTGTGCAAACAATTGCTTTGCAAATATCCAGCGCATGAACTAATGGACGCCAAGGTGTACCATCACTAGTCATCTTGATTTCTTTGGTCGTCCATGCTAAACCTGCTAAATTGTTCAAAACAATATCAAAGCGCATTCTCGGGGAAGCACCAAAAGCAGTAGCATTCCGCATAAAGGTAGGAGAGAAGTTATCATCTGTTAATGGCTTGACATCTCGCTCTACCAAAGTCTTACATTCTGCATAAGCGGTTTGGGGATTAACAGGAGATTCTTCTGTGACATCACCCTCTGTCGCAACACCATAGACACTACAAGAAGACATATACACAAAGCGACGCACACCCGCTTTTTTTGCCAATTCGGCAAGACGAACTGAGCCTTTATGGTTAATTTCGTAAGTAATGTGCGGTGCAAGCTGTCCAGTAGGATCATTTGATAGTTCAGCCATGTGAACTATGGCGTCAACGCCTTGCACATCCTCTAGGGTGATGTGGCGGATATCTTTGTTGAGAGTTTTGGCTGTTATCTGAGTACCGTTGTACAACCAACCCACTTTATAAAAACCAGTATCTACTCCGATAACTTCATGTCCCCGTTCAATGAACAAGGGAGGTAATAAGCTACCAAGATAACCTTCAGTACCAGTGACTAGAATTTTCATTGATTTTAATTCCTAATGAATTACTCTATTGATTTACAGTTTGTCTTTCTGTGTAAGGTGGTTTAAGCGCTCTAATCATAATGTATGACTGCACAAATTATTGCCTTTACTCACCTTGTATCTATGATGTTATAAACTGTACACATCATGTTTAAAGTTTTGAGGTAGTCAATGATGTTACTTTCATAAATTTTCTCCAAAGTCGCCTCCAAATGGTGTCTCGCCATCCTGACAGTCTGTCATATCAAATTGGCTGAACATCCGAGTTAAGGAACATTAGTTTTGTCGCGATAATGAATACAAATAACTACATCCTTAAACTAGATGTTTCCGCAAATTAAAGAATGCCAAAATGCCTGTGCTTTTTCTTAACATTCTTAACTTAAGCAAGCACAGGCAAATAAAATATTTTAGAGTTGACTGACTACAGCTTTGAGATGTGATTGTTCAGGAATTTGGACAACAATTGCTTTACCTATTTCTATAGAAGATGTTGCTGCTGGAGAAGGAGCATTACAAATATGGATGGAGTTTTGACCTTGAACAATCAAAAAGTCATCTACCAGTTTGCCATCATTCATGAGTGCTTGTGCACGAACACCAGCGTGGGTGGGAACTAAATCTTTTTGTTGAACTTCGGGAATAAGTTTTTGCAAACTTTTGGTGAAAGCTGCTTTACTAAAGGAACGAATGATTTCTTGAATTCCTTCGTCAGCGTGTTTTGCTGCGAGTTTCCAAAAACCAGGATAGGTCATGACTTCTGCAAAATCGCGCAAGTCAAAGTCGGTTTTGTTGTAGCCTTCGCGCTTGAGGCTCAAGACCGCATTTGGTCCAGCATGTACGCTCTCGTCAATCATGCGTGTAAAATGGACACCCAAGAAGGGAAAATCTGGATTGGGAACAGGGTAAATCAAACCTTTCACCAAATAGCGTTTTTCTGGTGTGAGTTCGTAATATTCTCCCCGGAAAGGAACAATTTTTGCTTGCGGATCGGCTTTACCCATTTTGGCAACGCGATCGCTATGTAATCCGGCACAATTGATCACAAAGCGAGTTTCAAAAGTACCACTGTTCGTTTCTAATGTCTGATATTTACCACTGGTAACTATTTTTTCAACCTTCGTATTGAGACGTAGTTCTCCTCCCTGCTGTCTAATAATTTCAACGTATTTCAGGCAAACTTGCTTGTAATTGACAATACCAGTTGAAGAAACGAGAATCCCTCCAACACAGTTCACATGAGGTTCAATTTCTTTGACTTCATCTGGAGTGACTCTCTTAACGTCTATGCCATTTTCCAAACCTCGCGTGTAGAGATTTTCTAGGCGAGGTAATTCTGTTTCATTAGTAGCAACTATGACCTTACCGCAAACTTCATGCTCAATTCTATGTTCTTGGCAAAATTCCACCATTGAACGACAACCGTCACGGCAAAATTTAGCTTTGAAACTACCCGGCTTATAGTAGATACCAGAATGAATCACACCACTATTATTACCTGTTTGATGAAAAGCCCAACCGCTCTCTTTTTCTAAAATTAGAATGCGAGCATTGGGATAGCGTTTACCTAAAGCCATACCAGTGGAAAGACCAATAATTCCTCCACCTATAATCGCGAAATCATACATGAGTACTCTAGCTCCCGAAATATAAAAGTATGAAGAGTCAAGAATTAAGAATGATGAGTGAAGATAAAGTGATTTTTTTCTTCTTTTTTCTTACCAGACCTTCCAAGGAGCCTTATCATTCTTCCACAGATCCTCAAGGTAATTTTTATCTCGTAAAGTATCCATTGGTTGCCAAAAGCCATGATGCCTGTACGCAGATAGCTGTTCCATTTCTGCCAGCTTTTCTAACGGTGTCTGCTCCCAAACAGTGGCATCATCATTAATTAGATTAATAACTTCTGGCTCTAATACAAAATAACCACCATTAATCCAGGCTCCATCGCCTTCAGGCTTTTCCCGAAAGCTAGTAATTTTTGTTTGTTCATGTCCTAAAACAATAGCACCAAAGCGTCCCGGTGGTTGAACTGCTGTCATTGTTGCTAAAGTATTTTGTTCCTTATGAAAATTGATTAACTCTGCAACATTAACATTACTTACGCCATCACCATAGGTGAAACAAAAAGTTTCATTACCAATATGCTCTCTAACTCGCTTCAAGCGTCCACCCGTCATTGTGTTGTCACCTGTATCTACTAGGGTGACACGCCAGGGTTCTGCATAACCCAAATGCACATTCATCTGGTTAAATCGCATATCAAAAGTTACGTCTGACATATATAAGAAGTAGTTGGCAAAATACTCTTTAATGACGTAACCTTTATAACCACAGCAAATAATAAATTCATTAATGCCGTAGGTGGAATAAATTTTCATAATATGCCATAATACAGGCTTACCACCAATCTCCACCATAGGCTTAGGTTTGACGCTCGTTTCTTCACTTAAGCGTGTACCAAGACCTCCAGCTAAAATCACTGCTTTCATAAGATTATCTCTAGGTTTTAAGTAGATGAGTCATTAACTTTCTATGGACTGAATAGAGAAAAGTTATTTATTAATTTTTCTCAGTATATAATCTAACTGCAAATTCACACTTAAGTATGAAGACAAGATAAATAAATTTATCTTGAATATGAAAAAATGAAAAAGCTTTGTAAATATCTTAAACCTAGAGATAATAGCACTTATAAAGTTTCTAAAAAATGCAAAAAAGGAGACACTAAATAACCGACTCTTACTGTTTAAAAATCACAGAAAATAACTCGCTAAATAGTTCAGAACACAAAAGGTAATTACAGCAGTTTGCAAGTAAGTGAGGTATAGAACCTAGACTTCACGCGCCAGGTATGAAGGCTGTTTTACTCCTGACTCCTGACTCCTGACTCCTGACTCCTGACTTCCGCTGTAACAGTAAAAGTAATCATGAGATATATTGCATAAAAATTTTTTTGTGCAAAAGCGCAAAGAATATTGCAAAAAGAACGACTTTTACAATTAAGTCTATAGTCCTGCCATAAAAACTTTTCTGGTTATGTAATTAACTTGTTTTTATGACAA
The DNA here is from genome assembly GCA_019359415.1 of Iphinoe sp. HA4291-MV1. Classification (GTDB taxonomy): domain Bacteria; phylum Cyanobacteriota; class Cyanobacteriia; order Cyanobacteriales; family Nostocaceae; genus Brasilonema. The sequence goes on along the minus strand of JAHHHH010000018.1, from coordinate 57,029 downwards.
AATTACACCAGTTTTTTTTGTAACAATTTTTTGTGAATAAATTTGTAGACACACAAAGGAAAGCTTCTTAAAAAGTAGCTTAACTACAAGAATAACATTATAGATTTATGTATGAAAAACTGCACTTAGTTGCTTTGTGGCGATACATTAGTGGTTTGCAAAAAAGTATCGCATTTGTTCTCCAAAACAACACAGATGCTGCTTAATGCTTGTTGGTAATTATCCATATCCTCTTGTTCCAAAGAGATTTTGGCAGCTTTCTGTAAATCATCAACTGCTTGCTTATGATACTGACTAGATTTGCCACCTCCATATTGGGCAAGTTCGTAACGAACAACACCTCGTTTTAGATAGACTTTTGACAGTTTTGGATTGATATTCAATGCTTGATTAAAGTCCGCAATTGCCTGTTTGTATTCTTGCTCAAACTCACTGCTATATTGAGCGACTTGATAACGCACCAAACCTCGCTGAAAAAACGCTTCTGCTCTTGATGAATTAAGGGTTAGCGCCTGGTTAAAATCAGCAATTGCTTTTTTATATTCATGTTGAGAGTCGCCACTGTATTTAGCAATTTGGGAGCGAACAACACCTCGTCTTATGTATGCTTCTACTTCATTCAGATTGAGACGCAGGGCATTGTTATAGTCTGCAATTGCTAGATTATACTCTTTGTCTGGGTCGCTGCTATATTCGGCAAGCATATAGCGGACATTACCTCGATTGACATACGCTTTTACTTCCGTGGGATTGATGCTAATTGCTTGATTGTAATCTGCAAGTGCTGCTTCATACTCTTTCAGGTTGTAGTGAGCATTGCCACGGTTGACATAAGCTTTTGCGTGTTTTGGGTCTTTTTGTATTGCTTGACTGAAATTTTCAATTGCTTGTTCGTAGTCTTTCACTTTATATGAAGCATGACCCTGCTTGTAGTAATCAGCAAAACTTTTATTTTGGTAGCTCTTATCTCCTTGTAAAGAAATCAAATTTTGCTGAGAAGAACCTTGAGCAATCAAGGGGCGACTTGTGAATTTAACCATTAAATCCAAATACCCCAATGTCCCAAAAATACCAAGCAAGCAGAAAACAACAGGGTATAAATTCCGCTTTTTATAAGGTTTATAGTAGGAGATGTTTTGGGGAATGGCTCGACTACGATAATAAGTGCGGGTAAATGGAATCGCTGGTTGCGGTGTACGGGGAACTTGAACTTGGCGTCTCTTGTTTGGTATTCTTGGTTGTAAATGTTCTTTGTTTGCTATTGCTTTTAAAGACGGGAACGGGTCACGTCCACCTAATCGCAAAGTACGTTCGCACCAAGGACATTTGTCCAAGTGGTTGCTGTAGCGATGCTGGGGGTTGACAGTGCAGCTGATGAGGGAATTTTCGGCATCAGCGAGTGCTGTGAACCAAGTTTGAGCATTGGGGCGTATCTGCGGGTTGTTGTGACCACTCTCAAAACAACGTACAAATAGTTCCTGCAGGCTCAGAGGCAGAATATCCCAAGGAGGTGCGATCGGTGTTGGAACGTAAGGTACACGTCGCTTTTGACTGTAGGTAAAATGTCCTGCTGCAATGCGTGCTTCATAGGTTGGAGGTTCACCTGCTCCTTGATAAATGCCTGAAAATGGGTGTGTACCTTCCATTAAGAGTTGAAATATCAGTACTGCTAACCCAAACAAGTCATGGGTAGAATTGCGATCGCACTGAGCAAAGGTTTTGTTCTGAAGTTCTGGTGGGGTAAATTCTGGTTTACCTACATGACAGCGGTAAGCCAATCCATTCTCTGGGTCTCGTACCTGGAACGAATCAGTGTCTACTATAGTCACTAATGCTGTATCACTGACAAGGATATTAGACTCATTCACATCGCCGACACAGTACCCACTAGCGTGTAAAGCAGCAAAAGCCGAAGCTAGATTGCGAGCAGTGCGGATTAGGTACTGATAGTTGAACAAAGGACAGTGCTGGCGACGAGTTCTGGGATTGTAAAAGTCGATGATCGGACGCATTCGGTGAATGCGCGGCATCAAAAAGCCTATCACCTGACCACTTCCATCTGATGATCGCAGCAACTCAATGGGCCAAGCTATTGAAATATGCCCCAAACTAGCAGTGGGGTTGTCCGGCGGGTGGGCAAGCATGACCTCCAGTTTCCGAGCTTGGGCAGGTGTTGGCTTATGATAAACCTTAGCCACTAAACCAACATCTGTTGGCACTGTATATATACACGCTTCACCGCCTCGTCCTAAGCTTACGGTGAGGCTAACATGACTAGTTTTTTGGTTGGGAAGATAACGTAGTACCTGCATCATATAAATTTATAGATACACTATAAATGTATACACTTTGTGGAAGGGTGAATTCGCTAATTAGTTGCTGAAAGCAGCAACGATTAGTGTTAAATCATCATCTGTACGTTGCGTAATCCGCTCTGAGCGCAGAAACCTCACTAACTGCTCTTTTGCCACTGTCTTGTCATCAGCATTTGCTGCGAAGTCGAACAGCGGAAAAAAGAACGGTTTATGAGGCGCACCTACAGACATATTTAGGGCAAGCATTTGTAGTCCGTCAGTGAGGACACCAACATTGACTATCGCTTGACGCCATACTCTTAATTGTGCAGCATCTAGGGCTGTTGGTGAAGTCAAAAAAACTGTCTCGTTGATATATTCACCGCTATCGGGCGTGGTTAGCGCAACAAGGTTACCCTGAACATCCCTTGCCACCGCCACACCATCCCCTATTTGTGCCACTGCGACAACTTCTGGTGTTGCCACTGCAATAATTAAGGTACTTGCTAAGTCCGATGAGTGCTGTTCACAAGCAACAGCTTCTTCTTCGACAGCTTTTTTGGCAAAAATCATTGCTTCAATCAAAAGCGATCGCACAGCACTATCATCGACTAGGGTTCGTCGAGAGATTTCTTTGATGGATATGTTTTCTATTGCTGTTTCCACAGCAACCATTGCCCCTACCTTGCCCATGCTTGCAGAACCAGCACCATCTGCTACGGCAACAACTAAGATATTATCTGGCAAAATCTGCCAGTGGTGAGCATCCTGACACAACTGCTTGTTTTTTAAGTGGCTTGTACCGCATACCGATGCGGCTACTACCTGCCAATGGGGTCTCCGTTTAGAAGTGTTCATAGATCATCTTCACGTTACTGCTCTTTTTTGAGCATTCAGTCACATCTTCACTAAACAGAACCCCAGCCAATAGGTGGTAGTGCCACCTGTTCATCTACCTTTGAATGAGAAACAGCTGACATGCTGGCTGACAGCCAAACAAACATTTCAACAAAATTGAGTCCTTGTAGTTTCAATGGCGTACGTACAGCTATTTGACTTAAGCGCGTCATATTCGCATTGTCTACTCCTACACTAAAAAATGCAACACGTTTACTGGCTTCATCCTCTTGTAGACGCCGCGACGCTTGCTCTATAACATCTTCAAACTCGCCTTGTGGCTCTCCATCAGTAATCATGAATACCCAAGGACGATAGTAAGCAATGCCATTGGCGCGATACTGAACTTTACGGTCCGCAATCAGGTCTAAGGCTTTATGAATTCCAGTACCCATCGTGGTCAGTCCCTGTGCTGTCAGTATCGGCGGACTGAATTGGTCAGCAGTCACAAAGTCGTGTACTACATTTACATGGCTATCAAATGTAACTATTGCTACTTCAACCCTCCTTGCTGCCAAGGAATTTTTAATTAATTCTTCTTTGAAACTCTGTAAGCCCTGATTTAACGAATCTATCGCTATACCTTGCATTGAGCCAGATGTATCAAGAAGAAGCACACAAGGACATCGGGGTTCTGGGTTTTCAGCAAATTCTACTACTTCATCAAGTTTTAATGTATCAGGCATAACTTGTTGTGTTATGTTAAAGTCCAAAGCTCAGATTTCCTTTTCCTCAAAGTATATAGTTTATAGCACTAATAAAACTATATGTAAGTTATTTAATATCAGATAGTTTACTTTTTTTGAAACAAATTTCTGCTGCTAAATTCCTCACAAATTTGTAAAATCCTACCTGAGACATATTTAAAGAAAACTCAACCAACAAAGAGTCGGCATGACATACTGGGTAAAACATAGCAAAATTTATACATAACACGTATACAATACAATAAATTAGTACCTTTGCTGACACAGAAGTTTAAAGATTCGATGTAGAAAGGTAGGATTTTAGATGAAATCAATTAAGTAGAGTTCATAAAATCATTAATATAACTACATCTTTGTTACATTGATTAATTAATTAACATTTAAATAATAATTTGAAAAACATCCTTTGTTAGTTATGTTACGAGAAAATGTAACATACTAGCTATCATATTCCCTTTACAGGTTGTAACATATGTATACAACCTGTAATTCTGAGAAAATTTCTTTATAGAGAAATCTCTATATTAAGGCAATACCTTATTTACCGATCACTCGAATATTCAAACAATCGGTCTTCTTTTTTCGAAAATTTCTAGAGAAATGAATCATTCTGGCACATTTACCAAGCTACGTCCTCTGAGCTTATTGAGACACCTATCTAGTTCTTCCGAGAGTACTTGTTTACAAGTACTTAGCAACTCTGTTTCTTGGTCAATATATCTAGAGCACGGGAGAATAACCTATGCGACACATTCAATTGAACCCTTTGACCGCTTGGAACGTCATTTGCGTCGCTTAAGCCATCATGTTCCTAGCATCATCGGTGAAGTTCGTGTTCAATTACGTTTAATGTTTGAACCAGACGTAAAAAATCAGTCTGTAGTATATCGCAGTAATACTGGGGAGCAATCGATTCCACCTCCACTACCTCCTGAATACCAAGCTATTTGCTGGTTAATAAGTGAACGATATCTGCATTCTACACAAGCAGCTGTGCTAATCCAAGAATTGGTCAAAGAAGTGCTTGAGTCATACCTTTTAATTAAACAAGGAACTTTTACATTAAAAGATTCTCATTATCGAGTTCCAACTATTTGCAAGCTAGATGTAGGAAAAATTGTAGAACGTTGTCAGCAAAAGTTGCAGAATTGGCATTCATTGGGTCCGCAAATTTCTTCTCCCTATCAACGTCCGTATTTGTTAATTAAAACCCCAAACAGTCAAAAAAATTTATCAGGAATAGATCCTCAGCTCATTGAGTGGATGAAGGGTTTTAGCTTGCGGCACTTGTCAGTGATTGTGAATCAAGACGAAGTCCAACTAGCTAAAATCTTATACCCCCATATTTTAAATGGTAATGTATTATTGCATGAACCAGATCCACCATTTGATAAATTACCAAAGACATTTGCAGATTTAGTACAAGCTTCTAGTTATGTTACTGAATCAGCTAATACTAAATCTGTTGATTCCGCAGGAACATCAAGTCGCACCACCTCTAAGAATAACTCTGACATTTCTGCGGGGAATATAGCTACTCCCCAGCGACAAACTCCGATTTCTCCTCAGAAAGAACAAGCTCAGGAATTAACAACATCGAATAACAGCAATCTTCAACATGAGACAGAAACTCCTCCCACTCCTATAACGTCACGAAGAGTCTACAAAGTTATTTCTGTCGATGATAGTCCCACCATCCTTAAAGAAATTAGCCGCTTTCTAGAAGATGAAAATTTTTCTGTAGTGACAATCAATGACCCACTGAAAGCGGTCATGTCGATTATTCGGCATAAACCGGACCTGATTTTACTAGATTTGAACATGGAGGGCATGGATGGTTACGAATTATGTCGGATTGTCCGAAACAATTCAATATTCAAAAAAACTCCGATAATTATGGTAACAGGAAATAAGGGACTTGTTGATCGAGTAAAAGCAAGATTTGTGGGAGCTTCAGGATATTTAACTAAGCCTTTTACTCGCGCAGATTTACTCAAAATGGTGTTTACGCATTTGGCTTAGTGATTTCGTTATTAATCATTTGCTGTAAAGTCTAGTAATGATTTTTTTTTGAGTTTAATCCCTTAAATCTTCTAGTGCTCTAGATATCGATTTCAGTTGTTGTGCTGACAAAGCTTGATTGGCACTTTCAAAAAACACTGATAAATTGGCTAGCTTAAGGTGTTCGTATACACTAGCTTGTAAAGCCATTTCTAATCGATCAAGCTGGCAAATAAACTGCGATTCAGCAGATTCCCCTTTTTCGTATTCTTCCCATAATGCGAGTCACTCTAATCCATGAGTAAGCTTATTCAGTACTTGAAAAATAGACTGTTTTTCTAGTTGATATTTCTGATTTTGTTCAATTGTATCTTTTGGAGTAAAGTCCCCAGCATATATTTCTCCCAAATCATGTATTAAAGCCATGCGAATGACCTTGGTTGTGTCTAACTCAAGGTAATATTCATTAGCCAAAAATAAAGCTAATAGTGCAACACAAAATGAGTGTTCAGCAACACTCTCACAATATTTTGGTTCGATACCGTGCCTCAGCCAACCCTGACGATAGAGATATTTAAGATGATTAAACTCAAAATAAGCTTCAATGATAGGCAAGGTTTGCTTGCCGTTTAAAAGAGTAATGGGTAAAGCAGCTTTTGTGTGCATGATTTCAAAATACGTGAGGAACTTCGTGGAATAGTTCTAGAATAGTCTGTGCATTATGATTTAGCTTAGATTTCAAACAAGACAACACATGACATGCGTATCTCATTGAAATGGTTGCAAGAACTAGTTGAGTTGAAACTGAGCCACGAAGAACTCGCAGAAACATTGACATTAGCTGGGTTTGAGGTGGAAGATATTGAAGACCGCCGCACTTGGGCTGCGGGCGTTGTTGTAGGGAGAGTGCTGGAACGGCAACCTCACCCCAACGCTGATAAGTTGAGTGTTTGCCAAGTCGATATCGGCACGGGTGAAACTTTAAATATTGTCTGTGGTGCTTCCAATGTCCGGGCAGATATCTACGTGCCAGTGGCAACTATAGGCACTTACCTATCAAATATCGATTTAAAAATAAAACCTGCGAAACTACGAGGTGTCGCATCACAGGGAATGATTTGTTCCCTAAAGGAACTGGGTTTGCCCAGTGATGTAGATGGAATTCATATTTTTCCCCAAGAGAACTTACCACTTGGTAGCGATGTGGGTTCACTGTTGAGTTTAGATGATGTGATTTTAGATGTCACAGCTACTGCCAACCGTGCTGATGCTTTATGTATGGTTGGTATAGCACGGGAAGTCGCAGCCCTAACTGGGGCAAAGCTAACGCTTCCCCAACCAGGTGAAGTTTCTATTTCTCAAGGTGGGTTTAATTTAGCTTTAAAAATCGCTGATACACAAGCTTGTCCAGCATATATTGGTACGGTGATTGACCAAGTAAAAATTGTACCATCACCCGATTGGCTGCAACAGCGCCTGCTTGCTGCTGGAGTGCGACCTATAAATAATGTCGTAGATATTACTAACTACGTAATGTTGGAATGGGGACAGCCACTGCACGCTTTTGACGCTAGCCGTTTACAATCCGTTGCTGCAAGTGACAATCTCGCGATTGCCTCTGGCACTGCCCCTTGGGCAATCGCCGAAGGCGGGGCTTTGCCCATCGGTGTCCGCTTTGCTAACGCCAGAGAAACTCTCAAAACCCTCGATGGACAAACTCGCAACCTATCTACACAAAATTTATTAATCACCGCCAATGATAAACCCGTTGCGCTGGCGGGAGTGATGGGTGGCGAAGAAACACAAGTGCATGATGAAACTCAAAATTTGGTTTTAGAAGCAGCGCTATTTGATTCAGTCGCAATTCGCCGTTCTTCCCGTAGCGTGGGATTACGAAGCGAGTCATCTGGGAGATACGAACGAGGAGTAAACCGCGCTGAGTTGGAAATCGCTTGTCGCCGCGCTCTATCACTTTTGAGTGAACTGGCTAGCGGAACCATAGTATCACAGGAAATTGCTGACTCCCGTCCTGACCCTTCCACCTGGTCGCGTTCCATTGAACTGCGTCTGGATCGAGTGAATCAGGTTCTCGGACCAATTGATTTGGGAGAGCAAACAGGAGAACTCCAAGGTGCAGATGCTGAACGTATTTTAACAGCACTGGGATGTCAAGTGACTTCCATAGACGACCAAAGGTGGGTGATTTCCGTACCTCCCTATCGTTACCGTGACTTAGAACGGGAAATAGACTTAATTGAAGAAATTGCCCGTCTTTACGGCTACGATCGCTTTTGTGACACCCTACCAGAGAAAGCAGAAGCAGGTTATTTGCCTGTTGAGGTAGAACTGGTACGGAAGTTACGAGCAGTATTGCGAGCAGAAGGACTGACAGAATTAATGCACTATTCCTTGGTCAAACCAGGGGAAGATAGACAAATTGTGCTGGCAAATCCGTTATTTGTCGAATATTCAGCATTGCGAACCGACTTGATATCAGGGTTGATTGATGCATTTCAATATAACCTAGAACAGGGTAATGGTTCGCTGAATGGCTTTGAAATTGGACGAATTTTCTGGCAAGAAGAAGAGGGTTTGCAAGAAGCAGACGCGATCGCTGGTATTATGGGAGGCGATATCTCCTTGAGCAGGTGGACAAGAAGTGATCGCGAGCAACCCATGACCTGGTTTGAAGCCAAAGGTATTTTAGAAAATGTGTTTCAACAGCTTGGTTTGCAGGTGGAATATCAACCTGATTGCAAAGATTTTCGCTTGCACCCAGGACGCACAGCTTCCCTATGGGTACAAGGTCATAGACTTGGTATTTTTGGACAATTACATCCCCAACTACGGCAAGAAAAAGGTTTACCAGATTCAGTTTACGTGTTCCAGTTGGATCTTGATGTGCTTTTGGATTCTTTGGACGAAGATGAAATCTTAGTACCACAATTTCACCCTTACTCCACTTATCCAGCCGCAGACCGAGATATTGCTTTCTTTGCATCTGTTAGAGTAACAGTTGCCGAAATTGAAAAAGCCATAACCAAAGCAGGCAAAGATTTGCTGGAATCTGTGAAATTGTTTGATGAATATCATGGGGAGAATGTACCCCAAGGACAGCGGAGTCTCGCATTTCGCTTGATCTATCGAGCAGGCGATCGCACCCTCACCGATACTGAAGTTGAACCAGTACACAACAAAGTCCGTGAAGCTTTAGTGGAGAAATTCGGCGTTACTCTGAGAAGTTAAGACTTAAGAGTGAGAAGAAAGAAGAATGAGTAAAAAATTGCTTCTTTCTTCTCACTTCTATTTTTGTTGAATTTTAGTTTTTGATTTTTGAATTATAGAGAGCTATGCCTAAATACATAATGTGGGGAACTTACTGCGAAGACGTTCTGGAAAAACGCGCCCCTTACCGTCAAGCTCATTTAGACGGACTAGCAAAACAGAAAGAATCTGGTGTGTTAATTACAATTGGTCCTACCAAAGATATAACTAAAATTTTTGGCATTTACGAAGCCGAAGACGAAACTACCGTGCGCCAGTTAGTTGAAGCTGATCCCTATTGGCAAAATGGCATTTGGACTGAATATTCTGTCAAAGAGTGGATTCAGGTATTTTGAATAAAAGGTACGGTAATTATGAAAGCATATTCATGCAGAAAAAGTTTTCTGTTGTCTAGACTAGAGAAAAGATGAAAAAACTAGAACAACAACACTGGAACAAATTTAACTTTTTTCTAGTCTTTTAATGCGTTGAGAAGGTGAGTCTATGAACAAAATTTTGAAACGCGCACTTATGCCCAGCCTCATGGCAGCAAGTTTAGCTGGTGTTACCTTAGTTCCTGCTCAACCTGCGTCTGCTGACCAAAAATTCCTAGAGGATATAGGCATTGGAGCAGGTGCTGGTGTTGTCTCTGGAGCCATCCGGGGTCGTGGTAGTGTGTTAAACAATGCTGTTAAAGGTGGTGCTGCTGGTGCTGCTGTTAATGCTGTCAATGGTACTAGACGCAATCCTAGAAATCGCAACTTGGGTCAAGATGTTGGAGTAGGTGCGGCTGCTGGGACAGTGACTGGTACAATCACTCGCCCAGGTAAAGATACTCTTGGCGATGCAGTTGACGGTGCAGCAGCGGGTGCGGCTATCCATATCATCAGAAATAGAAAGTAGTTTGTAATTGTTACCCCAGGCTTATGTCTCCAGCTTGCTTACTTTTACAGTACTGTCGATCACAATAAATCCTTCTAGTAGTATACCTCAGTACTGAGGTTTCGCAGTCCCCACCCAAATCAAACAATTTGGGTGGGGACTGCGCTTAAGATTTCTTGTTCAAGTTTTATTTAATCCGCATCTGTGTTTACATTGTAGGTAATGGGTTGCTGGTCATTCTGAACACTGCTTGAAGAGTAGTGAGCAATGACAAACAAAGGGAGCGTCAGAGTTAAAAGACCAATTACAGTTCCCACAATATCTGCCAACCTATGGGAAGGTGTATCGGCAGAGTCAGCAGATTGGGTATTTGCATCCATAAAAAATCGAATTTTGTTATTTTTAAGCTATTTTTTTGTTTTGTGTTTTGACTCTTTATTAAGAGAGTCTTACTTCTATTTTAGCTATTTTTTCGACGAAATCATACTATTTATTAATAAAAAATATCAATTATTTTTAAATTAATTTATACTTGATTTTTGTACATGAAACACTTGATACAAAATAGGAGTTAAACATTTAAACATTATCTTTTACTTTGTAGTTAATTTCACCGGATACTTTACCTTGCAATGTAATGATTATTTTACGCATATGCCAAGGCAATAGTATTAAAATTTACATTTTTCTTGCAAAATGATATTGATAAATACAACCGAAAATATGTTATTTAGATGTACTTTGGCTCTCATAACTAATAACTAAGAGATGAAAAAAACCGCCACTTAATGAGGGCGGTCTGGTTAAGCAATCGGAGGGTATTTATAGCTTACTCTGCCAATTTTAAAATTGTTGTAACAGAGTTTGCACTTGCTACTAATATGATGCGCTGAGTGCAACTACCGTTTGGCATATGCACTCATGGGTTCTTTGATAAATTTTATGTAAAGATGTTTGAACGTAGATTTGACAACGCGAGGCATTCCAAAGTCGATAGGTACGAGCTTGTCTGGTAACCGCCAATCATCTATTTTTAGTAAGTCGGGATGTAGATGTGGAAAGTCGATGTTGTCTAGTTCACCAATTAATCCTAGCCGCATTGATGCAGCGACAGTAGGTACTTGTTCAGGCGGAACATTAAGAATTTCCACTATTACACGATCCAAGGCAAAAACATCTGGTGATGCTGCTAAAATGCCTAGTGGACGAGGTTCACCACCACTGGGACCATTGCCTTCATGACCGATGATGCCATCAACTATGGTTAAGTCAGGATGAATTGTCCTGGCAGTTTCCACTAACATTTCACCAAAACGATTTGCATCTTTTCCCGCTTCCATGTGCCACCAAGCTTTCATCTTGCCTGGAACACAACCAAACAGGTTTTTTACCCCTAAAGTCAGTACCAACTGAGCATGGGATTTCACCTTGGGTAGGTTAATCACTACATCCGCTTCCATCGCCTCTTTGGACAGTAGCAGATGGTTAAAGTCTTCGCTGACGGTTTGGTAGCGAAGCCCGTGAAAATCGATGATAGGGAGATTCAGTTCTTCTAAAACAGGCAGATAACCATTTGCCACTGCAACTCCCTTGGCACTCCCAAAAGCGGGACTATCCCCCAAAAATGGCTTACCACCTGCTTCCAGAACCATCTGGGCGACTGTATAAACTAGTTCTGAACGAGTCGTACACTCTTTGCGAGGACGTGCACCTGTCAGTAGATTGGGTTTGAGTAAGACGCGGTTCCCCTTTTTGACAAACGCCGCCATTCCTCCCAAAGGTTCCAGTAGTGTTTCTAAAGATTCCCGGAGTGCTTCCCGTTCGTAAGAAATTGCACGAGTTAAGCTGACGGATGGTGTTTGGATGTGCATAGTCAAATAAAGAACGAATAAGAACAAATAAAGAAGGAAGATTTCTTTCTTCTATCTTCCTTCTTTGTTCTCTAATCCGATGTGCCGTCTTGTAAATTTAGAGGTACAATCGCACTCATTTGTTCCAGGTTTAACACTTCGGCTAATTCTGCTTCACTCATGAAACCACGTTCTAAAACAATCTGCCGCAAAGATTTGCCAGTTTCTAAAGATTCTTTCGCGACAGCCGCTGCGTTTAAATAACCTATATGAGGATTTAATGCTGTTACCAAAGCTAAACTACCTTCAGCGTACGCTAAACAACGTTCCTGGTTAGCGGTAATGCCCTTGATACAACGTTCAGTGAGTGCGACGATAGTATTACCAAGAATTTCGATGCTGTGAATTAGGTTATAAGCAATCAGAGGCATCATCACATTCAGTTCTAATTGTCCGGCTTGTGCAGCAAGAGCGATCGCACTATCGTAACCCATCACCTGGAAGCATACCATTGATGTCATCTCTGCCATTACTGGGTTGTACTTTCCTGGCATAATTGAGGAACCAGGTTGTACTGGTGGTAGTTGAATTTCTTTGAAACCAGTTTTTGGTCCCGAATCCATCAGACGCAAATCATGAGATATTTTGACTAGGTCTTGAGCTAGATTGCGTAAAGCACCAGAAACATTGACAAATGGTGCCATACTCTGCATTGCTGCCATCAAGTGAGGTGCACTTTCCAGAGGGATATGGATCAAATCTGAGATTGTTTCTACCACACGAGCACGATACTGAGGATGGGTATTTAACCCCGTACCTGCTGCGCTTCCTCCCAAACCTAGCACCATCAAATCAGAAGAAGCAGTGTAGATGCGGTTTTGGTGTTCTGTCAGAATGTGCGCCCAAGCACGAAAATTCTCACCCAAACGCACGGGTACAGCATCTTGCATATGGGTTCTGCCAGATCTAACAATATCTTGAAATTCTTCGCCTTTTTCTTCTAGCGCCGCTATTGCCTTTTCTAAAGCAGGATGTAGCGTTTTTGATAATGCTAATAAGCCCCCAATACGAATTGCTGTCGGGATGACATCATTGGTAGACTGTCCGTAGTTAACGTGGTCGTTAGGACTAACGCGCTTGTAATTGCCTTTTTCTTCGCCGAGAATTTCTAGAGCACGATTTGCGAGAACTTCGTTGACATTCATATGATGGGAAGTTCCAGCACCAGCTTGGTAGACATCTACCACAAACTGATCGCGAAACTTTCCAGCAAGCACTTCATCAGCAGCTTGCACAATTGCTTGACTGATATCTTGGGGAATACAGCCCAGTGTACCATTGACACTTGCTGTCGCTTTTTTAATGATGACGCAAGCATCTACGTAAGTAGATAAAGGTTTAATGCCACTAATAGAAAAATTTTCTATCGCCCGTAAGGTTTGAATACCGTAGTAAGTATTACTTGGTAGTTGGCGATCGCCCATCGAATCGCGTTCTATTCTCACTCCAGAATCCGTTTGTTGTGTCATGCTATTTTTGGAAATTAATTATCACTCAAGAGTTTATATTCCCCCTGTCCCTTTATCCTTATGACTTTACCTAACTGGATTACCTTCTCTCGCCTTCTAGGGATACCATTTCTCCTTTACGGTTTGCACCAAGCTACACCCCAAGCCAGATGGATTTGTTTGGCAATTTTTCTCGTCGCCTCGCTGACTGATTGGTTGGACGGTTATTTAGCACGGAAACTCAACCAAATTAGTGACTTAGGCAAATTTCTTGACCCCTTGGTTGATAAGTTACTTGTACTTGCGCCGTTGCTGGCTTTAATTGAACTAGGACAAGTTCCTGCTTGGGGAGTGTTTCTTATTTTGGCACGAGAGTTAGCGATCGCAGGTTGGCGTGTCAGTCAAACCAAGATTACGGGAGCCAATATTTGGGGGAAACTCAAAACAGTCAGTCAAATTATTGCGATCGCACTTCTTATCGCTCCTCTATCCCAAGTATGGCAATTACCGTCTTTGATTGCTTTCTGGGTTTCTGTCTCCCTAACGTTAATTTCTGGAATCATTTACCTTTTGCCGGAAAAAAGCAGTATCACTACCTCAAAGTAAGAAAAAATTTAAGATTTTACGCCCACCGTTATCAAATATTTTTTGTTTCGCGCACTCCTACATACCAGGCGCAAAGAAGAGCGCAAAAATCAAGACTTTTGCAATAAGTCTATTGTAACAAATACTGAGATTAAACAGGAGAAGCTGAGAAGATTTACGATTTTGTTGGCAATAATAATCTATCTTTTTAAAGGCAGATGAATAATGCTTGTAGACAAACCTCTCATTCTTGAACCCAGTCAGAACTATACTTTTTCTAAATACTTTGAACTTTCCTACCCCACTTCATATATTCTTTCTGATTTAGGATGCAAACATGAAAAATATTACTTACAATTACCAAAATATGAAGGAAATATAGACTTTTTAGATAACCTCTATAACTTACTCAGGAATAGTTTACTTTACACTAGTTTAGTCAATGAAATGGCTAGACGAGAAGTCCTCATTTCCCCTATCCTTTTACAAATCGTCCAAGCAACAAAAACCCCGATTGAGATAGAATTTCCTATTGAGGTAAACCAGTACTTGAAAGGAAGCTTCGACTACTATTTGCATAAAGAAACAAGCCTGATAGTTATAGAAGCAAAAAATACGGATATAGTGAGGGGATTTACTCAATTGTCTGTAGAACTTATTGCCCTAGATTACTGGCTTGGCTCTAGAAACTCTAGTTCACTGTTTTACGGAGCAGTCACAACTGGGGAAGATTGGAAATTTGGCATTTATTCAAGACAGGAAAGAAAGATACTTGAGGATATAAATATTTATCATGCCCCAGATGGATTAGAAGACTTGGTGAGAGTATTGGTTGGAGTTTTGACGCTTTGATAGCACAGATTTCATTACTGGAGTTTAGCTAATGGGGCGATAAGCGCCCTGAAACCTAGGTGCTGTAAGATAAGGATTTTGGAATGGTAATCAGGTAATTCGAAGCGTACTAGGTTCACCGAATAGATTCACCTTTTGCTTGCCAAGCTTCCAAGTACTTATTATATATGGTTGACAGTTAACTGTTAACTGTCAACTGTCAACAATTTAGCTGTTAACCTGCAAAATTTCCTCATCCACAGAAAAATCTATTTCCGCTTTATCCCGTCCTGATGCCAGATAATCATTCTCCAACGAATCTTGTAAACCAGAAATCAGATCATATTCCGGTTGCCAATTTAACTCTGTTTTCGCTTTATTCACTGAGGCAAAGAAGTGCTGCACCCGCAAAGGAAAAGCTTTGCGCTTGCCAAAATCAAATTTCTTCGGATCGTAATGCACAATTTTTATTTCATCAGGAGATTTGCCAGCAGCAACAGCGCAGGCGCGGGCTAAACCATCAAAAGTGACAAAGCGATCGCCAGATACATTGTAAACTTGTCTGGGTGCGCCAGAATTGCCCAGAACTTTGGACATGGCTGTTGCTAAGTCTTTTACATGACCGAGTTGGGTGATATGCAAGCCGTTGCCAGGAATAGGAATGGGACGGTTACGTACAATTCTGTCAAAAAACCAGGCTTCTAAATCGTTATAGTTCAGGGGACCGTAAATGTAGGTAGGACGAATTGAAGTAAAAGGTAATCTCTGTTGCATCAGGTAAGCTTCCGTTTCATGCTTACCTAAATGGCGACTTTTTGGATCGATGGTATCCCCTTCCACATGAGGCATTTGGTCTAATTTGAGATATACCCCAGCAGAACTCATATACACAAAATGTTCTACACGGTCTTGAAAAATTTCTGCTAATGGTTGAGTATCAGTAAGTTCCCGTCCGTTATTGTCAAAAATGGCATCAAAATTAGGAAGTGATAATTTTTCTTTTAACTGGTCAGCGTCAGTGCGATCGCCTATAATTTGTCCTACCCCCTCAACTGGTACAGGATGATTCCCACGATTAAACAGTACGACTTCATGTCCTTGTTCTATCAGCAGTTTAGTGAGGTAGACACCAATGAATCGCGTACCACCTACAATTAGAATTCGCATAAATTCTCAATTCCCTGTCACTATATCGTCAATATCATTTTCGTCTTTGAGGTTATCAGGTTGCGGTATTTTCTTGGAACCTCTTGGAAAAGGATTACGTCTTTTACACGAGAGTGGGGCGTTTTCCATTCATTTGGGAATAATGTTTCAGTTAACCAACCTTTAACTCTCGCCTTGCGTGTTCTCTACCAACTACAGTTAGCTGTGCCCTTGAAATGTGCCTTAGTTCATGAATGGCTGACACCTAGAGCCACTGGTGGTTCAGAGCTTGTTGTGCGAGAAATTCTCAACCACGTCGATACTGATTTGTACGCCCTCATCGATTTTGAATCCAGTAACCCGGAAAGTTATTTATACCAACGGAAGATTGGCACAACATTTCTTCAGCACTTTCCTTTTGCCCGTAATGGTGTGCAAAAGTACTTGCCTTTGTTGCCACTAGCAATCGAACAGCTAGATTTACGAGCATATGACGTGATTTTGTCTTCATCTCACGCTGTTGCGAAAGGAGTTTTAACCACCCCTGAACAGTTACATATTTGCTACTGTCATAGCCCCATGCGCTATGCTTGGGACTTGACTTTTGATTATCTTCAAGAAAGCAAGTTGGGAAGTGGTTTAGCTGGGTGGATAACGCGGTATTTACTGCATCGTTTACGTCAATGGGATGTATTGACAGCAAATCGTGTTGATTACTTTATTGCTAACTCAAAGCATACTGCTCGTCGTATTTGGCGCTGCTACCGAAGAGAAGCAACAGTCATTTACCCGCCAGTTAATGTAGAGAGTCTTCCCTTGTTGCTTCAAAAAGAAGATTATTACCTAACCGTTTCCCGCTTGGTTAGTTACAAACAAGTATCTTTAATAATCAGGGCTTTTAATAAATTGCAACTGCCTTTAGTCGTAATTGGAACAGGACCAGAGATGAAAAAAATCCGGAGAATAGCACAATCGAATATACAAATACTCGGATGGCAGCCCAATGATGTGGTAAAAAAGTATATGGCTAATGCCAAAGGTTTTGTCTATGCAGCTTGTGAAGATTTTGGCATTGCTTTGGTGGAAGCACAGGCTTGTGGTACTCCGGTCATCGCATACGGGGCAGGTGGTGCCTTAGAAACTGTGCGAGATATTCGCGAACATAGCGATAAAGGAACTGGTATCTTCTTCAAAGAGCAAACAGAGGAGGCATTGGTAGACGCAATAGAAAAATTTGAAGTTTATCAAGGAAAATTTAATCCTGAGTATGCTCAAGTGCACGCCGCTCAGTTTTCTCCGCAAATCTTTGCACAGTGCTACCTTGACTTTCTAAATAAGTGTATGCAAAAAAGACCATTGCCTAATTGATGGTCTTGTTTTACAGGCTTTTGGAAATTTGCCCCCAGAAGCACCTCTTGGCTTTAAGATTGGGACTATGTGTGGTGTGGATTGTTAAGGAGTATGATGACTGCCCAGAGCTCACTCCTCTCCGGGAAGCGATCGCGTGGTATGCCCGGTACCGGGCGCTGTTTTTCCAGCAGCGTCCGCCCGTCCGAAGGACGGACACAATTAACTGTAGCGAGGTTGCCGTTGAGCAGGAGATCGCCCTTTAGGGCGCTACGCTCTGCACAACCGCATAAAGCGTCTTTACGCCCAACTGCAACAAACGTGACTGCTCTATTAGCTTGGATACGGGCAGGTGTTGCCCAGACAAACACCTCAGCAACATACAGACGCTCACGACTTTTTTTTAAACGCGATCAACAGAAAAAGACACCTAGAGTTCAAACCAAAGGTTTGTCTTTTCAGGCTTTAAACGGAGAGTTTACCAAGCGACTGTTCGATATTTTATTTTCGCTGTCGGTACTAATTTTGTTTTCCCCTGTATACTTGATTTTGGCCCTGCTGATCGCTCTCAGTTCAGAAGGTCCAATTTTTTACATACAGGAACGGGTTGGTAAAAATTACAAACCCTTTAATTGTATTAAATTCCGAACAATGGTAACCAATGCCGATGAAGTTCTTGTGCAAATAATGGAAACATCTCCTCATATGCGACAAGAATTTGAGGCAAATTTCAAACTTAAACACGACCCGCGAATTACGAAAATTGGTCGTTTTTTGCGAATGACTAGCTTAGATGAATTCCCTCAGTTCTGGAATGTTTTAAAAGGAGACATGAGTGTTGTTGGTCCAAGACCTCTAGTAGCAGAAGAGTTACCTAAGTATGGTTGTCACATAGATCAGATTTTAACTATCCAACCAGGAATTACTGGGTTGTGGCAAGTTTCTGGACGTAATGATATTCCCTATCCTCGGCGGGTTCAAATAGACCTGCATTACGCTAAATTCAGAAATTTTTGGTTAGATTTGTGGATAGTTTTTAAAACCATTGGCGTTGTCATTATGCCCAAAAATAATGGAGCATACTAAACAATTCAAGAAGAAAAGTTGAAAATTGACAAGCTCATGGTAAAGAGTATTATAGTCGTTGTGCTATTGCAAATTAAATTCGCGACAATGAACTTGTGATTTCTTAATTCGTAATTTGTAATGAATTACGAATTTTTAATGAGAAATTGTCACCTAGTGGCAATTTGATAACTGACTTGGGAATTTATAACAGGGTGTGGTCATAAGTAGTTGGTTAGCAATGGGCATTGGGCATTGGGCATTGGGTATTGCTACATAACCTTCTGTTGCCTGTTGCCCGTTAAGAGTTCCCTCTTAACCAATACTAACACCGCCAGATTCCTCATATAGTGCAGGCAATTTCTAAACGCTGACGCTGTTCGCCACTTAAGTTCATTCCCAATACTGCTCGGTTAAGAATAGTTGAGGTGCCAGAAACCCGGTTTCTTAAAGAAACCGGGTTTCTAATTTTTGCTTATCCGAGCAGTATTGAGTTCATTCCCTCTTCAATCAGTTAGCGGCAAATTATTTTTTGATTTTTTGGATTAAAATAATTTTGTACAAATTAAGTCAATTTGTAGAAAGTAAAAAAATGGACTATCGTGCGGAGATACAAAAAGGCGGTAGGGTAACAATACCTTCTGTTATCCGTAAAAAGCTGAATATGGCGGAAGGCGATATTGTGACCATTCGTGAAGAGAATGGCGATATCAGGCTTATTACACAGTATCAAGCGTTGGCGCAGGCGCGAGCGCTGGCGAATCAATATTTGACACATGATGATACCGTTGATGATTTTCTGAGATGGCGTAAGGAAGAAGTTACCGCCGAAGACGATAAAATGAATCGTGCCTTTGAAACAAAATGACAGCGATTGTTTTTGATAGTTCGGTTCTTATTGCTATCCTCAAACAAGAAAAGGGATACGAGCAGGGTGAAGCCTTATTCAGTAAGGCACTCGTATTGACAATAAATCTAGCGGAGGTCGCAACGTACTTGGCTCGGCAAGGAGCACCGCTTGAAACAATTCAAGCAATCTTAGGACAACTTCCTTGTCAAATCGTTGATTTTACCAATGAACTGGTTGCCATGTCTGGTTTTTTGTATCATCAAACAAGACCGTTCGGGCTTTCTCTGGGAGATCGTTCTTGTCTTGCTTTAGCGATAGCAAGAAATCTTCCTGTTCTTACCGCTGACACCGTTTGGACGAATCTATCATTATCTGTCGAGATTCAGATAATTCGTTGACCTCTTTAGTGCGGCTGTAACCAACAAAGGGAGGACGCCAGAGTCAGAAGATTTTGCTGTAAACTTGTAAGTTAGCAGATTTACATGTATCAGTTGAACTGTAAGTAAGACTTGAAGGTTTCCCATTGGGAAATTGAGCAAATACCTGTTAACTTGTACCAGGTCGCCTGTATTCATCTATTCAGTAACGACAAGGGATAATAAAGCATGACGCAAAAGAAGCGAGCGTTGATTACTGGTATTACCGGTCAAGATGGCTCATATCTGAGTGAGTTTTTGCTAGGGCAAGGATATGAAGTTCATGGTATAATTCGCCGGACATCCACCTTTAACACTGATCGCATAGATCATATTTACGAAGATCCTCACAAAGAGGGAGTGCGATTATTTTTACATTATGGCGATTTGACGGATGGTACCACGTTGCGACGCATTCTAGAGGAAGTCCAACCAGTAGAAATTTACAATCTGGGCGCTCAATCCCATGTACGGGTAAGCTTTGATTCTCCTGAATATACGGTGGATTCAGTAGGAATGGGAACGCTACGTTTATTAGAAGCAATTCGTGACTACCAGCATCGTACAGGTATCCAAGTGCGATTCTACCAAGCGGGTTCTTCGGAAATGTTTGGTTTGGTACAAGAAATCCCGCAGAAAGAAACTACACCGTTTTACCCCCGTAGTCCTTATGCTTGTGCTAAAGTTTACGCTCATTGGCAAACAATAAATTATCGTGAATCTTACGGAATGTTTGCTTGTAATGGTATACTTTTTAATCACGAATCACCGAGGCGAGGGGAAACGTTTGTCACGCGCAAGATTACTATGGCAGTTGCCAGAATCTTTGCTGGTAAACAGAAAAAACTTTATATGGGTAATCTTGATGCCAAGCGGGACTGGGGTTATGCCAAGGATTACGTCAAGGCAATGTGGTTGATGCTACAGCAAAATCAGCCCGACGATTATGTCATTGCTACTAATGAAACCCATACAGTACGACAGTTTCTTGAACTAGCGTTTGGTTATGTCAACCTTAACTGGGAAGACTATGTGGAGTTTGACGAGCGCTATCTCCGTCCAGCAGAGGTAGACTTATTAATTGGTGATTCTACCAAGGCGCAGCAAAAGTTGGGTTGGAAACCATCGGTAACATTTGAGCAATTGGTAGCCATTATGGTAGAAGCTGATCTGCAAGCGTTGGGACTGACTTCGCCAAATGGCAAGGTCGCAAAAGTCCTGAAGGATAATGCCATGATTCGGCAAGAACTGGGTACGCTCCACTTGTGATACACTCCGACGAGGAAGAGAATATGAACGCCTTAGAACTAAAGAACAAAAGGATTCTCGTGACTGGTGGAGCTGGTTTTTTGGGGCGTCAAGTGATAGACCAGCTGTGTCAGGCTGGAGCCGATCGCAATAAAATCACAGTACCGCGATCGCGGTACTGTGATTTACGTACACTGGAAAATTGCCAAAAAGCAGTGGAGCAACAAGACATTGTTATCCACCTAGCAGCACACGTTGGCGGTATCGGTCTTAACCGCGAAAAACCCGGTGAATTGTTCTACGACAACTTGATGATGGGAACCCAGTTAATTCACGCATCCTATCAAGCTGAAGTAGAAAAATTCGTATGTATTGGCACTATCTGCGCCTATCCCAAATTTACCCCAGTCCCATTCAAAGAAGATGATCTGTGGAATGGCTACCCTGAAGAAACTAACGCCCCCTACGGAATAGCAAAAAAAGCCCTTCTCGTTCAACTGCTAGCTTACCGCCAGCAATACAATTTCAATGGCATTTACCTGCTACCTGTAAATCTATACGGACCAGAAGATAACTTTGATCCTAGAAGTTCTCACGTCATCCCAGCCCTGATTCGCAAAGTGCATGAAGCACAGATAAACGGAGAAAAGAAAATTCCAGTTTGGGGTGATGGTAGTCCTACCCGCGAGTTTCTGTATTCAGAAGACGCGGCGCGGGGTATTGTTATGGGGACTCAATTCTACAACGACTCTGAACCCGTTAACTTGGGAACAGGTTATGAAATCTCCATCCGTGACTTGATTAATCTCATTTGTGAATTGATGGAGTTTGACGGCGAAATTATTTGGGAAACTGACAAACCCAATGGTCAACCGCGTCGCTGTTTAGATACTGAACGAGCGCATATTGCTTTTGGTTTCACTGCTCAAGTAGACTTCAAGCAAGGATTGAAGAATACTATTGAATGGTGGCGTAAAAATAAGTAAAAAGTCAAAAGTCAAAAGTCAAAAGAAAGACAATTCCTAGAGTCTAACTATCCCAATTTCCATCAATGCTCGCGTTGTTATTCCCAAACCGAGGAGGGATATTAACAGCGCACTCATAGCAGGTAACACTCGCATCAGCCGAATTTGTTTTGGTAGCTGCTCAAAGCGCCCTTTAGCGTAGACGAGTAATAATCCTAATCCAGTTAGTACACTTGCAAGTCCCAAACTAAATACTAACACTAGGACGAGTCCAAAGCCGACACGTCCCATCGCGATCGCACTCAACAACAAAACCAAAGCTGAAGGACAGGGTACAAGTCCGCCAGAAATGCCTAAGGCAAGCAGACGACGCCAGGTGACAGGGGAATCTTTTGGAGGTAAGTGTGAATGATGGTGATGATGATCATGCTCATCATGATGGTGGTGATGATGGTGATGGTCATGCTCACCATGATGATGGTGATGATGGTGATGATGACTGTACAAATAGCTAAAGAACAAGTTTAAACCGATCGCCACCACCATAACACCAGATACAAAGCTCAACCAAGGGTACACCCGCTCTGGCAAGATAAAGTGGGAAGCAAACAACGTCACCAATCCCAAGGCGAAAACACCAATTGTGTGGGTGAGCGTCGTTGTCAGTCCTAAAAAGACGGCTTGTTTAGGGGTGGCGTGGGAACCCACCAGATAAGCACCGACTATGGTTTTGCCGTGTCCGGGTGACATAGCGTGCATAGCACCCCACACGAAAGCAGCGGTGATCGCCACCAAAAAACTATCCCCAATCTGCCACCCCGCACCAGCCATTAACCAAAAATCACGGTTGTGTCGGTTGAATATAAAGTTTTGTACCTGTCCAAGGTGAAAGATGGTTGCCAGACAGTGAGCCGCAGGTGCTTCCGGCAGAAACAAATCGTAATGCATCTTGACTCCTTGAACTGGTTGCAGCCAGGAGTAAGTCAGCTCCAAGGTAGTATGGGTTTTGCTGTTAACCTTGAGATTTGGTGGTAGACCGTTTGTGTCTACAAGTGCGATCGCCAGAGTACCACTTCGTCCCTTACCATCGTTGAGGCGGATGCGATCGCTCAGAAATTTCTCAAGTTCAGCTTGATGTGTGCGAACTTCATCAGAGGAAAGTTGTCCATCGCGGTTATCATCCGCTGACGCTACCAAACCCGTAGGAAAGGTGAGTGTCATTTGGGTTTGTGTCTCTCCCACCATAATTTCAGCAACTGCCAAATCTGCCCAGTGTGCAAGGCTAGGGGTAGGCAACAGTGAGATTAACAATGCTCCTAAAAACGATACTAGACAAAGCCCATATCTACGCCAGTTCATGTGTTTACCTATGTAAATTATAAAACCGCAGATGCACAGCAAAGCACGCAGATAAATGCGGATGAAAACAGACAATATCTCATACGATTTTGGATAATGGAATTGTGAAAGTCTTATGAAAGTCTTACTAGACCCTCACGCCCGGTTCGGGCACAACGAGGGCATGAAAATATTTCTTTCTCTGTTCCCCATTGCCCATTGCCCATTGCCCATTTTCAAGACAGATAGAACCCCTTTTTAAAATTGGTATCAATATCCCAGATCCAACCCCAGTCCTAATATACGCCGCGCCTGTTCATCGAAGGTGGGGTCAACTTCTTTCGCCTGCTTCTCGTAAGCCTGAGCTTGGGCATTATGTCCCAATGCTTTTTCGATAGTTCCAGCGCGGTAGAATATCCCAGCTTCACGTGTACCCAGTTTGAGAGCCTCTTGTATCACCTTTTGAGCTTCTTGAAAGCGCCCAGAAATAGACAACGCCCAAGCTAAGGTTTCCAGCGTTTGAGCATCACGGCGGATGTTAACTTCTGCTTGCATCAGGGATAAAGCTTCATTGACATCCTTAGAGCGAGCTTCCTTTTGGGAGGAGCGATTGCCCAAGGGGCATCTCCATTGGCAATCGCTAACGCGTTCTAGTAACAAACGGGCAAGTTCGCGCCGATGTCCAAAGGAACCGTTGCCGTGTCCACTGGCAGTTTGCTGACTTAGCAAGGTTTCCGCTTGATTTAAAATAGCTGTAGCTTCTTTTTCTTTACCTTGCAATTGCTTGATTCTGGCTTTACCCCGTAGGACGACGTGATCGAAAATCGTCGAGGAGCTTGGAGAATAAGTGAGAACTTGGTTGTAATAATTCTCTGCATCTGCGTAATTTCCCTGTCGTGTTTCCAGTTCTGCTAAATGAACCAGCGTCAGAGGGTATTTTGGTAGAATCCGCAGTGCTTCCTGGTAAAGTTCTCTCGCTAATTCTAGCTGTCCCCGCTTGTAGTAAAACTGACCAAGTAATGTACGTGTCCAAGCAGAACTGCCTGTTTCTCCAGCTTCTTCAGCAGCTAAAGCATATTTGAAATTTTGAATTGCTTCTTTGTCTTGTCCTTGAGCAACCTGCACCAAAGCTTGTAAAGTCAGGCTTCCTTGTGTGGGAACTCGGTCTACTAATTTATCAGCAGTCTCTTTTGCTGCTTGTAGCTTGCCCATTGCCAGATTGGATGTCACTATGATTGCCAAGGCATCCTCGTTACCAGGCTGGGATTTTAGTACCTGGTTTGACAAGCGCATGGCTTGTGCAAAATCGTGACTAGCTTGTGCTACGCGGGCAAGTACAAGCACAGCACCATTGTTGTTGACACTGAGGTTGGAGAGCGATCGCTTTGCTGCTTGTTCTGCCAGTAAATACCAACTGGTTTGCCCAGTTGCACGAGCCATCTTTAAGTAAGCTCTAGCCAATGAAGCTGAGTCCAAGCCACTCTGGGGATTGGTGCTGACTCGTTTTTGATAAAAGGCAATTTCATTTTGTACCAAACTCTTTTTATTGCCAGTACCTGGTAACGACTGGGGAAATCGGTAGCGGTAGGCGGTTGGAAGTTTGGAGGAATCTTGTTTGAAAAAAGTTGTCGCTATCAGGATACCTATCATTGGTACTGCGAGCAGGAGTAGCCAAAAGGGTTTTAGGAATCTTGATTTCTGCTTGGAAAAAACGTCTGTCATTGCCGTTTGATACTTATTAACAAACCGGACAGAGGATGCACAGAGGAGGATATTTTCCTACGGGGGCTAGAGTGGCAATGGGAATTGGGCATTGGGAATTGGGAATTGGGAATTGGGAATTGCCCATTGCCCATTGCCCATTTTCCCTTGTCCTCCTTATTAGTTCGGTAGAGCTAAGTAGGGGAATTGAGGCTGTATTGGCTGGTGACCTTGGGCGGGGTTGTCAGGAGTGCCTTCATAGGAAACGTTATCGGTAGTCACATTGCCGTTGGTAAGGACAGATAAGGTGATATCGATAACGTCATCGGTCAGTTTCCTTCCAGCAATGGGACTGCCCTTCGCATTCAAGGCATTGGCGTAGCCGCTGGCTACGGTAGTATCAATCCGCATGACGTCAGGAAGGAAAGCACCAAGGAGAGCGTTAGCTCGGTTGTCGTCATTACCAAGAGCTATCAGTGTCTTTTTCGCTTCAGCTCCTACAGGAGCAGCGGCTGGACTTAAGTCAGCAGTGGGGGGGATGCTGTTAAATGCATTGAGAAAGTCATTGGTGACCACCAAGCCTTCATTAATTCCTGGTCGTCCCAGCCGCTCGAACTGCTTGAATTGTCGGCTACGCGGGTCTTTGACAGAGATTGTTTCCCAAACATCGAAAGTTGTGGCTTTGGTGTGTCCTTGGAGGAGCGATCGCGGAACTTTAAGTGCGATCGCATTGACGTTGTACCCTGCGGCAAAGTCTCTTGCTTTGTCAGTGGTACGGAAACCTACTTGAGGTCCGATACCCAAAGCACCTGCACGGACTCTAAAGAATTGCTCAACATCGAAGAAGAAGGGATCTTCCCGGAGTCCAGCAAACACACTAACCTGAGAGCCACCCAAGGATAGGTTGTTAATTGTCGGTTCGGAATTTAGGGGGGTCGTTTTCCCTGTATCTTCAGCAACTATTTTCTTATCGGCAATTACAGTCAGCTTGAATTCTTGCTCACCTTTCTCGTTGGGTGGGTTAAATTGGAATCGCAGCACGACATCTTCTTGACCAGTCGGAGTTGCGTCTTTGTCAGTGACGCGTGTGACTTTGAATTCGTAGAGGGCGTTGTTGCTGAAATAATACTGCTGACGAGCGAGTGATCGCGGGTTAGTATTCATGATCAAGACCAGGTCATCCTTACCCGCATTTGGGTTTTGGTCTTGTTCGCGGAACACATACAAGTCAGTCAAATTAACGTTGCGACCTTTGGTATCAACTTCACCGTCATCATGGTCGGAAGCATTAACATATCGTGTGGCAAGGGTCGCCATAGTCAGTGTCAAGCCTAGACCAAGTAAACCCAGGCTGAGGATTCGTTTGAGGTTCATAGTTATTTAGTTGTTATTCCGGTAGTTGTCTAGATACTGAATTAATTTCTCATGGAAAATAACCATGATTTATCGTGTTAAATTTTACTATAAATGCCTGTTCACTTTCTAGCCCAAAAACTGCTGATTTTTTGCTCACTACCGTATTGGACCATAGCCAAGTTTTTGGTTTGGTGGGAGTATTAGAAGAGGAACGCTGGCAATTGATTCGTATTGCACTGGACGTAGTGCTAGGTTTTTAGATGGGAAAAACAGAGTTACGCAAATCGCTGCTCAAAACACGTCAATCCATGTCAACTCAGGAATGGCGCGAAAAGAGCGATCGCATCTGCCAAAATCTTTTAACCTCCCCCCAATTTAACCAAGCAAAAACAATACTTGCCTATTTTAGCTTTCGCCAAGAACCAGACCTTAGTCCCTTATTTACAGATACCTGTCGTCGTTGGGGTTTTCCTCGCTGCGTTGGACAGTCGCTTTACTGGCATTTTTGGACACATCAAGATACTCTAATAACCGGAGCTTATGGAATCTGTGAACCTCATCCTGATGCACCAACTATTGCTTCTGCGGAAGTTGATTTAATTCTTGTTCCTTGTATTGCTTGCGATTATCAAGGATATCGCTTGGGTTATGGCGGGGGATATTATGACCGGATGCTGAGTTCTCCTGAATGGACAAACAAGCCAACCATAGGTATTGTGTTTGAATTTGCCTATTTACCTGAGATACCCATTGAAACTTGGGATAAACCGTTACAAGGTGTATGCACAGAGCTAGCCCTTGTTTATCAATCTTGTCAGAACTGCTAGTCCTGAAAATGTTGTTGGTGATTTAGTGGAGGGAAAAGAATTCTTTCCTTACTAAATCCTCCAAATTTATTTGTGAGGATATTCTGAGTTCTGAGTTCTAAATTCTGTGTTCTTCTGACTCCCATTACCTTGCACATAAACATCTCTGATGGGGAAGGGAATTGTAATTCCTTCTTTCTGATAGCGTTTGTGTAATTTCTTAATAAATAAATGTCTAGCCAATCGTTGGTCAAAAAATTCATTGACCCGCATATAAAGCGTAAAATTTATACTAGAATCTGCAAACTCGCTGAATCTTATATAAGGTTCATTCGCTATTAATTCAGGAGCAATTTCCTCCATGACCTCCTGAGCAATCTCTACAGTGACTCTTTCAACTTGCTCAAGGTCGCTATCATAGCTAACTCCTACAATCATGGTTAATGTGATTTCCTTCACTGGTAGATGATAGTTAGTGAAAATAGCAGAAGATAGCTTAGAATTTGGTACTATTATGACGTTATTTGAAAGCTCTTTGATAGTCGTATTTCGCCAGGTTATATCTGTAACATATCCCTCATGATCGCCATTATCTAATTTAATGTAATCTCCTGTTCTGACTTGCTTAGAAATAATTAAATAAAAACCAGAAAACAAATTTGCTAATGTATCTTGAAGTGCTAGACCAACTGCTATACCACCAATACCTAACGTTGTTAATATTGGTGTAATTTGAACTCCTAATGTTTGCAATAGAATTAATGTTCCTAAAACTAAAACCGCAGTTTTAGCAACATTAGAAAGTAGTGAGGCGGAAAAACCATCTGCTCTCCGAAAAAATACATTGACAAACCCAGCAGTGAGTCTGGCAAAGACGATAGTAACTGTGTATAAAAAAGCGCCTGTAATAAATTTTTTCAATAATTCAGCAACATCTGGTTCAGGACGGTAACTGACAGTTGCACCGTAGAACCCAGCCAATAGACACCAGAAGAAGGGCATACGGTTTAGGGAACGAAATATAACTGCACTTCCTGGAATTCGTCTGTTAGCAACAAATTTTTTTAATCTTTGAAAGATAATTTTTTCGCTTATAATTCCACCAAGCAAGCCAGCTAAGACAAATATAAGTGGCAAAATCAAATGTTGTATCATGACAATTTTTGATTTGAGATTAAAATCGCTCTATTATTCCCTTGTCCAGTGTAAACAAAACTGGTATAAATCTACGTGGCTTAAACCATGTAGCAGACAGAAAATATCACCCATTTCCTAGCTTCGCGTAGAAACAACAAAATCAACGCGATAATATTCTTGGTGTTTTGGCGGTTAAAACTTTTTACCGAAAAATTGGGTTTAGAGCAAGGTCCTAGAAGGACGGCTTTAGCCAAAACGTGTTAGAATTGAGACGCCGGGGTGAAACTCCTCTAACCGAAGTGAAACAGTTAAGACACACTTTGAGTTAGGAATTTTAGGGGCAACGAGCAGCGAGAACTCGATAAACAGCTAAGACTTTCAAACGATTGTCGAAAATTGAAAAGCTTTTGGAGTAATCCGCGTACCGTGGGGCACACGGGAACGTACCTTGAAATGGGTAAACGCTTGGGGAGTTGTCCTAAAGCGGAACATAGTGTAAAAAACTGTGTTTCGGATAAGTATGAACCATAAGACCTATAAGAAGGGAAACCAGAAAAAGGCAAGTTCAGCCCAAGAATCTCCGCACTTGCAGGGCGGAGAGTGTCAAAACAGTGACTTCATGGACTTGCCGATAGTCTACCACTCTGACTACGTTGCCCCACTACCTGAAGGTCATCGCTTTCCGATGCCAAAATTTCGGCAACTCTACGAACTACTATTAGCAGATGGCGTGGCGCAAAAAGAACAATTTCATATGCCCTCACGCCCACCACAAGAGTTCATAGAGTTAGTTCACACCCCAGAGTACGTTCAAGCTTATTGTAAGGGCACTCTTGATGCCAAAGCACAGCGACGTATTGGATTACCTTGGAGTTCATCACTGGCTAATCGTACGTGTGTCGCGATTGGTGGGACAATCCTCACAGCACAACTAGCGCTCAAGTACGGTTTGGCTTGTAATACTGCTGGTGGTACTCATCACGCCTTTCCCAGTTATGGATCTGGTTTTTGTATTTTCAATGATTTAGCAGTTGCAGCTCGCGTATTGCAAAAACTCCGCCTGGTTCAGAAAATCTTGATTGTAGACTTAGACGTGCATCAAGGGGATGGCACTGCTTTTATCTTTCAAGAGGACGATAGTGTTTTCACCTTCTCAATGCACTGCGAAGTCAATTTCCCTGGTACTAAGCAAAAAAGTGATTTGGATGTTCCCTTACCTGTGGGGATGGAAGATGATACTTACCTGCAAACGTTAGCAAAGTATCTACCAGATTTGTTGTCTGATGTCAAGCCAGATTTAGTGTTGTACGATGCTGGTGTTGACCCTCATGTCGGGGACAGGCTAGGAAAATTAGCCTTAACTGACACTGGTATATACCGTCGAGAAATGCAGGTTTTGAGTACTTGTCTTGCTGCTAGCTATAGAGTAGCTTGCGTTATTGGTGGTGGATATGCCGATGATCTCAAATCACTTGTGTATCGTCACTCCTTAGTACATCGGGCTGCGAGTGAAGTTTATCGTCAATATAGACTTTGACACTCCCAAAAATCAAAAAAATGAATTCACAACAGAAGAATATGTCAGCAGTCGCAAATCAGCAAAAGTATGATCTGTTAAGCTGTCGCGCCTACAAATTGCATTATTCTCATTGCGGGTAAAAGCTTCAAACTCTCTCCCCTGCCCCTCTGCTCCTCTGCTCCCCTGCTGTCTCAATGTGCATTCTTATATGCGTGACAGCTTAGCACCGTCCGTTTTCAATATTACGCGATCGCCTAACTGTCTAAATTCACCTTCTATCAATGGAGTTGTTTTTCATGATTCTAGGACTTACGCACTTTACAAATAGGCTGTTATGTGAATTAACACCATGCGCGTCAAGCCGCAGATTGTGCGCTCATCCGATGAGCGAGAAAACTTGATGTCCTGGAAGTGGGCTTTGTTTCTCGCATTCTTTACCCCTAGTAGTCCATCACAGCAACTTTACGGAGTGTAAACATTCTCCGCGTCCGGTGTGTCTGTCTTCACCCGACAATTTTGGGTTGGTCGAGTACTAGGTGCATAAGTGGATTTGGCTTTCATCTATTAAGAATATAGAAAAGTTGGCTTAAAGAACTTAACTTTCGTTCAGTCAACAGGTAAAGGTACATATGCATGATCACAATTCTGTCAATGCGTAAGTCCTAGATTCATCACCGGAGCGATCGCTGCTCAAAATCCGCTTCGCATTGCCAGTGTGCTTGCTGAAATGTTCAACACTCAAACACTTAAGAAAGGAAAATCATGAGAACACTACTGAAAAGATCCACGTTACATAAGTCCTAAGCTATTGAGCAATTCTGCATCTGCTGACTGAAAGTATAAGGATACTGCCTGATAACCATGCTGGGTGTAGGATAGGGCATATTTCGGTTTACTTTGTTTGGTCAAAAAGAAAAATTCAGAATTCTGAATTCTTCTTTTTGACTTTTGCAAGAGACTTATTATTTTACTCAGTCTACAAAGATGATAGCCAGTCCGAAATCTGCTGATTGACAACATCTGGCACTTCATCATGAGGGCAATGACCAGCACCTGGAATTGGTACTATTTGGATATCTTTGCCATTCTCGCGCGCTTTTTCGTAAATTTTTGCCCCAGTGATTGGTGTCCAAGGGTCATCTGCACCCCATATTACTAGCAATGGGTGGGCGATTTTAAGTAAGAGTTCCGTTGGAGAGGGACCAGGAGGTGCAGTGAGGATAGAGGCGAAAACTTGTTGCGCTCCTGGGTCACAAGACGGAGTATATAGTAACTCCACCAATTCATCGGTGACGGCATCTCTGTTGCAGTAAACTTGGTATAGAGTACGGCGAATTTGAGCTTTTTGACGGATGCGGTTGAAAACAAATGCTCCCATGATGCGCGATCGCACTAAAGAGTTAAAAGCTGTCATGGCAATGCGTAACGGTGGGTTCAACTCGTGCGATCGATGGCTTAACCCACCCGC
This sequence comes from Iphinoe sp. HA4291-MV1, assembly GCA_019359415.1. Lineage (GTDB taxonomy): Bacteria > Cyanobacteriota > Cyanobacteriia > Cyanobacteriales > Nostocaceae > Brasilonema. The sequence continues at coordinate 25,848 of JAHHHH010000018.1, read as the reverse complement.
ACAGTTAATCAAAATACCTCCAGCGGCTATTTCCGGATGTTCCGCCACCACCATTAAGCTCAAAAGTGCGCCAATGGAATTACCTATAAATACAGCTCTTTCTTGAATATGTGCTGTCCAAAAATCCTTGAGCAGTTCTACCCACAGTTCCACTGTATAATTTAACGGAGCTTTATCAGAACCTCCAAACCCCAAAAGGTCAAGAGCAAAGACTCGATAACCATTGGCTGCTAAAACTGGGATATTTTTCCGCCAATGTCCAATGGAAGCACCAAAGCCATGAATCAGTACCAGAGGGCGTCCTGTACCCATGACAGTGTACTGAATTTTGTAATCCTTCCAAGTCCAAAAAAGTTTTTCAAAGCTGGTTATGAGTTGCTGCTGCGTTGTTACAGTCATTATTAAGATTCTTAACGTATTTCCTCATATAGTCATTTTCTCTGATTTCAAAGGATTATGGACAAAATGCTATTGTTGAACTAGTCTCAATGGTTATAAAAGCCAAATACCTACTGCTTTTCGGGAGATAGTTTCCTCAGTGCAGCGCTTGCATGCAGTCTTACTTGAGCATCTTTATCTGCCAACATCTCGATTAATACATCCATTGCCTGCATTTTCCCCAACTGCCCCAGAGACAGAGCGATCGCACTTTTGATGCTGGCAATTTCAACTCCTGGATGGTTTTGTCGCAACATTCCTAGTAAGATTTCTGCTGCTTTGTTAGTTAAAGTTGTATCAGTGACTCGCCCTAAAACAGTAACAATTTCCTGCCATATTGTGGGTGATTGCAGTTGATGAAGTGCTTGTTGCAGATGCTCCAAACCGCATGGTATCTCCACCCAACTTAATGCGCGGATAGCTTCCAGTTGCAGCCGAATTGGTATATTAGGCGATATCAAAACCTGAAATAATTCTTGTGCCGCAGCTTCACCACCCATTCTAGAAAGGGCGACGACTGCAGCACAACAAACATCTTGGTTAATGTCATAAAGTCTCGGTTGTAATTTTGCCACCAAATCTAATGCTTCACGTAAGTCAGGGCGAAAACCCAAACCAACGACTGCTTCTCGCCTCACTGGCGCAGCGACATCATTCAAAGCATTGAGAAGCACTGGTGGTACGCGTTCATCATGAAAGCTGCTGAGTGCTTCAATTGCCACAGCACGCACAGCAACTTGTGAATCTTGCACTACGCTCAACAGAGGTGTGATAGTTTCTTTTTGCCGAATGTAGGAGAGCATTTGAGCTGCTAATAGGCGTGTCTGTTCCTCAGCTAAAAGTTCCGTCAGGGAGGTAATAGCAACGGAACCCATTTGCCCTAAAGCTGTAGCTGCTATCTCCTTGAGTTCCTCACTTTCATTGGTTTTCAGCAATTCCATCAGAGGTGCAATGGCATTTGGATTTTTCAAATCCCCCAAAATGCGTGCTGCATAAGCACGCAACTCTTCCTCTACATCTTCATCTTTTAATATATCTACCAATGGGGGGATGGCAATAGTTCCTAAGCTGATAAAAATCTTAGCAATTTCCCAGCGTTGCTGAAAATCTCCAGTTTCTAGAACACAGAGTGCTAATTCCAGCAGATGTTCTTTATTTTTCAGTATGTCTGGATGTTCTGAGTCCTTTTGTTGAGTCAACTGTTGTAAGCATTGAATCAGTGATGACCAGTCAGACGTATTGTATGCTGCTTGCGCCTGTATCAAAAGCTGGTTAATATTATCCACAATCACCCCTGCCTTCTCCCGCCTCAATCCTTGCTTGAGCTAATAAATCTGGAATTTCTAAACGAGAAGCCCATTCAGTAAGGTAGTTGTCATCTAAGGTATCGTTTTGGAGTTTCAATATCCCCAAAACATCACGCCATTGTTTCTCAGACTTTCTTTGACTTCCCCAAAGCAACTTTTGCAAGATTGTGTCTTCTGGCGATGCAATCCAAAAATTAGAGATTGAAGGAATGTCTAATAGCTTTCTCCGAGACATCTGAGAAACAGCAAATGGCTTATTTTCCATCACAATTAAGTCAGCGTTGGCGATTGTTTCGGTATGAATGATGTTAAGTATTTTTCCTCGTCCAAGCTTTAAATCCTCCACTGTACCCGTTGGACAATAAAATCCGGATGCAGACAATGTTTGTACCAGCAGGTCGATTTGATTGCTTTGCACCTGTATCACTAAATCAAGATCGCGAGTGGAACGCGCTTCCCCATGAATAGAACTGGCAACACCTCCACTCACGTAGTAAAGCATGTTGATTGATTCAAAGAGTTGGTGGAGTTCACAAGCTTTGGCGATGGAATCTTGAATCCACATTGTTTCATCAATACCAGTTGGCTGGAAATCAGAATGAAATTTCTCTGCTAAAACTGCATGGGCAAACAGTAGACGGATTTCTTCGATTGGTGTATTGGGATGTCGCCATTTGATGCCAGTCAGACAAAGTTTTCTCACCCCACGGTTGTGTGTGGCAACCATTTGTACCCGTTGCGCCTCAGAGAGTTGCCTCAACCTGTTGAATAAAAAGATATCGGCTTCAATGCTGGTGTCTGCTGCTTGCGGTCGATATCCTAGTACAGGTTGGCTGCTATGGTTTGAATCATATTTCCTCATGGTGTCTAGCTTTTATTGACTGCGATCGCCATCATGACTTAGTGTGCCATTTCCAATGTTCTTCCGGTTGAAATTAACTGCGATGCTCCTTTCCTGCGGAACGCTACGCGAACAGGAGCCGCCCAAAGGGCGATCGCAGTAAACAAAGGGCTTTGCATCCCTTGTGTGCTTATTTTTATGCAAAAAATGCATCTAATTGATACATTTTCATCAATTTATAGAAAATTTCGTAACTAAAGATACGATTTGAATGGCTTTGCAACATTAAGGTAAGGAGAACAATTACACAATTTGCATCCAAACAGTGCAGAAACAGATTGTTTTTAGCAAATATGTAAACACAAAAAAATACAATTTTTTCTACCTATAGACCTCATAAACCTATAAAAACAGAATGTTATGAGGTGAAAAGTTGCTGTTGAGCAACGACCTTCAGAAGTTTCATTGAGTTGAGCTCATGACAGACCAAGCAACTACCACTACAACCAGCTTAAACAAATTTGAGAAATTTAAGGCAGAAAAAGATGGTCTTGCTGTTAAGGAAGAAATAGAAAAATTTGCCTCTCTTGGCTGGGAGGCGATGGATGAAACCGACCGCGATCATCGGCTCAAGTGGGTGGGTGTATTCTTTCGCCCAGTTACTCCAGGCAAGTTTATGATGCGGATGCGCATGCCCAATGGTATTCTCAGTTGTGAGCAAATGCGCGTACTAGCTGAAGTGATACAGCGTTACGGTGATGAGGGCAACGCTGACATTACTACCAGACAAAATATTCAACTGCGAGGCATCCGGATTGAAGATTTACCAGAAATCTTTGATAAATTTCGTGCAGTTGACTTAACCACTGTGCAGTCAGGGATGGATAATGTCCGCAATATTACAGGTGATCCAGTCGCTGGGTTGGATGCGGATGAGTTGTTTGACACGCGAGAGTTGGTACAACAAATTCAAGACATGGTTACCAACCAAGGTGAAGGCAATTCCGAGTTTACCAACCTTCCACGGAAATTTAATATTGCGATTACTGGTGGACGGGATAATTCAGTTCACGCCGAAATTAACGATTTAGCTTTCGTTCCCGCCTTCTTTGAGGGACAACTTGGGGACAATGGACAATGGGCAATGGGACAAGGAGAAGAACTTTCTTCGATCCCCTCATCCCCCTCATCACCAATATTTGGCTTCAATGTCCTAGTTGGTGGATTCTTTTCTGCCAAGCGCTGTGAGGCTGCTGTTCCCCTGAATGTTTGGGTGCCTCCAGAGGATGTCGTCGCTTTATGTAGAGCTGTTTTGGAAGTCTTTCGCGATCGCGGTTTACGCGCAAATCGGCAAAAATCCCGCCTGATGTGGTTAATTGATGAATGGGGTTTGGAAAAGTTCCGTGCAGAAGTTGAAAAACGCTTTGGTAAGTCATTTATAAGTGCAGCAGCACGGGATGAAATTGATTGGGAAAAACGTGACCATATTGGGGTACATAAACAAAAACAACCAGGATTGAACTACGTAGGGTTGCACGTTCCTGTCGGTCGGTTGTACGCCGAGGACATGTTTGAAATCGCACGTCTGGCAGAAGTTTATGGCAGCGGTGAAATCAGGCTTACAGTTGAGCAAAACATAATTATCCCAAACATTGCTGATTCACTGCTGGAAACTTTTTTAACAGAACCTGTACTTGACAAGTTTACTGTTAACCCTACTTTGCTGATGCGATCGCTCGTTTCTTGTACGGGATCACAATTTTGCAACTTTGCCCTTATTGAAACAAAAAACCGTGCTTTAGCAATCATAAAGGCGTTGGAAGCAGAGTTAGAACTGACTCACCCCGTGCGAATTCACTGGACAGGGTGTCCCAACTCCTGCGGACAGCCGCAAGTCGCCGACATCGGCTTGATGGGAACTAAAGTTCGCAAAAATGGCAAAGCTGTGGAAGGGGTTGACATTTATATGGGCGGCAAAGTTGGTAAGGAGGCGCAACTGGGAGCCTGTATCACCAAAGGAATCCCTTGCGAAGATTTGCTACCAGTATTGCGAGAACTACTGATTGAACATTTCGGCGCACGCTTACGAGAACCAGCCGCAGTTTAAAGCTACGCATCCAATGTACGCATTTTTCCTTAGAGTCGTCATTTGCCCTTAGTCATTTGTCTTTTATAATACTAATGACTAAGAACAGTCTTCAGGAAAAATTCAGCAACTTAAATGTTTTTCAGCTTAGGGCAATTGCACCATTGTCCCCAGGTTTCTCCATGCAATTTTTCTGTTTTTTCATCGGGAAAACTCAATGCTCAAAGGATTGTTCTCATTTAATGATCGCTATCGCATCTTGCATCTAACTTGGTTTGCCTTCTTTCTCACGTTTGTTTGTTGGTTTAACTTTGCTCCCTTTGCGACAACTATCGGCAAGCAGTTACATTTGGCACCAGAGCAAATTAAAACTTTGGGCATCTGCAACCTCGCCTTGACAATTCCCGCACGAATCATTATTGGTATGCTTCTAGACCGTTTTGGTCCGAGGATTACCTACTCAATGCTGCTGATTTTTGCTGCTGTTCCCTGTTTTGCAACGGCGCTGTCGCAGAATTTTCACCATCTTGTCATCAGCCGCCTGCTAATGGGAATTGTTGGCGCTGGGTTTGTCGTGGGTATTCGCATGGTGGCGGAATGGTTCCCACCAAAGGAGATTGGAATCGCCCAAGGTATTTACGGCGGTTGGGGTAACTTTGGTGCTTTTGGTGCAGAGTTTGCCCTACCTACAATTGCGGTTGTTGCGAGCTTTATGACTGGTGGCGCTTCTAATTGGCGGTTTGCGATCGCTCTCACTGGTATCATCGCTGCTATCTATGGCGTGATTTATTACAACAGTGTCAAAGACACGCCTCCCAGTAAAGTTTATCAAAGACCTAAGAAAAATGGTGCTCTGGAAGTGACCAGTGTTAAAAGCTTCTGGGCAATGATTCTTTCAAATTTCGGTTTGATTTTCGCCTTGGGTTTATTGGCTTGGCGTCTAGAACAAAAGAACATTCACTTTTTGAATCAGAGCCAAATGTATTTGGTTTGGTTAGTGTTAGCAGGATTATTTGTTTACCAAACCTATAAAGCTTGGCAAGTTAACAAAGAACTTCTCACTGGCAAAAAAACTTACGCGCCTTCCGAACGTTATCAATTTAGTCAAGTCGCTTTACTCGAATTCACTTATGTGACGAACTTTGGTTCTGAACTTGCTGCTGTTTCCATGCTACCTGCGTTTTTTGAAAAAACTTTTGGTTTAGAGCACGTGATAGCTGGAATGATTGCCGCCACCTATCCTTTCTTAAACTTAATTTCTCGTCCCAGCGGAGGCTTAATTTCTGATAAGTTTGGCTCCCGTAAATGGACGATGACAATTATCACTGCTGGCATTGGTGTTGGCTATTTAATGGCTCATTATATTAACGGCAGTTGGGCACTTCCAGTTGCAATTGCAGTCACGATGTTTGCCGCCTACTTTGCTCAAGCTGGCTGCGGTGCAACTTACGGTATTGTACCTCTGATTAAGAAGGAAGCTACCGGACAAATTGCAGGAAATGTCGGAGCTTACGGTAACTTCGGAGCCGTTGTTTATCTCACAATTTTCAGCTTAACTGATGCACCAACGCTGTTTACCACTATGGGTTTAGCTGCTCTGGTCTGCGCTTTTATGTGTGCTTTCTTCCTGAAAGAACCAAAAGCTTCCTTTGCTGCTGCTTATGAAGGTGAGGCAACAGAAACAGAAACTGCAGTTCAGAGTTCTGGCGTTTTAGCTGAAAAGTAAGATGAAATAATTTATATCTTACAAAAATCTGGCTTAAGAGTATTTAGAACCGCAGATAAACGCAGATAAATTTTCTGTATGCATCTCTTGTTTATCTGTGATTTCATTTTCCTTAAGTTGACTTCTGTAATAAATACCAATTAGCTGTAGTCATAACGCTGTCTAGAAAGTATGCTTTCTAGACATATTTCATTATTAATTGACATAGTTTACATAATAAAATTGTATCACAAGATTAGTAATATAATAATATTTTGTATCATGAAAAACATTTTTGATGTCTCAAATCATATTTAATTAAGTAGAAATCCTTTTGCGAGCTTTTACTGAAAAAATAAATCAGATTAAGCAAAGATTAGTCACTAGAATCTCAGATTTTATAAATTATTATTCGGAGAATTTTGTAAGTGCTACCAAGTGAATAGAAGAAGTTTAAAAACACATTCATTTGCTGGATTTTCTCTTTTACAAACTAAACATTTCGATAGTTTATCAACATGGTGCAATTGCCATGACTGAATTTAACAAAACCCTCTGTCCATACTGTGGTGTTGGCTGTGGACTGGAAGTTTCTCCGCCAGCACAACTAGGCAAAGCGACTCATCGAGATAGTCACGGAAATCCGATTTGGCGGGTACGAGGTGACAAAGCGCACCCTTCTAGTCAGGGTATGATTTGTGTTAAAGGCGCAACGATCGCAGAGTCTTTAGATAAAAATAGGCTGCATTACCCAATGGTACGAGATTCCTTAGATCAGGAGTTTCGGCGCGTTAGCTGGGATGAAGCTTTTGACATTATCACGAAGCGTATTCAAACTGTGCGCTTTACCACCGGACCAGAAGCCATATGTATGTATGGTTCCGGTCAGTTTCAAACTGAAGACTACTACACGGCTCAGAAACTTTTAAAAGGGTGTCTAGGGAGCAATAATTTTGATGCCAACTCGCGCTTGTGTATGTCTAGCGCTGTGGCTGGTTACATTCAAAGCTTCGGCTCAGATGGTCCGCCGTGCTGTTATGAAGATTTGGAGTTAACTGACTGCGCGTTTTTAATTGGGACAAATACGGCTGAATGTCACCCAATTGTTTTTAACAGACTAGAAAAATACCACAAAAAGAACCGCAAAGTCAAGATGATTGTGGTTGATCCCCGCCGCACACCAACCGCAGAAGCTGCTGACTTACATTTAGCTATTCGTCCTGGTACAGATATCGACTTGTTGAACGGTATGGCTCACTTGTTGATGCGTTGGGGCGACATTGATAGTGCGTTTATCGACGATTGCACCAGCAATTTTCCCGCATATGCTGAGGTGATTCGCCACTATTCTCCAGATGTGGTGGCTCGTCAATGTGGAATCAGCATTGAAGATTTAGAAACAGCAGCACGCTACTGGGGTCAATCCAAGCAGGTGCTGTCCCTGTGGTCGATGGGTGTGAATCAATCCTCGGAAGGTACGGCTAAGGTGAGAACTATCATTAATCTGCACCTGATGACTGGACAAATTGGCAAACCAGGAGCAGGACCTTTCTCGCTCACGGGTCAGCCAAACGCGATGGGAGGACGGGAAGCTGGAGGTTTGTCCCACTTGTTACCCGGTTATCGAGTGGTGAAAAATCCTCAGCACCGAGCAGAAGTTGAGGAGTTTTGGGGACTGAAGCCAGGACAGATTTCGCCGACTCCCGGTATGACGGCTTGGGACATGATTGTTGGACTGGAAAATGGTACTGTGGGGTTGCTGTGGGTTGCTGCTACTAATCCTGCTGTGAGTATGCCGGATTTGGAGCGGACGAAAGCAGCATTGTTGCGATCGCCCTTTACTATCTGCCAAGACGCTTACTACCCAACAGAAACTGCTGCTTACGCTCACGTCCTGCTCCCAGCTGCACAGTGGAGCGAGAAAACTGGCGTGATGACCAATTCCGAACGAGTGGTAACCCTATGTCCAGCATTCCGCCAACCACCAGGTGAAGCGAAAGCAGATTGGGAAATTTTTGCAGAAGTTGGTCGCAGATTGGATTACCACAAGGAGTTCGCCTTTGCTAACTCTGCTGAAGTTTACGCTGAGTTTGTCAAACTCACTAGCGATCGCCCCTGCAATATGACGGGTCTTAGTCACGAGCAATTACGAGCACAAGGTCCAACGCAATGGCCCTGTCCTGAGCAGAGGGGCAGAAGAGGGGCAGAAGAGGGGCAGAGGGGGATAGAAGAAGTTGAATCTAGACTCTCCCCTGCTCCCTTGCAAGCGAAGCGTCTCTACACAGATCTGTGCTTCCACACTCCTGATGGACGTGCTCGCTTTGGAGCATATCACTCGCGGGGACTGGCGGAACCACCAGATCCGAATTATCCTTTTGTTTTGACGACTGGACGACTTTACGGACATTGGCACACCCAAACTCGCACTGGTCGGATTGAAAAAATTCGCCAAATGCATCCTGAACCGTTTCTGGAGATTCATCCTCGTGATGCTGCACAGCTGAGGATTACAGATAACCAATTGGTAGAAGTGCGATCGCGTCGAGGAAAAGCCAGGTTCCTGACAAAAGTCACAAGAGCGATCGCACCCGGTACAGTATTTGTCCCCATGCATTGGGGTGTACTTTGGGCAGATAATGCCGAAGCCAACGCCCTGACTCATCCAGAATCTTGCCCCGACTCTGGGCAACCAGAATTAAAAGCTTGTGCAGTTCAGATTGTGCCAGTTACCCTTGAGTTTACTGTTCATAATTACCAACTTTTACATTCTGAATGTTAACCTGCTAAGCCTCCAGACAGGATAAAGTATGAAGTGAATAGTGTGTTTCCCAGTTTTTTCTGCTTCATGCTTTATACTGAGTTTAGAATAAACGCGGCAGATGAGAAAACTACTCAGGCGAGTTCAAGAAAGTTTTAGAGATGAAAACTTCATGCACCTGATCGAAAACATTGTGGTGCTAGTTTCCAAAGTTTTATCTCTTCTGATGGTGCTCGTAATTTTGGTAGCAACTGCGGATCTCGTTTTTTTTCTTATTAAAGAACTATTTACGATACGCCCTGTTGTTTTTACCATAACATCCTTGAAAGTTTTTGGTTTATTTTTGAATATTTTAATTGCCATAGAAATACTAGAAAATATTACAGCTTATCTCAAAGAACACGTTCTGCAAGCTGAGTTAGTTATTGTTACTTCCTTGATTGCTGTTGCTCGAAAAATCATTATTCTTGACTTAGAAAAAGTAACAGGTATTGATATCATTGGACTAGCAATTGCTATTTTTACTCTATCAATTAGTTATTTTATAATTCGGATTAGTAATAAAAAAAGTTCTTAAAAAAGGCATGAGTATATGGCTAATTTCTTTGATTTCGAAGCAGATTTTGTTGATTCCCTGCGTTGTATTCCTATGCAGGTACGCCAAAAACTTGATACTTCTGGCATCAAGTTAAAGTTATCCGATTGGAGTCATTTGACCAAAGCCGAGCGAGAAGCTTTGGTTGAATTCCCTTGCTCTACAGAATCCGAAATTCAAGCATATAGGGAATATCTCCAGAACCTGATTCTACAACGCACTGGCACATTGGCTGCTGAGTTGCCAGTTGAACCACATCCGGTGTGGTTGGATGCTAACACTGTACCAATAGACCTTCAGGAAAAAGCGAGAGAATTTGGTGTTACCCTTTCGCCTCAACAGTGGACAGAATTAACTCCCTTACAGCGTTTTGCTTTGATTAAACTGAGCCGTCCAAGCCATGAAAATCAAAATTTTCCCAAAGCTTTGAAGGAATTTAATTTGCTTTGATTAGTCATTAGTCATTAGTCATTAGTCATTAGTCATTAGTCATTAGTCATTAGTCATTAGTCATTAGTCATTAGTCATTAAGTAGGCTGTCCAACAAACTTTTGTTTGCGTTGAGCGGATCCCCAATCATGTATAAGGGCTTCCATCTATCAAGCTAGCATTTGCATCGTACAGAAGCCACCCAGCCAGGCTCATTTAATACTTTTCTTGGCATAACGTACATGAGCTTCATGACTAACAAAAATCATTATTGCACAACCGAATTCTCAAAATCTCTCTAGAGAGAGTAAAATAATAAAACTTCTATCTTTAGGTAGATATTACTCTCTATTTTTCCTTAACCGAGCAGTATTGATACCTGACTGTGTCATTAGTGACGCTAAAATTCTTAACTTTCTTTCTGATTTAGGTAGCACATTACACTGTGAACAATCGTTTTATTTGAAAAAGGTTTTTTGATATTTCACCTAACACACCCAAACATAAATTAGTATTAATTAATGACTAAAGACTAAGAAAAAATGGCTACTAAAAAAATTTTGATGCTCGTAGGGGACTATGTGGAAGATTACGAGGTCATGGTTCCCTTCCAAGCTTTGCTGATGGTAGGATATACCGTTCATGCAGTTTGTCCGGACAAAAAAGCTGGAGAAAAAGTTAGGACTGCTGTTCACGATTTTGAAGGTGACCAAACTTACAGTGAAAAACCTGGTCACAACTTCACTCTTAATGCTTCTTTTGCAGAAGTCAAAGCAGAAAACTACGATGCCTTGGTCATTCCTGGAGGACGTGCACCTGAATATATCCGCCTCAATAAACAGGTACTAGAAATAACCCGCCATTTTGCCCAAACAAATAAGCCCATTGCTGCTATTTGCCACGGCTTACAATTGTTGGCTGCTGCGGATGTTTTGCAAGGCAAAAATTGTACTGCTTACCCTGCTTGTAGCACAGAGGTGTGGCGTGCTGGTGGTACCTACGTAGATGTCCCAGTTGATGAGGTTGTAGTTGATGGTAACTTAGTCACAGCACCAGCTTGGCCTGCTCATCCGCGTTGGTTGGCAGAATTCCTCAAGATACTGGGTACTAAGATTGAGCATCAAGAAATGGTTGCTGTTTAGGGGTGTAGTCAATCATTTGTTAGTAGAGAGTAAGGCACTTGCCTTGAAATAAAATACCAGCCGTCAAACTTAGATCCCTCTCCCAAAGGGAGACGCTACTTTGAACGTTACCAACCCGTCAACCCGAAATACGGCTGGTATTTTATTTTTACCGAAATTTTTGGGTCTAAAGCCCAAATCCGGTATGCATTGAGTCGAGCCGCTCAGTTAAGTCAGAAGGCGCAAATGGTTTTTGCTGCTAAGAACTGGGCGCAAAGGAAAAGCTTTTAGGACTTACGCGCCATCTGCTAGAAACCCGGTTTCTTCGTTCGTATTTGGTTGTGAAACAGACGATTTTTGGTAGAAACCGGGTTTCTTTGCGTAAGTCCTGGCTTTAATGGAAGAAGCTGTAGCCCTTCTATGAACTATCAAAAGCTGATTCTACAGTTTAATCAGTCTCTGATACAACTCCAACAAATGATTGAAAGTCGTTTACGGGTGAGGTTGTTGACGGTTGACGCTAGACAGTTAATGCTTAACTGTCAACAGTAATGCTGACCAAGATTATGTAAAACTCTCTATTTATTTTGTTTTTTTTAATTTCTCATTGATAAGCAGTGACTGAAGCTATAGTGGATTTAGCAATTCTGCTGTTGTGGCAAGGGTTAAGTCCTATTGCCCAATTCTTTGAAGAAATAGTTTAGAAACACCCTGTAACTCGATGACAGGTAAAAATGCAAGACAGAATGCAATTCTGCGGCAAGTGTCTGATATTGGGAACTCTCTGGGATCGGAAACTCGTTACTCGCTGCTCCCCAGTCAAGAGGTAGTCATTGGACGTGACCCCAGCTGCCAAGTTGTGTTGGATGCCATGTTGTACCGCATGGTATCTCGTCGCCATGCAGCGGTTCGTCCTCTTCCTTCGTCTCCAGATGGGGAGTCTAGTTGGTTAATCTGTGATTTGGCTAGTGCCAATGGCACCTACTTGAACGGACAACGGTTGCAGAATTGTCAGCAATTGATGATCGGAGATTGCATTACTCTGGGACATGATGGTCCAGAATTTGTTTTTGAGTATGAACACAACCACCAACAAGACGCTGCGATCGCCCCACTTCCACCAGCAGCTACATCACTTCCCCCAGCAAATAGTTACCCAGTATCAACCTCAACATATTATCAACCTTCTTCAAAACCACCAGATTCGCTCAGCTTCACTCAACTGTTTCCCATTATTTCTACTGGCAAAGATTTAACTCGTAAAGCTTACCTTATACCAGGGATTCTCACAGTTGTCTTCGTGGTACTTATGTTTGCCACGGTAGGTCAACCACAAACAAATCAACTCATAGTCGCAATTTATATCGCCTCTGCTGCTTACTACTTTATTTACCAGTTGTGTGGTAAACCAAAGCCTTGGTGGGTGCTGTTTGCATCGGCTTTGACGACGACGGTGATTTTACTCACTCCCATCTTGGATTTGTTTTTCTTTGTGTTTCGCGGTCTTTTGCCTGGTAACTTACCCTCAGAACAGGAGTCCATCACTTTTACAGAGTTACTGGTGCGGATGTTTTTTGGCGCTGGCTTGATGGAGGAATTACTTAAGGCAATACCTATACTATTGGCATTTCTGATTGCTAAGGTAGTCCCATCGCCGTGGCGGGAACGTATCGGTGTCGCCGAACCTCTTGATGGTATTCTACTGGGAACAGCTTCTGCTGTGGGCTTTACCTTATTAGAAACCTTGGGACAATATGTACCTAATATTACTCAAAGTATTTCAGCACAATTCGGAGCGGGAGCTGGTGATCTGGCGGGTTTACAACTGGTGATTGCTCGAATTTTAGGCTCTGTTGCCGGACACATGTCTTACAGTGGATATTTTGGATATTTTATCGGATTAGCTGTACTCAAACCTTCTAAAAGTTGGCAAATTTTGCCAATTGGTTATTTAACAGCATCCGGACTGCACGCTTTGTGGAACGCAGCGGGAGTTTTCAATATTTTGCTGTTGATGATTGTTGGAATCTTATCTTATGCCTTTTTGACGGCAGCTATTCTCAAAGCTAGGGCACTTTCACCAACACGATCACAAAATTTCGCTACCCGTTTTCTTAGACCCAAGTAAAGAATGCAAAGGAAGTGACAATGAGGGAGATCAAAGAGCGAATGATTCGTCTATAGTTTATTCTTCAGTCCACAAGCGGCTACTATTGATGCACTCAACTTACTTTTAATATCTTTAGATGAACAATGCTGGGTTTGGCACTAACAAAGCTTAAATTCTAAGTTATTAATCATCGATTACTAGGGTGTCAACCTTGCAGAAGCTTTAGCAATTTACGACGAATTTACCAAAGCCGTTTTGAATTGCACCGCAAAGAACAGGCACGAGGACGATAATATTTCACCAATGGTATCGCGATCGCCTTCACCTAATTCTAAATTCCAGTATTAACGTACTTGTCAACCGTGTCGCGGCTTTTCCCAGTTCAGTACAGGTACGTGACTTAGGTGACCATTGGGGTTCTGTGTGGACACAAGAGAGATTTGTATTTTCACTGGCGAGTTGCTATGCTACCGCGTCCCATGATTAAGTATTTGGTGGTTTATGAGATGTGCATTTGATTGAACCACATCATACAAGTGCTTTTTGGGATAGAGTAGAGCGGATTGTGCCGAATTATTTGGAAAGGAAGCGGTGGTTAATAAAGAATGGAGCAACTCATGAACTTTAGCTATCCATTACGCTTTCTAGCTAAATCTGACTGTCGTTTTTTCTCCTGCTGACGTGCTTTTTTATCCTCCGAGAGGATATCAAAACAGGAGGGGCAAGAAACACCTTCTTGATACTTGGAGGACAATTTATCAGCTTCAGAAATGGGATGCCCACAACTTGGACACATATCATAACTACCTGATTCTAGCCCGTGACGCATAGCGATGCGTTGGTCAAACACAAAACACTCGCCATCCCAGAAACTCTCGGACTCTGGGACTTCCTCTAAATATTTGAGAATTCCACCCTTGAGGTGATAAACCTCTTGAAACCCTTGAGACAGCATCAAGGAAGAAGCTTTTTCGCAGCGAATTCCCCCAGTACAAAACAGGGCAATCTTTTTGTGTTTCTGGGGGTTGAGGTGGTTGTGAACATAGTCTGGAAAATCACGGAATGATTCCGTGTGAGGATTTTGTGCTCCTTTGAAAGTTCCGATACTCACCTCATAATCGTTGCGGGTGTCAATCACGGTAACTTCTGGATCGCAAATCAGAGCATTCCAATCTTTGGGGTTGACATAAGTACCCACTTGTTCATTAGGATCAACTTCAGGCAATCCCATAGTGACAATTTCTTTTTTCAGGCGCACTTTCAAGCGCTCAAATGGTGCGTTGTCAGCATAAGACTCTTTGTATACTAAGTCTGCTAAGCGATAGTCGGAGCGCAAAAACCAGAGAACTGAGTCAATCGCTTGACGAGAACCCGCTATTGTACCGTTAATGCCTTCCGGTGCCAACAGAATTGTTCCCTTAACGTCATGCGCTTGGCATAAAGAAAGTAGAGAGTGTTGTTTCTCGGCAAAATCTTGTAATTTGACAAATTTATATAGTGCTGCAACAACTAGGGTCATTTTTTTTGTTAATCCCCTTTCGCAAAACGGCAATATTAGGTTACTATAGTTACGTCAACATAAATGACATTTCTTTTTCACCTAAAGGGGGTATAGCTCAGTTGGTAGAGCGCCTGCTTTGCAAGCAGGATGTCAGGAGTTCGAGTCTCCTTATCTCCATTACCCATCTTTGTATTCTACCCAAGAATTGCGAGTTTCAGATACTGCAACCTTCAGTTGCACATTTAATGGTAGCCGTGGGCAGGAACTTGAGGAGCGCCGTCACCTGGTTTTGACCTTCCATGAAGGTTCTTACGCAGCGACAATTTGCCGCTGCGCTACATTATTAGCATTCTCATGTTTAAGATGTGCCGTGAGACAGTGTTGCTAGCGATGGCGTAGAGCCTCACCGTAAGCGATCGCACTCATCGAAGTACTGGACGATGGGGAGCATCCCCCCAAATGTGTAAATTTATTTAGCGTTGCTGAATGTAAGAATGAATTGCTCTCACCCTTACCCTCTCCCTTTGGGAGAGGGCATAATTCTAAAAATCATTCCTCAATTCAGCAACGTCATTTATTTTATTTTGTAGTGCGGGCATCTTGCCCGCGTCCAATATACAAATTAAATACGCAACAGCTTACTTCTGCTTTCTGAAAACAAGTTATTAACTATACAAATTATCAAGGCAATCAAAGCTATATTTCTATTGTTATCAAAAATATTTGTAAAAAAATTAGCATTTTTTATTTTAATTAAATAGTAAATATTATCTAAGGAAAATATTTAAAACAAAAGCCTTTAAAAAGGCTTTTGTCGGTTTTGATGTTAAAAAATAGAGAAATTCTTGAGGCAAGAAATACTGATGCTTAGTACTCTTAATAATAACAGTTCTTTTTCTAATCAAGAGCTAAATATCACTTCTGTATCCTCAGTAGATAGCTTTCATTCTAACAATGACTACAGCCTAAACCTTAACGGTCATAGTAGCTTTAACACAGCTGTGAATGACCTAGAGGAAAATGCTGAAGAACAATTGTTTAATGACGATGGGTACAGCTTCACCTCTGGCTATGGCTTAATAGATGCAGCCGCAGCAGTGAGTGAAGCAGCGGGTCAAAGTCCCTTTGCTGATGTTCCAGACTTAGGTGGAAATAATTGGGGAGCTGATTTAGTAAAAGCTCCAGAAGTTTGGGCAAAAGGATATACAGGTCAGGGTGTAGTCGTCGCTGTTTTGGATACTGGAGTTGACTTCAACCACGATGACTTAAAGGATAATATCTGGACGAACTCAAAGGAAATTGCTGGCAACGGCAAGGATGATGATGGCGATGGCTTGATTGATGACGTCCATGGCTGGAACTTTGTTGATAACAACAATGATGTCATGGACAGAAACAGTCATGGTACCCATGTCTCTGGCACTATTGCTGGGGAAAATAATGATATTGGTGTTACTGGCATTGCTTATAATGCCAAAATTATGCCAGTCAAAGTTTTGGATGATTCTGGTTCAGGCTCCTATGATGCGATCGCTAATGGCATTCACTATGCTGTGGATCATGGAGCTAACGTTATTAACCTTAGTCTTGGTGGTAGTTCTTCTGACAGCACTCTAGAGAAGGCTATTGAATATGCCAGTAGCAAAGGAGTTGTTGTTGTTATGGCAGCTGGCAATGATGGTGGCTTTCAACCAGGCTACCCAGCCCACTATGCGGACAAATGGGGAATTGCAGTTGGAGCAGTTGATAAAAATAAAAACATAGCTGATTTTTCCAACAGAGCGGGAATGAGTCCACTCACTTATGTTACAGCCCCAGGAGTCGATGTCTACTCTACAATCCCGGATAATAAGTATGCTTCCTATAGCGGCACATCAATGGCAACTCCTCACGTTGCTGGCGTAGTTGCCCTTATGCTCAGTGCTAACCATAATCTTACTGATGCTCAAGTGCGTCAGATTGTTGCAGATACAGCAGTACATAGCACACAAGTCTTCAACTTTAGCTCGAAGAACATGATGATAAAGAGTCCTATTGCAACTTCTAACTTCAGCATGAGTGAGTATCAGGATAGTTCTTGTGGGTCTATCCTTGAAAATCTATGGTCAGGTCAGATATCTACCTCACAAAATCAGTTGGATGATGTCAACAGTGTGCAATCTTCTAGCGTAACTGCTAGCTCTACAGTTGGGTCGCAAATTTTAAGTTCTCAAACAGTATTGAACAACAATGTTAACTACAGAATCATCGATTATAGTGCCACTGATTCTGAAAATACACTCAAAAAACGTAAACAAATGCTGGAGGAGTACCAGTAGCAAAAGAAAGTTTTCTTGGGGAATGTATCTTTGAAGTTTGATCGCCTCATAGTTACTCGGGCAATTGTTCATGCGCCCAGCGCCGCAAAACGCTGCACCATCGCCTCCTCCACACCTACCTCACAGAAAATGCCTCACTAAATCGACGAGTAATTGGCTCAATTAAAAATGTCAAAATTGACTTCTTCCGAGTCACAATCTCACCATTAGCAGCCATCCCAGGAGTAAACGCAACTTCTTGCCCCCGTACCATTATTGAGTGTTTATTCAGCTTAATTCTGGTGGGGAAAACTAAGCCCATTTCTTTATCAAGAATAGCATTGGGACTGACTTGCGCGACCTCGCCATCAATAGTGCCAAATTCTTGAAAGGGGAACGTCGCCATCTTCACCTTTGCTTTCATTCCCTCGTGAATAAAGCCAATATCTCGGTTGAGGACTTTTACCTCTAAGAGAAGTTCTTCCCCTTCTGGTAAAATAGACATCAACTCTTCACCGGCTTGCACTGGTCCTTTTGTCGCTTTGATTTTATAGATAGTACCTGTCACTGGAGCTTTGATAGTTTCTTTGTCTTGCTTCTTCTGCGCTTGCTCAAGTTGACCTTGAACGGTGGTCAGTTCTTCTTTGCGCTTGTTAATTTGGGTGATAATTTCGCTTTGACGCTCTGATTCTATACGCTGCGCTTGAGTGCGAGCAGCTTGATATGCTTCTTCGACTTGGTGAATTTCCTGAGCTTGGGCAGCAATATCTTTTTCTAATGATGTTACTTTGTCTTGAGCCTCTGTTACCTTATTTTGGGAGTTTGTCACTTCATCATTCGCCCTGGTGACTTCCGTAGTCACACGATTGAGTCTTTCTTGCGCGTCTAGGTAATCGAGTCGAGGGATAGCACCAGGAGCCACGAGGCTTTTTAGGCTTTGTTCTCTTTTTTGAGCAATTGCTAAACCGCTTTCAACTTTAGTACGAATATTTTGGGTATTAACCAGGTTAGTTTTAGCGTTGGCAAAACTAGTTCTTGCATTTACCAGATTTTCTTGTAACCGAGTTAGGCGCACTTTGGCTTGGTTGCTCAGCGCTTGTTGGCGATTTGCTTCAGCTTGAGCTGCGGCTTGACGTGCTTGATAGTCTCGTAAGCGTGAGTTTAACAGTTCATCTTGAAGTTGTGTGCCAGCAGTTTTCCCACCCGTGCGTTCTGCTTCTAAACGTCGTAAATCTTCCTGAATCAAACTGGCAGATTTGGCTAAGCGAGCAACATCAACTTGTTGTAAGTCTGGATCACGTTGAACCAGGATTTGACCTTTGAGTACATCCTCGCCTTCTTTAACGTTGATCTTAACAATTGTTCCGTTTCCTATCGATGTCACTGGTCGTACCTGCGTAGAAGCGATTAACTCCCCTGATGCTGTCGCTACTTCATCAATGAGTGAAAAATGCGCCCATGCGATCGCTCCTAGTACAACAACACTCACTGTTCCTGCTAACAATCTAGTATACAAGGGCGGCAATTCCTGTACTGCCTTACCCAGTTCATAGGATAAATGTTCATCTGGTTTTGCAAATCGCTGTTTTGTTTTACGTACTTGAGCAGCATTTGCAGTTAGGGAATATTTCATAGAGTTTAGATTTTGGATTTTAAATTATAGATGAGTAGTAAGTGCTTAACAGTTATCAGTTATCAGTTATCAATTGGAAGAAGAATTCAGCAATTCTGCAATTCTTGATTCAGAAGGAAGGAAGAAATAAAGAATTTAGTTTTCTGACTTGGTGACTCCTGACTCCTGACTCCTTCACTGTTCACTGCTCACTGTTCACTGATTGAAGCACTTACAACAAGTCATTTAAATTGCTAGATAACGTCGCAAGAAATTTTCTAATGTTTCCAACTGAAAATTGAACATAGCCTGCAATTGAGCAATGTCCTCATTTGTACAGAAAAATTCGTTAGCTAGTAGTGTGCGAAATGTTCCCAAAGCTTTTTGTGCTTGGGGATTGAAAAAACCTAATGCACCCCGCAAGGTATCCACTGCTAACAGTGGCGGGTTAATCACCACTGGCTCTTGGTTAAAAATGCGACTAAAAATTTTGGGAATATCCTCTCGCGTTAAAATCTCTGGTCCTCCAACTGGTAATATCTGATTGCGAGCAGCTTCAACTATCACAGAATTTACTACTATCCTTGCCAAATCATCTGTACTTACAATAGAGGTACGGTTTTTGGGGTCGCCAATAAGCAGGTAAAATCCTGTTTCTCGAAAACGTTCTGCCAATGGCAGCAAGTCTGATGCTAATCCAGCTGGGCGTAAAATAGTGTAGTTTAAGCCACTAGTTTCCAAGTATCGTTCTACCGCTCGTTTTGCCTTAAAGACAGGAGCGTCTTCGTATCCCCTGTCTGCTCCTAGCACAGAAATGAAAACAAAATGCTGGACTTGTTTAGCTTTTGCGGAGTCTATGAGTTCAATGTTAGCGCGATAGTCTAAAGATAGGGCATCTCCATCAGAACCGTGAGCGCTGATAATGTACTGTATGCCCTGACAAGCTTTTTGAATATCCTTTTCTTGGCGCAAATCACCAATAAAGATGTTAGCTCCTCTATGTTCTAACTCGCCGTAGCGTGAGGTGAGACGGACAAATGCCCGCACCTGCTTTTCCTGTTGACGTAAAAGTCGCACAACTGGGCGACCTATTTTCCCTGTGGCTCCAGTGACTAGAAACATATCATACCCTAACAGGATTTTAGATTTTAGATTTACAGATTGTGTGCCTCCTTTTGGAGGAGCGCAGTGCCAAAAGCACACGCACTCACGTTCGCGCTCCGCATAGCGTCTTGCCTCAGAAAGAGTTACTGGAAATTGCTTTTAGCGCTCAAGGAAGTCGCAATCATCTTTCAAAGGAGTATAATAGACCTCTTGCAAAAGTCAATTTTTGGAATCTGAAAACAGATAAATTATCTGCGTCCATCTGCGTACCCCTTTGGGGAAGCAAGCTACATCTGCGGTTCCAAACACCCTAAAATCGGATTTTTGCAAGAAATCTAATTTCTATAAATCTAAATTAGCTCAAATGCGCGGACGACGCATTAATCGACACAAAACGCGCAACCCTCCCCCTTCGGGTATGCCTTCTCCTGACGGAGACACTGCGTGAACGGCACGCCAAGGGCGAACGCCAGTTCCCTACGGTAAGTCCTGCGGACAGGCTGCGCCAACGCGTAGCGTCTCCCTTAGGAGAGGGAAACCCTCATCAAGGACTGGACTCACCAAATCAAGCAGGATTTTTAGTATTAATTGAGAATTTATTCTAATAAATGGCTTAATTTGGGGCACTTCACGATTAATCGTGGAGCGCACAACGAGTACCCATAAAGGGTTGCGCGTTTTGTGCAGGTTTTTCCCTCGACTTGCACTGTCACTATCGGCGTCTGGCGATTGCGCGGAGCAAGAGACGCCTTCAGCGTATCGCCGTATTTAGTTAATAAAACTTGATTTTATATGAACATCGGAATAGGGTTGAGTTGCTCCTCCGACAAATGGGTTGACAACCAACCCAATTTAACAGGAACATCATAGAGCCGACCAGGTGCAAATCTAGCCTTAAAATGGCGTAGTCCTGGAACCATCACCTTGACTACATTCAGACCGATATCAGGTCGAGTTTGATCTAAGACGAGCACTTCAAGACTGTGCTGTGCTGCAATCTCTACACATGTGAGGACATCCTCGCGCAAATCATCGCTCCAGCGACGAGGATAATCAGTCAAAACTTTGGGGATATGACTTTCGTCTGGAGCCAGATAAGGTTGATTTTCTAAGGTAGCAGTTGTTAACCCATATTCCGCACTTCAAAATGTATTATCTTGATTTTCAAGAATTATTTCTAATAATGCTCAAAGTATTAAGTATTAATATTGAAAATCATTGATAACTCGTGCTGTTTCTTTAACCATTGTTAGCCAGATTTTGGAAATCTACGCGTATTACACGATGAAGTGCGAAAAGTGGGGTGGAACCAAATGACATTGCTAGTTTGTTCTTGCCTGAAGGTAGTTTCCATGTATATAATCAGAAACCTCAGAAAGGTCAAACTCCGATAACAGGACGAGAGGTGACAGACTGGGAACGGAAAATTGGCGACCTTTATCTTCAGGCAGTAGAAGAATTTGATGAAGCAAAGCGCAAAGCTATCTATGCAGAAGCTCAACGCATTGGTCAGGAGTATCTGCCATATATTTATTTAACTCAGCCCTTGACAATGGGAGCAGTGCGAAATCATATCCAAGGTATTAAGTACTCCGCCTTAAGAGGAGTATTTTGGAACATTTACGAACTGAAACTCAGTGAGCAGAAATAATGTATGATTCACAGACAGAAATTCTAAAATTCAACAATCACTGGTACATGGTCGCTGGGTTGAGGTAACTTTCTGGGAGCTACATCAATAGTGCAGCTTTTGGCACGCTCATATAAGTCAGGTGTAAGATAGTGATGGTCAATTCGCCAACCCAAGTTACGGCGAAAAGATGCTGCTCGATAGTCCCACCAGCTGTAGTGTCCGCCTTCCGAGGTAAATTTGCGAAAAGCATCAGCAAGTTCTAATGAGAGAATATCTCGTAATGCTTGGCGCTCTGGTTCTGATGCCATAATGTGATTTTCACTACTAACACCGTCATGAATATCTTTGGCTTCTAGAGCAATATTAAAATCTCCGCACAGACAGATAGTAGGTGAGGATGTAAGAAGCGATCGCAGATACTCTCGCAGCACTGTTAACCAGCGCAACTTGTATTCATATTTCTCGCTTCCCACAGATGAACCATTGGGTACGTAAAGATTGACAATTATGAGATTGTCTAGTTTACCAGTAATGACTCGTTTTTGCTCATCCCAGTCTGGCTGTATGTCCAACAAAATAGGCGTAAAACCACAACTGACCTCATCTAGTGGTTGGCGGCTGGCTATGGCAACACCATTGTAAGCTTTTTGCCCTGATAGATAAACGTAATAGCCCAATTGCTCGAAAGGCGCAGAGGGAAATTCTGCGTCTACAACTTTAGTTTCTTGCATACACAGGACATCAATGTCCCTCTGACTCAGCCAGTCAACAACGTGTCCTAAACGAGTACGAATCGAGTTGACGTTCCAAGTAGCAATTTTCATCTTAATTATTAGTCAGTAGTCATTAATTATTCTCTCTGATGCTGCAACGCTCTCAAAAATTGATTCCCTTCAGAGAAATTAGTATATTTCGTTACAAAATATTTGGATAATTATGATCCCCAAGATAGATGAATCGCTATCTATTCAAAGAGTAATGTGAAAATATACTTGCTGTGTCGTTATTATGAGATTGGTGTGAAATTAGTCGGTGGCTATATCAAGGTACGTTAACCGAAATAAGCCCGTTTAGTTAGGTTAACTTAACAATCAAATGATTAAGTACAAATGCTCGACTATCATGAGATGTAGGTCCTAGCAATGAGACTGTTTCACCTGCTGAACCAAAACAAGATATGAAAATCGCTCAAGTAGCCCCGTTATGGGAACGAGTTCCACCTCCTACATATGGAGGAATAGAGCTAGTCATGAGTCGCTTGACCGATGAACTGGTGCGTCGAGGTCATGATGTCACTTTGTTCGCATCTGGCGATTCGCAAACCTTGGCTAAGTTAAAAGCTGTTTATCCTCGTGCATTGCGCTTAGACCCAAATGTCAAAGAGTACGCAGTGTACGAAATGCTGGAACTGAGCCAGGTTTACCAGATAGCAAAGGAATTCGATATCATCCATTCCCATGTGGGAATAACGGCATTACCTTTGGCGAATTTTGTGCAAACACCCACGGTGCATACCGTGCATAGCAATTTTACAACGGATAACCGGAACATATATATCTACCATCAGCAGCAACCATACGTCAGCATTAGTAACGCGCAGCGTCAAATAAACCTGAACTACGTTAGCACAGTCTACAACGGGATTGCTCTAGAAGATTACCCTTTTGTCGCCCAACATCAACAGCCGCCATATTTGGCATTTTTAGGACGCTTTTGGCCAGAGAAGGGACCGCAGCACGCGATCGCCATTGCCAAGCAAACTGGTTGGCATCTAAAGATGGCAGGAAAGCTTGATATAGAATACTCTAAGTTCTTTGAACAAGAGATAGCCCCACATATTGATGGTCAGCAAATTCAATTTCTAGGTGAAATTAGTCACACCGAGAAAATTGAACTGCTGGGCAATGCTGCTATCACTCTGTTTCCAATAGCTTGGCATGAACCCTTTGGTTTAGTGATGATTGAATCAATGGCAACTGGCACACCAGTCATTGCCACAAGTTTAGGTTCCGTACCAGAGGTTATTGCCCACGGTGTGTCAGGTTTTGTCTGCCAAAGCTATGATGAAATGGCGACAATGATTCCAGCCGCTTTGGAACTCAATCGTCAAACTTGTCGAAAATACGTAGAAAACAAGTTTAGTGTGATCCAAATGGTTGATGGGTACGAGGCGGTCTATGAAAAAATCATAAAAGACCGCATTGATTTAAATGGTCGCATTCATGCCGCCAAAATCAAATTTTAATTAACGATTTTTTAACTCATCTACGTTTATAACCAACAACTTTTCCAAAGGAGGACATAGATATGAGTATAAGAGCCAACAGTTGCCCCTGCTGTGGCGGTTCTCTCCTGCGTCATGTCCGTCATGGTGAACTCTACTGGTTTTGTAAAACCTGCTGGCAAGAGGTGCCACTGTTAACTGCAACTGTGCTGCCGAGCTTGGAAGGAAGAAGCACGGGAGTCATTCCTCAAAGCGCAGTGAAATCTTAGGCTTGTTAGACCTTAAGACTTATTCACTCATAAAAAGTTCCTAGCTCCACCTGGTAAAATCAGGTGGAGTAAATTATTGGTTAAAGCTCGTGTGTTAGCAGCGTTACTTTACGGTAAAGAAAATTTACGTTTAGAAGAAGTCGCTGATCCAACTCCTGCTATGGGTGAAGTTGTCATTCAGGTGGGAGCAGCGACAACTTGTGGTACTGACCTAAAGGTTTGGCGTCGCGGTGGTCATGCTAAGATGCTTAAACCACCCACACTATTTGGTCATGAGGCTGCAGGGGAAATTGTCGCTGTCGGAGAAGGTATAACGAGTTGGCAAGTCGGTGATCGCGTGGTGGCAAATAATTCTGCTCCATGCATGAATTGCTTTTTTTGTCAACGTCAAGAATACTCCCTTTGTCCCAATTTGACATGGAATAACGGCACTTTTGCCCAATACTTAAAAATTCCTGCACCCATTGTGCAACATAATATGTTGTTCATTTCTGATGACTTGCCCTATGAATTGGCAGCAATGACAGAACCTCTCGCCTGTGTGCTGCATGGGGTTGCCCGTTCTAACGTCAAAGCGGGTGACTGCGTGGTGGTGTTAGGAGACGGGGCGATCGGGCTGATGTTTGTCGCTAAATTGGCTCATGATGTCAAAGCTCAGGTGTTGCTCTTTGGAGGCAATGACCAAAGGCTAGAAATTGGAGAAAAGCTGGGTGCAGCAAAGACTTATAATTACCATCAACTGTCAGATCTTCCTAGTTTAGTTAAAGAACTGACACAGGGATGGGGTGCAGATGTGGTGATTGAAGCAACTGGTGTACCAAGTGTCTGGGAAACCGCGATCGCTTGTGCCCGTCCTGGTGCAACTGTTAACCTATTTGGGGGTTGTCCACGTGATACAACTATTACAGTGAATACAGAACAGTTGCACTACAGTGAACTGACTCTCAAAGGGGTTTTTCACAATACTCCAGAATATGTTCGAGCGGCGTTATCACTGATTGCAAGTCGGAAAATTCCTTTTGAGTTACTTATTAGCGAACACCGTCCACTGCAGGATTTAGAACAGGTGTTTTGTGATATGAGGGAGCGAAAGGTTATTAAGGTAGCGATGATTCCCTGAACAGGTGCTTGTTACGCCTACTAGGTAGAAGTTGCACAACTTTGGGAAGAAAAAACCATAACTACCGATTTCCCAACCAAGCCTCTAAATCAGCAATACTGGTGAAATCCAACAGCGCCTCAGCCAAATCTTCTAACTCAGCAGTTGATAAATTCTGAGTGCGTTCTTGCAACTGGGGATTTACTCCATTAAAGCGGCGGTTGAGTAGGCGCAAAACAAGCGTTGCAGCTTCCTGTTGCCTTCCTTGCTGTAGTCCTTGTTGAATACCCTCTTCCATCCAGCTAGTAACAATTTGCATAACTTCCTCCTGCTGCCTTGGTTCAATACTAGCAAGCTGTTCTTCAAACACAGCTTTTTCTTCCACATTCAACTTGAGGTATGTGTCAATAAATGCAGAAATCAACTGTACTTGTGCGGGGTTTAGCCCTAAATCTAAGATTTTGCGTTCACCTTCAGGGATATCGGTAAATATCTCTTGGGGCAAAAACTCCCAAGAGTTTCTATTCCAGTAGGCGCTGACATCGGGGAAGAATAGCTCAATGAATTCTGGAAAGAAGTTAGAGAGAAGTTCTATGAACTACTCACCCCTACTTCGTTGAGGGGTGAGTTTCTACATCCACCCCAGTAGAGTTGAATTTTTGACGCTTCATTTGCCCTAGTTGCTTCATGCTTCCCGCTTGTTTGCAAGTGCGTGAAGT
>JAHHHH010000017.1 GCA_019359415.1 Iphinoe sp. HA4291-MV1 | reverse complement strand
TGGCAGGGATAGAAGAAGCAGTACGCACTCAAATGCATAAGCATGTGATGCCGGAAGTAGGAGTTTTTTGATCTCAACTACTACAGGCACAAGGGCAGGGTATCAACGAAAACTCAAAAGCATTCTTCTGGACTTTAGACTAAAAAGCACAAAATGACTCAGGGAAGCTGAGTTTGGAAGAAGCAAAAAGGAAAATTCAAAAAATTAGAAATCAAGCGGTTTTTTGGTCGGCTTTACGTGAAGACGAAGTACGCTTTTTAACTATAGGATAGCGAATCCTACTAGCCCGTGGTTGTCCAGTCTTCCAACCAGGGGATTTACCTCGTGGTTTTGGCGGTTTAGCAGGAGTAGAAACTCTGACCAAAATCCCAGGCATCGCTTGTGCAACTCGTCCTGGTGTGAATAGAGTCATCTGTTTTTGCCTTGGCGCTAGCCTCTCCCTTTGGGAGAAGGGAGCGGATTATCAGTGACAAGACCACGAGCCAGCCATAATTCCCAAGTCATAAGTGGCATGAGGTCACTCCATCGGTCACATTGTTGGGGAGTAGCAAGTTTAGGGAGTGTCCAATGCAAGCGTTGTTTAATAAACCGATACCAGTGGTCAACAGCAAAGCGTCGTAAATAAAGTTTCCACAGTTCAGACAAAGGCGGCATTTCTTGACCCACAAATGCCAACCACATCGGTTTGTTAACTCGTGGGGAGCCGTCTTCTTGCAGTCTTTCAACCAGTATAATGGACATAGGATGCTGTGGAGAAAGACGAAAATGCTTTCTTGTCCAAAGCCGAATTCTAACTCTACCCAGTTTGGCATCTTGTTGTTCAATGGTTTGTTCTGGGTTAGACCAGGTACTGGCATCGTTGAGTTTAAACTTGTCTCCGTGTACTCGTGGTTTCCCGCGTCCTGAGTATGCTGGTGGTTCTGCCCATAAACACAAGTTGGAACGTAGCCGCATCAGTTTATCGGCGTTAATGTCCGCAGTTTTGATTACAAATGGCGCACATCCGTATTCGTTGTCCCATAATGTGATTGGTCGTGATGGTAAATGCTGACATACTTGCTTTAGGGAGATCCATAAAAATAAATCACCAGCCTTCGTGGTTGATCGTGGGTGCAGTCGGTGGTTCGTTTTAATAAGGCTGGTGATTTATTTACGCTTAAGTGCCTTAGCTGCCAAGTCGCTTTATCTATCGGATTTTCCCAACTTGTAATTCGTTCATGTCTAAGTGGTAATGCCCAACTACCTTCAGTTTCCGGTATCCAAGCGATGGTACTGTATCCGTATCCCAGAGTCACAGGACGACCCCCTCTGCCTCCACCGGTATAATGCTCGTAAGTTCTTTCCTTGAGCGTGGGTGCATCCGGTCTTGACCATACTGTATGGTCTCCTGCCAAAATTATACGTCCAAGATTGGGTATTTTTTCGCTGTATAGCCTCATCAATTTGTTGCGCTTTGGCCTAGTATCCTGTATTGCCGTGCGCTAAGAGCGCCCCGCTTCGCTAACATAGATACTTGACCATTGACGACGGAACACTGGACACATTGATAAATCCCCTAAGCTGTAGGCATTGCGTGTCAGTAATATTGCATCCATTAGTTCAAATGTTGCATCCTTTGCCCGACATAAACACTCGTATGCTGCTTGACGGAATTCCCTCAATTGTGCAAAAACATCCATAACGGCAGATGAAGGTTAGTAGTGCTTCTTTCATCTTCCGTTACTGGGGTGCTTGTTCTTATAGGTATCCCTTTATTTTTTGCAGTCCCATTATTTACCGATCGCTCTCTTTTAGTCTAAAGTCCAGTTTAATTCTTGAGTATGAAAACTAAGGGTCTATTTGTTGAGTTTAGGGTATTCTTTGCTCTCTTTATTTTTATTTCTAGACACTGAATTCGCCCTGCCTCTGGGGATAGGGGCAAAGGGGTTATGCGACAATTGTGGGCGAGTAGAATAAGGCATAACGTAACGTAATGAAAAGAATTTCGTCTTAAGTTGACACCAATGGGCAAGAGGTGCCCCTACCCTGTGGTTTATTTACTTGAAAAGCGCTGTAAATTATTTTTGCTTATGATTTAAACTTTGATAGACTAGACCAATAACAATTGAGCAAATTACCAGCAGCGGCAAGTTTGAGAGCATTGAATGGATAACCAACAAAGACCAATCGGTGTTGATTTGTTTGCGGGTGCTGGTGGAATGACTCTTGGCTTTGAACAAGCTGGGTTTGATGTGCTTGCTGCTGTGGAGTTAGACTCTATCCATTGTGCTACTCACGAGTTCAATTTCCCGTTTTGGTCTATTTTGTGTCAGAGTATCGAAAAGACAATAGGCGAAGACATCAGAAATCGTTCTACCATTGGCAACCAAGAAATTGATGTTGTATTTGGTGGTTCTCCTTGCCAAGGATTCTCAATGATTGGCAAACGCGCCTTAGATGACCCTCGCAATGTTTTGGTGTTTCATTTTTTGCGGCTAGTTTTAGAGCTAAAACCAAAATACTTTGTGTTTGAGAATGTACCGGGACTCGCAGTTGGTAAACATCAGAAATTTCTTTTAGAAATTATCGAGGAGTTTAAAACATCCGGTTATGAAGTAGAAGAGGATTACAAGGTTCTTAATGCTGCGAATTACGGAGTCCCTCAGGATAGAGCTAGGTTATTTCTCCTGGGATGTCGCAAAGGTTTGCCTTTACCTAAATATCCCCAACCACAGACTCAGCCAGCAAAACCCAAGAAATCAAAATATCTTATATTACATGCTGATTTACCAGATTGTCCTACGGTTTGGGATGCTATTGGTGACCTTCCGGAAGTAGAATGTATCTCAGAATTGCTTGACAGAGATAGCGCGATGCTCCCAGAGGGAGCCGCCCAAAGGGCGATCACAGACTACAGCAAACCCAGTAAATATAGTAGCAAGATGCGGGGACTTTTTTTTAGTAAGGACGACTACTCCTATGAACGCCTGTTTGATTCTAGAATTCTGACCTCAAGCATCCGTACTCAGCACAGTTTCGAATCTATAACAAGATTTCAACAGACTTTACCTGGTGCAACTGAGCCTATTAGTCGCTTTCATAAACTTGACAAAGATGGTATTTGTAACACCTTACGAGCAGGAACAGATAGTAATCGGGGTGCTTTTACCTCTCCCCGACCAATTCATCCCTCAAGTCCACGATGTATTACCGTTCGGGAAGCAGCGCGGTTGCATTCTTACCCCGACTGGTTTCGATTTCATGTGACAAAGTGGCATGGCTTTCGACAAGTAGGAAACTCGGTACCACCGTTACTGGCTAAGGCAGTTGCAGCAGAAATCATCCGCGCTTTAGGAGTGGTTCCAGTTAAGCCACAACACACGATTAAACCAGGAAATGAAAGCTTACTGCAATTGAATATGTCCCAAGCTACTCAACATTATGGTGTCTGCACACGTGTTATCAAGCCGAGAATAAACAAGTCATATCATATCCGATGAAATAACCGTCATTGCGACCGTTCGCTGAAAGCGTTCTCGCAGGGTAGCGAAGCAATCCCAAACCCGCTGCGATTGCTACCCTTCTCCTGTCACCAGACGCACTCGCGTTCGGCGAACGTTTCACTTGCGGCGGACATATTGTGAGTAATTTAGCGGACATCATATCATTCTTAATTTCAAGACAACAAATTGTTTAAAATATTTGACACTAACTACACTAACTAGATAAGGGAGCACCCGATCATAAAGAGTTTGATGCTTAACATGAACTTTTACCATTTTGGTTGAGTGACCCCGCAAAGATGGTTTGGGTAGGTAAATGTTTAACGCACAACTCTACAGGCTTTTCCAATCCTTTTTCAGATTTTTCCAACAACTGCTGATTGCTCATTGGCGTTTGCTGCTGTTACTATTGGTTGGAGTTTATTTACCTCTGCAAGTTTTCGGGGAACTGGCAGAGGAGATTTGGGAAAATGAAGGTGGCTTCTCATGGGATGTACCCCTACTGTTGGCAATTCACAGGACAGCCAATCCTCAACTGAACGTTGTAGCAGCAACTTTGACTAAATTGGGTGTGTTTTGGGGTGTGTTTCCGATTGCTACTGTCACTGCACTAGTGCTATTTAGACGCCGACGGTGGCGATCGCTAGCTTACATGATTGTAACCTTGTTAGGTAGCATCATCATCAACCGGACAGCGAAGGTCTTGCTGCATCGCGTGCGTCCCCACTTATGGGACTCACCTGCACCAGAATTTGACTACGGATTTCCTAGCGGTCATGCAATGTCGAGCATGACGCTAGTGGCAGTTTTAGTCATTTTAACTTGGGGCAGCCGGTGGCGCTGGTTGATTTTAATTGCTGGGGTCATTTTTGTGTTAGTTATCGGCTGGACACGGCTTTATTTGGGAGTGCATTATCCCAGTGACATTTTGGCTGGTTGGATGGCTTCTATTAGCTGGGCAGTAGGGGTCAATCTTATCATCCGACCTTGGGGTAGATGAAAATATATTTAGTGGGCTGTTTGCTTTATTTTTGGACTTTGGACAAAAAGAAGCTGGTTCGCTAACATCATGACTTTGTTGGCGAAATGTTTCTTAACATAGCGAATTCCGCGATCAATTGATCTCAGGTGGTGTCGAGCAGCAAATACAAGACTTGATGCTGTTGAGATTTCAGGAACTGAAACTGCTGTCAGCAAGGGGAAAACAGCGTACCGACTCAACTCATATACTAGCGGTGGTCAGAGAGTTAACCAGACTGGAACATCTGGGAGAAACCCTGCGGTATGCTTTAAATGCTGTGGCAGAAATAGCACCCACCTGGCTGAAGTCATTGGCTCCCGCCGAATGGTATGACCGCCATAGCAAACGCTTTGACCTGTCAAGCTCTGTAAGCTTGGAGTGACATGAAGCTATTGCTGATGGGTGTTCGCATGAGCTTCATAAATGTGTTCCGTAGTGCCACAGCAAAAGGATTATTCAATTCACCCATTTTTCCTGACCGCAAGGACTGCTCCACGATCAACTTCGTGCGAGGAAACCGCAAAAATTCATACTCTTGGAACGCGGCTATCGGGTCTGGTTGATCTTTAAGGCACTTAGCAACCACGAAGGCATCCTCTAATGCTGTACATGCTCCCTGTCCCATAGTTGGGAGCATTGGATGTGCAGCATCACCCAGCAGTGTGATATTCTGCTTGCTCCAAGGTTGAGTCGGAGCACGATCGTACAAATCTGTCGTTAGAATATCAGCCTCATCAGTCGCTCTAATCAACTCAGGAATCGACGCAAACCAATCTTGAAACATAATTTCAAGCTCTTTTCCACGACCAAGTTGGGCATCCTTCTGTGCCTCTGTTGCAATTGCTGCTGCGTACCAATACATCCGCCCCTTGCCCAGCATCATGAAACCGAAGCCTTTGCCACACCCTAAAAACTCCTGAATGTAGCCAGGACGATATCCGCTAGGAACGTAGTCTGTTAGACCACGCCAAGTCTTAAAGTTGCGATAGATCGGTGGTTGATTACCCTTGAGAACGGCTCGTACTCGTGAACGCAGACCATCAGCCCCGATTAAAGCATCCCCTATGACAGTTAAGCCGGAGGTGAAGTGAGCACAAATTTTCTTTCCTTCCTGCTCAAATCGCTCGAAGGTTTGCCCTAAAACAAATTTTTCACTGGATACATTACGCCACAATAGCTGATGCAATTCCGCCCTGTGGATACCAACAGCGGGCAACTCAAAGCCATCAACGGGTATATTTACCAACTCCTTGCCGCTTTGCGAATTGAATTGGTAGTTTGTTGTTAGACAGCCAACACTGATCGCGTCCTCCAACAAGCCCAAATTTTTCAGGATGTGTGTGGCATTCGCCCAAAGTGCAATCCCAGCCCCTACCTCTAGTAACTCTTGTGCTTGTTCATAAACAACTGCTTCAAAACCAGCCTTATAGAGAGCAAGTGCGGTTGCAGCACCGCCAATTCCACCACCTACGATGATAATGTTCTTTGCTTGTTGCATCTTTGAGAGTCCCCAATTGTTGCAATCGACAGACTGGTTAGTTGGTTAATATTTAACATATTGGACTTTGGACAAAAAAAATAGTTCGCGTAAAATACGATTCTGTTGGCGAATTCTTGAAACCTTGATTTTTTCGTAGGTTGAGTTGAACGAAGAGAAACCCAACATGTGCTGTCTTCATAGGTTTTTTGTAACATTCCTAATGTTAAGAAACGTTTCGCCAACAAAGTCATGATGTTAGCGAACCAGCTTCTTTTTGTCCAAAGTCCAATTATTTTTCCAATCCAAAATTTAAAATCTAAAATTGGTATAGCCTTGACTCAACCTAACTCAGTGTCAAAAAACCTGCAAGAAACTCACTTAAATCGTGCGCGTGCTAGTCTAAGCCTTGCACTGTCTTGGTATGGAAATCTTCGCAAACCAGGACAGCCGTCATCAAACTCACAATTAGCAGGTTTGGTCAAACCAGAATTGGAGATTTTAACCTCAACACTCAACAAACTAGACTATAACGTGATTCGTATCGCTGCTTTTGGTTTGGTGAGTCGCGGAAAGTCAGCGGTGTTGAATGCTTTACTAGGACAAAAGATGCTACAAACTGGTCCCCTTAATGGTGTGACTCAGTACCCTCGTTCTATACGCTGGAATCCTGGCGGTAAGGTGCAGGTAGAGTTAATTGATACACCAGGTTTAGATGAAATTGAGGGTGAGTATCGGGCACAAATGGCTCGAGAAGTTGTGCGTCAGGCAGATTTAATTCTATTTGTCGTGTCTGGTGATATTACTCGTACTGAGTATCGAATGCTATGTGAATTGCGTCAAGAACAAAAACCTCTCATTTTGGTGTTCAACAAGATAGATCTTTACCCAGATACAGACAAAACAGCAATTTACAACAATTTACAACAGTTGGGCGCAGGAAATCCCCAAGGAAAACCCTTAAAACCTGATGAAATTGTTATGGTGGCGGCGGAACCTGCACCAATGGAAGTGCGCGTTGAATGGTCTGATGGTCGTGTCGCACATGAATGGGAGACACCACCGCCACAAATAGACGAGCTCAAAGAAACAATTCTTAAAATTCTCAATCGTGAAGGGCGATCGCTCCTCGCTTTAAACGCACTCATCCAAGCACGGGATGCACAGGAGGCGATCGCTCAAAAAACTCTTGACTTACGCCAAAAACAAGCAGAAGACCTCATTTGGCAATTTACCAAATACAAAGCTTTGGCAGTGGCACTCAATCCCATCGCTTTGTTAGATATCATAGGCGGAACAGTTGCCGATTTAGCCTTAATTCGCTCGCTAGCACGCCTGTACGGTTTACCAATGACTGGCTACCAAGCAGGAAATATTTTAAAAACGATTTTCTTGAGTTCTGGTGGCTTACTGTTGGGAGAACTAGGCAGCAGTTTGCTGTTAGGTTTGGGTAAGAGTACTGCTGCGATCGCTTCTGGAGAAAACCCAATAAATGTCACTGCATATGCTGGAACTGCAATCACGCAAGCTGGTATCGCAGGCTACGGAGCATATACCGTGGGAAAAGCAGCGCAGATTTATCTAGAAAAAGGCTGTTCTTGGGGACAACTGGGAGCAAGCACAGTCATTCAAGAAATACTCTCTGAGGTAGAACCGAATACGATTTTGTATCGTTTGCAGCAAGAGTTGAGACTTATGAATTAGGAGTTATTTCAAATATTTTTTATTCTCTGTAATGTTTTTGGAACCTTTCCTAGCTAGCAGGGGTTCTTAAGGGTGGATTTTTTCAAGATGCTTTCTTCCTAAGATATTCGGTGAATGGTCACGTGCTTGTGAAAGTCTGAGATATACCTTCATCACTTATATTTATTGATTTGAAAATAAATAACGTTTGCTTCTACCTGTAAAGTTCCCTAAAGTGAAAATCGAGAAATGAGTTGATAACTCACACAACGAGCGCGACAAACAAGTCAGCTAATCATGAGAAAATCTCACAAACCTTGCTATGAAAATACCTCCTCCCCTTCGCCCCTAATCCCCACTCCGTGGGGACCCCACCTTCCCCATTGCCCATTGCCCATTGCCCAAGAGTATTTGATGGAATTAAAGATGGTTGGATATAGTATACTGAACCAGCGAAATTATCAAAAAACTTTTCCAGCAAAATAATATAGTTCTTAGTGGAAAAGACTCTTTCTTGTACAAAAGGAGAAAAATCGTGAAAATATTCAAGGTAATTTTGGTATTCCTTTTCTTGCTAGTCAATCTAGTTATTGCTCAGCCTTCATTTGCAGACCCGATCGCCGAAAAGAGTCCTGAGTATACCCAGATCACTCAACAGCTGGGTCAACTCTTGCAAGGGAGGAGTGACCCGTCAGCGGCTGGTTATAATACTGCGGAGGAACTTCAAAAGAGAATTTCTGATTTGCAGTTCCAAAAATATGTCATGGAAAGCACAGAGGATTGGGGTGTCTGTCGCAATGAAACTGGGAAGACGCTAGCTGTTTACGCTCACAAGCCCAGTAAACATGGCTCTTCTGCCAACACCCTCTTTTACTTAGGAAATGGTCAAAAAACGGACGATGATTGGGACTGTGATGGTCTTTACCTGCCGAGTGGTGTGAACGTTGCTGGTATAAGCGTTCCTGTTGGAGAAAATCAAGAGCAAGTTGGAGAAAATCAAGAACAACCACAGCAGCCTCTATTTGTCAAGATAGTTGATGGAACTAAGTTAATCGCTAGAACCAATCCATTGACTGGCGAAATCGAATTGAATGCTCCTCCTGCTGGTATTTTCCAAGCAGGCGAGTTAAACCCCGCAGTTCCTAATTTGTCCCAAGCGCAAATTGACGCACAAATTCCCAACGCACCGATTGATTAGTTAGTTAAGAAGGTGTGAGAAAAGAATCAAACAGGTGTATGTGAATTATTTTCTCTGACACCCTCACTCAATGAAGACTTTTTTAAAGCAATACGGTTCAGACAAGCTCACAGCTCTTATGCCTACAGCTACGGTTAACTGAACCGTATTGTTTTTTAGAACTTTCCTCCCTGAATCTGGTCGAAAAGAGCTCCATCTGCAAAGAACTTCTTCTGAACTGCGTCCCAACCACCGAAATTTCCAACGGTGTAGAGTTTGCCAATCTTAGGAAATTGCTTCTGTGTTTCGTTAGCTACTGTCTTATCAACGGGACGAAACCCAACCTTGGCAAATTCTCGCTGTGCTTCTGGCGTGTAGAGGAACTTGACAAAAGCCTCCGCTACTTGTCGAGTACCACGTTTATCCACCACCTTGTCTACTACAGCAACCGGGTTATCAATAGAAATGTTGACTTGAGGAATCACTACGGGATTTTTAGATTCACCTTTTTGTTTAGCCAGGATCTCCTCATTCTCATAGTTCAACAGCACGTCTCCCTGATTTCGCTTATAGAAAGTATCACTGGCTTCCCTCGCATCCTTTGGCAATACAGGGGTATTTTTGTAAACCTTGGAGACATATTCGCGGGCTTTTGCTTCATTCCCTCCTGATTGCGTCACTGAACCCCACAGCCCCAAAAAGTTCCAACGTGCACCACCAGAAGTCTTGGGATTGGCAGTTATGACGCTAACTCCTGGTTTAACCAAGTCAGCCCAGTCGCGAATTTGTTTAGGATTACCTGGACGAGTCACCAGCGCAACCACCGAACGGGTAACGATCGCATTGTTAGGAGCCTCTTTTTCCCAACCAGGACTGATTAACCCTGCTTTCTGGATTTGGTTTGTATCCAGTCCTAGCGCCAGTGCCACGACATCTGCTTCCAAACCATCAATGACAGCTCGTGCTTGGGAACCAGAACCGCCGTAACTTTCCCGAAAAGTTATATCTTGCTTACGCTCTTTCTTCCATTTTTGGACAAATAGAGGAATAATTTTTGAGTAAGCCTCTTTAGTCACAGCGTAGGAAACCAGAGTTAATTCAAGTGTTTTAGGTTTCTGAGTTATGAGTTCAGATTTGCTGCGAGAAGGAGGGTTTTGTAAGGTCATTCCTGCGTAAACAGGCACGACGGCGATCGCACCGACGCTTAAACCTGTAGCAATGAGCAGAGTACGGACGCGCTTTGAAGACTTTTGCCAAGCTTTGAATAGATTCATAATTGAGAATTCCTTCAGAACTTAAAGTACGGTTATTTGATGGAAAAATGTGTCTTATTGATTTAATACAATTCCATAGGCTGATGAAAAAATCAAGTGTCTGTGCTAACTATTACTCGCGAAAGGAACTCATTAGACCTCCTACGGAACTGAATAGTGAATTTTTGTAGAATGAAACATTCGTACCAGATCAATTGAGCAATTCTGGATTATCTTGATCCCAGCCACTAGTCTAAAATTCAGAGTTTCAACATCGATGTGCCAACTGCTGGGAATGAATTGCAATGTACCAACTGATATTTGCTTTTCTTTTGAAGGCTTTTCAACGCGGGGAGGAAAAACTGACGATCATCGCGATGGTTGGGGTATTGCTTTCTTTGAAGGGAAAGGTTGTCGAATTTTTTTAGATGCTAAACCCTCTATTTTTTCTCCCATAGCGGATTTAGTACGACATTATCCCATCCACTCGACTCATGTGATTGCTCATATCCGCAAAGCCACTCAAGGTGAAGTGGTTTTAGAAAATTGCCATCCCTTCCGTCGTGAACTGTGGGGAAGGTACTGGGTATTTGCCCATAATGGAGATTTGCGATCGCTTCATGCCGAGAACATGAAGTTTTATCAACCTGTAGGTAATACTGACAGTGAAAAAGCTTTTTGTCTTATACTAGATAGATTTCGAGAATGTTTCCCTCAAAATAAGCCTCCTTTGGAGAAACTTTACTTGGTTCTCAATGAAATTACCCAAATTATAGCAAAAAAGGGTAATTTTAACTACTTGCTCTCGGATGGAGAACACTTCTTTGCCCACTGCTCAACAAAACTCAGCTACATCGTACGTCAAGCGCCCTTTGCGGCGGCTCATTTAATTGACCAAGATGTAACTGTTGATTTTAGTGAATTAACCACTCCGAGCGATCGCGTTGCTGTTATCGCCACCACTCCTCTGACTGACAACGAAATCTGGACGCAAATCCTACCTGGAGAACTGCTAGTTTTTCAAGATGGCTTGCCACATCAGTTTGCCTAACTGGTTTTTCCAGCAATAGCACACAAAAAT
Source organism: Iphinoe sp. HA4291-MV1 (assembly GCA_019359415.1). GTDB lineage: Bacteria > Cyanobacteriota > Cyanobacteriia > Cyanobacteriales > Nostocaceae > Brasilonema. Next base: position 87,729 of record JAHHHH010000017.1, on the reverse strand, counting down.
TTTCACTTTTTCTATCAAGAAAGTGAAGGTTTTCTCTTGCATTTTTAGTGATTTCTATGTAATATCTCTGACAAGAACCTATAAATACGGTTAACTTACCAATATGCCGTAAAAGGTCAGGGAAAAATAACATGAGTTTTTGGCAGCGTATCTTGGAATCAGGGCAAACATTCATCAAAATTGCTAAGAAATTTAGGCTGAATTCTATAAAAGGCTTTCTATCACTCTTCTTGGTAGGAGTCAGCTTGAGTATAGCGATCGCTGCTTGCTCTGGTAACGGTGCAAGTAATTCTTCTAGTAGCAGTGATGCAGGTGGTTCTGCTGCAAGCCCTGTAGCTGCCAACAAGCAGGATGTGAGATTAACTCTTGTTTCCTTTGCTGTCACTAAAGCAGCTCATGACGCTATTATTCCAAAATTTGTGGAACAGTGGAAGAAAAAACATAACCAGAATATCTCCTTTGAGCAGAGTTACGGGGGATCTGGTTCTCAAACCCGTGCTGTGATTGATGGTTTGGAAGCAGATATTGTTCACTTAGCACTTGGCTTAGACGTCTCAAAGATTGAGAAGGCTAAATTGATTTCGCCAGGATGGGAGAAAGAATTCCCCAATAATGGCGTTGTCTCAAAATCTGTTGCTGCATTAATCACTCGTTCAGGTAATCCAAAAGGCATCAAAACTTGGGCAGATTTGGCAAAAGACGATGTCAAACTCATTACCGCTGACCCCAAAACTTCTGGGATCGCTCGCTGGAATTTCCTAGCGCTTTGGAATTCAGTCATTAAAACTGGTGGAGGAGAACAAAAAGCGCTAGACTTTGTGACCAAAGTTTACAAAAATGTCCCTGTCTTGACAAAAGATGCTCGTGAAGCAACTGATATCTTTGCTAAGCGAGGTCAAGGAGATGCACTGATCAACTACGAAAACGAAATCGTTCTAGCACAACAGAAGGGCGAGAAATTAGATTACGTCATTCCTGATGTGAACATCTCCATCGACAATCCAATTGCAATTGTAGACAAGAACGTCGATAAACACGGTACCCGAGAAGTCGCTGAAGCTTTTGTCAAATACCTGTATACTCCCGAAGCACAGCAGGAATTTGCCAAAGTCGGATTTCGACCAACAGAAGAGACACCACAGACGAAAGAACTTGCAAGCAAATATCCCAAAGTCAAAAATCTAGGTACAGTTCAAGACTACGGTGGATGGAATTCTATCCAAAAGAAATTCTTTGAAGATGGTGCTGTTTTTGACCAAATTCAAGCAAAAAAATAAATGGTCATTAGTCATTGGTCATTAGTCATTGGTCATTAGTCATTAGTCATTAGTCATTAGCAATTTCTCCCCACTTCCCTGACTTCCTGACTCGGTATCTATGAGTATATCTTCACCTCTATCACCTTCTCACAAAGAACTCTTTCGTCGAAAACCTCCAGGTTGGAAGAGATTCCTGCTTCATTTGGCTAAGGTTCCCTGGACATGGCGAATTACGTTCGCATACCTGACCGTAATGTTGTTTGTCCCAATACTTGCTATGTTCCTAAAGGCAGCAACAGAACCTCCTGCTCGGTTTTGGGAAATCGCTACTAGTGCGATCGCATTAGCCACTTACGAAGTGACTTTTGTGACAGCACTGGGGGCTTCCCTCATCAATGGTGTCTTTGGAACTCTGATTGCTTGGGTTTTTGTCCGCTATCAATTTCCCTTGAAAAAGGTGCTTGATGCCACCATAGATCTACCATTTTCGTTACCAACTGCGGTAGCAGGATTAACCCTAGCAACAGTTTACAGCGATAATGGTTGGATTGGCTCACTCTTGGCACCATTTGGTATTAAGGTGTCTTTCACCCGTTTGGGCGTAGGGGTGGCAATGATTTTCATCTCGTTACCTTTTGTTGTGCGGACGGTGCAACCAGTCCTTCTGGAAATGGAAAAGGAAATGGAAGAAGCAGCTTGGAGCCTAGGTGCGTCTCAATGGCAAACCTTCAGCAAAGTGATTTTACCGCCATTGTTTCCCTCTATTTTGACTGGTGTTGCTTTAGGTTTTGCACGTGCAGTTGGGGAGTATGGCTCGACTGTAATTATCGCTTCCAATACTCCTTTCAATGATTTGATCGCACCTGTGCTCATTTTCCAAAGATTGGAACAGTATGACTATTCCGGTGCTACTGTCATTGGCATAGTGCTACTAGTAATTTCTCTGGCGATACTGCTGGGAATCAATATGTTACAAGCTTGGGGAAGAAGATATGACGCAAAGTGATGATTTTCCACAACCACATTTTCATTCAACAGCAGCACAGCAAGGCAATCAAAAGCAAGTTAAGCCTAAGAGTTGGGTTCCAACCATTCTCATAGGGATAGCAGTGTTGTATCTCACTTTAGTGCTGTATCTTCCTACGCTCAATGTCTTTGTCCAAGCTTTCAGTAAAGGAATTGGTGCGTTTTTGTCTAATCTGACACAGCCAGAATTTACTCATGCTGCTTGGTTAACACTGATATTAGCCATTATTACCGTACCAATAAATATGGTATTTGGCTTATGTGCAGCTTTAGCGATCGCCCGCAATCATTTCCCTGGTCGTGCTTTATTGCTGAGTATTATTGACTTGCCGTTTTCTATCTCGCCTGTGGTTGCGGGGTTGATGATTGTTCTACTCTATGGGCGCAATGGCTGGTTTGGTCCTTGGTTAGAGGCGCTTGATATCAAAATCATCTTCGCTTTTCCGGGTATGGTGTTGGCGACAGCATTTGTCAGTATGCCCTTTATTGCCCGCGAAGTTATCCCCGTTCTTGAGGAATTAGGCACCGAACAAGAAGAAGCTGGGAAAACACTGGGCGCGAATGAACGACAGATATTCTGGCGCGTGACTTTACCCAGTATCCGTTGGGGGTTACTCTACGGCTTAATTTTGACCAATGCCAGATCAATGGGTGAATTTGGTGCGATCGCAGTTGTCTCTGGAAACATTGCCCGGAAAACTCAAAGCTTACCATTATATGTGGAAGACGCTTACAAACAGTATCAAACTGAAGCCGCCTTCTCAGTTGCTGTTCTGTTAACGCTGCTAGCAGTCGTGACTTTGGTGTTGAAGGAGATTTTGGAACGGAAAACAGGTGTGAAAGCAAACATAAAACATTAAAGCAATGAACAGTGAACAGTGAACAGTGAACAGTAAACAGTGAGCAGGGGAGCTTCAGGAGCAGAGGAGAAGAGGAGTTTCAGGAGCTTCAGGAGCAGGGGAGAAGAGGAAGAAGAGGAGTCTTAACAATTCAAAATTCATAAGGTACGGCATTAAGAATCCAATTCCCAATTCCCAATTCCCAATTCCCAATTCCCAATTCCCATTGCCCATTGCCCATTGCCCATTGCCCATTGCCCATTGATAACTGATAACTGTTAAAGCAGATAGCTAGTAAAGTGGTAAATTCAGCTATGGTTTCAGACAATCAACTCACCCACAAACGAATTCGGCTTAGGATTCCACAAGACTATCACCAGGAACCTGTCATTTCTCACTTAGTGTCAGACTACGGTTTAACTGTAAATATCACTGCTGCTATGTTGGGTTCTAATGGTGTTGGAGATGGTTGGTTTGACCTAGATTTACAAGGAACTTCTGCACAAATTGATAGTGCGCTGACCTACATCAATGACTTGAATCTAGAAATATGGCACGACGACATCGACACCGGGAGTTGGTGATGACTTATTCGTAATTTGTAATGATGAACTAAAAGCTATCAATTACGAATTGTTAATAACTATGATTGCACCAACCTTTAAAAGTAGTAATACCACAAAGATTCGCCTACGTCTGTACATTCCAAGGCACTACAGCAGCGAACCAGTGATTTCTCGACTGATTGCCATTCATGGCTTAGTCGTTAATATTACGGGGGCAATGCTAGGAAAACATACTAATAATGGAGAGGGACGCTTTGATTTGGAAATTCGTGGAAGTTTACCACAAATTGCGCGTGGTTTGGCTTACTTGGAATCTTTAAATCTAAAAATTGTAGGCAAGCCAAACGCTGATGGAGATAACTGGTCTTGCTGACACTCCTACAGCTAAATTTCATAGTGCCAAAGTTCTTCTTCTTTTAAGACAATTCGATGCAGGGGGAGACGATGAATCAGCCCCTGTTCTTCTAACTGAGTGAGGACACGAGTGATTGTCACGCGAGTTGAATTAAGCATATCAGCAATATCTTGATGAGTTAGGCGTAAATCAATGAGATGTCCAGTTTTTACCTCTCGACCAAATTTTTTTGCTAACCAACCTAGGAGTTTGATGAGCATGATTTCTACTGTTTTATAGCTACGAATAACCATCAGTTCTTCTGCCTGTTGAATGTGGGCAAGCATAACATCCGTTAATGGGAACCAGCCTTCCAAAGGCAAGATTGTTACTTCTACTTTAGTTAGACACTCAATCTGATATGGTTCAATTTTAGAAAATCCTTGACCTACGATATCTCCAGGTCCCCAGATTCCCAAAGTAACAAGCGTACCATCTTCATGCCAAGTGACAATCCGCACAACTCCTGTTTCAATTTTCCACAGAATATTCTGCTTCAGCGGTAAGAATGAGCGAGCCTTAAAGCTGTGTTTGGTGTTTTGTTCAGGAGGATTTTGAAAACGTGATGAAATAGACATTGTTGTCCTAAGTCCAAAATCTCGATTGAATAGCCGTACTTTTTAACAATATCAGTTTCTTGAAGGATATTACTATGGGCATTGTCGTTGAGAATGTAACAAAACAATTTGGCTCTTTCCTTGCAGTTGACAGCGTCAATTTAGAAGTTCCGACAGGCTCTCTAGTAGCACTGTTAGGACCATCTGGATCTGGAAAATCAACTTTGTTGCGGATAATTGCGGGGTTAGAAACTCATGATACAGGTCACGTCTGGCTGATTGGTGAAGACGCGACATACAAGTCAGTGCAGGAACGCCAAATAGGCTTTGTGTTTCAGCATTACGCTCTGTTTAAGCACTTGAGCGTGCGGCAGAACATTGCCTTTCCATTGGAAATCCGTAAGTTTCCTAAAAATAGGGTTCAGGCGCGAGTTGAAGAACTTCTGGACTTAATTAAGTTACAGGGATTTGGCGATCGCTATCCCTCCCAACTCTCTGGAGGTCAACGTCAACGGGTGGCGCTAGCGAGAGCATTGGCGGTTCAACCGAGAATCTTGCTGTTGGATGAACCCTTTGGAGCGTTAGATGCCAAAGTCCGCAAGGAATTAAGGGCGGGGTTACGAAAACTGCATGAAGAGGTTCATGTGACAACTGTACTTGTCACCCATGATCAAGAAGAAGCAATGGAAGTTGCAGACCAGATTGTGGTGATGAATAATGGTCGAGTGGAGCAAGTTGGTACCCCTGCGGAGATTTATGATCACCCAGCAACATCTTTTGTCATGAGCTTTATTGGTCCTGTGAATGTTCTTCCAACGACTGCCGGTATTTTACCAGGTAGAGATTTGAATCCTCAAACCAACGAGCAAGTCTTTTTGCGACCTCAAGACGTTCTGATTCAAACCGATCATACAGAGGATGCTACACCTGCCAAGGTATACCGCATTCTTAACCTAGGTTGGGAAATTCGGGTTGAGTTGGTTCTCAAGTCTGGAGAAACAGTCAATGCTTTCCTCAGTCGTGAGCAGTTCAATAAGCTCAATATTGAGGAGGAGCAGCGTGTCTATGTTAAATCGAAGCAGGCAAGGGTTTTTCCTGCTTATGTTATGAGATGAGAGATTGAATTTAGGGGTATGAGACCAGAATTAACCAATTTTTGAATTTTGAATTATTTTGGTCACTCCTGACTCTTCCCGTTACCGGACTGGCGTTGCAGGTATTCCCAAATGCGGTCGATTTGACCTCTCCACTCAGTTCGGTCAGCATTAAGTTCTGCCGTCAATCGCTCAAAATTCTGCTGATGAATTGTTGCAACTTGTAGCAAAGCTTCTGCGGTTACCCTGAGTTCGGTTGTTGAATTCTTTAAGACTTCAGTTGAATTCCTTAAGGTTTCAACTGATGTTCTTAAGTCCGCATTCACAACAACCTGTCTGTCTAATGCTGCTTCAATCCGTTCTAAACGATTTTCCGGTTGTTCTGCTGAGTTAGTCATACAGCTCCCTCTTCTTGTTTAAAACTTAGTTACTGTTACGCCAATACCGGAATCAAGTTTTGGAACCTTGAAAAAGTCAAATGTCTCAGTAGGTTGAGAAGTCTGGTTGATTTGAGCAGCCCGGTTGTTTGTTTCCTCTAAACATTGTTTGAGAGTATTGGCAGGAGATTTGATCAGATCAAGCGGGTTAATCTTTTTGCATCCTGGCTCGCCTACTCCCCCTATTGAGTCAGAAACTTTTTTGAGATTGTTGGTTCGGTCTGTGATATCGACTGTTCCACTAGTGATCGTAGCTGGTTGAGTGACAAGAGCATCAGCCCGACCGTAGTTAGTTATGGCAGGAGAAACATTTTCTTCGTTGGCTAAGGCGGGATGAGCCACAGCGATGCTCCCAAGGGGAGCCGCCCAAGGGGCTATCGCGCTAATCACTACGAGCAAGGCTGTCAGTAAGCGTTTCATAACTATTAAATTCCCCAGATGATGCTTGCTTTGTGATCCCAGTATTCTGTGTTGCAAGCTTTTTCATGAGTCGAGAAACACTAAGATAATGCGGATTTACAGAAAAACTTTACAAAATTTATTATATTGAGTATTAATATATCATATACGTAGTAAATCAATTTTCAAAATCTCAGCAAAAATTTTTATCTGATTTTAATGCGTGGAGTGCAGCCGTAAGTCCTGCTGACAGGTGCTCTGAGGCGTAACGTCTGGGCTACTGAGAAGGCGATGCTCCAAAGGAGCCGCCTTTCGGGCGATCAGCTTTGCTGGTGCCCGAAAGGCAATCGTGCAGTGCTCAAAGAGCAGTCGTAAAATATGATACTTTTGAAGTATTATAAAGCTCTCCCCAGAAGTAAACGAAGAAGTTGTGATGATCAACTTTGGATAAGTTTTACGGAGCAGAAAAAAATGTCAGATTTCCATGACTTCTTGAAACATCAATTTGCCTACATTGCGATCGGAGAATTTAAACCAGGTAAGTTTGAAGAAGCCAAAAGACTTTACGAGCAAGCTGTCTCAACTTATACTCAAGGTTTCAAAGGAGCATACCTGCTGCAAGAACCAGGAAGTGACAAAGGTATCGCGGTCATTTTTTGGGAAAATGTGGGAGATATGGAAGCTAATCACAGCGAGGCTTATGATAACGTTTTGAAAGAGATGACACCTTTGTTTACTAGGACACCTACAACTTCTTTTTATGAGGTTGTTTGTGAAATTGAGCCAGCAGCAACTCAGGATTCTAACACTGACAAATAAGAGTATCATCTCAGGCAAAGTAGAAGCACGAAGACACCCATGACATGATTCAATTTTGCTTCGTGCTATTTGCTAACTTTGGCATCGCCGTCATTAGCGCCTACGGCAATTTTATAATCTGGGCTGATTGCATCGGCAACAGTTGTAACTTTATTCTCATAAGAGTCTCATACTGAGAAAAAACCCAGTTTCTTGAAGCAACCAGGTTTCTTAATGTGTAACTTATTGACTAAAAAGCATGAGGAATGAAGGATAGAGATTGAGAAATTATACTTTATCCCTTCTCAAAATCTAGCTATACTTTTTGTATCGACGCGGCCACGGTCCCCAAATACAATAGGTAATACCAACACCTTGAGTGTTGACAAACAGCGTGTTACCGTCAGGAGAAAAGCAAGCACCAGCAAACTCGCTGTCATCAGATTCGCCATTATCTGGTCTGATAATGGCATTACGTGCAAAGTGATAAAGTTCACCCTTTTGATTTACCCCGACAACGAATTGCTCACCACCACCGTCTTCGCAAAGAAAGAGGTCTCCAAAGGGTGATACAGTAATGTTGTCAGGCTCATCAAGGAGTTCTCCGCTAGGTGCTGCCTCGACAAATAATGTAATTGTTTCTTCTCTGGGATTATAAACCCACACTTGACCATTACCGTACGTAGTCTCTACCGCAGGCGGACCTCCTTGAGTGGAGATGAAATAAATAAGATTGTTATCGTACCAAGCTCCTTCACCTCGATAGAAGATAGCTGCACCCTTAGCCTGAGCTTCTTTGCGAACAGTATCTTGTACAGGGTCAACATCTTCTATTCGAACCCACTCCACGGGTAAAGGCTGACCGACAGGAACTAACCCTTCAGTGCCTCCAGTGTTAGAGTTATTGGATGTGTTCAGTGTGGGCTTATCTTTTATAACTAAAGTATAGAGAGTACCGCCTTGGGTTAATTGTCCAGCCGCATTTACTATACCTACTGTAGGTACAAAACGGTAGAAACAGCTATCCGCTCTATCCTCAGTTTCGTAGATGTAGCCTGTTTTTGGATCTACTGCTATAGCTTCATGGCTGAAGCGTCCCATTGCTTTTAACGGTATGGGATCGGCTAAACCAATTTTGGAACTAGCAGGAACTTCAAAATTGTAACCATGTGCTACACCTGTAGTACTCGTGCTGAAGGTTTCTTCACAACTGATCCAGCTTCCCCAAGGTGTTGGACCGCCAGCGCAGTTGCGAACTGTACCAGCCAAAGAAGCAAAGTGTTTCAGCAACTCCCGATTTTGTCCCACGACAAGAGTAGTTGTACCACCTGAATTAATTTGGTCATATTTTTTATCACTAGGTGCTATAACTCCCCTAGTATCACCAAACTTATCTTCATTCGCGTCTAGTTCGTGGTTGCGAACTAGGATGATACTTCTTCCTGGACCACGGAAAGTAGCCATACCATCATGGTCACCCGGCACAGGATTACCATCACTCATGGTCTGACCAGTGATTGAGATAGCAGTGTAATTGAAACCAGGTGGAAGCTCCAGAAGCGGAACATTTCTCAGATCGCCTATCACCGTGTTAGCGAGCTCCGCATGATTCACAGCTAGCTTGGGTTGGAGTGGACCAAAGCCAACTCCCGTGACTCCTTTACCATGAGCAATCCTAGCATAGAAAGCTTCTAGGGGAGAAATTGCCGTCACACCAGCAGCAGTTGCTCCAGCCAGCGTCAAAAACCTACGTCGTGAGAAAGCCACTTGCTTATTTCCTTTTAACTTTTATACTAAGAAAATTTATCAATCCATAGTTAACGACAAATGAAGAGCTAGTAAAAAGAACTATTTACGTAATAAATCTTTGGGTTTTGAGGTAATTTGTTGCTAGTTTCAAGGTTATCTTTGACTCATCACCAGATGACTGTTTATACAAAAAAGAAAATCGCTAATTGCTGATTATCTATAGCAATTAGCGATGGCTAGGAGCATAATTTAATGGCAAAAATCTTTTGTATACTCTGTTATCGTTTAGATGATGGCACAGAGCGATCGCATTAATATTTACCTTTCATGTTTTCAGAAAAAATTTTCAGTATAATCAATTGAACATAAACATTTTAGGTATAAAAAATAGTACAAATTCATGAAAACTTTTATTTACAGTACTAATGTACTATAAAAATATTCGATAGTCAAGATTGATGCTAAAAATTCGATGTCCTTTTCAGTAATCTCTTAAGCTTTAGAAGGAAGGATTTCCAAAGCGACGGCAGAAAATCACAATATATTAACGTTATGATTTATCCAGAGTCTTAAGTTACAAAATCTGGAGTGCGTTCATGACAGTCGATTTAACATCACAAGCCTCACCTGATTTTGTCACCGTACTCTCACTCGCTGCGACTGCATATCAAGAACAGAACAATAACAGCTCGTGGTCGTGGTGGTGGACTAGCATTGTGGATTCGAGAACATTAAACCCCTAGTATACTGAATTAATTGACAGTATACACCTAGAAATTAGAATATAGATGTTTTCAGTCTTTGTACGTCGTTTTTGGCTTGCCTTTGGAGTGGTTATTCTGCTTTCGTTTATGTTACTTCCACTCAAAGCACAAGAACCATCTCTCACCCTTTCGTCTTCAAGTACGACTGAGTCATCCTCACAGCAACTTGAGCAACAAATTCATCAAACTTCACCGCTTGCAGATGGAATGATGGGAGTTAGCCCTGAGCTTACAATAGCGCAATCCAACACTGCATTACTTCAAGAGCGGTTAAAAAAACTCGACGTTTCAGCTGCTCAAGGTAAAGTTGGCATCGGGGTTTTGGACCTTAATAGCGGTAAAAGCTGGTTTCTCAATGGTAAGCAGCGTTTTCCTATGCAAAGTGTATTTAAGCTTCCCGCTGCGATCGCTGTCTTAAAACAAGTAGACGATCGCAAGATTTCGCTCAAGCAATTAGTCACTATTACCCGTCAGGATTTTGCTCCTAATAGTCCTATCATCAAGGAATTTAAAGGTGATAGAGCACAGTTCACACTCCGAGACCTTCTAGAACGCTCTGTCGGAATTAGTGATAATATTGCGGCTGATGCTTTGGTACGACTGGTTGGTGGACCTCAAAAAGTCACTGCTATCTTACGCGAGCTGCAAATTCGCGACATTCGCGTTGATCGATTAGAGCAGCAGCTACAGCCGGAGAGTGTGGGACTGAAAAACTTTCAACCTGAATTAGTTGACGAACAAAAATGGGCGGAAGCTGTGCAGAAGATTCCAGATCGCGAGAAGAAAGCTGCTCTCCAAAAGTATCTCACCGATCCACGAGATACTGCAACTCCTGAAGGTATGGTTGACCTTTTGGCAAAGCTGAACTCGAATCAGCTATTATCCGAGAACTCTACCGCTTTGTTGCTAAAGATAATGACTGATTCTCCAACAGGACAAAAGCGTCTAAAAGCAGGACTACCTGAGAATTGGTCAATTGCACACAAGACTGGTACGGGTGCGGATGTTCTCGAAAGAAATACCGCCACAAATGACGTTGGAATAGCTAGTTCGCCGGACGGGAAGCGTGTTGCGATGGCGCAGAGCGCCCGCTTCGCGATCGCTGTATTCATCGCAGGTTCAAAAGCTCCTCTGGAAGTGCGTGAGAAGGTGATGTCCGATATCGCCTCAGCTGTGGTAGAAGCGATGCAATAGAACCTCTTGTGATCACAAGTTTTAGTCTATGGAAATTTGGTAATCTGCTGTTGTAGTTGTTGCACTTCTTCAATCGACAAGCCTGTTGCAGAAGCATTGAAGAAGAATTCAGCAAGTCCTGATTCAGGAGTCAGCAATCTTTCTGTGGGGTTGGGCTAATACCAACGAAAAATCTGCCTTAGCGAAGCGGCTCCCCTTGGGAGCTTCCTCCGGAAAAATCGCCCCATGAAAAGTTGTGATTTTTGTATACCAGTTGACGCATTGTCCCCTAGAAATGAGCGGAACCTTTGTTTTGTTGATTTGTGTTGGCATCACGAGTATTCGTTGTAGTAAGGTTCCGCTCATTTCTTACGTGTTAGACCCCGTGACAATTGGGGCGATTTTTCCGCCAACAACGTTGGCTCTAAACCCGTTACTTGTAATGAGGCACCGCAGTTTTTCCGGGTTTGGTGAAACGGGATTGGTGACCCTTCAGGTGATTTCAGACTACATCTGCGGAATGTGGGTTATAATCAATACTATATCTAAAATCAATGCAGGATGCAGAGGTAAACTGCAAAGACTTCATCTGTACACGACTAAAAACAACAGAGTGCTAAGCTATATTGGGGGTGATTTGAGCAATGTCCAAACCAATAGAAGTTCGTAACCCCCGGACAGGAAAATTTGATTACGTAATAATACCACTACCACCGAAGCTCATAGCACAACAGTGCAATCGTTTACGGAGAGCGCAAAGAAGCTGGTTGCAGCTTGGTTTAGAAGGGAGAATCGAAGTTCTGCAAAAGTGGAAGCAAGCTATCTTGTCTGGACGGGATAAACTCACTGAAGCTTTGGTCAATGACACCGGAAGATTATCAATCTCGGTATTAGAAATTGACTCATTTCTCTCTAGCATAGACAGGTGGTGTCAATTAGCACCAGAATTGTTGCGAGAATCTGTCAAAGATACAGCAATTTCTTTTATCCAACTGCAACAAACAGCAGTTCCTTACCCTCTTGTTGGGGTAATTAGCCCGTGGAATCTTCCTCTCCTGCTTTCAACAATTGATACAATTCCAGCATTACTCGCTGGTTGCGCTGTGATAGTTAAACCCAGTGAATTGACTCCCCGCTTTATAGCACCACTTTTGGCATCACTGAATGCTGTTCCAAAATTACGTGACGTATTGACTTTTATAGAGGGAGCTGGCGAAACCGGATCTGAACTTATCCAATATGTAGATTTGGTATGCTTTACTGGGAGTGTGGCAACAGGTCGAAAAGTGGCGGAAGCAGCAGCCAAACGCTTTATTCCTGCTTTTTTAGAATTAGGAGGAAAAGACCCGGCTATTGTGCTACCATCTGCTAATTTAGACTTAGCAACATCAGCTATTTTGTGGGGTTCTGTCGTCAACACGGGACAGTCGTGTCTTTCTATTGAGCGAATCTACGTTGCGGAATCTATTTTTGAAGAGTTTGTTGAACAACTGGTAACCAAAGCGCAACACCTTCAGTTAGCTCATCCTACATTAGAAAGTGGAGAGATTGGTCCTATTATTGCAGAAAGACAAGCAACAATTATCAGTGACCATCTGCTAGATGCAGTGGAACAGGGAGCAGTTGTTCACTGTGGCGGTGAAGTTGAGAATCATGGAGGAGGTTGGTGGTGTCGTCCTACAGTTCTCACTTCTGTCAACCATTCTATGAAGGTCATGACCGAAGAGACATTTGGTCCTATTATGCCAGTGATGCCTTTTTCCACAATTGAAGAAGCGGTGAATTTGGCAAACGATTCTATCTATGGATTGAGTGCAGCGGTTTTTGCTCAATCGGAATCAGAAGCATTGGAAGTCGCACGTCAGATAGATGCAGGTGCTATCAATATCAACGATGCTGGTCTCACCGCGATTATACATGAAGGAGAGAAAAATGCTTTCAAATTTTCTGGCATGGGTGGATCACGCATGGGATCTGCAGCGCTGACGCGTTTTATGCGGAAAAAAGCTTTTTTGGTGAAAACAAACCCTATTGCTGATCCTTGGTGGTTTGATAGTAAATAAAAGTTTTTCCTACTTGTGAAACTGCTTCAAAAGCATAGGATAACTTTTAAGAAAAGCCAAGGAGTTTCTATGCAATAAGTTTCTCCAGCTATTGTGGAGATGAGATTAAGCTTCTAAGGCTTTATCCCACTCTAACTGATGAGCTAAATCATACTTGATAAAATCTTCTACTTTAGCTTTATCACTTTTTCCAAAAACACCTAAACTGTAAGGATTATCTTGCATACGTTGTGTGACTTGCTCTTTTTCAAATCGTATCAATTCCTCTCTAGGCTTATCTGTTTTAAAAAAGTCTACAACCAAGACAGTTCTGTCATAATTGGTGTAATTATGCGGGCAGTGTGGATAGCTGTGATCTAAAACCATGAATATTCCTTCATGCCAATAAAGCTGCTCATGGCATATTTTCATAGCTATATCCCCTGGTGGCACGATTAATCCTAGATAACCACGATTCATATGAGGGTTATAGTTCACGTGCAGCTTGATATCCAAGCCTGGATGGAATGTACCAAAATAGACATTTCTGATGAGATTATCATCGATTAAGTTGACTTTTTCTATCACCTTAGCTAAATTTGGAAAATATTTTTCTCTTAATGCAAGTGCTTTTTGTGATGCATTATTTGGCTCATATTCAGGATATTGTATTTGATGCAATTGAATATATTCTTCAATAAAGATACCTTGAAATAAAATACCAAAAGCACTGTATTTTGCATTGCCCTTGGTTTTTATCGTTTTACTTTTAGGTCCCAAAACATCATAAGTAAATTTTAACTCTTCATCAGATGCGTGCTTAATAAAGTGTGTAAACTCATTTCGAATCACTTGCCAGTTATCTTGAAAGCTGTTAAGAAAAGGAAATTGCTTTGGGTCTAGATGATACTCATTAAAACTTTCCATTATCTTTTCTCCTGAAGATGATTGAATAAAAAAGTCATTAGTCATTAGTCATTAGTCATTAGTCATTAGTCATTAGTCATTAGTCATCAGTCATTAGTCATTAGTCATTGGTAAGGGTTTTAGAGGCTTTTACCTTTCTTAACATAGTTCTGTTTATTTCTACCTATCTACTTACAACGGTTGAATGGTGAATGGAATAAAATCACCTGTGTTGATGTTCTTAAACTTTTGGGTTCTGTACTCATTTTAGTGTGAGGTCAACTGTGTCTGAAGCTCCCATATTGGATAAAATTATCAAGAATGTACGGGTAGTTCGTCCCCATCATGATGTTGTCGAACTACTTGATTTAGGAATTAAAGATGGAAAATTTGCTCAAATTGCTCCTAATATTAGCCCAGACAAAGGTAAAGAGGTATTGGATGGCAAAAACTTGCTGGGCTTTCCTGGGGTTGTGGATGCCCATATGCATATCGGTATCTATCAACCCCTCGACAAAGATGCTGTGACTGAAACTAAAGCAGCCGCAATGGGGGGAGTAACAACTAGTCTCAATTACATCCGTACAGGACAATATTATCTCAACAAAAGCGGTTCCTACCGCGATTTTTTTCCAGAAGTATTGGCGTTATCCGCAGGTCATTTTTTTGTTGATTATGGGTATCACGTCGCACCTATAGCTAGCCAGCATATTGACGAAATACCTCTACTGTTTGAAGAACATGGTGTATCTTCGTTTAAAATCTTCATGTTTTATGGCGGCTATGGGTTACATGGTTTGTCAGACCAGCAAAACCTCTTTTTGATGATTAATAAAGAGGAACGCTACGACTTCGCCCATTTTGAATTTATCATGCGCCGTCTAAGTCGCTTGATGGAAGAACATCCAGAAGCACAAGAAACTATTAGCTTAAGTTTGCACTGCGAAGTTGCAGAAATTCTCAACGCCTATACCAAAATAGTTGAAAATGATTCAAGTCTTAGCGGACTACACGCCTACAGTGCAGCGCGTCCCCCTCATTCCGAAGGTTTAGCAATTTGCATTGCTTCCTATTTAGCACATGAGACGAACTGTGCAAATATCAATTTGTTGCACCTGAGTTCGCGTAAGGCAATGGAAGCAGCTTTGACTATGCAAACTGCTTTTCCCCATATCAATTTTCGGCGAGAAGTGACCGTCGGACATTTGCTATTAGATGTTGATACCCCCACCGCTACTTGGGCAAAAGTAAACCCCCCTATTCGTCCGCGTGCCGATGTGGAATACTTATGGCAAGCAGTACTTAACGATCAGGTAGATTGGATAGTGAGTGACCATGCTTGCTGTTCTGCCGAACAAAAAAGAAGTGCTAAAGACCCAAATAATATTTGGTTGGCAAAGTCTGGTTTTGGTGGTACAGAATATTTACTTTCTGGTGTATTTAGTGAAGGTCGTAAGCGGGGAATGTCATACAACCACATGGCTAAGTTGCTATCGTGGAATCCGTCACGGCGCTTTGGTTTGTTACAAAAAGGGGATATTGCCATTGACTACGATGCTGATTTAGTATTGGTAGATCCAAATGAAACCTTTGTGGTACCTGCTGCTGAATCGGAGTCACAACAAGGTTACACACCCTTTGAAGGAGTGGAGTTAACGGGACGGGTGAAAAGTACCTTTTTACGTGGAAATCTTATCTATAATAACGGACAGGTTCTAGGTTCACCCACTGGACGTTATTTAAAAAGATGTTAGAGCAATCTCCATTTAAATCTTGTTGCCTACTTGTTGCTTAAAATCTTTATTAATGACTACGTGCGAAAACAAAGGAGTTGTGCTATGTCTACCATTCGAGAGGAAATGCCTGTACTGACTCGTCACGAAGGAGATTGGGTAGGTACGTATACAGTAGTTGATACAGAGGGAAAAATCGTTGATAAATATGAATCTCACTTAACCTGTCAATTTCCAGAAGACGGTTCCCACTCCTACTACCAAATTAATCGTTACAAGTGGTCTGATGGGAAACAGGAGGAGTATGAATTTCCGGGAACTTACCGAGACAAAACGCTGTGGTTTGACACGGAGCGTATTGACGGAAAAGCTTGGGAAGTCGATGATGCAACGGTTATTTTGTGGTTCTCTTATAAGACCGTACCGGATATGTACTTGTATGAAATGATTGTGATTAGTCCTTGCAATAATCATCGCGCCCGCACTTGGCACTGGTTTAAGAACAATCAACTCTTCAAGCGAACCCTGATTCAAGAAGAACGGCTGCGATAAGAAATTGAACGCTCCCAGATAATTTGTCAAATGAATCTTCTATGCTTCAGGTGCGTTAAGCAGTGTAACGCACCATTGTTATATGATTCATTTAATGGCGAGTGTATGGAAGCTCAAAGTGAGTTTTGAGTTTCTGGGCAGCAACAGCTATACCAACTGCGCCAAGAGAAGCCGAAACTGCCAATATTTGCATCCACCCGTCGGCAGATATTGCTAAAGCAGCAAGAGCGATCGCCACTCCCACAGAAGTTTGTTTGACTCGCTTTGTCAGTTGATACGCACCAGAGCAAGAACTACACAATTGTGTGTGTTGTGAGAACCTATCTAGCGGCGTTGAGTTTAAACAATTCCCCTCGCTGCTGACATTTTTAGAGGTGGAGTAGCCCTGATAGTAAGGTAAAGATGAGCCGAATTTGTCCAACCACTTACGATACTCCACAACCAAGGTGTCACAGGTTTTAAGCGGTAAGTACACTTGTTTCAAGCTTTGTCCCAACCGCTCAATTTGTGCCTTTTGTCCGACAACAAGTTGCAAATCCCCTTCTAATATTTTGTTTCGCACCAGGATGTGATCTAACCACTGAGGCTTGAGCTTATTAAACAAGCTCGAAGTGTTAGCATAATTCCTGAGTAGAATACGGCATCTGTCCTTACTTAGAGGAATTGAATACAAAGCAGTTCCGGCAGCAATAGACTTACCTGGCAATTCAATCTTAAATGAGTAGATAACTAAGTTGGGAGCAATAAAATCTAATTGTCCGCAACTAGTCTCGAATTTTCCCATCCCCCGATTTCTAGAACGAATCCCAGCAATGGAATTCTCTAAGACTTCTATATGTATCGGTCGAGCAAATTCTTTCTTGCCTAGTATGCCATCGTGGCTGATGTGAACGTGAGCTGGGTCGATGACGTTCTCTATAAAATAGCTTTGATCGTAAGGAAGGTCACGTATATAGTCTGTGCAAACAAATTCTGGCTTGTTCAACTCCTCTACCGTTGGAATATTCTCATCAGCCGCCGTTTCACGAACTCCTGCCCACACCCAAACGATACCTTGGCGTTCCACAATCTTAAAGGATTGCACGCAAGCATTTGCAGGAATTTTGGCATCTGTTGCTAACTGGGGAATGTGCAGACATTGACCTTCACTACCAAATTGCCAGCCGTGGTATAAACACTCGATTTTTCCGTCAATTATCTGTCCATCCGAGAGTTTAGCAGCACGGTGAGGACAACGATCCACCAGACAGACAAGCTTCCCATCCAAGTCCCTAAATAAAACGAACGGTTCGTCATATAAGGAAAAGCTATAGGGACGGTTTTTGGGTAAATCTTGCACAAAGCAAACAGGATACCAGCAATCTCTCCAGTTGAACTCTTGATTTTGCTCTGGTTGGAGCGCTGTTTGTTGTGCTTGT
Source organism: Iphinoe sp. HA4291-MV1 (assembly GCA_019359415.1). Taxonomy (GTDB): domain Bacteria; phylum Cyanobacteriota; class Cyanobacteriia; order Cyanobacteriales; family Nostocaceae; genus Brasilonema. Next base: position 70,023 of record JAHHHH010000017.1, on the reverse strand, counting down.
TCTTCTATCTTGGAATCTACTATCATAGATGAATCCTGATTTGACTACTTGTATACTCTGTATTCTTTATTGAATTGACATACTGCAAAAGTTAGGTTTTACAGGTTAACTTATCTGATTTCTTAAAAGTCAGTCAAGCTAGAGGAATTTGATTCTATATTCTTATTAGGTGTCAGCAAGACCAAGTTATGCACTGAGAGAAGAGAAGTGAGAAAGGATGCCTCATAACCGTACTGTTCAATATGGAGGTTTTACTCGCTCATTAGGAGCTGATGAATAAGGAGCTGGTGAATACCTGACGTTCCAGAGCATTAACGCTGGAAGAAGAAAATTGAATTATTTAATATCTTGAAATTTTATGAGTCATTGGTAAATGCTTATTGGTACTTGATAAAATTTTGAACTATTACCTATTATTTTCTTTCGTCAGTCCCAGATTAACTAAGAATTTGTAAGGCAAAGGCATGGCAAAAAGTGACAAAATAAATTTCTCTACCCCCAGTGGGTTTCCAGAATTCCTTCCGGGCGAAAAGCGCTTGGAATCATATTTGCTAGACACTATTCGGAGAGTTTTTGAAAGCTATGGATTTACACCAATAGAAACTCCTGCGGTAGAACGCTTGGAAGTTTTGCAAGCTAAAGGCAATCAAGGCGACAATATTATATATGGTCTGAATCCTATCTTGCCACCAAATCGGCAAGCAGAGAAGGATAAGGCGGGTGAAACAGGTTCGGAAGCAAGAGCTTTAAAATTTGACCAAACAGTTCCTTTAGCAGCGTATATTGCTCGTCACCTCAATGATTTGACTTTTCCTTTTGCTCGCTACCAAATGGATGTAGTGTTTCGTGGAGAAAGAGCAAAAGATGGTCGATTTCGTCAGTTTCGTCAATGTGATATCGATGTCGTTGGTCGTCGTGAACTGAGTTTGCTTTATGATGCTCAGATGCCTGCTATTATCACTGAAATCTTTGATGCAATTAATATTGGTGATTTTCTGATTCGCATCAACAATCGTAAAATTCTCACTGGTTTCTTTAAGTCCGTAGGAATTCCAGAAGACAAAATTAAATCTTGCATTGCAATTATTGATACATTGGAAAAAGTTGGTGATAATAAGGTAAAACAGGAGTTAGAAAAAGAAGGTGTTTTAGCAGAGCAAACTCAAAAAATCATCGACTTTGTTCATATTAATGGCAATGTAGATGAGGTACTAGATAAGCTCAAGTACCTAGCTCAAACAACACCAGAAGCTGAAGAATTTAGTCTGGGAGTGACGGAGTTAGAAACAGTTATTTCTGGAGTTCGCAATCTTGGAGTTCCGCAAAATCGTTTCTGTATTGACTTATCAATTGCTCGCGGTCTGAATTATTATACGGGCACAGTGTACGAAACAACCCTTATAGGACATGAAGCTTTAGGCAGCATTTGTTCTGGCGGTCGGTATGAAGAATTAGTGGGGATGTTTTTGGATGAGAAAATGCCAGGAGTGGGCATTTCTATTGGCTTAACTCGCTTAATGAGTCGGTTGATCAAAGCTGGTATTCTCAGTACCTTCGCGGCTACTCCAGCGCAAGTTATGGTAGTCAATATGCAAAATGATTTGATGCCTGTTTATTTGAATGTGTCGCAAAAACTGCGTCAGGCTAAAATTAATGTTATCACGAATTTTGAACAGCGACCTTTGAGCAAACAATTTCAATTGGCTGAAAAACAAGGAATTCCATTTTGTGTGATTATTGGTTCTGAAGAAGCAGCAGCGCAAAAAGCTTCTCTCAAAGATTTGAGAACACGGGAGCAGGTGGAAGTTGCGCTGGAAGATTTGGCGGAGGAAATTAAAAGAAGGCTGGCGTAATTCCTCATTTCCATGCAGAGCTTGGGAATGTGTTCCTTTTAAGCTGTCTTATGTCTTAAATCCTAAATTTATCAAGGTGCTATGAATAAACCAATCAAGCGAGCTTTTTTAGACACCGAAGATGGGCAGATTCTTTACCGTATTGGTGGCGAGGGAAAACCTCTTCTTTTACTTCATCAAAACTTCAGAAGTGGTGATGAATTTCGCGAGTTGATACCAATTTTTGCTCAGAAGCGGCTAGTTATCGCTATGGACTTATTGGGATTAGGAGATTCCGATAAACCTCCAAGAATGTATTCAATTGAGGATTACGCAAAAACTGTTATTTTACTACTGGACGAATTAGGAGTCAAAACCACAAGTATTCTTGGGAACCACACAGGTGCTTGTATAGCAGCAGAAGTGGCAGCAGCTTATTCTGAGCGAGTTGAAAAAATTATATTATGCAACATAGATAACTTCAGCGAAGAGGGAAAAGCAGCTTTACTCAATAAATTTGAAAATCTCAATATCAAAGCAGATGGTTCCCATCTTATGCAAAGATGGTCAGCCAGAGCAAGCTATATAGGTTCTGCTGAGTTAAATCACCGTTGGGTTTTAGACGATTTAAAAGGTTTCGGCTATCCTTGGTATGCACCTTTGGCTGTTATCGATTACTGTCAAAGAATGGAAGAAAGATTTCGTCTAATTAAATCCCCAACCCTAATCTTATCTGGTACAGAAGACGTAAAACAATTAGAAAGATTAGGTTTTGCAAACGCAGACAATAGGGAGTTTATTTTAACTGCAATTCCTCATGCCAACATGATTGATATTGAAGGTGGAACCATCTGCATGATGAACCAGATGCCTGAAGAAATATCAAGAGTAGTCATTGATTTTCTAGAAGAAAATTCAGTGTAAGCGATATAAAATTGACTCCGTCAGGAGAAGCATATAAACAGGAGAATGTGGAATTGTGGGTGAAGAGAATAGATATTTTAATTTTGCAGAAAAAGACCAAACTAATAATTTTTTAAGTGTAGCGCCTGTAAAAGAAGATTGGGGTGGAGATGGTAGCGGACGCTTGAACCTATCGGGAAGGCGCACGGCAATATCGAAAGAGTATGTGCCTCGCAAGCATCAATTTTTCAATACAAATACTGTGCCAGAAGAACAAGGATGGCGAATTCGTGGAATGCCAGAGGAAGTATTACTAGGAAAACGCCGATTGCTCACTTGGCATGACTATGGTGCATCTACTTCAAGAGTAGTGCTACCATCCCAATTTGAAGCGCCACCCGGTATATTTACAGCTGATTTGGAAATTTTTATTCTTGCTGGTGAAATTCAAATTGGTGAATGGCGACTAGATAAACATTCTTACTCCTTTATTCCTGCAGGGGTAAAAGTAGAATTTTGGAAAGTTTTAGGTGAAGAGGAAGTAGAAATCCTTTGGATGGAAAACGGGCCTGTTCCACTCAAATACCAATATGCAGAAACTAATCATCCAGATGCAAGAATAAGTGAATTTATTCCAGCATTGGATAGCAAATTGTTGCCTTGGGTTAAGACAGAGACAGTTCAATTTGAAGTAGCAAAAAAGAAGTTTTTAAGGATACATAATAACGGAGGTGGGACATGGCTACTTGCCATCTTGCCACATTATGACGGTCACTATGGAATCATTCAATCATATAATGAGGAAGCATATGCTTTAGCGGGATACATAGATATAGGAAATTACCGATTTGCAAAGGATCACTTAGGCTATTGTCCCAGCTATGATACTTACCCTAGACACAGAACGGTTGATGGATATTTATCTTTTGTCAGAGTTGATAGGGATTTATCAAAACTTGGAACAGTATTTTCATATGGACATATTAATGACTAGGAATTTTAAGTAACAAGATTTCTACTTATCATGCTATTGCTTACTCTGACGGAACAATATTGGTGAGACGCTCGATGAAATATAATGATTTCAAAAACCTATAAAAAGCTAGTTGCAAAACAGTTTGCCCAAAATTTCAAATCAGCTATTGAAATCGTAGAACTTCCCATTCCCGAACCTACACCAGATGAAATTGTCATTCGCAACAAATTCGCTGGAATCAACGCCGGGTTTGACACCTTACTTTGCCGAGGCGATGTGAGTTACATTAACTTAACTCCTCCTTTTGATTTGGGTGTGGAAGCAGTGGGAGAAGTTGTAGCAGTAGGTGATAATGTTAAAGATTTCCAAGTTAGTGATGCTGTAGTCACTACTGTGCGCGGCGGAGGTTATCGCGAGTACCAAGCGATAAATGCCAACCTTGCAATCAAGGTGCGGCAAGCAACGCCAGAGGTACTCACCCTAATGCCTACTGGTGTATCAGCAATGGTAGCCTTAGAACAAGTGGGAGAGATGAAAAGCCAAGAAGTTGTCTTGGTGACAGCAGCGGCGGGTGGAACCGGACACATTGCGGTGCAGCTGGCGAAGTTAGCGGGTAATCATGTCATTGGTACTTGCGGAACTGATGCAAAGGTAGAGTTACTTCAGGAGTTGGGATGCGATCGCATCATCAACTACCGCACACAAAACCTTAATCAAGTCCTCAAGCAAGAATATCCCAATGGTGTTAACCTAGTTTTTGAATGTGTGGGTAAACAAGTCTTTGATACCTGTGTGGATAATTTGGCAGTTCGCGGACGTTTAGTTGTGGTTGGTTTCGTTTCCGAATATGCCAAGAATTTTGAGCAAGTGACACAAGCGCGAATTTATCACAATTTGTTTTGGAAAGCAGCTTCAGTGCGGGGGTTTCTCATGCCCTTGTATAAAGAATATATGACAGAGGCACGCGATCGCCTCTTAAATCTGTTCTACACAAACAAGCTAAAAGTTGCTGTTGACTCAACTCCATTTCACGGCATAGAATCCATTACTGCTGCTGTCGAATACCTCCTCAGTGGTCAAAATTGCGGCAAAGTCGTCGTCAGATTTTAGGCAATAGTCATATATTTAGCAGTATAGAGGAAGTCACGATGGCAGAAAAATCAGACAACACTTTAAAAGTTGCTCATCAAGCATTTGAACACTTCCAACATGGTTTAGCAACAGGCGAATGGAATGCATTTTTAGATATGCTCACGGAAGACTTTAGCCTCTGGTTTCCTATTGGAAAATATCACGGGTTACATCAGGGAAAAGAAAAAGCTAGAGAATTTTTCCAATATATTTCTGAAAGCTTGAGAGGTGAGCTCATTTTAGACTGCGTTACGAGTAATGAGACAACGGTTGTGTTTGAGTTCCGCGATGAGGGAACGTTGTTTGGAGAACTTTACAAAAATCGAGTAGCGGTTTCCTTTGATGTGCGTGAAGACGAAATCTGCGGTTACAGAGAATATTTTGGCAGTGATGGTAAATCGAATTGAAGTAGAACTAAGTAGCCATCATGAACTGCGTACACCAGAACGCATGAAAACACCTCTTAACCTGTTCCCTGTTCCCTGTTCCCTATTTTCAAGCTAGGTAGGTGAAAATAAATACCAGTTACATTAAGAAATGTAAAAACGCCTCAAACCCTGACTAATGACTAATGACTAATGACTAATGACTAATGACTAATGACTAATGACTAATGACTAATGACTAATGACTAATGACTAATGACTAATGACTAATGACTGCCTTAACGAGTTAACTTTATTTGTACCGACCTACTTACGTTAATTTTTCTCAGCATTTTTTTGATTAAGTTCTCTGCACTTAGCCTCCGCCGCCTGATAAGCTTCCAAGTAATCCTTGCCACCTAGCATGATATTTCCATAATACTCGTAAGGTGGGTCACCATAAACTGGTAGTGGATCGTCTTCTGGATAATCTTCTTTAGATTCTTCTATGATCACTTTTAGTTGCTTTACGGTTAAACGTTGTGCCGTAAAGTACCAAAGTTCTTGAGCATTCTTGTTAAGGTACGATAATGTTGGATCGACAATGCAATCTTCCAGTTCCATCCAACCGTGTTCGATGGGTTTGTATGGCTTACCAGCAAAAGCTAAAAAGCCTTGTACGTAGATTCCTCCCTCAGTCGCTAATGTTGCTCTGTAAGCATTATCAAACGGACTTTTAGCCTTGCTTTTTACACGTTGGGCAGTTTCAATAGAAAGCGCTTCATTCAATAGTTTGTTCATCGACAGCGAGCATTAGCAGCAACTACAACATATTACCACTTGCATATACCTTAACCAAATGAATTATAGCGGTTTTCAATTGCATGCAATACAGTAGAGACTGTACTGTACGGTCTCTACACACCGTTGTGTATTTTATTCAAACGAAAATTGCTATATTCAAAATCTGCTAAATAAGTAGAAAAGCTTATTGTTGAAAAACTTTCTTTTTGGTGAACTATTCGACAAAATAGAGTAGCTATACAGAAAGAAATGCCATCACTGAAGGTTACACATGAATATCAGCTAATATCAAACTATCTTGTTATCATTGCTAGCAACTAGCTATCATTAGCAGTGATGCCTACCTCATTCCTATGTTTTCTATTCGACACACAATTCTGAGACTTTGTAGGGAAACTTAAATGAGTTTAAAAAAGAATAACAATAAAAGTTTTCAAAATTTAGATGAAGTTGTACAGCAATCTATTCATGAAACTTTACAGAAATTTATAGATGAAAACTTGAAAAATCATATAGAAGATTCTGTCAAAGAATCTTTAAATAAATATATAGACGAGCAAAAAAAAATACAACGTGCATACTACACAAACACTAACGCCATAATAGATAATAGTGCTTCTGTTAAAGAATTATCCAATAAACTTGAACAAACGTTAGGAGAACTTAACGATTTTAAAAACTCTGTGGAGAAAATGCTTATGGAGCAGCGTCAGAAAAATGGGGAACTGCAGCGAAAAATTAATCATTGGGAACAGGCAGCAACAGAGTTTTTTCATTTATTAGAAAGGGCAGTTGATTACGAAACAGATGAGCATAAACTATTAATAAATAGAATATTAGATGGATTTTATCATATTGTTATAAATTTAGGGATGGAGCGTATTATTCCACAATCAAATGAATCTTTTAATGAAAGTTTTCATGAAGCAATTGATGAAGAAGAATCAGAGATCATACCTGGGAATGTCGTTAGATGTATCAGTTGGGGTTACAGAATTGGTGACAAACTCATTGAGAAAGCAAAGGTTGTTGTGGCAAAATTACCAGCGCACAAACCTGAAGTTGATGTAGACTTTGTATCATCATTTGATGAGTTATAAACTAATCCTCACTTGTAAGGTGGGAACATAACAAACTGAATGATAGCATAGTGAGCAATGTTCACTTCATTGGGAATTTTACACTGTGAAAGGAGTCAGTTAGGCAATGACAAAAAATTATGCTATCGGGATTGATTTAGGAACATCAACATCTGAAATTTGTGTATATCGAAATAATGAATCATTTATGATTCCTGACCCTGTTACCAAGCTGGCTATTATTCCATCAATTGTTGCTATTAATAAAAAAGGTGAACTTTTAGTAGGAGAAAATGCCCGGAGTTGGGTTGATGTATCAGGTTGCGGAGTTCGTGAAATCAAGCGGAAGATGGGAACTGGAGAAACAGTCAAACTGCTAGATAAAGAGTATCGACCTGAAGAAATTTCCGCTTTGATTCTCCGTAAACTTAAGGAAAATGCTGAAGAAGCACTCGGAATTATCATTCGAGAAGTTGTCCTTTCTGTTCCAGCGAACTTTCCAGACGCAGCTCGACAAGCAACACTGAATGCAGGTGAATTAGCAGGATTAAAAATTATTCGTCTGATAAATGAACCAACAGCAGCAGCTTTAGCTTTTGGCATCAAAAATATTGGTGTTGAAGAACAGCTTGTTGTCTTTGATTTTGGCGGTGGTACATTAGATATCACTGTACTGGAAATGGTCGCGGGTGTTCTTGATGTTAAGTGTAGTTTTGGTAATCCTCAATTGGGAGGTAAAGATTTTGATGAGGCAATAATGACATTGTTAAAGAGAAAATTTCAGGCAGAAAATCCTGAGGCAGAAATTTCTCAAAAGGCTCATGGTGCACTGAAAGAAGCTGCAGAAAAAGCTAAAAAAGTGCTTTCCATACAACAATCGTATGATGTACGAATTCCGTATTTTGCAGCGAGCAATGGTGAATTTATTGACTTAGAGGTAGAAGTGACGCAGCGAGAGTTTGAGCAGGCGATCGCACCTCTATTAGAAAAGGCGCGAGACTGCATATGTCAAGCACTAAATGCCAAAAATCTGCACCCCAGTACAATCAACCGAATCTTATTGGTGGGTGGAACAACTTATATTCCTGCTGTTCGTCAATTAGTCGTAGAGATGTTTGGCAAAGAAGGGAAAGCACTTGACGTTGGTGCTGACTTAGCTGTGGGTGTTGGCGCATCTATTCATGCTGCTCTTGCTCAAGGTTTCATTGCTGAAGATTCAAGTATTATTCTCACCGATGTTGCTCCATTTGGATTGGGTATTGAAGTGGTGAGTTACATTGGTGGACAATATATGCTGACCTATGAACCTTTGATCCAACCAAATACAACGGTTCCTTACTCTATTCAGAAAACTTACACCCTTTTGAGAGCAGATCAAAAGCGGCTTGAAGTTCGTCTATACCAAGATAATACAGGTAGAGCAAAGCTTCCAAATGACGCGATTGATACAGGAATAGCTACAGAAATTATCGATATTCCTCCAGCTCCCGATGGTCATCCTTATCCTGTAAAAGTTGAGTTTTCTTATGATATCAATGGAATAGCTAAACTTAAAGCAAGCATTCCTAACATTAACAAAAGTGTAGAGCTATCCTACGGTTATTCAGCCAAACGTATGGGTAGTAAAGACATCGCTGATGCTGCTTCTCGCCTCAAAGAACTATGGAAGCAGAATGCTAAGGCGAAGCAATACGAAGGACTTATTAATAAGGCAGAACGGTATATGGCTGGAATACCTCCTCAAGAAAGATCGCCGCTGTCTGATATTGTTATGGAACTTAAAAAAGCTCTGATGAATGACAACATTCAAGAAATTCAAAAAGTGGGCGATCGCCTTGTTGACTTCTTGTTTGACTTAGAAAACAACATGGAAGAGTAACAGATGGCATATGAACTTTATCATATCCTGGAAATTTCCTTTCAGGCATCTGCAGATGAAATCAAACAAGCTTACTTTCAGTTAGTTCGCAAGTATCCTCCTGAAAAGGAACCAGAAAGGTTCCAGCAAATTCGGTTTGCTTATAACACGCTTTGTGATCCAAAAGCACGAGAAAATTATGACGCCATGCAGAAGCACGGCGCTCAAGTGAAAAACTTTATTGATCAAGCTGAAAAGAAAATGCAAGTCGAAGAATGGGAAAACGCCATTCCCTTACTCAAGCAAGTTCTTGTTCTAGCACCAAGAATTGATGTCGCTCGCAATCTACTAGGTCTTTGTTACATTCATACTAAAAATTGGGATTTTGCTGTTAAAGTCTATAGAGCATTAACGAAAACTAACCCAGATGTGGCAGTTTATTGGAGTAACTTGGGTTGTGCTTACAAACTGCAAGCCGAGTGTTTGAATGATGGAGATTTTAGTAGAATTCAACTTTATCACAATGTTCGTGAATCCTATCAAGAGGCAATCAAATTAGAATCATTTAATTCTGTCCCCTATCTAGATATAGCAGAAACTTACCTTGATGAACAGAATTACTCTGAAGCACTTGCTTGGGCAGAACGTGCTATTGGTGCTGATGGTAAAGCTGATTATAATGACTTTGAAGCACTTTTCTTTATCTGCCGCGTTCATTTTTGTAGTGGTGCATTACAAAAAATAGAAGTCATAGCAAAGAGAATTATATCCTTACTACCTAAAAATTCCGAAATCCAACAATATGCTGCCAGCAGATTTTGTAATATGGGGCTTGAAATAGCAAAAATTGCGACAACATCTGCTAACTTTAATATGTGGAGATCAGCTTTTCAATTCCTGAAGGCAGCCAAGGATATAGAACCAAACAATTTCGGTATTCAAGAAATTTGTACAAAAGTTGAGAAAGTCGTTGCAGCTATTAATCAGTATGAAAATCTGAGTTATGATTATCTCATAAACCAAGGGTTCCAAAGACTAGCCGCCTACTGTTTAACTGATTATTTTAATTTTTATGATTGCCCAGAAGAAAGAAAAAATTTTCTGAACGACATACTCACTGAAATTTTAGCTTCTCCCTCCAGCACAATTTTTGCGTCACTTGAGAGAATGAAATTTTACTATCCTGCAGTGTACGCGCTAAACATAGAATTATTCCATCGAATTGAGCAAGTGGCTTGTGTATCTTGAAGTCGATAGCAGGGAACAGGGAACAGGGAACAGGGAACAGGGAACAGGGAACAGGGATTGTTTAGATTTAGGATTGCTATATACGCACAGTGATGTGGAGCCACCGTGTTATTCGTAGGGGCACGAGCCTCCTGTGCCCCTACCTTGTGGTGTAGCATACACCACCAACCGCTATAGTTTCACGTATTAGCCCTTACGCTTCATCTAATGCGACAATACCAGGTAACTCTTTACCTTCGAGTAACTCCAAACTCGCACCGCCACCAGTGGAAATGTGGCTCATTTGCTCGGCTAAACCAACTTTTTCTACAGCAGCAACGGAGTCACCACCGCCGATGATAGTGGTTGCACCTTTTTTGCTGATGTCGGCGAGAGTGCGAGCGATCGCTTCCGTTCCTACGGCAAATTTATCAAACTCAAACACACCCATTGGACCGTTCCAAACTACGCTCTTGCAGTCAGCAAGAGCTTCCTGAAACAATTTTACCGAATCAGGTCCGATATCCAACCCCATCCAACCGTCGGGGATGTTTTCCACACTAACGGTTTGAGAATTGGCATCAGCGGCAAATTTATCAGCAATAACCACATCTGTGGGAAGCAGGAAAGTCACGCCCTTTTCTTTAGCCTTTGCTTCTAAAGACTTCGCCAGTTCTAGTTTATCGTCTTCCACCAACGACTTACCGACATTTAAACCACGAGCCTTAAAGAAGGTGAAAATCATTCCACCGCCAATGATAAGTTTGTCACACTTCTCTAGAAGGGTTTCAATTACGCCAATTTTGCTGGAAACTTTGGAACCGCCGATAATAGCCGCCAAAGGACGCTGGGGATTTTCAATTGCGCTTTGCAGATACTGCAATTCTTTTTCAATTAAATATCCAGCAACGGAAGGACTGAGGTACTTCGTCACGCCTTCGGTAGAAGCGTGAGCGCGGTGTGCGGTACCAAAAGCATCATTGACATACAAATCAGCATTTGCTGCCAGTTTTTTGGCAAATTCTGGGTCGTTTTTCTCCTCTTCTTTGTAGAAACGGACGTTTTCCAGCAACAGGACTTGTCCCTTTTGCAGAGCACCCACTTTAGCTGCAACTTCATCGCCGATAGAGTCGTCAGTTTTAACGACTTCTTGTCCTAATAACTCAGACAGACGTTTGGCAACCGGAGTCAACCGTAGTTTGTCATCTACACCCTTAGGACGCCCAAAATGGCTAACTAGAATCACCTTAGCTCCCTTCTGCGTCAAATCCTGTATGGTAGGCAGAGCAGCACGAATGCGAGTATCATCTGTAATGTTGCCGGCATCATCCACAGGCACGTTAAAGTCAACTCGCACTAGAGCGCGTTTACCAGACAAGTCTGCTGCAGACAAATTTGCTAAAGTTTTCTTTGACACGGCACAAACCTCCTGATTGCCTGTTTATTATGTTTTGATAAGTACAACCATCCAGATCTTACCGAGTCATGGGGGCACAGGTGAATCAGAATGTTCAAAACAGTTCTATTTCCAATTGATCAAAGTCGCGAAGCACGGGAAGCAGTCGATATGGTTGTCAATATCGTGCAAAAGTATGGTAGTCGCTTGGTGCTACTGAGTGTGGTTGAGGAACCCGCCGCAGACTCGCCTAACGCGGATGCGATGTCCTCGCCAGAGACAGTCGCCCAACTGCTAGAAACAGCCAAATCTCTGTTTGCTCAACAAGGCATTCCAGCCGAAACACTAGAACGGCAAGGCAAACCTGCTTTTACTATCTGTGATATGGCAGATGAAATAGAGGCAGATTTAATCATTATGGGTTGTCGCGGACTAGGATTGACTGACGAGGGTGTAACTGATAGCGTTACCACCCGCGTGATAAATCTTTCTCCTTGTCCAGTGCTAATTGTGCCGTAGAGATTAAATTTTGGGCGTTGTTGAATTTAAGTATGAAATAAGGTCTTGTCATGCTGTTCAGCAACGCCAAATTTTATCAAATTTTATAAGGTGCGTTACAGTTGGTTAACGCACTACATAAAGCCGTCTAAGTTATAAGTTGTTTGATTTTTATTCTGGTGGACGGTTCACTCGAATCAATTTTCCTTTCAAGCTTTCAACTGTAGAAATAGCCCCGTTAATCCGTGTTGCCAATCGCTCAAAATTCCGATCATCTGTGCAGACAATAATACCAGCATGGTTTTGTTGTAAACGGTGTAGTCTTATGTAATCTCGACGATTTTGCGTTAAAACTGCACAGTTATTTTTCACGGCAAAAGCTAACACTTCTGGATCAGAAAACCCTATATTCCCTGATTCCTGAACTGTCAGAACATCGTGACCAAAAGTACGTAGCAATTCTACAACTGGCAAGGGAAATTGTTCATCCGCGTAGAGACTTGCCATAGATTAGATTTCTTGCTGCATTGCTTCTTCTTGCTCTCGAAGTGCTATTTCAATTTCATCAGGATGAGCATCAGCATAAGCCCAAACATTAACCAAATCAGCAGCACTGATATGCGGGTACATATTTAGAAGTTCAGCATCAGTTGCTCCTTGTCGCCGCAAACTGATAAACAGCCAAACTGGAAGACGAGTTTTATCGATACAGGCATCCCCGCCCATTACGCCTGGTGTTTTTGTAATTCCTAGCGAACCATTACTTAATGTTTTAGTTAAAATTTGTATCGCTTCAGCTTTATCAGTTGGATTTAATGCTAAAAGTTGGATTTTAAATTCTTTGACTGTCATAGTTAAACTCGCTTCTTTACTATATAATACCGTTTCACTTTAATGTTGAAACAAATAGGAATTGCCCATCCATCCAAACCCTAATTCGTCGCCAGCCACCACCCGCATCGCTTGTCATTTTTGACGAAGCACATCACTGTCACAGCCGCACCTATGCTACTGTCTTTAAACACTATGCAGATCAAGGTAGTTATATCATCGGTTGTACCGCCACCCCCATGCGGACGGATGGTAGGGGGCTGCGTTGGTTGTATAGCAGCACGCCAGGGTTTGAATCGTTAATTTGTGGTCCATCTGTTAACCAACTTATTGCTGCTGATTATTTAGTACCTTTTAAGCTTTATGCACCAGCACATATCATTCATGCTAGTGACGCAGGTTTAAAAACCACAGCTGGGGATTACAACAAAGCCCAACTGGAAAATTTGGTGAAAAAGACTTTAGTTGTTGGCGATGTGATTGATACCTGGAAAAAACACGCCTGTGGACGCCGAACGGTCTTGTTTGCAGTATCTGTAGACCACTCTAAAGAACTCGCCAAAGCTTTCCGGGAAACAGGAATACCAGCTGCACACCTAGATGGCGATACACCCATGTCACAACGACAAGATATTCTGGCGGAATTTACAGCAGGACGGGTGTTAGTACTGTGCCAGCATTCTATCGTTACCGAAGGCGTAGATATCCCACTTATAGAAGCAATTCAATTTTCCCGCCCCACCAAAAGTCTGACGATTTGGTTTCAGGCGATCGGCAGAAGTTTAAGACCAGCACCCGGAAAAACTCACGCTGTCATTATTGACCACACAGACACCCACCTCAACCTGCCATGGCCTGATAATGAAATACCTTGGAGTCTCGACCCGATTAGTCTCAAACCAGGTCCGGGGGTATTGCAATGTCCCAAGTGTCGTCACGTATTTCGTCCCACTCCATCGGAAAGAGAACACAATTTGGCGACCTGTCCGGCTTGTCAGATAAAATTTATATTTGTAAACAAGCCAAGGAATAAAAAAGGCATAGAAGCGCTCTCAATTTTAGAAGTTTTACCTGCGGAATTTGCAGAAATTATTATTGAATACAACCCCCTAAAATTGGCGATGGTACAACAAATTATTAACATTCAACAAGAGAAAGGTTATCAAAAGGGCTGGGTTTATCATCAATTAAAAGATTTACCAGAATTAAACCTTAGCTTGAGCGACTGGCAGGAAGTCGCTCGAAGATTGGAGTACAAACCAGGCTGGGCTTGGCACAAGTGGCAGGAGATGCAAGAACGATACGGACTGGATTCAGCATAGCATTAGGAGGTGTTACCGTTGTGCTGCATTACAGCATATCGTGTCCATCAAAAATTTCGTTACGGTAGTCGGGATAATATTCATTTAGTTTATACAAGTTCTTAAGTTATATAATAAGGATTTTCTAATTGAACTGATGTGATTTACTTTTTAGTAGTTAATTATTATTCTACAAAATTCGTTACTAAGTTAATTAGTTCTTTGCCAACTTATAAAAATAATGATTACAAAGTAGTCATCATTAACAACTCTCCCGATGACCAATCCATTTATCATCTGAAAAATGAATATGTAATCATTTTGAATACTGAAAATAATCTCGGCTTTGGTTGTGGTTGCAATTTAGGAATAAAATGGATTCATACCCAAGACCCTCAAGGAATTGTCTGGATAATTAATCCAGATGCTTACTTTTCAGAAGAAAGTATTTTGAATAAAGTTCGGTTATTCTTTGAGGCTCATTCAGAAATTTCGATTCTTGGCACAATTATTCATACTCCTACAGGTGAAGTTTGGTTCGCAGGTGGTCGCTTTCTTCCCTCAACAGGAGCAATTCTCACTCAAGATTTATTGACCAAGACAGATGCAGATTACGTTACTTGTGATTGGATTACAGGTTGTAGCTTTATCATTAATCTTCGTAACTTTAATGAATGTCCTCAGTTTGACTCTGCTTATTTTCTCTACTATGAAGATTTTGACTTTTGCCGACGTTATGCTAATCAAGGACACTTTATTGCAGTGACGAAACAATTTGGTGTCATACATCAGCCCTCTTCAATTACGAATAGATATGTTTTTAGGAAAATCAAAAATAGTACTTATGGTTATCTACTATCTTTAGATAGATATACAAACAAATGGATTCTCAACTTAAGGTTAATTCGTTTGATTTGTCATGCTTTGATTTTGATTTTTGTAAAACCTCAAGTAGCATTTGGCAAATTTGCTGGCGTGTTAATGTATTCGAGGAGAGAGCTTCCTTAAATCTTTCTCGACAATGCTAGGCTAAGGTTAGTCCATAGAACAAAAAAATCACAGTCTCATGTTATGGTTGTACAAATTCCACCCCGTCTTTACTCAATTGAGGAGTATTTTGCACTTGAGGAAACAGCCGATTACCACAGCGAATACCGTGATGGAGAAATTGTTCCCATGACAGGTGGTTCGATTAACCATAATCAAATCGTTGTGAATTTAATAATTGCCCTTACCCTGGTACTCAGGGAGCAAGATCACCACGTTTACGCTAATGATCTACGCCTGTGGATTCCTCGTTATCGCCAATATACCTACCCCGATGTCTTAATTATCAAAGGTGAACCCATTTTCGAGGAAAAACGTACTGATACTATACTCAATCCCTGTATTATCTTTGAAGTTCTCTCTAAATCTACCAGTAGCCGAGATAGAGGTGACAAATTCACATACTATCGCTCCATTCCTCAATTTCAAGAATACGTTCTCATTGACCAATATCAAATCCACATTGAGCAGTTTAGTAAAACCCCAGAGGGGAAATGGCTATTTAGCGAATCTGATGCTGAGGATGGAGTTTTGACGCTAGTTTCAGCTAACTGCCAAATCTCACATAGTCAGATTTATGATCAGGTTAAGTTTGATATAAATGAGCAAAATATTATTTAACTTATCCATTGTTTTTTCCCAACCTACAGGCATAAGCAACTATGCCAAAAATATTTTTCCTTATTTAAAAACTCTCTATCCAACCCTATTAACTGCTCAAAAATACCCTGAATTTAACTGTTATTCAATACCAAATAATCTGACTCCTGCTCAAGGAACAAAAGGACATTTTAACCGCCTTGTGTGGACACAATTTCAATTACCAAAAATTTATAAAAAACTAAAATCCCAACTTATATTTTCTCCACTTCCAGAAGCTCCACTTTATAGTAACTGTCACTTTATAGTAATGGTTCACGACTTAATACCATTGCGCTTTCCCAAAGTTTTGTCACCACTAACGCATTACTCGCGCCACTACGTTCCCCAAGTTCTCGCCCAAGCACAACATATTATTTGCAACTCTCACGCTACAGCCGGTGACATCATCGACTTTTATCACATAAGCGCAAGCAAAATCACTCCTATTCCCCTAGCACACGATGCTAATCATTTTCGCCCGCTTTATTTAGATTATGACGGGTATCTTGCCCGTCCCACAAGAACTCCATACTTCCTCTACATTGGGAGACATGACCCCTATAAGAACCTGCACAGACTTATCACCGCTTTTGCAGTACTATCTCACAATGAGGACTATGAACTTTGGTTAGCAGGACCACAAGATAAACGCTTTACTCCTATGTTGCAAATGCAAGTTCAGGAATTGGGCATAGTCGATAAAGTTAAATTCCTCAACTATGTTCCTTACAGCGAATTGCCCAAAATTATAAGTGGTGCGATCGCTCTTGTCTTTCCCAGTCTTTGGGAGGGTTTTGGTTTTCCAGTTTTAGAAGTAATGGCTTGTGGTACTCCTGTGATTACTTCTAACCTCTCATCTTTACCAGAAGTGGCTGGTGACGCTGCTATTCTCATCAACCCTTATAACGTTGAGGAAATGACTCAAGCAATGCAAACAATTGCAACTGATTCAGCATTGCGTCAGCATCTTTCGACTCAAAGTATCAGTAGGGCTAGTCAGTTTAGTTGGGAAAAAACAGGACTTGCAACTGTTGAGATATTATCACGCTACCTTTAAAACCCATAGTACTAGAACACCGATTCATTAATGCTAAAAACCCGATTTCTGTTGCCGGGAAGACTGGTTTTTCGTTAGAGCGATTTTGAGGCATTGCCCCCCATAGTTTACAGTTTGGGACAAATGCGTTGGGTGTACCACAAAGAAAATCCTCTCTTCCCCCATACACCCTTACACTCTTACACCCCTATACCCCTTTCTTGGTCAAATTAAATGTCTCACAGTTTAACTACCAGTGGAACAGTAGTATCGCTCCCCTACTTTCCAAAGTTTAAGGGCAACTATAAGAAAGAGAATGGCTGCCATTGGAGAGACGTAACAAAACCACAAAGATACTGAAAAAGTGTCTTCTTTTTCCAGCACTGCAAGCAGAGGAAAATAGCTTACACAGGCAAGTGGTATCAAGAAAGTAAAGAACCGTTGAAACCATTTGTTATAAATTGAAAGAGGGTATTGAGCTGTTTCAACTCCTCCATAAGTGAGAATATTCATAATTTCCAAAGAGTCAATAGTCCAGAATGTCAGAGTTGCTTGCATAATGACGATACCAACAAATAGTGCTACCCCACCAATAAATGAGGTGCTTAAAAGCCACAATGTTTTAAGAGTAAAAGGAATGTGGAGATTTGAAAGCGACCACCCCATAATGACGAGTCCTTGAGCAAATCGTCCTATTCGTTTCAAAGTAAATTCTGTGCCTAAAAGTTGAAGGACTGTCGTGCGTGGACGAACAAGTAAACGGTCAAAATCACCGCTTTTAATTATTGTTGCAAATGAATCAAATCCTCTTCCAAGGGCATCAGCACAAGCAAAAGAAATATTGACCATTCCATAGAAGAGAGTCACTTCAGAGAGACTCCACGTACCAATACTATTAAAACGAGTAAAAAGAGCCCATATTCCGAAAAATTCAATAACAGTTACTAGAAGTTGCCCTAACAGTTGAAGCCAGAAGGATACTTTATACTGCATTTGTGACTTGAAAGATACAGAGATATATCGGAGGTAGAGCGAAAAAGCGTTCACAGTTATCCTCCTTGAATGACAAGCTTTCTTACACCATGCTTCACAAGGACACGCCCAAGGATAACAATGACAACTATCCAGAAAACCTGATGGAGTAACACATTAAATAAAGCATTTGGTAAAAGATTACCAGTAAAAAGACGAAAAGGTCGATCAACAAGCCCTGAGAAAGGAAGTGTATTCAGCAAAGGCTTGATCCAATCAGGAAAAAGTGGCAGCGGAACGATCATTCCAGAGAAGATAGTAATAAGAGTGGGGAGAACACTATTCATTCCCTCACCAGAAATTGTCCACATCATTGATACAGTAAGAAACATAGTTAATGCAGACGAAAGCAGAATTGCACCAATAAAAGAGAGAAAAAAGGCAACAAAAGAAGCGAACGAGGGTGGAAAAGAAAGCGTCCACCTAGAGAGTCCTATAAGAGGAAAAAGGAAAATTGTGACACAAACAAGAGGAATAGCACGTAGGATAAGAGGCGTTGTACGAAGCGCCAAAGCGCGAGTAAACCAAAAGTTATAAAGGTCAATGGGTCGAAGAAGATCGTATCCTACTGCACCAGATCGTATGAGTTCTTGAATTTCTCTATCACCTGACCAAGGGACGCTCGCCATCAGAAACGCTTGCCCAAGCCATACATATCCTACAGCTTCTTGAAAAGTCATAGGTTGAGCAGAGCTTGCATGAGTAAAGAATGCCTCAAGAACCATAACTTTCACGAACCCCCAAAAAAGCTGAGTTACAACCCCTGCCAAAGCCGCAGTACGATATTGCAACAAAAGTGCAAATCTGGCAACAAACATAGACCAATATGCTTTCATGTTGAAATTCCCCCTGCGTTCGCATAAAGTTCAGCAATTATCTCCTCAATCGGTGGATTTTCCACAAAAAGATCCTCTACTTCGTGTCGCGAGGTCACTTGGCTAATCACAGACGCAGCAGAAAGCTTTGTGGGATCGAAGCTAAGAGTTACGGTGCGACCTTCCTTAGAGATGATATTGACCCCTTGTTCTTCAAAAAAGAAATCATCGTTTGTCAGGTCTATTCTTAAATACCGACGCGAGGAAACTTGAGAACGCAGCATTGCAAGAGTTCCATCACAAAGAATCTCACCTGCACCAATAATAATTACGCGATCGCACAATACCTCAATATCATCCATATCGTGAGTAGTAAGGATGGTAGTTACTTTATAAGTTTTATTAAGAGTTTTGATAAATTTTCTGACTGCAAGCTTTGAGACAGCATCAAGCCCTATAGTGGGTTCATCAAGAAAAAGAATCTCAGGTCTGTGAAGCATTGCGGCTGCAAAGTCACATCGCATCCTTTGACCAAGGCTTAACTGTCTGACAGGGGTATAAAGAAAGCTCTCAAGACTAAGCAAATCAATCATTTCTTGGCACGTCTTGCGATACTCTAATTGGGGAACGCAATAAATGTCCCGAAGTAGGTCAAAAGACTCTATCACTGGTAGATCCCACCATAGTTGCGATCGCTGACCAAATACTACTCCAATTCGACCAACATGGCGAATTCTATCTTTCCAAGGAGTTCGTCCGTTAATTATGCATTTCCCACCAGAAGGTACTAAGATTCCGCTTAAAATCTTAATGGTGGTCGATTTACCCGCTCCATTTGGGCCAATGTATCCTACAAGTTCTCCCTGCTCAAGCGAGAATGAAACTCCTTTCAACGCATGGATTTTTCTAGTTTTTCGCTGCACAAGCCCTCGTATTGAACCGAAAAGCCCAGAGGAGCGTTCAGACACAAAGAAAGTCTTTCTGAGGTCTTCGACGAGAATGTGAGACATATTTTTTCGGTCTTTTATAACTTGAACAAGTGTTAAGCTGCTGAGGATACCTTTACCTAGTACCTAGTTTGTATTCAAAGTATTATCCAAAGTTTCCTGAATTTAAATTAGCCATTTCTAATTTTATTGACAGTAAAATGGTAGCGACTGGAAGTGGCGACAATACCGTTAAGCTGTGGACACTTGATGGCAAATTGCTGAAAACTCTCAAAGGTCACACAGCTGCGGTTTGGGGAGTTGCGTTTACTCCCGACGGAAAAATAGTTGCTTCTGGGAGCGTAGATGCTAGCGTCAAACTTTGGAAGCTGGATGGTACGGAAATAACGACCCTGAGAGGACATACCGCAGCGATTAGGGAAATTGCCATCAGCCCCGACGGGACAATGCTTGTCTCAGGCGGTGATGACAACACACTCATTCTGTGGAATTTGCAGCGAATTCTCAACCTAGATGCACTGATTTATGGTTGCGCTCTGGTGCAAGATTATTTAAAAACCAACACAGCAGTGAAGGCTCGCTTTATCTGCACTTCATAGCTTAATACTTGGTACTTGCTACGATGTTCCCACTGCCCCAGAGTAAACCAAACCGCGTTGTATATCCATTGTTAAAATTGTCCCATCCCGAATCACTTCAGTTGCCATTTTTACACCGACAATAACTGGCACACCAAGACGTAAGCCAATCACGGCTGCATGGCTCGTGAGACTTTCTTCTTCAGTAATAATACCACCAGCTTTACGAATTGCCTCAACAAAATCAGCACTTGTACACGGAGCCACTAAAATATCTCCGTAATTAAAGTTACTGGCATCCATGCCAGTGTATACCACCCGTGCGCGACCACTGACAGAACCTTGTCCCAGTCCAATTCCTTGACCGAGTACAGCCGTCACAACTTCAACCTTAATCAGATCTGTTGAGCCAGCAATCCCTTGGAGAGTCCCAGCAGTCATCACGACCAAATCTCCTTCAAACAAGAGTTCTCTTTCTTGAGCGACGTTAATAGCTGCTTGGAATGTCTGACCCGTGGAAGGCAATTCTAACATCAACAACGGTTTGACTCCCCACACAAGTTGCAACTGCCGTGCTACATTTACATGAGGTGTCACCGCCAGAATGGGTGTTTTGGGACGAAACTTAGAGACATTCCGCGCTGTTGCTCCTGTTTGCGTCAGGGTCATAATCGCTGATGCTCCTAGTTGTTCTGCAATTTGACCGACAGCTTGACTGATAGCATTAGGAATAGAATGTTTGGCGTCTCGCCCTTGATTAGCGTTTGTATGAAGCGCCACTTCTTGTTCCATACGTTCGGCAATTCGTGCCATCGTCGCTACAGCTTCCACTGGGTACTTACCGACAGCAGTTTCATTTGACAGCATGACCGCATCCGTACCGTCTAAAATCGCATTTGCCACATCAGACACTTCAGCGCGAGTCGGACGGGGGTTGTTAACCATACTGTCTAACATCTGGGTGGCGGTGATAATAGGAATTCCCAAGCGATTGGCAGTTGCAATGAGCCGCTTTTGTAGTATCGGCACATCCTCTGCTGGTAATTCCACGCCCAAATCACCTCTTGCCACCATAACACCATCGCACAAAGCCAGAACAGCTTCCATTTGTTCTATGGCTTCATGCTTTTCAATTTTGGCAATGACTGGTACTTGTTTACCCGTACTGGAAATGAGTTCTTTAATTTCGATCATGTCTTGGGGGTTGCGGACAAAAGAAAGTGCGACCCAGTCCACACCCTGATCTAGTCCAAACATGAGATCCTCTCGGTCTTTTTCGGTCATTGCTTTCACAGAGAGGTAAACTCCTGGAAAATTCACACCTTTATTGTTTGAAAGCGTTCCTCCTACGGTAACACGACAGTGCAAATCTCCTTTTTCGCGGTTAATCTCCTCTACTACCATTTCTACGCGCCCATCATCCAGAAGAATTCTTGCTCCTACAGGAACTTCTTCTGCCAAATAATCGTACGTGACGCAGCTTATGTCCTGTGTACCAATAACCTGACGATTGGTCAAGGTGAAGCGATCGCCTTTTGCCACGACTATAGACCCGTTGTCGAATTTTCCCAAGCGAATTTTGGGTCCTTGCAAGTCTTGAAGAATGCCTACTGGTTGATTCAGTTCAAAGGCGGTTTGCCGAATGAGGCGAATATTACGCTGATGGTCAGCATGAGTACCGTGGGAGAAGTTTAGTCGCAGTGTTGTTGCACCAGCTTCAATTATAGCTTTGAGCGTTTCTGGGCTGCTGGTGGCAGGACCAATTGTGGCGACAATTTTTGTTCGGCGTACAGAATCTTTTAATTGCATAAAAGCTAAATTGAGGGAGCTACTCAGGAAACCATCCTAAATTAGGGAGCAGTTTTTGTCTGTTGCTGCTGAATCAATCACTAAAGCTGGTAAATGAGTTGAGGAGTAGGGGGAGATGGGTGATCAAAGTAATGTATTACTCTTATGCCCAAGTCCGGTCTTGTCCTTCTTGTCTCCCTTGTTTTTTTGATATTCCACTACTCAGCAAGAGCTTAAAGCCTGTTGAAATCATACCTTTATTCAGCTACTGTTCTGTAAAGAAATAGATAAATCTTGTGATACACAAATTTATTATTCGTCATTATGTATTGCAAAACTTCACTTTCCTTATAGAAAAGTGCCATTATCTAAATACCATATCTCGTTATAAAGCAAGAAGGAGTTCATAATGCTGATGTCGGAGGCAAAGAAGCCACTGACAGTCCCGCCAAAGGAATTTTTAGCCCCTCCGGGTGATTTTAATCCGACGCTGCTTATGTTTTTAGCAGCTGTGGCAATTCTTGTCTTATCCAATTTTGGTTACTGGGTTTGGCAATGGTCACACTGGTTATGCTTTGGTGCAAATACCATTGCTTTGCACATTGCAGGAACCGTGATTCACGACGCCTGCCACCAGTCTGCCCATCGTAACCGAGTGATTAACGCCATGTTAGGACATGGTAGCGCCTTGATGCTAGCTTTTGCTTTTCCCGTATTTACACGGGTACATTTGCAGCATCATGCCCATGTGAACCATCCAAAAGACGACCCAGATCATTATGTTTCCACAGGTGGTCCGCTGTGGCTGATTGCGGTTCGCTTTTTATACCATGAGGTATTTTTCTTTAAGCGGCAACTTTGGCGCAAATATGAGCTACTAGAATGGTTTATCAGCCGCTTGATTGTGGTTTCAATCGTTTATATCTCAGTTCAGTATCACTTTTTAGGTTATCTTCTCAATTTTTGGTTCATTCCAGCATTTGTCGTCGGGATAGCACTAGGTTTATTTTTTGATTATTTTCCCCATCGTCCCTTTGCTGAACGCGATCGCTGGAAAAATGCTCGCGTCTATCCCCATCCAATTCTGAATTTCCTCATTATGGGTCAGAATTACCATTTAATTCATCATTTGTGGCCTTCCATTCCGTGGTATAATTATCAACCCACATATTATCTCATGAAGCCTCTTTTAGATGAAAAAGGCTGCTATCAATCTATAGGTCTTCTACAAAAGAAAGATTTTTTTGCATTTGTTTATGACATTTTTTTAGGAATTCGGTTTCCTTACCACAAATCAGCTGAAAATTAGCAAGTGGAGGGAAGACAGGCTCATGTCTATTCACAGCTACGACTTACACTACCAAAGAAAATACTGGTAACTAAAGATGAAAATTTGGATGTGGAGTACTATTGGGCTTCTGGTGGTTAACTTAGTTGTTGTCGCAATTGTGGCATTTTTGATTCACAGAGATAGTGTCCAATACAACAATGGGCAATCACTAAGCAAACCAAAGGCAACTATAAATGAAGAGTTTGTCTCTAGACTTTGCTAATGAGGTTTTTTGGAGGGATTTTGGCTCTATCTAAATGAAGCAAGAGGACTCCCGTTACAGCCGCTGGGCTTAATGGGAAATTCCTGGCGGTTGAGGTGAAGAATTTTGGATTTTAGGAGCAGGAGCAATGATTTGCACAGACCAGTAGCTTATGACCATAAGAATCAGACCAGATACTACGCCTAATATCATGCCAACAAGTAAAGCTAGTTTTTTAGGAGAAATGAAAATAGTCTGATCGTTTTCTGGTGGTGGAGTAGGGGCTGACTCCTGCGTTGGTGTGTAGAGTTTGGTAAGTGACAGCAGCGTCTGTAGTTCTGAAATATCGTCTGTTTCGTTGTTTAAGAGCGGTGCTAACAACTTGTCTCCAAAAACTTGGTTAATGTTCTGCTCAGGTAAGGGGGTTTGATGCTCAAATGTAACGTTTCCTGATAGTGGAGTAAGAGTTGACTCCTGTGTTGGTGTGTAGAGATGAGTTAGTGATAGAAGCGCTTCTAGTGCTTCTTTTGCCGAGTTGTATCGATCTTTAAAGTGGTAGTGTACCATCTTGCTGAGTACTGAGGCTAGTTCATCATCAACTTGAGCTAAGTGTTCCCAGATAATCTCACCTGTATCACAGTCTTCTGGTAATTGTGTCGGATGTATGCCTGTTAGTGCTTGGATGGCAATCATACCTAAGGCATAGATATCACTATTGGGACGTGGTTTGCCTCGCTCTTGCTCATGAGGCATATAGCCCGGTGTACCGATCGCAATGGTAGTGTATTCAATGGGAATGAAGTTTGAAGTTTTTCCTTGATCTGTGATCAATTGATTCCAAATTGGCTTGACGGCACCAAAATCAATCAGGACTAACCGATTGTCCTGCTTTCGTCTAATAATATTACTGGGCTTGACGTCTCTGTGGATTAGCCCATAGCTGTGGACAAAATTCAGGATGCTCAATATCTCGTACAGTAGTTGAAAAACTTTGCCCTGAGACCAGCAATGATTTGCCGACAGTTCCACACTGAGGGGATGCCCTTCAATGAACTCTTGCACCAAGTAGAACTCAAGGTTGTCTTCAAAATGAGCTAAAAGATGGGGAACCAGGTCATAGTTGTCAAGTTTTTTCAAGGCTTCTACTTCTCGGGTAAATAGCCGCCTACGTATTTCTATCGGTATAGGATATTTACTGCTGGGTAAGAAATGTTTAACGACGCAGGTGGGATGATCTGGGAGATGGGTGTCTTGAACTAAGTAGGTTTGACAGAATATACCTTGACTTAAAACTTGAACAACCTGGTAACGCTCCCCTTGTAACTTGGTTAACATGTTACGATATACCTGACGGTTGTATTAAGTCATTTTACTTAAATGAAATTCTTCTATCAGAATTAATATATAGTTTTTATCAAGTAAGCCTACGTAAATTACCATAAGCCGTATTTAAAGTTCATAAAAATCTAGTGATTGCGAGAGGTTTACAAAGGAAGTGAAATGAGCAAGACCAGAGACCAGTGCTGTTGCAAGAGCGTTGCTGCAGGCATCAGGAGAGTAACCCGAAGGCAGGCAACTGGCAACTGAAGCAGCCTCTTTGGAGGAGATACCCGTGAGGGTGAACTAGAAAGTTACGTTAAATGCTTATATCATCCTAATTTATAACCAATTAAATGACAGGAAGAAAAGATGAAGCAGGGTAGCAAAAGAAGCATCCCACTCAGCAAAGATGCCGTACAGATAATCAGAGGTCTGATCATTGGCGAGTTAATTACAATTGTAATCATTGGTGGACTGTGGTTATGGCTAAGACCACGCTTAGTGGTCGATAAAGATCCTGTATCTTCCTCTAAGGAAGCTACAGAGACTGTTTCTGTTCCTGCTACCTCAACTTTTAAGACGGTTACTGATATTCCCATCGGAACATTTAAATATGGTGGGAGCACAAGCTTTGCACCAATCCGGCAACTGGTAGATTCTCAAATCCAGAGTTTTCGTCCGGAACTACGGTTGCGCTATATAGATCCTACTAACGGCAGCCCCGGTTCTGTTGCGGGTATTCGTATGTTGCTAAACGGAGAATTAGACTTCACTCAATCTTCCCGTCCCCTCACAGCTGAAGAATACGCTACAGCTCAACGGCAAGGCTTTACACTTGAGCAACGTCAGGTTGGCATTGATGGGATAGCGGTAGTCGTTAACCACGCACTTAAGGTGCCAGGCTTAACCGTTGATCAGTTGCAGCAAATTTATTTGGGGCAGATTACTAACTGGAAACACTTAGGCGGACCGGATCTCCCTATCACTCCTTTCTCTGAGAACCCAAAGAATGCAGATACAGTATTCCTCTCTGGTAAGCGGGTCTTAGAAAAGCAAGCGCTTGGCTCTAATGTTCAGTATGTCTACTCCACCACAGAGGCACTGCGTCGGATCAGCCAAACTCCTGGCGGTCTGTATTACGCTTCTGCTGCAGGTGTCGTACCTCAATGTATGGTAAAGCCTCTGCCTTTGGGTATGGTTCCCACGCAGCTCATTCCTCCCTATCGTGAACCCTTAGTGCCGCCAAACCAGTGCCCACAAAAGCGCAATCAAATCAACACGAAAGTTATCAAAAACGGTAGTTATCCAATGACCACCAAATTGTTTGTGATTATTAAGCGGAACAAAAATCGGGAACAGCGAGCAGGGGAAGCTTATACCAAACTTTTGCTAACCAACCAGGGGCAAAAAGGAATTGAGCAAGCTGGGTTCGTCCCACTTCGCTAGGGAGTTGGTCAAGTATTCGTAATTGACGGAATGCGATGTTTGTGTATATCCAAATTTTTATATAATTGGGTGGATGACAAGCAAGTCAGTTAGCTGACTAAAACTACAAAAGCTCTGAACGTACATTGTGTCTGTATTATCAACCATTATTTCTTGACCGATGCTCTAGACTTGCTTGACTTTGGCGAATATGCCAGAAAATGTCAATCATACTACAAAGGCTGGGGCACACTCCAATCAGGACGCAAGCTTGCAGCGTGACGCAAATAGGTATGGTAAATTGGGGCGGAGGTGGGGAGATAGACGTGAACTAAAAACCGGATGCAGCGTTCCAAGCTGCCATCAACGTGCATTTGCTGTACATCTAACATAGGTACATTGTCCCAGTACGGGCGTGAACGTGCAATTGCAGCAGGGAAAGTTGTATCTAAATCGCGTGTTACGGAGAAAGTTACACTAATGATATCTGTTGGATGCAATTGATTCCGTTTTTCTAGTTCATCTAGCAGTTCTATTACAGCTTCTCGCATTGCTTCAACCGTGTTTTCTGGGACGGTTGTTGCTCCGCGAATAGCTCGCATTTGCCACTCCACCAAAAAAACCTCCTTTATTAATGGTCATTAGTCAAACGACTAATGACAAAAAAATTACGATTTATGGTCTATACAACCATAAGGGTAAACCACTGGTAGACAGTTCAAATTCAACCCAATCCAGACCAGCTCCAAGTCCTGAAACTTGACGATCTCCTTGCAAGATGCGGTTCAATAGAGGTTTGCGTTCTTCTAAGGTATAGACAGGAGTTTTTTCAGGGTCAAGACCAGCTAATTGAGCTGCCCAACGACGAGCATCTTCCTCTGTTCCCAGACGATCTACAATACCTAACTCTAAGGCTTGCTGTCCAGTAAAAATCCGACCATCCGCGAAACTCCTGACAGTTTCCTCTGCTAGGGAACGTGCTTCAGCTACTGTTTGGACAAACTGCTGATAACTCGTGTCTATCAATTCTTGCAAAATGTTTTGTTCCGGTTCTGTCAGCTCTCGGTCAAACGCCAAAATATCTTTGTAGGGACCAGACTTGATAACCTTAAAAGAAACACCAATTTTTTGCAACAAGCGTTCCAAGTTGTTACCACGCAAAATCACACCAATGCTACCTGTAATTGTACCAGGGTTAGCCATGATGTGTTGCGCTCCCATGCCTATGTAGACTCCACCAGAAGCAGAAATGTTACCAAAACTAGCAACAATTTTTACTTTCTCGCGCAACCGCTTCAGAGCACTGTAGATTTCTTGGGAATCTCCCACGGTTCCGCCAGGACTATCAATCCGTAGCAGTAACGCGGGAAATTTTCTTTCTTCTACTGTTTTCAGGGCTTCTAATACACGCTTACGAGTCGCACTGGCGATCGCACCTGTAATTTCAATACGAGCAATTTGTTTACGAAACCTGGGCTTAAAAGGCCAAACCATGAGCAGTCAAAACTTCCTAATAAACTTAATCATAAAACGTTAAGCACTCAAACCACTTGCTTTCCCTATGTTAAGAAAAACGAGCAGGTACTGTGGAAATTGGAATTTTAATAAAATTTTTATAATTTATGTATATATTGACCTGCTATGATACTCATGTAGAAAGACAAACATAAGGAGTTATCCAAAATCTAGCAAAAAAGCGCTGAAAAAACGCAAAAGTTTTTTATCCTTAAACATAAGCGCTAAGCTGCAAGCCAAGGATTGCTCGTTACGTAACTATTCAATCACTTTACTAGCATTCGATGCGAATAGTGATTACCGATGCCAACCTCAAGAAAGGTAGTACTAGCAGTCTTTCAGGCATGAAAAATACTAATTTTTAACAGAGCTATAACAGAACAACATCTAATCGTTTGGTCAGAGTCGTATACAAGTAGTTATCGTAGTATTTGATACCTGTAATAAGCGTAAGTGTCAAATAGCGCCCCAACAAAGCTGCAAGTTGAGCAAATAACAAATAGTCCTCCAACAGGAGTGCCACTGCCAAAAGTGGAGAGGAACTCTGTTATGGGAGTTGTGACGGTCTCTGTAACCCCTTGTAAGCCTGGAATGTAACTAACGAGGAATAACACGAGCAATACCCCACCAAATAAAAACATGGGAGCGGCGAAACTAAAAATAATCGATAGTAGCAGTGAGCGGAGAAAGTTCATCATAGCAATCATTTGGATAAGACCCACAAGTTTATAAGCAGACAACAGTTGTCTGCCTGGTTGCCACTTTCTACAATAAGCGCGATCGCTCTTCCTCAGACGATAGTTCAAAAATCTTAAGTCTTTATTAAAAAATATACATAATTTCTCCACAATATGTTTCTAAATGCAAACAGAGCTTGAGTTGTGTCAAGCTCTGAACAATCAATCTCTAACTGTGTAGTTACAGCTTTTGTTCCAGCCACAGCGCTGCTCACCTTCCGATATGTCCTGAGCTTGCGCTACGGCTCAGGAGGTACAGTACACTGGTCTCACAAAAGCTTGGATTTGCGGAGATTGACTTTAAACTACGTTAATCTTTGCTCGGAAGATGGAGGATTAGTGGAGATAAGGAGAGAGCGAGTAATAACTAGCTTCTTGACACTTCCACGCCATGCCATTACTATCATCCACCAAACTTACCACCAAGGGCTGTCCAAGTCAGTTTACCAACCTCCCCATCTACGGAAAGACCAGCTTCTTTTTGGAATGCTCTCACAGCAGCTTCTGTTTGAGGACCAAAATTTCCATCTACTGTTGCTGCATTGTATCCTCTTGCATTCATCACTTTTTGCACAGCCTTGACATCATCTCCTATTCTTCCTTGACGAAGATTACGTCTAAGTATTGGTAATTCAAAGCCAGAATATATCAAATTCCAAGCCTCACCACGTTCACCTTCGTGAGGAAGACGCCAAATTGACGAACCAGGATAATAATTCAGATAATCTTGCAGTTCCGCGAGTGAAGCAGGTTTTGCTGTATCACTTTCCGAACCCCAAATGGGTAAAGTTGGTTTTTTCAAACCCAATTTTTTATGAGCATCTAGACAATCTTTCACTTTTTCTGGAGTAGTCGGTTTAAAATTGAATTTCTCAAAATAAATTTGTGGCAAAGCTAGATCGCAATACTTATCCAAAATTTGCCAAGGAACATTAGGATGGAGTCGAGGATTTCCAAAACTTGTATATCCCAAAGTTCCTTCCTTGACGATAGTACGCACAGTAGAAAGAAGTTTGTCTACATTTGTATGTGTGCTGGGGTCTTCTACTTCTTTTTCTATATCAACAATATAGCCATCAAGTCCACAGTTAAGAGCTTGCCTAAGCTTTACAACCTGCCTTGCAATATCAGCAATGCCGTAGTGATATCCCCATCCATACACTTCGATATTACGAGACTTAAATTCTTGGATAATTTCTGAAGAACACTGCCAATCCCAAAAAGTAGGTTGACCTTGATATTTACTGTCAAAAACCTTGAGATAAACACGCTGCACTTTGCGTTCAACGAGCTTATCCAGATAATCAGTGCGAATCTCAGATAGCTTCCAAATCCAAACTCCGTTGGGATGTTGTGCCATATTATTTAGTTCTTTTTTCTTGTTACAATGACAGGCAAGTATAGTATAAGCTGTAGACTTATAGATTACCTCTTGCAGTATAGTCTAGAAGTTTTGCCTATACAGGATTAGTTGTTGCTATTTTTACACTTCTATTTGCCAACACTTTCCGTGGACTCTATCAATGGCAAATCGCATTGATTCAGGAATATAGGGGACAGCTGGAATACTACTCGGCGTTGCTGATTCAAAGTATGAATTTAGCCTCACGCATTCGGCGTAAGTCCTGCGGACAGGCTACGCCAACGCGTAGCGTCTGGTGTTGGCTCACCTGTTCCGATAGGAGAAGGAGAAGCCGTTCTCGCAGAGTAGACGCAAAGGCGCAAAGGTAAGGGTTGTGAAAATAAAGAATGAAAATTTCATACCTCAATTCAGCAATTCAGCAACGCCTACTACTCTACCGCCGTCGCTACGAACGAGGTGATAAGGCACTTAAGCGTAATAAAATCACTGCGCTACCGCTATGTGCCTCACTGAGCGCTTCTCCTATCGGAACAGGTGAGCCAATGCACACGTTGCTTTGAACGTGAGGAGCTACGCTAAGAGGATGACATTTTAAACTTGAAGAGATATCCTCTAAGCATTAACTCTTCACTATTAGCTATTATTTATCATAAGTTTTGACAGCAATTTTAAACTTCTAATACTATTTTAGGATGGCACATAGCTTTTTGTTGCTTGAGTTTTTGGGGAGAAGAAGCCACGATGAATATCTGGGTAAATGAGCAACTTGATCCATCTGGGATGATTTATGCTTGTATTGTTTGCTGTGATGAGTCCCAAGCTAAAGATTGCCATGAATCCTTTAAACAAAATTTAACTGAGGAGCAAAAAACATGGGGTTGGGTGGCACGATTGCGGACAGTCAATTCTTGGGATGAAGTTCCGGTCAATGCTTTAAAGCTGGATTAAAAAAGGCAGAAGTTAAAAGTCAAAAGTTCAAATAACCTTTTTACTTTTAACTTTCTTTCTCTCACTCTTCACTTGCCGCAGTTCTAGCACAGTGAAAATAAAAGCAAAATCATACCATAAAAGGTAAAATCAAGATTAAAAAAATATTAAGAATTAAGATAATATCAAAAACCGCTTTAAACTATCTCCTCTATTAGGGAAATTTGATATTTTTCTTGACTCTTTAAGAGTTATCATCAAAACAAAAGATGAATTGAAAAAAACTTGTAAAAACCAAATAAAGTTGAGTGCAATATCCGACAGTTTACACTTCTGGTGCAGGCTGTCCCATTCATTTGGTTGGCAAAACGGGACAAGCTGTTCAAATTTCAATTCATTTTCCTAGTCAGTATATCTGTGCCAACCGCGAGCAGATATTACCAGATTGGAAAAAACAGCTTTCTTTGTGGGTAGTGATTGTTTTACAGCAATCAAGATATGAACTTGTAGAAAGAACACTGGAAATTGAGACAGAAAAACAATGTTTACGGGAAACGTTCATGAGGTTTGGTTGTGATGTGGCGTTTAATCTGCGCGATCGCAATTATTTAACAGATCTGATTGATCCCCGTACTGGCTATCCTTTGCTTTCCCGTCCAGGGAAAATTCTGCACGATGATACCGCAGTTGTGAAAGCTTTACTGCACTACCCAGTCATTCAAAACAAATGCCGTATGTTAGTCCATCCCAATTGGGGAATGGCAGTTTATCCTAGCATTTTGATATCACAAGCTCCTCCACTCATCATAGAATGGGTTATCAGGAGTATAGTCCCTCTACATGGTTGGAAGATGAAGGATGAAGAATAAAAGAAAAATTTATACTTTATACTTCGCCTGTTTGTACTCTTGATACCATTGCACAAAACAATTTATACCTTGCTCCAGAGGTGTACTGGGCTTAAATCCAACATCACGCATCAGGTCATCTACATCAGCGTAAGTCGCGGGAATATCTCCCGGTTGCATCGGTAGTAAATTTTTTACAGCTTTTTTGCTAAGTGCTTTTTCTATGACTTCAATGAACGTCATCAATTCTACAGGATTATTATTACCAATGTTATAAAGCTTGTAAAGAGCATTACTGTTCGCTATGTTGGGTTGAGGTGGTTTGAGCATTACCCGAAAGATCCCCTCAACGACATCATCAATGTATGTAAAATCCCGCTGCATTTTACCGAAGTTGTAAACATCAATGGGCTTACCTTCTTCTATCGCCTTCACAAATTTAAAATATGCCATGTCGGGTCTTCCCCAAGGACCATAAACTGTAAAAAAGCGTAGTCCGGTTGTTGGGATGTGGTAAAGATGACTATAAGTATGGGCAATCAATTCATTTGCTTTTTTGGTCGCAGCATATAGCGAAATGGGATGGTCAACATTATCGCTCACAGAGAAGGGAACCTTGGTATTTAGACCGTAAACAGAACTTGATGAGGCAAATACCAAATGCTTAATTTGACTTTGACGGCATCCTTCTAAAAGATTAACAAAGCCTGTAACATTGCTATCCAAGTATACCCAAGGGTTTTGTAAAGAGTAGCGTACTCCTGCTTGAGCAGCAAGGTTGACGACATAATCAAAAGTGTATTCTTGAAAGAGTTGAGCAACCTCAAGGCGATCGCTCAAATCCAAAAACTGAAATGTAAATCCTGACTGCGGGAGAAGCTGCGCCAAACGAGCTTTTTTTAGTTTGACATCATAATAGTCATTTAAGTTGTCAATGCCTATGACCTCAACTCCTTCTTTCAGAAGATGCTGTGCGAAGTGATAGCCAATGAATCCAGCAACACCAGTAACCAGTACCCTCATCATTAATACTCCTCAAAAGTCCATAATAGACATCGTATGATGATGGGTGTCAAAGAAGACAGACAAGGGGGACAATGGGCAATGGGCAATGGGCAATGGGCAATGGGCAATGCTCGATTAAGAGTTCCCAGCTCTTTTGTTCCCAATTCCCAATTCCCAATTCCCAATGCCACTCCTCATCTTCCCCTAGTTTTTTGAGTCAGTCCTGATTTTAACCGTTGGAGAATTATAAATTCCCCACCCAATATTCAATGTTACGCTACAGAATTCCTCCAGCAATTCTGACTGCTGTGTTGCTGAGTTCTTTGTTGTTCAATTATTCAGACAAATATTAAGACAAACTTCATTGATTCATGAAAGCGACTTTGCCACTCAAGAAAAAAAAGATTTGCCAATAGAGTAGCAGGTATATGATTTCAATGTCATGCTTATGTAAAGATTATTTAATAGGTATTGCTCTTACTTACGTTAGATGGGCAACTCTGAATATTTTAGGTATTTTGGTAACCGGAAATACCCTTGCATTAGCTTAGTTCATGAAAATTCAAGTTAATTTTTTGACACGTCTTGACCGCTTACAACAGTCATGTAGGTTGACCTAATAGCTTTATTTCATAAACTAACCTAACGACTGCCAATTCACTTTGACAGGTGCATACCAGGAACATTTGAAAGTAAGATGCCAAACTCAATGTTGAAAAACGACCCCTTATGGTTTAAAAACGCCATTATTTACGAAGTTCCTGTTCGCGCCTTTGCGGACAGCAATGGTGATGGTGTTGGCGACTTTCGAGGACTAACAGAAAAACTGGATTATCTGCAAGACCTAGGTGTAACTACCGTCTGGGTGCTACCGTTTTTTCCCTCACCACTGAAAGACGATGGTTACGATATCGCTGATTATACCAATATTAACCCTATCTACGGTACCTTAGAAGATTTCAAAGAGTTCTTGGAAGCTGCTCATCAACGGGGTATTCGCGTCATTATTGAGTTAATTGTCAACCATACATCTGACCAGCATCCTTGGTTTCAACGAGCACGTCGTGCACCCAAGGGTAGTAAAGAACGAGATTTCTATGTCTGGAGTGATAGTCCAGAAAAATATCAAGAAGCGCGGATTATTTTCAAAGATTTTGAAACCTCAAACTGGGCTTGGGATCCAGTTGCCAAAGCATATTACTGGCATCGCTTCTACTCCCATCAGCCAGATTTAAATTATGATCATCCTGCAGTAAGGCAAGCAGTGTTCGATGTCCTGGATTTTTGGTTAGGGATGGGGGTAGATGGCTTGCGCTTGGATGCAGTGCCTTATTTGTACGAACGGGAAGGAACAAACTGCGAAAACTTGCCGGAAACTCATACTTTCCTCAAGCAACTGCGATCGCACGTTGATGCAAAATACCCGAACCGGATGCTGCTAGCTGAGGCGAATCAATGGCCTGAGGATGCAGCACAATACTACGGCAATGGGGATGAGTGTCACATGAACTATCATT
This sequence comes from Iphinoe sp. HA4291-MV1, assembly GCA_019359415.1. Classification (GTDB taxonomy): domain Bacteria; phylum Cyanobacteriota; class Cyanobacteriia; order Cyanobacteriales; family Nostocaceae; genus Brasilonema. The sequence continues at coordinate 35,748 of JAHHHH010000017.1, read as the reverse complement.
TTCCCTTGATGCCGCGCTTGTTTATGGCATTGCGGATGGAAGATAACTTCCCTATCATTGATATTCTTAACCAAACTCCTCCCATTCCCGATAATTGTCAATGGGGATTGTTTTTGCGTAACCACGACGAACTCACATTGGAAATGGTCACAGATGAAGACCGAGACTATATGTACCGGGTTTATGCACAAGACCCAGTGATGAGACTAAATTTAGGTATTCGTCGCCGGTTAGCACCGCTCTTAGGCAATGACCGTCGTCAGATAGAATTGCTCAATAGTCTGCTGTTGTCTTTACCAGGAACACCCGTGCTTTACTACGGGGATGAGATTGGCATGGGGGATAACGTTTATGTAGGCGATCGCAATGGTGTCCGCACGCCTATGCAGTGGAGTTCTGATCGCAACGCTGGTTTTAGTCGTGTCAACCCCCAACGATTATATTTACCCATCATTGTAGAATCAGAATACCATTATGAGGCAATCAATGTTGAAGCACAACGAGCTAATCCCAATTCCTTGTGGTATTGGATGAAACGCCTCATTGCTACTAGAAAGCGTTTCCAAGCGATTGGTTTGGGTAATTTTGAATTACTGCACCCCAATAACCGCAAAGTTCTTGCCTTCACCCGCACTTATCAAGAGGAAACAATTTTAGTGGTGGCGAATTTGTCCCGATTTGTGCAAACAGTCGAATTAGACTTATCAGCATTCAAGGGACTGGTACCAGTGGAAATTTTTGGTCAGACAGAGTTCCCAGCTGTTGGGGATTCGTGCTACTTCCTCAGCCTCAGCCCCTACGGATTTTATTGGTTTGCTTTATCGCCTAAACTCAGCTTAACCCAGCCGCCTATACCCCAGTCAGAACTCACAACGCTGGTTGTGAGTGGTCAATGGCACAATGTCTTTTACCAGCGAGAAGTGAAAACGGCTCTGGAGTCTATTTTGCAGGATTACCTGTACACCTGTAGCTGGTTCGGTGGCAAAACTCTGAGTATTCAATCTGCACAAATCACAGAGACAGTCTTAATGTCCTACAAGGATACAGAGGCTAACATGGTTTGGTTGCGCTTAGAGTACATTCGAGGAGACTCTGAAACTTACCTTCTACTCTTAGCTTACGCAGAAGGTGAGCAAGCAAGGCAAATTTTAGCAGAAAGCCCTCAAGCTGTGGTGGCTCGTCTTGAAATTCAAGGCAGAGAAGAAGTGGGGATTTTATTTGATGCTGTTGCAGACAAGAACTTTCTTGACTTGCTGGTGGATGCAATTGTCCATAATCGCTCCTATAAAGGTACAGCAGGGGAATTGATTGCTACTACAACTGATTTACTCCCACAATTAAGTGGAGATGGTTCCTACCTTGAACCCACTCTCCTCACAGGAGAACACAGAAATACTTCTGTGATTTATGGTAATCGCCTGTTTCTGAAAATACTCCGTAAAGTTGAGGAGGGGATACACCCTGATTTAGAACTCCGGCGCTTTCTCAGTGAGAAGAAACTCTTGAAACACTATGCCCCTGTTGCTGGAGCGCTGGAGTATCGTAGTAGATTAAATAAGGTAGGAGTTCAGTCTACCTTACCCGTAACCTTAGGAATACTGCAAGAATACATCCAAGATACCCGTACTGGTTGGGACTATACTCTCGATAGCTTGCAAGACTATTTTGAGCTTGTGACGACACAGCAAGCAGATGTTTCTGAAGTGCCTGTTCCTTCAAGTTCTTTGATAGAATTGCTGGAAGTTGAAATTCCTGAATTAGCTTACCAAACCATCGGTTCCTACTTAGTCAGCGCTCAACTCTTAGGTCAGAGTACGGCAGAACTTCATATTGCCCTAGCTTGCGATCAAGAGAATCCCGACTTTGCCCCTGAACCGTTTTCATCGTTTTACCAACGCTCTATTTATCAATATGCCCGCAATCTTACTGGGCAAGTTTTCCTTACACTAGGAGATAAACTCAATAAGCTGCCCTCCAACACTCAAGAACTGGCAAAAGTTCTCCTTAACTATCAACAGGAAATTCTCAGACGTTACCAATTAGTTCTGAACCAAAAAATGACTGCCATGCGTACCCGCTATCACGGGGACTACCATCTGGCGCGAGTACTGTATACAGGCAAGGATTTTATTATCCTTGACTTTGAGGGCAGAGAAGGTCGGAGTTTGAGTGAACAGCGCATGAAGCGTTCTCCTCTTCGAGACGTTGCAGGAATGCTGCAATCGTTCCACTACGCCGCCAGTCAAGGACTTCGTAATGAAATAGAAAGTGGGATGGTTCGCTCCGAGGAACTTCCCCTAATAAAACCTTGGAGTAAGTTCTGGTTTACCTGGGTGAGCGCGGCTTTCTTGAATAGTTATCTAGAGAATAGTTATCTAGAAACGGCTACTAAAGATCATTTCTTGCCAAAGACAACTACAGAACTGCAAGTGCTTTTAGATGCCTTTATTTTGGAGAAAGCCATTTTTGCATTAGGCTACGAACTTAATAATCGCCCAGATTGGGTGGAGATTCCACTTCAACAGATTTTGCAGTTGTTGTCAGTGGATTGAGAATCTAGGGTTTAGGGTGTAGGTACTTTCTCCTCCCCTACCCTCTAGTTTTTGTAATGTTACTTAAAAATGTGACAAAAACCCTGGTTGAGAACATAATTTTTGTAGGAGCGATTTCCCAAAGAGGCTGTTTGCTGTGGTAGCAGTGATTTCTTTTTCAAAGCTGATTATCAAGCAAAATGATAGCAATTAAGCATTTAGTGCATAAGTTGATTTGTCCGCTACCTAATATCAAGTATATAAGTAAAGCTCTTATACCAAATAAGGTAAAGAGCTTTTGGTATTCACCTTGATCAGGAGATTTTCTAGTGAGAATATATACTATTGTAGCAAGTCTTTTGATTGCAACAGCAGGAGTTCTTTCTGCAACTTCTGAAGTTAAAGCAAATTGCGTACCTGTCAAAGGTAAATATGACTCTCAGATAACAGATTATGGTACTACTGGTGGTGTATTCACTATTGTGGGTGTAATCAAGGGAGCAGGTTTCTTCAGCGGTGATTATATTTATCAGCTTATTAGCACGCAACCAGCCCCACCTTTAGACAACACAACAGTCTCATCATTGGGAATCGTAACTATCACAACCAGTAAAGGGAAAATTGTTTTGAAAAACTTTAATATAGCTAATCTTGCCGGGGGCGCAGACTTTGGTACAAAAGTAGATGGAGCAGTTGTTGATTTCAATGATATCGATCCGGTACAAAGCACTGGTACATTTCAGGGAGCCACAGGAGTCATCTTCAGTACTGGCTTTGCTAAATTTAATCAAGAAGGCAACCCAATAGGGTATTCTGGTGATGTCCATGGTGAAGTCTGCATACCAAATCATAGCGCAGACAACCTTTAAGTGGACGCTAAGTCAGGAGGCGTTGCACAATGACAAGATTTTTCGGCGTTGCTGATTCAAAGTATGGATTTAGCCTCACGCATTCGGCGGAGCCGTTCTCGCAGAGTAGACGCAAAGGCACAAAGGTAAGGGTTGTGAAAATAAAGAATGAAAATTTCATACTTCAATTCAGCAACGCCGATTTTTCCAGTAGAACAAGCTAAAGACGCCACAAGCCACCTAAAGCAAGGACAACTCGCCTTGATCCCTAACTGTGGTCATAGTCCCCAAATCGAGTGTCCTGAACTCTTTACCACTGCCTTAAGCCAGTTCTTAGGAGGAATTGTATCTTACAGCAGAATAGAGGCGTCAGTCGTCAGGAGTCAAAAGTAAAAAGGGCTTAGAGTCTGCCTTTTAGACCTCAGTACTGTACTTCATTTACTTGCAATGTGCTGTAAACTGCGCTATTTTTAGACCAACTGGGTGATACAAATGGAGGATTTCAGGGGTGAGTTTCGTAGGTAATTCTTGTAATGAGAAATATTTTAAACTTCTAGAGTCGTTACAATGAAATTACCAATTCTAGCAACTGCTGTACTTACTACCGCTCTGAGCTTTGTGACTCCAACAATCACCAACGCCGCAAACCCACCCGCACGGACATATCAACCAGGATATTGGCAACCTGTAGCACGGGTGAAAAATCCAAATGAACCTATACAAATCAAGCTCGTGAACCAAACAGGATTACCCCTGCAATATGGTTTGACAAGTGGGAAAGGGGGAATTGGAGAGTTACCAATAGGAGGTAGTGCTGTAATCAGTAACACTTCTGTTCCTGATTACCTTTTGGTTAATGCTTTACAGCAAAGAGTCAAACTCAGAGATGATATTGCCGTGGATGGTAATGTTGTCACTGTTCAAATTTACCAAGTTGAAGCAGGAGCTTCTGATATCACTTTGAACTTTGATGAAAGTGGAGCAGTTTACGTTTACTAGAACAGTTATAAAAATACTGAACTCCGCTCATTTGAGATCGTGCTAATGTAACTCACTCAGAATAGTCGTTACATGATTTATGAGTGTCCGTTTTGGAATGTAGAGTGTATGAGCAATCTCGCGATTACTCAACCTCATGGCAATGAGGTGCAGAACCTTTTTCTCTTTAATGGCAAGTTAACTGTTCTCAGCGAGACTATGACAAAAGTCACGAATTTATAGTTACTTTTGTCCCAATATGTTTGGGACTTTTGCTTCTACGGTCTATCAGGAGAACCACCTACGATAGGGATATTGCAATCAGCAGTAACGAGAGTTAAGAAATGAGTGGAGTGACTATGAAATTTAGGAACAAATGCAGACTGTTCTCATACCAGAGTAATTAGAAAAGATTCATCAATTTAAGCGCAATTGATATCCGTCATGGAGTTGTTGGTAAGATTACGAATATTAATTGCTAAGTATTCATGCTCCAGTTCCCCCAGTTCTTTGAAAATAGAGGATTGGGGGTTTCTTTACAGCAATCTTTAGATTCGTAGACCATAGTCATAGGGTAGCAAACTAAAATCCAGAGCTTTATCTTGCCGTTAATTCAGATTATTCTCAAAAAAAATTTTCATTTCAGCCAGATAACCAATGATTCCTTGATGCTACAAGAAAGCGGATTTATCCATGGAATCAATCGAAAATCTCAAATCCAAAATTCCCAAGAAAGCGGATTTCACCGTGGGATCAATTCCATTATCCAAAATCTCAAATCCAAAATTGTCTGATATCATGTCAGGTTAATTAGTTATGATTCCCACGTTGACTGCACCCCTCCCCGCAAGCGGGCTAGGGTGTACACACATCTCACTCAAAACCTCACCCTCGCTTTTAGCGCCTCACCTTAACCCCTTGATATTAGACATATTTATGAGATTAGCCTTTTTGAGCATACTGGATCTATTGCACTACTGCAATATTTTTGAAAAATAGTAGTACTTAAGTGTTTTGTCCAGCTACTTGCTGCACCTAAAAAAATGACACATTTTTACACTTTACTTGAAGAAATCAATCATGTAATATACATTTGATAACGTTAAACACTAAAGATACTAATAGTATTACTAAATAGTATTACTAATAATTACTAATTCGGAGCATCAGACCCTTGAGGAGAGGCAGAAAGGCTAAGGAGTAAAAAGCTAACCATATCATCTGGATTTTAGAGCTACTTTGCCATTGTTGCACCGAACTCTAATTTTACCCATGCTTATGGTCAGCGCACTCCTACACAAAAGCCCCAGATAAAGTTAGGACAAGGTTGCAACTGTTTAAATCTACTTTTGACTCAGCAGCAATCCTAAAGGTGCATTACCCTACCTCCCCAGTTGAGGAACTGAATGTAGCAACCGACATCTTTGTCCTCAATCAGTTTTTGCAGCAAAAGTAGATTTCGTTTATGACTCAGTCTTCTTCTCAAAAGCAAGCCGAGCAAAAATTTAATCAGCCAATTAATCAGCCAAAAAAACTTCAAGAGTCTCCTCGTCCTCAACAGGAGGGGCGACAGGAATGGAGCTTGAAGACCAAGGCAATAGCTTGGGCTATAGTTGTCAGTATGCTCCCCGTGTTGGCAGTTGGGACAGCCACCTACTACATTAACAGCCAATTGACTGCTAAACAGATTTCCCAAGCGAGACTTGCGGGTGCTACAAGTCTCGCAGAAACAGAAGCTGCACTATACAGACAACTATCACTCTTGTTAATTGGAACGGGGACGACAGCAGTGTTGGCAGGTGCGATCGCTGCAATTGTTGTTAATCGCGCCATTCGCCCAGTCCTGAGTGCTGCTGCAGTCTCTACCACTATGGTGAATAGGTTACGTCGAGAGAGTGTGGGTACTTACACTCCCATCGCCAGCAAAGATGAACTGGTTGCTTTAGAGACAAACATCGACTTCATCAAAGAACAGCTTCCGGATTTGCTATGGAAACAAGAAGCCGAAGCTGAACGCTCCCAGATGTTGATGAACATCACCCGCCGTATTCGGAAATCGCTTAGTGAAGAAGATGTTTTTAGAACAACGGTTGAAGAAATTCGCCAAGCCTTAAGAATTGACCGCGTGCTTATCTTTCGTTTCAATTCCAACTGGGATGGAACTTTTGTAGAAGAATCAGCAGCACCTGGTTTGCCGAAAATGTTGTGGACTACAATCTTAGACCCCTGTTTCCAAGGAGGGTATGTCGAACAATACCGAAATGGTCGTGTTCGTGCTATTGATAATATTTATCAAGCTAATCTCGGTGATTGTCATATTGGGTTACTGGAGCGATTTGCTGTCAAGTCCAATCTCATCGCGCCCATTCTCAAGAACGACCAGCTCTTTGGCTTATTGATTGCACATCAGTGTTCTGGACCTCGCTTTTGGCAGCAGGCTGAAATTGATTTGTTCGCCCAGATAGCTACGCAAGTGGGATTTGCTCTCGACTATGCTAGGCTGCTAGAACGGATAGATATAAAAGCCCATCAAGCTCAGGTATTTATAGATATAACCCGCCGCATTCGGGAATCGCTCAACGAAGAGGATGTCCTTAAAACCACCGTTGAAGAAGTTCGCAAAACCCTGAGTGCTGACCGAGTGCTTGTTTATGGCTTTGACACTAACTGGCATGGAACCGTGATTGCAGAATCCGTGATTCCAGGTTTTCCGAAAGCATTGCGAGCCGAAATCAAAGATTCTTGCTTTGCAAAGGGCTATGTTGAAAAGTACCAAGATGGTCGAGTTCAAGCCACCAACAACATTTATGAAGCGGGTTTGAACGCTTGTTACATTAAACAACTGGAACACTTTGCTGTCAAGGCAAATTTAGTTGCGCCCATTCTGAAAGATAACCAGCTATTTGGCTTATTGATTGCACATGAGTGCTCTGGACCTCGTAATTGGCAACAGTATGAAATTGATTTGTTCACTCAGATAGCGACGCAAGTGGGATTTGCTCTTGACCATGCTAGGCTCGTTCAAAGAATCGATGCTGAAGGAGCGCGAACTCAATTGCTTGCGGATATGACCCGCCGCATTCAGGAGTCGTTCAACGAAGAGGATGTGCTCAAAACCACTGTTGAAGAAGTTCGCAAAGCACTGAGTGCTGACCGAGTGCTCGTTTATGGCTTTGACACCAACTGGTATGGAACCGTGATTGCCGAATCCGTGATTCCAGGTTTTCCGAAAGCGTTACGAGCTAACATCAAAGACACCTGCTTCCCAAAGGGCTATGTCGAAAAGTACCAAGCGCTTCGAGTTCAAGCCACTAATAACATTTATGAAGCGGGTTTGAACGCTTGTTACATTAAACAACTCGAACCCTTTGCTGTCAAGGCAAATTTGGTTGCGCCCATTCTTAAAGATAACCAGCTATTTGGCTTACTGATTGCACATCAGTGCTCTGGACCTCGTGATTGGCAGCAATATGAAGTTGATTTATTCACCCAGATAGCTACGCAAGTGGGATTTGCTCTCAACCATGCCAAACTCCTATACCAGGTAGAGCAGGCGTACCAATCTGCGGAAGCGACCTCTTACGAGCAGCGTCAACAAAAAGAAACACTCCAGCGTCAGGTGTCAGAACTGCTCAGAAGTAGTGAAACAGCTGCCCAAACCCTTTCAACAGAAGCTTTTAGCCAGATGGAGTCCGTTACAGATGCCTACAATCAAACTCAAACGTTAGCTGATTCGGCTTTGAGAATGCTGATTTGTATCCAACAAGCAGAACTCCAACAGCGGCGGTTGAGTCAGATAGTACAGGATGGACATGAGTCCATGAACCCGATTTTAGACAACTTCTGTGATATCCAAGTAACAGTTATGGAAGCTGCCGAGAAGGTCAAGCGTCTAGACCAACCTTCCCAAAAGCTCTGCCAGGTAGTAAGCCTCATAAGTCATATTACATCTCAAATAAAGCTCCAAGCTATGAATACGGCACTTGAAGCGACTCGCACACCAGAAGCTGGTCAAACATTTGCTTTGCTTGCTGACAAAGCACTTTCTCAAGTGCAGCAATTGAACGCAAGTATTGCAGAAATAGAATCACTCGTTGCGGAAATTCACACAGAAGCCAATGAAGCTATTGTTGTTATGGAGTCTGGGGCAGAACAGGCGATGACTGGAATTAAATTAGCGCAGGAAACTCAGCAGAAGCTCAATCAGATTGTCACTATCAATGACCAAATGAAAGAACTAGTCGAGGAGCTTGTCCAGAGCGCTCCTGTCCAAGCAAAAACTTCAAACTCCGCAAGCCAATCTGTTCTGGAAGTTGCCAATATTGTCAGTAAGACCTCAGAACAAGTCATGACAGTGGCTAAGTCCTTAAACAAGCTGTTAACACTTGCACAAGATCTGCAAGAAGATGCTGAGTGAACTACCCCGCCGTAAGACGGACGGGGCTTCCCAATTCATCGGGAATAGCCTCCAGGACTCCGTAGTTCTATTGGTCTCACATTCCCTCCAAGGGCAGGAGTCCTGGTTCCCAAGACCCAAACTTTTTCTTGCAACATATACCTATTAGCTTGGTTTTCGCTTATGGCATTGATGGTCAAGACACTAACTACAATACCCGAAAAATTATCACAATACCTACCATTAGAGTACATTGAAGGTGGGGACTTCCGCGAGGCGTTAAATGTAAGTGAAACGGCATTACTGAGATCGTAAAGCGTGCAGCACTTGTCGTTTAATTTCGATAAATAAGGGCGTTAATTTCAGGTCCAGGTTGCGTTTTTGGGGTAGCGTTACCGGAATCTGGCACTGGATTTGACCGGGCTGAGAACTCATGACATAAATCTGCTGGGATAGAAATACTGCTTCCTCTATATCATGGGTAATCATTAAAATTGTGGTTTTGGTTTTTTCCCACAAGTCCAATAAAAATAGCTGCATTTGCTCTTTTGTTTGTGCATCCAATGCCCCAAAGGGTTCATCCATCAGCAGCACTGATGGTTTATTAGCTAACGCACGCGCGATCGCTACTCTTTGCTTCATTCCTCCCGACAACTGTTTCGGATAAGCTTTGGCAAAGCGCGTTAAACCCACTACTTCAAGAAAGTAGTTAATACGTTGCTTTTGTTCGGATGAAGGTATCTTGTGCAAACTCAATCCAAAGCCGATATTTTCCGCCACAGTCAGCCAAGGATACAACGTGTAATTCTGAAAGACCATACCTCGGTCAGGTCCTGGACCGATTACCACTTCCGAATCAACCTTAATTTCGCCAGAAGTCGGTTTTTCTAGTCCAGCAATAATATTCAGTAACGTTGACTTACCGCAACCCGACGTTCCCACAATCGAGACAAACTCACTCTGTAAAAGTTGCAGATTAATATCTTGCAAAACTAATAAAGATTTCCCTTGGTTTTTAAAGCTTTTAGATAAATGACTCACTTCTAATCGAGGTTCAGTAGAACAAGGGAAAGCGCTCCCGCTAGGAACTATACCTTGGTCTTGGTTTGATTGCGCTGTTATCCGATTATCCGGAGTCATATTTGAATTCTCCAACTTTTCAGTCATTAGTCATTAGTCATTAGTCATTAGTCATTAGTCATTAGTTTTGTCCCATTGCCCATTGCCCCAACTTGCCTAAAGTATCAATAATATAGATTGAGTTTATAGATAATTTCAATGACAAAAGCCCCTCCTTCCCCTCGCCAACGCTATTTGAAACCTTCAATATTTTGGAATATTCGTCAAGAGTTGCACCCTAGGTTAGGAGCTTTACTTTCAGTAGCAGCACTGTTTGTTCCGCTCATCCTGTGGGCTTTCGTCAGCTATACCGGGTTAGTCACTCCTATATTCTTACCCACGCCAACTGCTGTGTTGCAATCTGGGTTCACTATGTTTGCCCAAGAACAGCTATTTATTGATGTTTTGGCAAGCTGCGGTCGTGTTTTAGCGGGCTTTCTCATCGCTGGTCTTATTGGGGTGACTATAGGGATTGCTATGGGGACATTTCCAAGTATGGAAAGTTTGTTCAGTCCTATTGTGGGGACTGTACGCTATATGCCAGTGACAGCTTTTGTCCCACTGATAGTAATTTGGGCAGGATTAGGTGAAGTTTCCAAAATAGTCATCATCTTTTTAGGCGTAGTTCTCTACAATGCCCTTATGGTTGCCGATGCAGTCAAATTTATCCCCGATGAAATGATTAATGTTGCCTATACTTTAGGAGCAAATCGTTGGGATATGGTGATTAAGGTTATCATTCCAGCAACGTTTCCCAGCGTATTAGATACTCTGCGTGTTAACATTTCTGGAGCTTGGAATTATTTAGTAATTGCTGAGTTAGTTGCTGCGCAAAATGGCTTGGGATATCGAATTATTCAAGCACAACGTTTTTTACAAACAGAAAAAGTCTTGTTTTGTATTGCCCTGATTGGCTTAATTGGATTGATCATCGATTACGTGTTCAAGCTAGTCTCCAAAATTTTGACACCTTGGGCAGAGCAAACTCGTCACTAGGTTATGCTGTAGAATTGCATACTTTGTCAAATATCTTCTCAACATTGTCTATAATTTGACGAAAAAGCGACGGGTTACTGTGGCTTTTCCTTTTCTTAAAATTCAATAATTCTGAGTCAGTTTATCTAATGAGCAAACAGAAAAAAGGTCAATTATGGACTCGTCGTCAAGCCATTTGGCTAGTGACTGGATTAACAGGTAGCCTTGCTCTGGACGCTTGCACTCAAAAGCAAAGCTCCCAGAGCAGCCAATCCACTACTTCTACCTCAGCAGCAAGAGTGTCAGCCGCTCTGGGAGCTTCCCCTTGGATTGGCAATACTCCTCTATATATTGCCCTCGAAAAAGGCTTTTTTACCAAGCGTGGTTTAGACCTCAAAAACAACATTTTTAGTTCCAGTTTAGACCAGTATGCAGCTTTTAGTGCTGGTCAATTGCAGGTAACCGGAGCTGCGGCTATAGATGCAGTGGCGTTGGCAAGTCGGGAGCCAAACTTTCGCATCGTTATGGTTTTTGATGCTTCTCGCGGAGCCGATGGAATTTTAGCCCGGAACAAAATTGCAAGTATTGCTGATTTCAAAGGGAAGGAAATTGCCGTAGAAATTGCATCAGCCAGCCATTTCTTCCTCCTGAGAGTTTTGGAACAAGCCGGATTAACTGAAAAAGATGTCAGGATAATCAATACTACCACAGATGCAGCTGCCGCATCTTATCAAGCGGGAAAAGTTGATATTGCCGTGACTTATGCCCCCTTTTTGCAAAAGGTAAATCAGGCAACCAAAGATGGGCGAGTGATTTACGATTCATCTAAGACTTCTATAGTTATTGAGGATGTTTATCTGTTCAATACAAAATTTATTGAGTCAAATCCTACCGCCATTCAAGCTTTTGTCGATGGGATTGAAGAAGGGAAAAAATTTTTACAAACGAACCGGAAAGAAGGATTGGCGATCGCAGGTAAACAACTCCAATTAACAAAAGAAGCAGTAGAGGAGCAACTCCAAGGAGTGGAGTTACCAACTCTCGAAAAGAACCGAGAAATGCTAGGTAATCCCAACAGTAATATCTATTTAGGAAAACACTTGGAAGATGTCGCTAAATTTTTGGTCAATCAGAAAATAATCAAAGAAGTTCCCAAAGACCTTGCCAAATTGCTAGAACCTAAATTTGTCCAGGTAGCTTAGAGGCTGTTTATTAAAGATTTCGTAAGCTGTTGCGTATTTAATTTGTATATGGGACGCGGGCTGTCCGGCCCGCACTACAATGATTTTACGTTTTCGTCTTATACAATCTAGCTGCACATCAGCTTATCAACTCCAAGCTTTCAGCTTAGCAGTTAAAATTTCCTGAACCTTTTGTTGTACAGCTTCCTGACTAAGCTCCGCATCTACACGAACAATTCGCTCTGGGTTGGACTTAGCTAAGTGTGCATATCCTTGCTGGACGCGACGATGAAAGGTGATTGTCTCTTTTTCAAGGCGGTCGAGTATATCGCCGCCTCCTCGTTTTCGAGCAAGTCCTACCTCAACATCAACATCAAACCACAGAGTTAGGTCACTCTCTAACCCGGAGGTAGCAATGATATTTAGCTGATGAATTAAATTTATGTCTAAACCACGTCCCCAGCCTTGGTAGGCAATGGTAGAGTGAATGTAGCGATCGCACAAAACAATCGCCCCGTCTTTGAGGCTCGGCTTGATAACTTGCTCAACGTGTTGCGATCGGTCAGCGGCGAACAAAAGTAATTCTGTTTTATCCGTGATCGAGTTAGAGCCTGCTTCCAACAACAGTTTTCGCAAACGCAACCCTAACTCTGTTCCCCCGGGTTCTTGAGTCACAACTACAGAAGTCTGAAAACTTTGTAACCAATCTTGCGTTAGCTGTATTTGGCTAGTATTAAACTCAGCGAAATTGTCACCAATTCCACTGGTCTTCAAAACCGGACGTGAAACTTTCGCTTCATCCGGCTCCTCAGTGACTTGGCGCTTGTCATACACACCTGGGACTACCATCGTTGGCAGTCTTGCTATCGTGGCAATGCCTGTGTAGGAGTTGACGATTGTTGTAATCATCCTTTCCACCTTGCGATTTTGGGATAATATGGTCAACTTCCAGCACATCGCTTTCGCGGAAGTATAATTCGCAATGGGCACATTTCCCTTTTTGCTTTTTCAGGAGTTTTGTTATCCTGGTTGGCATTTCTGGGTTATTTCCCATTCTTGTACTCCAGTAAACTAGGTTTCCATCGTATGGGGATGCTTCGCCTTGAACTTTAGTATGACGGACAATTGGGGTGCTGTCATGTCTGAGTAGGCGATAGAATTCCTCCCCTTTCTTGGTTGCGAAAACCCAACTAAAGCTGCCTATGGGTAACCAGTATTTTTTGAGTACCCATTCCGCACTTTTCTTTAGATGTCGGCGGTTTGCCCAAGCTCTGAGCTTAAGGTACATGAGGTTGTCAATTTCCGAATAAGTATCTTTGCTGACTACGGTCGCATAGTAATTTGCCCATCTCCTAATAATCGGATTTAGTTTATTAATCAGTGCCTCTTGAGGTGCTGATTTATGGGTTTCGATAATACTAGCGATGTGGTCATAATGTACCTTTTGCTTTTCCTTGCTAGGGGTAATGATTGTTTTAAAGCCAAGGTTAGAGTGTGTTTTCCCTACCGTGAATTGCCGTATGTTGAAGCCAAGAAAGTCAAATCCTGGCTTTTCCTCCTGATACTTGTTTAAGGTATGAGTTAGTCTCGTTTTGCTCGGCTTTAATTCCAAACCCATGTCTTGTAACCATTCTGAGATAACTTCTCGGCATCTTTGGACTACGGTTATGTCTTCATGAAGAATCACGAAGTCATCGGCGTAACGAATTAGGCTTAAAGAGCTTCGTTTGTCCTTTTTGCTTTGTTGCCGTCCGTAGGTATTTTTCATATCTAGCGTTTCGGCAAATTGTTTAATTCGTTCTTCCATCCCGTAGAGGGCTATATTTGCCAATAATGGGGAGATGACTCCGCCTTGCGGCGTTCCCACCCTGCCCGAAGCCGCTGCTGCGTCTACAGATGTTGGAAACAACTGCTCTCCATCTATTACACCTGCTTTTAGCCATGCACGAATTTGTCGACGTAGGCTAGGGAAGGTGTTTAATTTTCTTAGCAGTGCTTTATGGTCGATGCGGTCAAAGCATTTGGCAATGTCGGCATCCAAGACGAACTTGGGTTTTAATCTAATTGCTTTATAGATTGCTTCAACAGCATCATGACATGAGCGTCCTGGTCTAAACCCGTATGAGTTAGGTTCAAATCGTGCTTCCCATTCTGGCTCAAGAGCCATCTTGACAAGTGCTTGCAAGGCGCGGTCGTTCATTGTAGGTATTTCCAAAGGTCGTTTTTCTTCCTTACCAGGTTTTGGAATCCATACTCGCCTAGTAGGGTTGACCTTTGTACCCAGGTGCATTTTACAAGTTAATTCAAAACGTTGATTTGGGGTCAGTGATTTATCACCATCCACGCCTGCCGTATTTTTGCCTTGATTATCCTGAGTAACTCTACGTACCGCTAAAGCCTTGGCGTACCAGGACTTCATTAACAGCTTTTGGAGTCTGCGAAATGTTTTTACATCACCACGCTTAGAGGCTTGATAAATTCTCTTTTGGAGCTTATACACCCGACGCTCTAGCTTTCGCCAGTTAATCTTGTGCCATTCCACCGTAGTCTTTAAACTCGTCTTAGACATTTTAACCCTTTACTTGAGACTTTATCTTCCAAATCACCGTGAATCTGTCTGCATATCCTGGGCATTACCCCAGGCTTTCGCTTCTGACTCAATCTTTCCTGCTCGTAGTATCCGGTTAGCACCTACTCAGAAAATCGACCTTTCCTGAGAACATACGAGAGGTTACTTCGTTCCGAATGACCATACTATGTACCTTTAGAGTGACGCTATTCGCCGGGTTTATTGGAAGTGCAGGTTGGTCAAGGCAAAAACTGCCAACTCCTTATCCTTTGCCTTTTGGCTTCAGCGTATCAGCCTTATTTCGCTGATTAGGTTTAACGACGATTCAGACACGTCTTCAAGCTATTGCTTTACTCATGAGTACTTTGCTCAACGGGTACTGAAGGATTAGGCTTTCAGTACTTTCGCTTTTCATCCCCGCTTCCGGCGTTGATGGCTAGTCTCGAACCTGGGGGAAGTGCTTTCACCACTGCACCTGCGGGGTAGGACTCTCACCTACATGGTCATTCAGTTGTCTTGGCGAAGCCTCTCCCTTTGGGAGAAGGTTCTAAACCTTGCGGCTAATCCTCCAAATCCTTACGGATTGTGGTTTCTAGCCAACGAATCGCACTTTACCGCAACCTTCTACTCCTTCAAATATAATTAATTTACCCTTCATGTTTTTTTGAATTTTTTCCAGATTGTTATTATTTCATCATTACTAGCGCTTACCATTAGTACTCGTCCGATATCACCCGATTGGGTGATCCAAATGGATGAAGTCTAGCTCATGAGAATTATTGTATTCTTTTTATCAAGCAGAATGATGAGCATAGGCGAATTTGGCTATGAGCAAGCAACAGACAGCAGATATCAAAGTAGCATATCAAGCAGCGGCAGAAATGACATACATCCTAGCCGTTGGTTTGAGTAAAGCAATGGAAAACAAGAAGAAAGAGAAATTCATTGCCAAGCGACAAAAGCGAGTAAAATCAAAATAAGGTGTAAAAATTTAAACTGTTGCATCAAATGCTCACATTGCATTGTTGCTAACCAGAACAAAGAATTTTACTTGTCAGCTAAGTTAAGATTTTGAACGCTGTTGTTGGTAATAACCTACAACTTTTTTCACATAATCAGCGGTAAAACCACTGCTACAGCCTGTGTAATTACCAGTCATCCACCAACAAGCAACACCACGCACAGCAGCCGTTTCATTGTTACCAGTAGCAGTTAACTGATTACTTAACTCCCGGCGTGCAATACATGAGACAACTTGGCGTGCTAACCCAGGATTTTTTTCAAACTGTGTAGGTGTGACTTCCTTCTTAAGACAATTTTTTGACCAACCTTTGAGGGTTTCTGGTTTGACTTGCCATTCACTGTAATATCCATCATTTGCAGTACCAGTTTTCGGTGCTGCTAGTCGGAGTGCTTCTACCATCGCGTTTACTTGGGTACCAGACGCCGATGACTGTGGTGCTTGAGCTAGAGAAAATTCCGGAAAAATCAGTGAAGACAATCCAAAGCTGAGAATGACTCCATTTAGTAGTAATCGCATTACTTTATAAATCACCTCTAAGAATGTTACTGCTGTAGATTGTCAAGTTGCAAGATGGGTGCTGACGCAAGTTCTTCCAAGTCAACAGCTTTAAACAAGTTCGTCCAATCTTCAGCCAACGTGCTCATGTCTGAATGAGTGCGACGGAGTTGTGCTAAATTTGTTATGGCATCGTACCAAAGATTATTGGCAGCATAGACCTTGTACTCCCCTGATTTTTTAGTCTTTAACTGCTGCTGAAGGTTGGGAGTCAGCGCCACCCGTAAAAGCCATGCGTCCACAAAAAAATACTCTGATTTGTTTTTTGAGTCGCTACAATAAACTCGGAAGAACCAGTGATATTTTGAGTTTTGTTTGAGAGCATATTGTGAACGTGACGGTAAACTAATGCCTATAGTACCTGTTTTTGAGGGCAATTTCAAAGAAGTTCGGTAGATATCATTACCTTGTTCATCCTGCAATACAAATTCTCCAGAACGCAAATTGGTAGGTAATTCTGGAACATAAACCCAAAAAGTTGGATACTCAGCAACTGTTAATCCCAAGAACGATTTGTTGTTCTTTTCTTCACCAGGTACTAAAGCAGTGATGGGTGTTTTTAGTTGTGGACATCCATCACGGCGGCTTGTCCCTGTTCGGCGACGACCTTTGGGATCGCCATTATCAGGAAATTTTTGGGCAAAAAGGTTTGGTGTGTGAGTTATTCTGTTCTGGAATGATTGTTCTGGGTTTGCTTGCACTTTTAGTGGGTCATTCACAAGTCCAATAACTAGCAAAGGGATAACACAAGCTAGTTGATAGTGTCTTTGAGGTAACTTATTTTTGCTCATATTCGAGAGTTCCAACGTTTTTGGGTGTTGCTCGCATGGAGATGCGGTAGTATCTTCAACACAGCCGCACAAGACACTAATGCCAATGTTGAGGGGACAAATGGAATCCACCCTGCTTGAGTAAATATACTAAAGCAGATACTAAAAAGTATGAACAGCGCTATGGCGATCGCTAATCCTATATGAAGTGGCTGTAGAATTCGCCAAGATAAAATACCTCCTAGCAACGCCCAACCCCATACCCACAGCACTTCCAACCATTCAGACCACCACCACAACAGAGGTCTACCATTCAAAACAGCACTGAGAATATGGCTCACCATCTGCGCCTGTAAAAACACGCCTGAGATTTGCTTTTCTGTATCTGGAGCTTTTGCAGTATATGGAGTTTTCCAATCATCAGGAGAACTAGAGGCGGTCACACCAATGAGGACGATGCGATTCTTCACCAACTTCTGCAATAATTCAGGAACAATCTCGTTATTAAGAACCTCTTTGAGAGAGATTTTTTGGGCAATATTAAGAAGAGAGGGCAAAGAACGATAATTGAGTAGGATTTGATATCCCGATGCATCCACTCCTTGGTAGCCACTTGTGTGGGATTGTAAGCGCTGAAAAATAGTGTTACCTATTTGCAAATTCTTCTCTTGATTAATATCCCATTTTATGTTTTGCGCATTTAGGTAGTACTGTGCGAGCTGAAAGCTGAAAGCATATTCTACTGTACAAGGAGATTCCAAAGGAGGAGTTAATTGCACAAGTTGGCGACGAAGAACATTATCTGAGTCCTCCACAAAATCACTAAAACTAATGCGTTCTCTTGGGACTTTAGAAGGAGGAGGAACACCATCAGGTACACCATCATTAGGAGCAGAAACTTTGCAAACTGTAAATATGCGCTTGTCTTGCTGCAAGACTTCGCCTAACTCTGGATAATTAGGATCAACGGGGAAATCACGATAAATATCTATACCAATAGTTGCTGGTTGATATTGCTCTAGTTTTTGTAAAAGTTGACTGAGTGCTTGGTCTGATAATGACCAACGCATATTCATCTGCTTGTGGATTTGATACTGAATATCCGCCTCATCAATAGTAACTATTAATAGGCGCGGATCTGGCTTTTCATTTGCTGGTCGCAGATGCATTAAATAGTCATAAGAATGCAGTTCCCAAGGTTGCAGTATCCCTAAATGGCGCACTCCTATAATACTAGTGGCTATCAACAAACTTGTTAGCAGTACGGTTAACAGATGACGGGTGGCTGTAACTCCAAAGCGATGTCTATCTAACAGGTTCTGCTTTGCTATTGTGGAGAAAGTATGGCTTCGGTAAAAGTGAGAAGGCTGTTGTGTTTCAGAAACCGCCACTAAAGAGTCTACATTATATACATGTTCAGTTTGACACGACTTATCCCAAACCATCGGCGGTTCAGCAGGATTTTGGCAAATAACGGGTAACCAAGTCGCGCAGGGATATTCTCCCTCCAATCCTTGCAGTCTTTCTCGTGCAGAACGTACCGCAGTATATAAAGACTGTCCTTGTGAAAATTCAGCGAGAAAATGCTTTAAAAATTCTTGAGCTACTACGTTTGGCACTGACTCGCGCATTACAATAACTTGCGGAATGTACAATTCCTGTAGCTGCTGTGCCAATCCCAAGCCATCACAAGAGTTAAAAATTGCCAAACATAATCCACGACTTATAGCTTGCTTAAGACCATACTTGAATTGATCAAGAGTAACTACGTCTTTTTGATTAAGTTGCAAGCAACCTTTTTCTTGACTATAACTACTATGACCAGCAAAAAAGAGAATATCCCAACTGTGTTGCCAAAGCTGGTCATTGAGTTCGTCTAGATTTGGCTCTACTAAAAATTTAATTTCTGCACCAGTAGATAACTTCTCTAAAAAAATTCTATCCTGACTAATATCAATTTCGTAACTATTACCAAATATTGCTAGTATTCTGATTTTATCTTTTTTAGTTTTAGGAAACCTGTGCGGTTGTTGATACTCCGACGTACTCAAGGCGACTTCTGCTAGAGGATAATCATCAAAGAAATTCCACAAATGCCAAGGTAATCGTCGTAGTAAGTTGTCGTTGGTCTCAATAATAAAGCAAATTTCTTCGGATGGTTTTAAATGTGTGCGTAATTGCTGTTCAATCTTGCGAAGTTCTACTGAATTCAACCATAGATTTAAATAGTTGTAGAGTTGCTCGCATAAATCCTTAATCTCTACTTGAGAAATGTTAGTGATGCAAGCCTCTTCTATTTCAAAAGTATCGTCAATTTCGTCAATTTCTTCTACACCAACACGTAAAAATGGACGATGATAAAAAGCAGAATAAAGTGATTGCCATCTGTGGTAGATTTCAGGAATTTTTGGTGCAGATGGTAAGCTAGCACTAAATTTCATCCGATAGGGGTTGTCCGCTTCCCCAATATATGCTGTTACAACGGGAAAACCTTCGTATAGATTCCCTTGACCTAAGCTTAAAACTACCAACCTATTCATGGATGTCTTAGGTATCTGATCAAAAAACTGTCAGATGATAAATTTCTTCAATTTAATTCATAAAACTTAATTTGAAATCCTTAGTGTGTCAATCAAAAAACGTATCACTATTATCTCATTTTATTTATTTGTAAAAAATATAATTTGTTTTCATTAAATATGACCTCTTTTAGTTATGGCTCAAAGAATTCTATAATATATTAAACAAGACTGCAAGAACAGGGTAAGCGCATCTCAAATGGGATTGACAAAACATACACTTAATGAATTAACGATCAAATAAGGATTTAGGGTTCGATTGATTTCTACGGGCTAATAGCGATGCCTCCGGCAAGCCGCAAAGCGTCTACGCCTAAGTGCTTATCAAGAAACGGGGCTTAATGCGATTCTTTGACTCTTTCTTGAGATTTTTGCGTTCTTATTGACAAGATGCGCTTACCCTGCTTGATTGAAGAAGATGATCAACTGGAAATTGACGAAGAAGGCGTAACTAATGTCTCTATTATCAGTTTTCATGAGGTGTGCCAAAAATTACAAGAAAATATAAATCATTGGCTGAAATCTTATGAATTTTTTAACATAGACAGACAACTGCGATCGCTCATTCGTCAATGGGAAAGTAGTGGTAGAGACGAAGGTGCTTTATTGCGTGGAAAGCCTCTGTCTGATGCAGAATATTGGCAGAGCAAACGCATAGATGAACTGAGTGCAGGAGAGAAAGGCGTTGCTGAATTCTCGTCGTGAAATGACAAAATCAAATATTTCAAACACTAACTCTGGTGAGCCCTCTGCGTCTCTGCGCGAAATTTAATTCATACTGTCGATCAGCAACGCCCTTAGTAGCTTGAGGTTGCGCTAAACCAGTCATGGTAGTTTGAATTGAGTCAAAATCTCAACGAAACCTGAAAGTTCTGACCAATGGTCATCTGTAGGTCGGTGTTTGGGTCAATAGCGATTAAGTCCACACTCTTCTTACCAAAGAACAGACCAATTAATCCACCAATCGCAGCCCCACCTAGAACTTCTCCAGCACTAATAGCCTTATCGCCAGTCACAATCGAAATTGCTGCTGCTGCACCTGCACCAAGTGCGGTATTCTTGAGAATTGTTTTTGTATTGGTGCCCTTTTTGACGGTTTCGGTTTTGGTAATCACTTCAGAAGTTGCATTAATTGGATACTCCTGACCATTGTTGGTTAAAATAAGTTTTTGGGCAACGAATTGAGAACCGCTCTTGTCTTTGACGGGACGAAGCTCACCAACCACTTGACTACCCGCTGGAATGACCACGGTTCCTTTATCTGTGACGACATTTTGCGCTACGGTGAGGGTTAAAGGCGTTGTTTCATCTTTAGTCACAAGAATTTTTTCTGCTTTTTCATACCTTATGGGAATCACAGTTCCTTCAGGAATTGTCACTGCTACTGGTTTTGATGGAGTAGGTTCGCCAAGAGCTACAATGTAGGGTGAGTTAATTGCTGCGGCTTGATTGGAACTCACTAGTGCTTGGTAGATAAAAGCTGCGACTTGTGATCGAGTTGCTATTGTCTGAGGATTTAGGAACTTAATATTAGGGTAGTTCACAACAATTTGTTTCTCAGTCGCTGCTGCGATCGCGCTACGGGCGTAGCCAGAAATGTTATTGGTGTCATTGTAATATTGTAGAGTGCGCTCGGCACTACCATTAACGTTGTAGTCTAAACCGCTAGAAAGAGAAACTAAAACTTGTTCGCGGGGAATATTTTGGTTAGGCTCGAAACGATTACCAGGATATCCAGATAAGAAGCCAGTGGTATATGCATCCTGAATCGCACTCGATGCCCAGTAGTTGTTTGGTACATCGTAAAATGTGACTGCCTGTCGTTCTGCTGCTTTTCGGAAAGCCTTACCAATCATAGCAGCAAATTGAGCACGTGTGACTGGTTCCTCTGGGCGGAAGCTACCATCTGGAAAACCAGCAATCACACCCCGCTGTGCGAGTTCTCGAATAAACTCTACTGCCCAATAATTAGATTGAACGTCAGTAAAATTTGTTTGGGCGAAAGAAGCTGTAGGTGTCACCAGAGGTGCGATCGCACCACATGTTATGCCCAAAGCCATGAATGCAGCACATCCAGATTGCCAACGAAAGTGACCAAACATTATATTCTTGCTCCCCCAAAAATCTGCTCTTTTCTGTTAGTCAATTAGACTACATTTGAGCTAATAAGTTCCACAATAGTCTGGTTTTTGTTAATAGTTTCGTTTGACTACAACAGTCAATTGAAGGATGAATTGTGAAGTGTGAAGAACTTTCTTTTCACCTTTATAGCGGTTCTTAATTGCACCCCATCCAAGGTAGGGGCACAGGAGGCTCGTGCCCCTACAGCATTGCCCTACATTCTATCCAATAGAAAACGGGAGCATCCCAAATGTGTAAATTTATTTTATTTTGTAGTGCCAAGAGTTGCGCGTTGCGGTGAATCCAGCGCTGCAGGCGGGTTTCCCGCCGTAGGCGACGGGCGTTCCCGAAGGGAGCCAGTGCGTTGGCGGGGTTCCCCCGCTTGTTCGCATGATTGCGTCTCCCCTTGGGAGAAGCATCTGGCGTCGGGTTAAGCGCGTTGTAGCGACTTCGGGGCTTCTAGCCCGCTTCTGTAATGAAAGTAGGGAGCTTTTCGGCTCCCACTACCGTCCTTTTTGCACGCATTGGGATGCTCCCATAGAAAACGGCTATATTTTTTGAACTTTGAACTTTGAATGAGCGAATTTTGAATTGCTTACCTGTCTCCTTCTCCAGAAAGAGGAGGGGTTGCTCTTCTGGCAACCCCTTGGTAGTATGCGGGAAATAGTATAAAGTGCTGCGCCCTTTTGGAGCAGTTGTACTGCGAATAAATGAAACTCACGACTAAATTCAAATAAGCCTAGTAATAACCACGGGATAACAACAAACTAGAGCGCAGTGTGAGATCCAAATCTCTTTCAGGTTCAATAACGATAACTTCAGTTTTTTTGCGTCGCAGTAAAACACTTGCTGCTGCACCTGCACCTGCACCAAGTATAGGTTCAATTGCTTGAATTTTGCGGTCACCTGTTATCAGTGAAATCACACTAGCAGCACCTGCACCAATAGCGGCATCCTGCAATATTTTATCAGTTTTACCTCCTTTACTAATTGTTTCCTTTCTAGTAATAACCCGAGAAGTTGCATTAATAGACTGACGCTCACCATTAGGAA
This sequence comes from Iphinoe sp. HA4291-MV1, assembly GCA_019359415.1. Taxonomy (GTDB): domain Bacteria; phylum Cyanobacteriota; class Cyanobacteriia; order Cyanobacteriales; family Nostocaceae; genus Brasilonema. The sequence continues at coordinate 13,049 of JAHHHH010000017.1, read as the reverse complement.
ACACTATCTCTTGAGCGACAAAATAAGTTCCTTTTTCACCATTTCTGGTTATTGGTTGTAATTGTCCTTCAATTTCACTTCCTCTAGGAATTAATACATTTCCTGCTCTGTCTATAAGGTTACTTGCTACTTTTAACTTTATAGGTGTCGTTTCATCAGGAGTGACAACAATTTTATCTTTCTCATATCTCACTGGCAGTTTCACTCCAGCAGGAATTGAAACTCTTCCTGTTTCTGTTTCTGTTTGTGTTCGTTGACGATTAAAGATTTCTTGTGCAGAAGCAGGAGCAAACATAAACATGGGTGCAATGGTGCCTGTTGTTATTGCCATTGCCATAAGTGCAGCTGTTCTAGATTTCCAACGATGCAATTGAGTCATAGCAAAGTCCTTTTGTTTTTTTCTTATGTACAGATGACGTGCTGTTACTGAGATTGTTTCTGGCTTTTTTAAACCTATTGGTAGGCATATTCCGAGGAGCAAGTTGCTTGAAAGACGGTAAAAATATACGATTGTTCCTCTTAATTCTTATACTGTTTATTCGCTCTAACAAACAGTAATGAAGGACATATACGACGCAGATTTTTTGAAATGGTTCCTGAATGTCTTCACATTACCTCTGTCGGAAGATATGTACTCAGCTACAGGCAACGACAGGCTGAATACAATAGCTTATTTATATTGTAGTCTTTATTTCTTGGAATAGTAAAGTTTAAGATTCATACACCTTCTAATTAGGAATTGTAATTAATAAAGGTGAAGACAGTTCTAGTCTCCACCTTTATCCCTCAAGTTAGAAAGTATAAACAGAAATTTGCTGGAAGCGCACTTCGGAAAGTGGCTGGTCTTGGTACGTGGTCAGTAGGGTGATTCGAAATTGACCTGACCATTGACCCTGTTGCTGTAGCGCTTCCACGACATCTGTTACTTCTAAGACAACTGTCGGTTTTGGATGCTTGTGTTCAGTGTTATGATTACCATGCTCGTGAACCATATGTTCGTGCCCAGAGTTCTCTCCAGTATGTGAGTGAGCATGAGCTTTCATTGCAAACAACCCTATGGTTCCAACATAATTTTCCTGTTTAGGCGTTAAGCGATCATCCTCCGGCAGATTGAGGTATACCTCATAATTCACGCCGGGGGGATTGTCATATTCAATGCCTTCAAATGCAAGGATAACTCTCTGGTTTACCGCTGGTAGGGCAGTGCTAAATGCTCCTTCGGTGACGGGAGAAATTGAAAACTCAGCTGCGTTTGCTGTCAGCCGAATAACTTCTCCTTCAGGGGTAGATCCAAACAACTGAGGCGGACCTGAGGGTGGTGTAATTAATGGCACGGTAGCAGGTGGTGTTGGAGGTAGAGTCGTTAACTGATCATCATAAACATAATCCAACTGCGAAGCAGTATCTACGATGTCTCTACCTGACATTTCCTGTTTCTGACCATTTTCATCAAAGAAGATAAACTTAGTATCCATCCAAGTTGCATTATTGACTGGATTGGAACGACCTTGACCTTGGCTCAACCACAGCTCCCATAACCGATCAATATTGCTGTGATGTAGCCAGAAAATAGGATCACGAGCAGCTAAAAAAGGATCGCCCATCCAACCTGCTCCTCCTATATCCCCATGAATCACATTGTGAGGCTGGTTTTCCAGTTGTCCTGTAACACTAGGATCAGCAAACTGCATTGGCTCAGGTATTACGCCTCCACCAAAGGAAGGAGCCAAAGAACCCATATCAGAAAAGAAATTCATGTACCTCAAAGCAGGTCTATAGTCAACCGAGTTTGCTGGTACTGGTCGCCCTTGATTGATTTGGTTTCTCCGCTGACTCACATACAACGCATTTGAACTATTTGCAGGAACGCGAAACGGCTCTGGTAAGACACGCTGATTTAGCTCAGAATAATTCCAGTAGGGAAGTGAAAAGTTCGCATCCCCTGAAGCAGCTCGCACAATTCGCTCGAAAAAGTAAAGATACATTCGATGCCAGGACAAGAAGAAAAAGCTTCGGTGCTGACATTGATTCCAAAATTGATTCAGGGTAGGATTGTTTTGTGAAGTCCCGTGAATGTTTGCCTGGAATATCCACCCAGTTGGATCGTTTGAATTAGCATTGGAGCGGGCTTTCATCACCTCCACACCTTTACGATAAGCGGCAATTTCTGAGCCACCATCCTCTAATATCTTGTAAATATTGCGACGAGTCTGCATAAGTTACTTCCTAAGTCCTATTTGCCAACTGCAAAATCTCTAGTTTTGCGCCACTCAATTAGGACTCAGGATGACTTCTGCGTTTTACTTAAGAGGTCAACTTTTTGTAAAAATTCTTTACAGTGTCAACTTGAGCCGCTGGCGAATGGAATTCGCAGCCAATCTCTCTTTTGTCACTTTCGGTAGAGAATAATCTGGAATGCTTACAGCATAAGACTTTTACCAAAAGCCATGATTTAAGGCATTGTGTTAGAAAATAAACGCTCAAATGCCCGTTCTATCTACAGTTCAAAATTTGGCTTTGATTTTTCTTTTCCGAGAGTGACAAAACAGGGCAATACTGCTCGGTTAAGAATAGTTGAGGTGCCAGAAACCCGGTTTCTTAAAGAAACCGGGTTTCTAATTTTTGCTTATCCGAGCAGTATTGAATTCGCAGCTACACAAACAAAGCCCACCTCCGTGGGCTAAATGCGTGGTAACTTTAGTTGCTGTCATTTCTTAATTTTGACTTCCCTTATCCTCATGTTCTCTTTTTTTGCCTCATATATGAAGCGTTTAAAGCACCAAATAAATTTACTGTTTATGAGAAGGAAAGAGGAAAGAACCTGCAAAAGATTAAATTTTTCACGATGACAGCAAAAGAAGTTTACCTAACAAGAAAAATTTGCTCATTATATTGTTAATATTCGTAAAATTGAGGTATTAAGGACTAGAAACATGATATTCATCCAGCTAAACTAGCAAGAAGAGCATTTGTACTGTTACTTCTTAAAAAAAAGTGTGGCGCTTAATCTTCAATGATTCCAATCCAACTCACTCTCAAAAACTTCCTTAGTTACCGTGACACGACTTTAGATTTTCGTGGGTTACATACGGCTTGTATTTGTGGTTCCAATGGCGCTGGAAAATCTTCCCTCCTCGAAGCTATCACCTGGGCAATTTGGGGTGAAAGCAGAGCTCCTTCAGAAGATGACGTTATCCATACAGGTGCAAAAGAAGTTAGAGTTGATTTCATCTTTGAAGCAAACCAGCAAACATATAAAGTGATTCGCACCCGAGTGCGTGGTGGAAGTGGTGCTCTGGAATTTCAAATACAAATACCTACTGGGTTTCGCGCATTGACTGGCAAAGGGGTAAGGGCAACACAAGATTTGATTTTAGAACATATTAAGCTAGATTACGAAACTTTCATCAATTCAGCATATCTGCGTCAAGGTCGTGCTGATGAATTCATGCTTAAGCGACCTAGTGAGCGTAAGGAAATATTAGCAGAGTTATTAAAACTTAATCAGTATGATGAATTAGAAGAGCGGGCAAAAGAACTCTCACGTCAGTTTAAAGCTAGAGCAGAAGAGCTAGAACGTTGTTTGGATTCCTTGAAATCTCAACTGCAACAGCGTGAAGCAACTGCCCAAAAACAAGCCGACTTAGAAGCCGAAATCAACCAACTGCAACAAGTACAAGCTTTTGAGAATATTCAATTACAAAGTTTACAAGTTGTCCAGCATCAACGACAAAACTGGGAGCAACAATTAAATTTTGTTAGGCAGCAATATCAGAATCTTACCCAAGACTGCGATCGCCTGCAACAAGAGCAATCAGCAATTGACAATCAGCTATCTTCTTTAGAAGAACTCTTAAGTCAAGAAGCTGAAATTAAAGCTGGGTACAACCAATACCAAATTCTGCAGTCTCAAGAAGAAGCGATAGGCGCTAAATTTGAAGAATACACTCGCGCTCAACAAGCACGACAACAAAAGCAACAGCAGATCACTAAACAAATTCACGAAATTGAACGGCAATTCCAACACGCCGAAGCACAACTTGCAACTCTACAGCAACAAGAGCAAGAACTTCAGCAAACTCTCAGCAAATCAGATGAGGTAGAAGCGGCTTTAGCACAACTTGCGGCTGCACGGAACCGTCTTGCTCAAATGGATCAGTTGCAACTACAAGTTGCTCCCCTTTTGCAACAACGCTTGTCACTGCAAAGCCAACTGGATCGCGCTAATGCTGGTATAGTAGCTCGACTCGAACAATTGGAAGCAACAGAGAACCAACTGCAACGTCAGCATAAACGCCAACCACAACTGCAACAAGCCGTGATGGAAGTCGCAATACAGATTGAGGAACTGGAGAAAAAGCGGGTTTATCTGCAACGAGTTCAGGAAAAAGGACAGGAAAGGCGTCACCTCATCGAACGCTTACAAGCTCACCAACGGGACTTTGAAAAACTGCTAGGAGAACTCCAGCAAAAGCTGCAAATGCTTCAGAACCCAAATGCTATCTGTCCTTTGTGCGAGCGTCCTCTAGACGAACATCACTGGAACCGTGTGGTGGACAAAACCAAAATAGAGTATAAAGATGCAGAAGATGAGTTGTGGATAGTCCGAGAACGAATGGCTGTTTCAGACAGAGAAATTCAAGTTCTCAGGCAAGAATATAGAGAAATATCCCAAAAATTATCTCCTTACGATACCTTACGCGAACAAAGAGGACAATTAGCAGCACAGTTGCAGGCGACAAGTGATGTTGAGCAACAGCTACAACAAATTACCATAGAAAAGCAACAATTGGAGCGATCGCTACAAATGGGTGACTACGCTCATGACACACACACCGAACTTCAGCAACTCGAACAATATCTGCAGCAACTCAACTACAATGAACAAGACCACGCCTTAGCTCGTAACGAAGTTGAACGATGGCGATGGGCAGAAATTAGATTAAGCCAGATGAAAGATGCGGCAAAGCGTCAAGCGCAATTAGAAGCACGAAAACCAGAAATTCAGACACAAATTGCCCAATTACATACCAAAATCCAGCAAGAAGCAACAGAATCTGAATGTGCCAGACAGATCGCCGCTCTTGAGCGCCACATTACTGAAATTGGTTATGTGTCAGAACAGCATAACAATCTTCGCATGGCTGTACGCAAAGCTCAAGCTTGGCAATTACGCTATCAACAGCTTGTCGGGACACAGCAACAGTATCCCCAACTTAAAACAAGATTACAAGAGTTAGAGGTTTCTTTACAAGCGAGATTGACAGAACGGCAAAGACTTGCTATTCAAATCGAAAGCATCGTCCAACAGCTAGAAGAATCAGCCAACCCATCTGCTCAAATTCAAGCATTAGAGCAGCAGATGGCATTACGTAGACAGCAACTCGACGAACAAATTGCCCAGTTAGGACGCTTGCAGCAGCAAGCTCACCAACTGGAAACACTGCAACTTCAGTACGAGCAACAGCAGCAACAACTACAAGAAGTCAGGCAACAACATCGCATTTATCAGGAATTATCACAAGCTTTTGGTAAAAATGGTATCCAAGCATTGATGATTGAGAACGTCTTGCCTCAATTGGAAGCTGAGACAAATCAACTGCTTTCGCGATTGAGCGCCAATCAGTTACATGTTCAATTTGTGACACAAAGAGCAGGAAAGAGTGGTAAGGCAACTAAGAAAAATGCCAAGTTGATAGACACCTTGGACATTTTGATTGCAGACGCGATGGGTACGCGGGCTTATGAGACTTACTCTGGTGGAGAAGCGTTTAGAATAAACTTTGCCATCCGTTTAGCCTTGGCGAAATTATTAGCACAGCGGGCGGGGGCGGCGTTGCAATTGTTGATTGTGGATGAAGGATTCGGGACACAAGATGCAGAAGGATGCGATCGCCTCATTGCAGCCATCAATGCGATCGCGTCTGATTTTGCCTGCATCCTTACCGTAACTCATATGCCTCATCTCAAAGAAGCCTTTCAAGCCCGGATTGAAGTTAATAAAACTCAGCAAGGTTCGCAAGTGCAATTGTTGATTTAACCAACATCTGTGTTTTTTCAGTTCTTCAACACCGTTATTGCTTTGCAGATGTAGTCACAAATCCTCGTGTCGAAGCTATTGCGGCTAGCAACTTCTGAACCCTCCTGCTGGTACATAGTATTTAGAGATTTCTCAATCTCAGGATTACCGCCAGTGAATTCCTCAATTAAGTTTCTCCAGCGTCTAGCAAGCAACTGCACTGACTCACTTGTTGGATCAGTCCCCTTTTCCATTTCAACACGAACCTGCTCAATGAGTTCTTGCCAATCAACTTCACCAAGCGCGAATTCTTTCTTCACCGAGTATTTGTCTGCGTTGTTTTAGCTCTTCTAATTGTTCTGGGGTGTAGTATTTCTCAAACATGGTAATATGACAAGATGCGCTTGCCCTGAGTGTTAAAGTAATATCAGTAGACCGAAAAGATTTCTAGAAGGCTTACCATTGGGGCATTCTGGCGGATTGTATACAATCCGCCAGAATGCCCGTATCATCTGCGTTTTGAGCAATAGGGTTGTAGATGAGTTCTCCTGCTAAGGTAAGCGATCGCTCGACCCTGTGCCCAAAACATCGCCCCAAACCCTCATTCTTGCGTTGACTGACAAAAGTTTTCGGTCTACTGAATATATTATTATAGTAATACCTTCGCCAATTTTTTAGAACGCCCGCAGAATGCAGATTTCAGGCTATGGATTTCAAGCCCAATTCAAAAGTCTCAAACCCTTACCGTCTGAGGAATCTAGCTTTTTTGTCTAGCCCTAAACCTCTAATTTTGGCGAAGGTATTGTATAGCAATCCTAAATCATTCGTGAGAAATTTGGAAACAATTGGTGGGCGAATAGAATTCGCTACTACTTGCCTTGCGGGTTTGGTTTGTGTAGCCGCGATTTATAATCGCCAGGACTGAATAAAATTTGACTTTGAGATTTGATGTTCAACCTACGTATTTTCTCACGATTCAATTCGGACTGCTATATATCATAGTTAAGATTAAAATTAGTTAAGATTAAAATTATCGGATATCGGCTCAAACTCAGATTTAAAAGAGAACGCTTGTATGGTAAGCTTTCGTCACAAACAAAATATTCTAAGTACATAACAATCGCTCTTAACTATCAATCAGAAGTTGGTTTTCATTCTTTAGTAGAAATCACTAATTTGACAGTTGGAAAATTAAGTTAAACCAACAGGAGTTTAAAGTGGTTATATTTAAGAAGCAGGCACATACATCAAAATGTATGGCACTGGAGCGAGTGGATACGTTAATGTTGAAGTGAAGACTCACTCACAAAGAATGTATTTTACTGTAAGGTTAGCTACTGAGTACTCATTGTCTTATAGGAATCCTATTTGATTTTTGAAAAAAACTCAGTACACCTTTATTCTTTCTTCCCTGTTAAGAGTCTCTACTTTGTGATTCACACCAATCAAATCGGATTGCTATATCACCAATAGCAATTAGTTATGAGTATTTCTTATATGAAGGTTACTATTGATTGATAAGTAGGTATTAAATGACATGATGATTTAACATATAGACTTTATTGTAAAACTCATTATAAAGGAGTATATCCTTAATGAATCAGATTCATCTTGCTAAAGAAGTAAATTTTCTCCAAAAGAAAAAGTCTGGCAAAACTGTAAAATAGCCCTAAGTTATATTTTGGGTATGGCTTTTCGTAACGTCAACTGATAAATTATCATTAATTACAATTATTTAGCCTATGGTACAGCAGCAGATATCACCAAAATTATCAAATCAGCAAGAACAATCTGAAAAAGTATACTTACCACGTACTTCAGAGTCAGATATGCTAAAGAAGATTCGCCATACCACTTCTCATGTGATGGCGATGGCAGTACAAAAGCTGTTTCCTAAGGCGCAAGTCACAATCGGTCCCTGGATTGAAAATGGCTTCTACTATGACTTTGATAATCCAGAACCATTTACGGACAAGGATTTAAAGGCAATTTATAAAGAAATGGTAAAGATTATCAATCGGAAATTGCCAGTCATTAGAGAAGAAGTCAGTCGCGAAGAAGCTGAACGCCGTATTAAGAAAATTAATGAACCTTATAAGCTAGAAATCTTATCAGACATAAAAGAGGAACCAATCACAATTTACCACTTAGGAGATGAATGGTGGGATTTGTGCGCTGGACCTCATGTGGAAAATACTGGCGAACTCAACCCGAAAGCGATTGAATTAGAAAGCGTTGCTGGCGCTTACTGGCGGGGAGATGAAAGCAAAGCGCAGTTGCAACGCATCTACGGTACTGCTTGGGAAACGCCAGAACAACTTGCTGAGTATAAGCGACGTAAGGAAGAAGCACTACGACGAGACCACCGGAAACTAGGTAAGGAATTAGGATTATTTATATTTTCTGACCTAGTGGGACCAGGGTTGCCGTTGTGGACTCCCAAGGGAACTTTGTTGAGGAGTCTTCTGGAAGACTTTCTCAAGCAAGAACAGCTCAAACGCGGGTATTTACCAGTCGTTACTCCCCACATTGCCAGAGTAGATTTATTTAAAATTTCCGGACACTGGCAGAAATACAAAGAAGACATGTTTCCCCTTATGGCAGAGGATGAAGAAGCTGCAGAACATGAACAAGGCTTCGTCCTTAGACCAATGAACTGTCCCTTCCACATCCAAATATATAAGAGTGAGTTGCGCTCTTACCGGGATTTACCAATGCGCCTAGCGGAGTTTGGTACTGTCTACCGCTATGAACAATCTGGGGAATTAGGCGGATTAACACGGGTGCGTGGTTTTACGGTTGACGATTCCCACCTGTTTGTGACGCCAGAACAGCTAGACAGCGAATTCCTCAACGTCGTGGATCTGATTTTGTCTGTGTTCAATAAACTGCAAATGAAAAACTTTAGAGCCAGACTCAGTTTCCGCGATCCAAACAGTGATAAGTACATCGGCTCGGATGAAGCTTGGGATTTTTCCCAAGCTGCGATTCGCCGTGCTGTAGAACAACTGGGAATGGAGCACTTTGAGGGAATTGGGGAAGCAGCATTTTACGGTCCCAAACTTGATTTTATCTTCCGTGATGCCCTTGATCGTGAATGGCAACTAGGAACAGTGCAAGTAGATTATAACCTGCCAGAAAGGTTTGATTTGGAGTACGTTGCGGAAGATGGTTCTCGCAAACGCCCAGTGATGATTCACCGTGCGCCTTTCGGTTCCTTGGAACGACTCATTGGTATTTTGATTGAAGAATACGCAGGAGATTTCCCCTTATGGTTAGCCCCAGTACAAGCAAGATTGCTGCCAGTGGGTGAAGCACAACTAGATTATGCTGCATACGTGGCGGCGAAAATGAGAGACATCGGCATCCGTGCTGAAGTTGACACCAGTGGCGATCGCCTAGCGAAACTTATTCGTAATGCCGAGAAAGAGAAAATCCCCGTAATGGCAGTGGTGGGAGCCAAAGAGGTAGAAACCAACTCCTTAAGTATTCGTACCCGTACCTCTGGAGAGTTAGGAACTGTACCTGTCTCGGAAATTTTGGACAAAATGAAACAGGCTATTGCTAACTATGACAATCTTTAACAGAATGTAGGAATAAGGGTGAGCTGTTTGCTCGCCCTTCAAAATTACTTCATATAAATATTCTCAAAAAAATGCTATGAGTACTACAAAAGAAAAAGTCCAATCTCTGTTGAGCAAACTACCAGACGATTGTTCTGTGGAAGATGTTCAATATCATCTGTACGTACTTGAAAAAGTTCGTCAGGGATTGGTAGTTGTAGACCATCAAGAAACTATCATCTCTCAAGAAGAAGCCGAGGCGCTATTAAATAAATGGCTTATCGAGTAGTTTGGTCTCCCAAAGCGCTCGAAGATGTAGACGCGATCGCGGCATACATATTTCGTGACTCCGCTTCCTATTCTGCCACAGTAGTTCGAAAGATACTTGACTCCTCCGATAAGTTGAGCAGTTCTCCCTATTCAGGTTCCATTGTCCCAGAATTTAACGAGGATACCATCAGGGAACTATTTGCTTACACTTATCGAATCATTTATCAAATTCAAGAAGACACCGTAACTATTGCAGCAGTCATTCATGGCAAAAGGCTCTTGGCTCAATATCTAGACATAGAGCGATGAGTCCAGAAACCTTTTTTCATCACAAAAAGTAGCTGTAAAGAAGGGTGGGCAATGCTTACCCTTCTACAGTTTTTTATGGCAGAAAACACTATACTATTAAGCATCTATCAATTCTCGCAATTGGGTAAGCACAGCAGTCGCATGGCTCTTGGCTTTCACTTTTGCCCAGGTATAAGCAATTGTTTGATCAGGTGCTATGAGGAAAGTTGAACGCTCTACACCCATATACTCCTTACCCATAAACTTTTTCAATCGCCATGCTCCGTAAGCTTCAGCCACTTGATGCTCTGGGTCACTTAATAACGTAATGGACAAGTTATATTTATTGATAAATTTACAATGAGATTTTTGTGAATCTCGACTGATGCCCAAGATTTTCGCTCCTAATTTGCTAAAGTCCTGATATAACTCGGTAAAATCTTTAGCTTCAGTCGTACAACCAGGAGTGTCATCCTTGGGGTAGAAATAGAGAACTACCCACTGACCAGAAAAATCACTTAGACTGACTTGATGACCGTCTTGATCCATCGCAGAGAAATCAGGGGCTTTTTGCCCAGGTTGAGGAATATTGTCTACCATAAAATGTTGAAGTCATATCTTAAGTTTAATAACAGAAACTCGGTTTCTTTGAGAAACCGAGTTTCTGTTGCTATTATTTCACTTTTTTATTATTTCAAAGTGACTTTTTCATTTTCGCCGACATTGGCTTTCTTGCCTGTGGTAATCGCCTTCACCAGTCCAATTGTGTGTGCTACGAAACCTGAAGGTGCATCCCAATACTCAGCTTTTTCTACATGAACTTTGAGCAATGCAATATCGGGTTCATCCAGTTCTTTGGGAAACCAAGCTTTTAATTCCGGTTTCCACAACTGCTGTAATTTACTGCGATCGCGTACCAATTGAGCTTGACCCGACACAGAAACGTACGTTTGTTTATGTGGGTCAGAGAAACTAACGTTAACCTGCTCTTGCTGCTCAATTTCTATCACCTTATGGGAACTGGCGTAGGTAAAGAACCAAAGGTCACCGTCAAATTCGACCTCTGAGTTAGTTGACATCGGACGACTGTGCAAACTTCCATCTTCATCAACTGTAGTCAGCATTCCAATGTCAATATCTTTGATCAGTTCACGCAGCTTCTTTATTTGTTCGTTACGGTTTTGTGAATCTGCCATTTTTGCTACTCTTGTCTCTACTGCCTAGCTTAAATATGAGCGCTTTACTGCAAGTCTTTTCTTCGCACAGTAATGCTCTCTTATAGTGTTAGCGCTTGTATAAGAGCAGTTACTTGAGTCCAGAGATGGAGTTTAGCCACCAGAAGAGGTAAATAAACAGAAAAAAGTTATTCTCGATACTCCATAAACACAACAGGAACCCCTATCAACCTCTTTCCTAATTGAGACAATCCAAACTTGCGTTTGAGAGATGGTGGTAAGTCCTCAAAGGAAATTGGCATAAAGCCTAAGCGACTGTAATACTGCGCCAGTTGCTGACCCAAACACTCCAGGTAAAGTGGTTGAGTCGCTTGGTTAATCAAATGCTGTGTCAGAATAGTCCCCAAACCCTGACCTCTCCAAGCTGGTAAGACAACCAAACTACCAAGTTCTTGTGCACCAGAGAAGTTGCGTAACTGTCCGCAAGCTACTAATTGCTCGTCACATTTTATTACGCAGAATTGCTGCCATCGTATTTGGGTAGGGTCAAGTTTTGCTCCTAGCACCAACAACCGAATCGACCAGATATCCTCAGATGTTGCACTGCGAAGAGTACACCCAGCTGGTAAGAACAAATCATTCTGTGTCATAGATTTTCTTCATGGTTGCCCTAGTTGACACGATAAGCCTTAGGAGTCATGCCTGTCAGCTGTCGAAAACATTTACTTACATTAGTCAGAAAAAGTATGAAAAGTTCAGAAAAAGTCTGTACTTGGTGGATGATGGCTCAATTTTTGCGTAAATCTTCAATTAGCTAGTGTTGATGAAATTGTAGAAACAAATCGGGATAAGAAATTCCCAGCGACTTCTACGAAGTTAACTCTAACAAAGCTGAAATTAATAATTACTCGTCCATCAAAAATTATCAGAGGATTCAAACTATGTTACTTAACTCTCAAAATCTGTTTTTCAAATCTAATTCCCAAATTACCAAACAAAATCAAGCTTTGGTACAGCAGGTGACAAATAGCCAAAACTCCAACTCTACTAATAGTGAGTTCAAAAAACCTCGCTTAAGCGCTAAATGGCATAAAGAGAATGGGAAGATGGTTTGCAACTGGATAGTTAACTAAACACCAAATATTGTCAAAAACAGAAAATTGTTCATAACTCGTCAATTAGCTAAACAAGGATTCATAAACTATGAGACTTAACTATCGCGGTGTAAGCTACCAATCCAATTCCCAACTCATTCAAACTACTGAATCTGATATTTATGCAAATTTTCGTGGGTTAGTTTACCAGATTCGTCGTCCAATTAACCCATCCATTTCTCTAGAACTTACGCATTGACAGAACATTGATACTATGCAGTTAAGTTCAACTTCTGTGTTAGAGGCTGTTTGAAAAGTCGGAGAAATAGTAAAAAAGCTCTCTCAGTATACGCTGTTAATAGATAATAGACAGCACTGAGAGAGCAACATGAGTAAAGCATACCCTAGCAATCTGACCCGTGTTCAATATGAATTTATCAGTGAGATGATTCCAGAACCAAAACCCGGTGGTCGCAAGCGAGAAGTTGATATGTGGTCAGTCCTGAATGCAATTTTCTAGAACTTACGCATTGACAATCAAGACAAAAAGTGCGTAAGGAGAATTCAGAAAAAAACTAGCGATCGCTATTTACCAGAGGCGTGAAAAACAGATAATTTACTTGTTTGTGTTTAGGGTTCG
>JAHHHH010000016.1 GCA_019359415.1 Iphinoe sp. HA4291-MV1 | reverse complement strand
AACGATCGCTTGGGAGCAACGCAGAAACACTCAATCGCGAACAATCGATTGGCGCTTTACAACTGAAGATGCACGTATTAAGCTTAAACGACTCTATCCCTCATTTCAACCCTGACAGACTACTAGGTTCGCCATCTTTTTCGCGTAATCCATGCTGTTTAAGCAAATTACCAAATTTAACAGCTGATACTCCAAATTCTTGACCTAGTTCAGTTAATGTTTTCCAAGTTTTTCGGAAGTTGTTTTTCTTTACCATGCTATAATCCTCTTGGGTCTAATACAGATTAGGCGTTTAATATAACTACCCCCCCTATTCATGCAGGGCTGTTTCATTCCCTCAAAGGCTCATAATGTCAAGGGGTTAATGAAGCGCGAGTGCTCTAATTTTCCTGGATAAAAATTTAATTTTCTGGGTCAAAATATAGATTTTCTATCACTTACGTCCCAAAAATTATCGCGAACGATATTGACAAATCCTTCCTCGTTAACGAATGAAACAGCCCTGCCCTATTCATGTAGTCTTGATAATAAGCGATCGCTCAATATCCAACGATTAGACTCAGGCTTAATCCAACGCTTTTCCTCTTCATTGAAGTTACGCTGTTCAATAAGTGCTGCTTGCAAGTTTTTCTTTTGTTGAGTATCCAGCTGAGACACCATCTTTTCCACAGATCGCAATGCACTCGTTTGCTCAAACGCTGTTTCTGAATGATTAATCAGGTGTAAAACCAAATCAAAATATATTGGATCACCAGACCACTCGGCAACAGAAAGTCCTAATAACCGTTTACCTTGGTCCGCTGATTGCAGAAGGTCTTTAACCTCGTGTACAGTATATTTAACCTCTGGAGCTAAAGCACGCATCCGTCCAGTGACAGATTCCATCTCAAATGTTCGCTGTGCTCCGAAAGGCATTGTCATCCTCAATTCCTTGTAGCGTTCGGCTAAGCGCTCCATTTCTTGTCGTGCTTCTGACGCAGGAACTGTTGATGCGTAAACTTTCTGCCATTCTCGACGAATTTGACGCATTTCTTTTTGCTGTTGCGGTGGAGCAACTTCTTCTGCTCGCTTAGTCTGCTCGATGAGAAATCCTAGTGAATCAGCGGTTAATGACTCTAGCATAGTCTTCATACCTGAGCCACCAATTTCTCCCAATGGCGTCTTTAATGCTCCCCCGCTCAAAGCAAAAACTTTCAAGATAGATGGTAACCAAACCAGCGACAAAAAAATTGCTGTTGTATTCGTAACTCTAAATTTAAATGAAAATAATTCTTTTTTGCTCCAACTAATTTCACAAACGCTTATAAGAATAAGAATAATACTAATAATTAACCATTTTTTAGGAAGTTGGAAGATGCGTTGCAGTAGCCAATCTACTGCTTCCCTGGAAATTAGATTTTTACTACCCTCAGAATTATCGGATTTGCTATCCATGCTCTTAGTTCTATCTCTTGGAATTCGTATAACTACCAATCATCCTTTCAGAGTCCTGTGAATGTCTAAGTTCTAGCCATTCGGGAAATGCTAACCGCAAATTATTTTGCTTTGCGGCTTTGAGAATGTAACCACGTAACTTTGGCTCTCTCAGCATCCATACACTTTCTTCTTCGTCACAGTTTAGGAGATCTTGAGCACGCTCATAAAATGCGATCGCGTCTTCATTATTATGAGCATTTCCGTAAATAATCCCCTGAATTTCGGGGTAAGTTGTTTGTTGCTCATAAAAGTAGCGTGACCATGCTTGAGTAACACGACGCTTGTGTATTTTTGCTAGGGTTGCTTCATTGGCACCAGCGAGCATTGCACCAGAACCTCGTACATCTAGTAATTTTAAATGACTCTTAAGAGTCAGGATAGCAAGCTTATGATCAGTAACCTCTGCATGACTTTTATAGCTATCACCAAAACATTCATCACCAAAAACTTCAACGAGACAGCTAGAAAGTTTAAGCGCAGCGTAGCAAATACCACGTTCTATATCATGACATGGTTCACATTTCTGTAAATTATAGTTAAGTGTTGGAGGATTTCCTCTATGATGATCAAAGCGAGAAAATGGACCCCAGGAACGAAATGTGAGAGCAGTCGGATTGTATTCGGGACAGAAAATTCGGAAAAGTTTTGTATTTTTGTCTAAAGTCAGGAACTGTGGCTCCGCAAACCGGGGAGGTGGGAGCAAGATTTTTACCACCTTTATGACTCCTAATCTGGTTGACTGATAAAATTTTGACACTCAATATTTCAAGACTCTTGAGACGTCACAAGACTCAGACTTCAAAGCCAAGTCTAATCCAGAGATTCAAAAGCCGCTGGAGCAATTCCGGAAACTCATTCAGGAATTTCCGAGTTGTTTGTTTTTTTAGTGTCTTTTCAGAAAGTATCTCAGTATAATTTCGGAGATTATCTATCAGTCAATCAGTCCACAATTAGGAAAAACTAGCAGTTATATAACTCCTACAGTCCTTGCTTCAGCAATCACATTATCTTTTTGACTACGCTTTAGTGCTTGTACAGGGCTACACCCATTCAAAGCAGGATTGGGACGAGTCAGCCAACTGATTTTTGATAAAGCAGGAACATTCAAGGCTTTTAAGACATCTGGTAGTCCATCGATAACGCCATCACAACCGTGAGGATCGAATTGCCAGCGTGGAAACTTCCAGATACCATTATCTTCCACTGCGATTAAACTGTTATTTTTTCGCCTGTCATGTGGTGTTTGACGGCTTTTTGCCCCCAGTAGTTTAGCCACTTCAGATGCTGATAATGAATTTTTCAGTAAATCGTGTCTCCACTCAAAATAATTTTTCAGAGCATTGAGTTCTAATTCTCTATGTTCATCCTCACTGATTGGCTCAACACCAAGCTTTGCAGCTAACTCCGTTTCAGCCTGAGAAGACTTTGGCACTTCATGAGTCATTTCAAGGTGATCTGCTAAGTATTTAATCTCATCTTGTGGTAGTGAGGTGAGAGCCTGCACTACCTTTGCGATGAGTTTTAGCCGCTGTGGTGTTACAGCTTTTGCAGGACAAGCATATATTGTGGCTATTACAGGTTTGGTTGAATGTTGATCTGTATATGAAAGAGTTATTGCAGTCATTGGTATTTACCGTCTTAGTGTAAGAGATGTCCAAAACTCATATCTCTAGAATCACACTTGACTGAGTGATTTCCAGTTCACTTCATGATTGATTTGTGTATGATTTATGTATGATTTTACTATTATTTGTAAAAATATAGCTATTTGAACTATAAAAACCATTTCTTATGGAGTATAATGAGCAAGCGATCGCTTCAAGCATCTGCTGAGGGAATGAAAAAAGCGCAAGCTGCCCTCATTCGTAATTCACTAACGCAACAGGCGTTAGCAGAGGAACTGAGCGTTAGCCGTCAGCCAGTTAGCAAGTTTTTTCAAGGTAAACCAGTTGACCGCTACATTTTTGTCACAATCTGCGAAAAATTAGGACTCTCATGGGATGAGATTGTTAGTTTCTGCTCAATTCCAGAAGTAGATGATGCAGCAAGTACTTCACAGATAGAGAGTCTGGTACAGACAGTACGAGAAAAAGTTCACGACAGTATTCAGAGGCGTTGTGGCATCATGCGGCTGTTGGATAAAGAGCAGCCGATGAGGTTGGATGCGATTTACACCGATGTCAATATTTGGGAAAGAGTGACTGGACGCAGGCGGCTTTCTATTGCCCAATTGTATGATAGCTGTGACAAGGAGAATTTTGAGCGTGTTGACTTGTGCAACATTTACCAAAAACGAGTCCCAGCACTGGAAGCGGTAGAACGCTACGACAAGTTGATGATTTGGGGAAAACCAGGTTCGGGCAAAACGACATTTTTGAAATGGGTTGCAACCCAATGTAACTTAAGTCAGTTTCTGTGCAATGCTGTCCCAATTTTTATCGCTCTTAAGAACTTTGCTCAGACGAGAGGACAACCAAGCTTGTTGGACTACATCACAGCACAATTTGAGGAATGTGGAGTTGTTGAACCTCAAGTCGTTCAAACGCTTCTGAATCAGGGGCGAGTGATACTTTTACTAGATGGATTGGATGAAGTTAGACAAGCTGATCTTAACCGAGTGTTACAGGAGATTCGTACCGTTTCAACAGGATTTTGCGCCAATTCTATAGTTGTTACTTGCCGGATTGCAGCACTGGAATATACTTTTGAAGAATTCACCGAAGTGGAAGTTGCCGATTTTGATGACCAACAGATTGCTCACTTTGCCGCCAAATGGTTTCAGAATCAAGATACGGTAAAAGCAGAACACTTTGTGCAAAAGCTGCAAGTCAATCAGTCACTTCAAGAGCTAGCGACTAATCCCTTACTGCTGACTCTCTTATGCTTGGTGTTTGAAGAAACAGGTGATTTTCCAACTCATTGTTCGGAGCTTTATGAAGAAGGACTGGATTTATTACTAAAAAAATGGGATGCTAAACGCGGTATTGAGCGAAATCAGGTTTATAAACAACTCTCCCGACAGCAGAAAGAAGATTTGCTAAGTCAGATTGCTTGGATGACTTTTGAGCGTGGCGAGTACTTTTTCAAACAAGAGGCTGTTGAGACAAAGATTTCCCAATATATCCATACACTACCTGAGGGTAGCACCTTTTTAAAAACACTTCAAGTTGATAGCGAAGATATTTTGAAGTCTATAGAAGCTCAGCACGGTTTACTTGTTGAGCGAGCAAAGGGTATTTACTCCTTTTCGCACATCATTTTTCAGAAATACTTTGCTGCTAAAAAAATAGTTGCTAGTCCACACGCGGAAGAAGCTTTTCAAAACCTTGTGTGTCATATGGGCGAGAAGTGCTGGCGAGAAGTCTTTTTGCTAGTAGTGGAAATGTTGCCAAATCCAGATGACTTATTGCAGTTGATGAAACATCGACTCGACAGTCTCTTGGCGAGTGATGAAAAGCAGTATGAGGATGCTAAAAAATTGCTCACCGTCCTCCGGACATCTACAATCTGAGGTTTCTTAATTAGACCTGTCTTGAAAAAGGATTTTTGTTTGCGGAGGACGGCTTAGTACAGCTTTGCGTAAAATCGTGGCGAATTGAGGGTTGAAATTTAAACGCATAGGCGCTTCGCCTTCCCGCAGGGTAGGGGCGCAGAGGTAGGCGCAAAGGGACGCGGAGAATTCGCGCTCGTATTAATGAAATGTTGTACTTAGTTTAACGATTCCCAAAGTTAGCCAGTTTTCAACTTTCTTGCAAGCGTTTGGCTAACTCCGTTTCAATCTGTTCTACTGGTATCTTTACTCGTCCTGGCGCGTCTCGTAACATATCCATATATTTGTGAAACGCTTCTATATCTTGTGGATGTGACCTGACGTAGGCTAGTAGTTCTTGTCGGCTCATCCCTTCAAAATTTGATTTCGTCATAAATCAGTCCTTTGTCGGTGTCAATTTCCATCTCTATACTTTTGCACTAACTCATCTAGTTCGGCTTGCATCATCGCACGAACTCGTTCATAACAACCATCTACATAGGCGCGATCGCGAGCCGCGACACGACCATAGCGCTCAAATACAATTGGTGCACAGACACGAGTATGAATTTGTATGGGAAACGGGAAATTTGGTAAAGGTCCAATCCCCACCCCCCAAGGTAGCCCCAGGTAAACTGGGAATACGCCCGTGTTCCCATCAAGCAACCAAGGAAAACCCCATTCATGCAATTGTTTCACCTGCTGGTAGAAGTCAGCTAGCACAATCAAAGTTGAGTGTGCACCATGAGAAATAATCGGCACAATTGGCACCTCCTCTCGCAAAGCCAGCTTGATGAACGCCTTATTGTTTGCCAGATGAATTCGGTTTCGCCAAGTGTAGGGACGAAACAAATCCTGAGCACCTCCTGGATAAACGAGTAGCGCTGCATCCCTTCGTAAGGCAGCACTCGCCATTTTGGGATGTGCTATAATTGCCCCTACTTGGGCACCCGGCACAGCGAAGATGGGAGTCTGCCAGGCTTCAGGGTGCATCAAAGCGTAAGCTAATCGCTCATAACCAAAGGTGCGGAACCAGTCATAAATGAACATCGACGTATCTGGTGAAGCCAAGCCGCCATTATGGGAACCGACAATCAACACTTTCCCAGCTGATGGCATATGATCCCAGCCAGAGGTTTGAACCCGAAAATAGTAACGGTAGAACCATTCCCATATCGGCATCCAAGCTTTTATCACCTCAGGGTTTCGCTCCGACAAAGACCAACCATCAAACCTACGACGAGAGGTTTGATCGTTAGTAGCTTCACTGCTTGTGAAAATGCCTAACTTATCTAATAGTTCAGAGAACGGGTTAGAGATTTTGTCGCCGTAGTCCTGGTTGATCATAAAAATATTCAAGAATATTCAAATAGCTTAACAATACCATTTCACGAAATTCTTGATATAAATTCTTTGCTACCACTCAAGACAAGGTTCAAGCGCCGTCGGTTGATGCATTAATCGCAGAAAATATTGATGAGTAATCTGCCTCAGAGAAAGACATTTTCATTGCCATCTCTATAATATCGCGCACACCCTGAATGCTACTGAGATTTAAACTAGTAGATTTTGCCTCTGAGAGAAACAAATCTATGTCTTTCATCAAGTGTTTTGTTGGAAAATGAGGATTAGTATAATTGCCCTCAAGCATCCGTTGCAACTTTTTGTCGAAAGTCGGTGCGTAAAGGTCACTCTGGCGCAGAATGTACATAAACAAGTCCACATTGATACCCTGATGCTGGGCAAAACCAAGACTAAGAGCAAAAGCTGTTGTCAGGGAAGCAATCAGTTGATTTAATGCCAGTTTGAGCGCCGCTGCAGTTCCTACAGGACCTACAAGTAAAGGTTCTGGACCAAAACGTTTAAATAACTCTAGGTGGCGTTGATATTGTTCTTGGTGTGCGCCTACCATCACAATCAGTTTACCATCTTTGACTTCTGGAATACTACCGAAAACAGGTGCTTCTAAATACTCACCGCCAGCAGCAACGACTGCATCTCTGATTTCTTTGCTTTGCGTCGGAGTAATTGTCCCCATTTGAATAATGCTGTGTCCGCCGACAGTTTGCCAAGATCGATCCGAAAGCAAAACACTGTATATAGCTGCTGCATTACTCAGCATGAGGATGGTACACTCAGCAGCTTGAATTGCTTGGTAGGGGTATCTCACCACTTGCGCACCTGCTGCTTTGAGTGGTTCTAACTTTTCTGGGGTACGGTTGTAGGCAATAACCTGTACGTTTGCCTCTAACAACCTTTGAGCCATTGGTAGTCCCATCAATCCAGTCCCCAGAAATGCTACCTTCATTTTTCACCTCCCTTGGTGAGCGATCGCTTTTCAATATGATTGATTTTCATTGTTTAGGGAATTGGGAATTGGGAGTTAAGCAATGGGCAATGGGCAATGGGCAATGGGCAATGGGCAAAAATTATTCTTCTCCCCTGCTCCCCTGCTCCCCTGCTCCCTATCAGCCACCTGCGGCAAAAGTCACCATAATCATCACTGAAAGTAAAATACCAGGAACCAGTAGCACTACTAACATGAGAAGGTCGTGAGAAGTCATAATTATTACTCTCCTAAAGATATTATTTCCAATGTAATCACTGCTATGGTAGACCAACAATTACCAACACATTGTTAATAGAGCTTAATTTTTCATATTTGCATTTGCTCTGGTACACTGAGTCCCTTCAACGGTTGTGTTGCTTCTTCTTTTGTCAGTCCTTTACTTTGAACCAAAACACCAAACCCACCAATACCCAAAGGATCTAAAAGCTGATGCATGACATCCCGGCGGTGCAGCAACTGTGAGATGGGTTGCTCCATATAAGAGAGGGCGGCGATTCGTTCTCCCAAGCCCAAAGCCATCAAAAACAAGGCTTGCTCAGTAAAACCAACTTTATCTAATCCGCAGCGTTCACCCCATCGTTCCAAAGCAGTAAAATCAACATGAGCCGTGATGTCTTGTTGCCCAACATTAATATACGGGTCATTGTGACGCTGATGATTGTAGTAACACTGCAACGTACCTTGCGATCGCCTGGGATTATAATAACGACTGGCAGAGTAACCATAATCAATCGTCAACACATATCCACGCACTAAACGCTCTGCCACCAAACCCAACCAATCCAAAGCAGCTAAATTCACCTCACTACGATAACCATCAGGATAACCCCTAACATCCACCTCCACCAAATCAAAATATTCCACAAGCTGCTTTGTAGAAGCTTCTCCCATAACTTCTGCCAATTGTTTACTCTCTGCGCCTTTGCGCCTACTCTGCGAGAACGGCTCCGCCGAATGCGTGAGATTATTATAATCCTCTGTTTCCAGAGAAGACATTGTCACATAAATCTCTTGCAATTGCCCTTGTTCTACAACAAATTGATGCACCGGCAAAGCATCCACCAACTCATTAGAAAAAAAGCAGCCAGTGATAGACTGACTAGGTATCTCCTCCAAATTCAACCAGCGCACGGAAAATTCTTGCAAACGTTGCTGTTGTTCTTGCCTGAAAACTGGGGATTTTTCAACAATGATATAATCTAGAGCATTCAAAAAATCTGGGTACTGCTGCTGGATGTACTTAAGAATATCTAAAGCTAACAGTCCTTGACCTGCTCCCATTTCTACCAAAGAAAATGGCACAGATCGCCCGAAAATTTCCCACATCTGGAAAAATTGCACCGCCAGTAACTCACCAAAGTCAGCACCAAGGTGGACAGAAGTGAAAAAATCACCATGCTTTCCCAGGTTCACCGCCTTTGTGGAATAGTAACCAAGTTCAGAGTGATATAACACCATGTCCATGTATTGTGCGAACGTAATTCGCTTTTGAGGACTTGTAGCAATGCGGTGTGTAATCACTTCATACAGGGCGGGATTGGAATCTATAAGAAAGTTATGAGTATGTGAGTTATTCAAGTCAGTTTCATCCACTAACTAAAGACACAAGCACGCCATTTGGATCGCGAACGCGAGCAATTGTCTGTCCCCAAGGTTGAGTTTTCGGCACATCTAGTCCTGTTGCTCCCACTCCTACTGCTCTCATATAGGTGCTTGCAACATCAGGAGTGATCAATGATATTTGAATTAATGCAGGAGGTTGTTTGGGATCGTTGGGATGGAAGCCCCTAGGAAATAGCATATGCGCTTCGCTGGTGGAGGAGAAAGCAAGGGTGGTGTCTCCGGTTTCCATTTCAGCCCACATGAACTGTCCCCTATCCTGGAGAGTGCGACGAGTCAGACCAAACGCTTTCTCGTAAAATTCAACAGTCTTAACCACATCGTCTACCCAAATGATTGTGTAACCAAACTTCATAACTGTTGCTCCTTGTAATCCATGAAAGGTATTAGTTTCTCAGTGGAAGTGCTGCGCGAAAATCCTAGCCTTCTACAATTTATCAGAAGCAGAGTAGCCCAGAAAGCAGCGTTCCCAAGCTAGAGCTTGGGAACGAGCAATTGCTTGGTTACACAAACAAAGACAACGCCTGTAGGTTTATAGAGCCAGTGACTTCTGTGATCTCTTGGGCAATTTGCGATCGCAGGAATGCTCCTCCCCTACAGCTACCTATCTACAGAACCCATGATGATATCAATACTACCCAGAATGACGACAATATCCGCCACCTTCATACCTTTTAGTAAATGAGGCAGAATTTGCAGATTGTTGAAATCTGCTGCGCGAATCTTCCACCGCCAAGGGAAGACGTTATCATCACCAATGAGATAAATTCCCAGTTCACCTTTGCCACTTTCGACACGAGAGTAGATTTCACCTTTGGGAATTTTGAAGGTGGGGGCAACTTTCTTGCTAATATACTGATAATCAAAGCCATCCCACTCGGATTTTTTCCCTGCTGCCAAGCGCTTAGCTTCCAGGTTTTCGTAGGGACCACCGGGAAGTCCTTTGATAGCTTGTCTAAGAATTTTTACAGATTCGCGCATTTCCCGCATCCGTACTACATAACGGGCGAAGCAGTCACCAGCAGTTTCCCACTGCACGTCCCAGTCGAAGTCGTCGTAGCATTCGTAGTGGTCAACTTTCCGTAAGTCCCACTTCACACCAGAAGCGCGTAACATTGGACCAGAAAGTCCCCAGTTAATGGCTTCTTCGCGGGTGATAGTGCCAATACCCTCAACACGACGCCGGAAGATAGGGTTATCAGTCACTAAGCGCTCGTACTCGTCTATTTTAGGCACGAAGTAGTCGCAGAAGTCGAGGCATTTGTCAATCCAACCGTAGGGTAAGTCAACCGCTACACCACCGATACGGAAGTAGTTGTGATTGACCATTCGATAACCTGTGGCGGCTTCCCACAGGTCGTAAATCATTTCCCGTTCACGGAATTGGTAGAAGAAGGGAGTTTGAGCACCCACGTCAGCTAAGAATGGACCAAACCACAGCAAGTGGTTGGCGATGCGGTTCAACTCCAGCATAATGACGCGAATGTAACTAGCACGTTTGGGAACAGGAATGTCTGCCAGTTTTTCTGGAGCGTTAACAGTGACGGCTTCGTTGAACATTCCCGCTGCGTAGTCCCACCGACTCACGTAGGGGACGTACATAATGTTGGTGCGGTTCTCCGCAATTTTTTCCATTCCTCGGTGTAAGTAGCCGAGTACTGGTTCACAATCAACGACATCCTCACCATCCAGAGTCACAATCAGTCTCAGCACTCCGTGCATTGAGGGATGGTGGGGACCCATGTTCAGCACCATGGGTTCAGTGCGGGTTTCTAATCTTGCCATAAAAACAGTGTTCTCCGGTTTGGGAAAATTTTAAAATTGAACCGCACAGGCGCAATGGGCAATGGGCAATGGGCAAAAATTATTCTTCTCCCCTGCTCCTCTGCACCTGAAGCTCCTCTGCACCTGAAGCTCCCCTGCTTCTTTTCCCTTGTCCATTCCTTTACCAACAGGTTTTGACCACACCCGACGCAACAGAGCGCGGAGTAAGCGGTAACTTGGAGAGAGGGTGGCAGTTGGTAGCTCTTGTTTTATGTTTCATTTTGTTGCAGTTGTTCAACTATTATTATATGTATGGAGCTTGAGATGCAGGAGATGAAGGCACAGGAATTTTTTCATGTGCCTGTTTTAGGTCAAGAGGTTTTTGAGAGTTTGGCTGTGCGTCCTGGTGGGCATTATTTAGATGCTACAGTAGGCGGTGGTGGTCACAGTCGCCTCATTTTGAAGGCTGCACCCGATGTGCAGATAACAGCTATTGACCAGGATGAGGATGCTTTGGCATCGGCACAAAAAATATTAGCGGCGTTTGGTGAACGTGTAAAATTTATTCGTAGCAACTTTGCCGCTTACAAGTTTCCACTTAAAACTTTTGATGGAATTATTGCTGACTTGGGCGTTAGCTCTTACCATCTGGATACACCGGAACGGGGTTTTAGTTTTCGCCGCGAAGCAAGTTTGGATATGCGGATGGATAGGCGACAATCTCTCACGGCGGCTGATGTTATTAATGATTGGGATGAAGCTGAATTAGCAAATATTTTCTTTAAATATGGTGAGGAAAGGTTGTCACGGCGCATTGCCAGACGCATTGTTGAAAAACGTCCGTTTCACACAACTACGGAATTAGCGGAAGCGATCGCCTATTCTGTTCCGCCAAAATATCGTTATGGGAGAATTCACCCCGCTACCCGTGTTTTTCAAGCGTTGCGAATTGTTGTCAATGACGAGCTAAAAGCTCTAGAAACTTTCTTAAGCAAAGCACCAAATGCCCTCGTACCAAATGGCAGAATTGCGATTATTAGTTTTCACAGCTTAGAAGACCGCATGGTGAAGCACAGTTTCAGAGATTCCTCTGTATTGCGGGTTTTGACGAAAAAGCCGATAGAATCACAAGAAGAAGAAATTGTCAAGAACCCCCGTGCTCGTTCTGCAAAGTTGAGGATAGCCGAGAGAGAGGGATGAGGGAAGCCCCTTCTCCTGTCGGAGAGGCTGCGCCAACGGGGAGTTCAAAATTCAAAATTCAAAATTCAAAATTAAGAATCCAATTCCCAATTCCCAATTCTCCAATTAATGACTAATGACTAATGACTAATGACTAATGACTAATGACTAATGACTAATGACTAATGACTAATGACTAATGACTAATGACTAATGACTAATGACTAATGACTGATTTGGCGTGGTAGTTCTATGCGGAAGGTGGAACCTGCGCCTAAATTGCTTTCAACTGTGATGGTACCATGCATTAAGCGAACTAATTTATCTGCGATCGCTAATCCCAAACCAATGCCTCCTTGCTTGCGTGTCGTAGACTTGTCCGCTTGCCAAAATTCCTGAAAAATGTTTGTTAGTTGCGATTCTGGAATGCCAATGCCTGTATCTTTAACCATCAACATCACTTTATCTTGATTCAGTTGCTGTACTTCTACAATGACACCGCCTGTATCTGTGAATTTAATGGCGTTGGAAAGCAGGTTAACCAAAACTTGGCGTAGACGAACACTATCGTTGAGAATTCTGGGATTTTCAATATTAGCGTGCAGAATTAAGGTTAGGTTTTTCTGTTCGGCAAGACAACGGAGTTCCTCTGTGGTTGCTGTCACTAGCTCCACTAAGTTAAATTCTTGTGGATTGAGTTCTAGCTTATCTCTCTCCAATCTGGAGAAGTCAAGCATATTCTCAACGAGTGTTAGTAAATGTTTGCCACTTCTGATAATCCGTTCTATCATATCTCTTAGTTCAGGGACGAACAGATTGTAGTAGCGGCGTAACAGCAGTTGGGAAAACCCCAGAATTGAATTCAAAGGTGTACGCAGTTCGTGGGAAACAACTGCCATCATATGAGTTTTGATGCGTACAGATTCTTGTAACTCTAAATTTTGCAACTGAATCGAACGCATTTTTTCTTCTGCTTGTTTGCGGGAGGTGATATCCCGCACAAGCCAACGCCAGCCAAGGAGTTTGCCTTGGCGATCGCGCACAGTAGTGACACTGAGGCTAGCATCAAATAGATGACCTTTTCGCTGTTGCAAGCAGATTTCCCACTCCTGCATCCGCTCTTTATCAGATAGCTGTATGAGTTGGGTACGAAAGGCGCGACGTTCTTGTTCAGGAATAAAGTTGATCAGCGGTTTGCCTATTAAAAAACTTTTTGAGAGGTTAAGCAGAGCAGCAGCAGCGCGGTTAGCTTCCAAGATTTTCCCTTCGGTGTTTGTTACCAAGTAACCATCGGGTGCAAAATCAAATAATTCCTGGTAGCGCTGACGCTCTATTGCTACCTGTTGGTTAGCAGTTGTTAACTGCTCATTCTGCTCACGCAGTTCTTCCTCCGCTACGCGCAATTCTTCCAAGGCGGTGCGAAGTTCCTCGATCGCTTGTAACAGTAGTAGATTATCTTGCAGCCTAGGTGATTCACCAACGCGATTCTCTAAAAATTGGCTGCGCTGGCGCACTTCCTCTATTTGCTGACTAAACTTCTCCGGATTCACAGCGCACCTCTTTTGCTCTCCTCTACCCACCAAGATACATATCCCTGCTATATCCAGAATCTATCTAGTTGGTTATTAGTCAAATACTAATTAGTAATAGAAGTATGACTATTCTATTTGGTTGCGCTCTTCCATTAGGAGAATAACTCCTTGAATCTCAGACCCACTACCCAAGAGCGGGTTGCAAAGGACTTGGCACTCAATTGCTTTACCCCGGCGGTTCCTAGCATCCAACAACACTTCATGGTGTTCTGAATTCCCGATGAGAATTGCCCGCATCGGTTGTCTGAGTGGCTCTAATGGCAAACCAATGTCTAAGCTCATAAAGTGTTTGGAGAAAACTTCATCAAACCGCAGTCCCCACAAATCTTCAGCTTTCCGGTTCCAGATCAAGATGTGTAAATTTGGGCTAAGTACGACCACTCCAACACGTATATTGGTAAGGATAGACTCTAAAAATCCGTTGACCTTATTGAGTTCTTCGCTGCGTTGGCGCAGTTCTCCGTTCGTCGTCTGCAATTCCTCGTTGGTCGATTGCAGTTCTTCGTTCATAGTTTCTAATTCTTCGTTGGTAGATTGCAGTTCTTCGTTGGTCGTTTCGAGTTCCTCCACAGTGGACTGAAGTTCTTCGTTGGTCGTTTCTAACTCTTCGTTTGTGGACTGGAGTTCCTGCTATATAAATCCTAGACAAGTCTAGACATTTACTTCTTACTTCACGGGGAGCATGGGAGCGGTTATCCCTCAGTAAGCTTTCACGCTTTAGCCAAGCGTGATACGCTCCTGTCTACAACGCGCTTAACACAAGCGGAGCACTGGCTGAGGTTAATTGCTGCGTTTAAATCCCTGTCCATCGAGTACCCACAACTTCCACAGTTGTAGGTTCTTTCTTTAAGTGGCATATCTTGAACATGACCACAGTTAGAGCAGGTTTTGCTAGACGGGTACCACCGTGAAGCAATGATTATTTCGCAACCAAACTTTTTCGCTTTATATTCCAACTGGCGTTTAAACTCATGAAAGCCACAATCAGCAATCACTTGCGCCAATTTGTGGTTAGATAGCATCCCAGAAACGTTCAAATCTTCTACTACTATTTTTGCGTGGTTCTTGCATAAGAAAGTAGTGATTTGGTGAAGAGTATCCTTCCTGAGATTTGCTATCCTTAAATGATGTCTTGCTAGTTGGATTTTCGCTTTATTCCTGTTATTAGAACCTGTAGTCGCTCTTGCAAACTTTCGTGATAGTCTGCGAAGCTTTTCTAGATGGGTCTTGTAATGCTTAGGGTTGGGAAACACTACCCCAGTAGACAGTGTAGCCAATTCCTTGACACCTACATCAACTCCTACAACATCGTGTAACTTAACAGTCGGTTCATGTTCTTGTTCATACGCAAAAGCAATGAACCAGCTATCAGCAGTTCTTGAAATTGTGATTGATTTGCAAGTGGTATGTGGCAATCCTTCATAGGTTCTAACCCAGCCGATAGCGGGGAGCTTAATTGACTTACCACCCACTGGCATTGGTTTACCACCAGCATCAATAGTAAAAGAATCGTGGTAACCTTTCTTTTTGAAGTTAGGATAGCCACCCTTAAGAGAGAAGAATCTAGAGAAAGCGTCACCTAAATTATCAAACGCATATTGAGTGATTTTCTGACAAATACCTTTCTCTTTAATCCACTCAAACTCAGGCTTAACATGGTTGTTAAAGAACTTTTTGAGGATATATTTATTCGGCTTCAATCCATCTTTGAACAAGTTATTCCAAGTAGCAAGACCCCAGTTATAAGTAAAACGTGCAATACCTGCATGCTTACTCATTATTGTTTCTTGAGCTTTACTCAGTTTCAATTTTGTCTTAATGGATAAAAGCATTGTTCGACCTCTAATGCTACACTGTTATTAGTATATCAATATCTACAAAAATTTACTATGCCATTCCGGAAAAATCATAAACTAGGTTTCACGAGTGATCACCCGTTCGATAAAGACCCTGTGTGTTTTAAAGTAGCGCCTGGGGTTAAAGATAAGCTAAAAGCCGTCCCTGACTGGCAAGAGCGGCTTAGAGAGCTTGTTAATGAGTTAATTCAAAGTGTCGATAGTTGTCAATAAATGTCTGTGCTTGTCAATATTATTAGCGTCTTAGGACGAACTCATAAGCTGTTTCCAACTCTTGATTGGCGTGTACCAGTTCCTGTTGCAGATTTTTAAAGCGAGTCACGTCGGTGAAGATAATCTTTACACCCAAAAGTTCGTCAGTGTTGTCGTCTATCAAGGGCATGATCTGTACGTCCAGATACTTCATATCACGATCTGTACCGGGCCACTCAATATCTTTTAAGGTAATGGCGCGACGATTGGCGCTAACATGGTCAATGCGCGATCGCAGTTCCACAGGTCGATAGGAAAGCTCTAAATCTTGCAACGGGCTACCCAAGTCTCTAGGATTGAGATTAAAGAAGTTACGGGCTTCAGAGTTCGCAAGGAGGACTATGCCATTGAGATCCACCACCATTTGAGCAACGGGATCAATTTCAAAAGTGGCTTCATGAATACGCATTTGGTCAACCATCTCTGGAACTGGTTGCTGACCAGTAGAGTGAGCCATACTCAACAGCATACCTCGTAAATTGCCGTTAGGAACTTTGGTAAATACCCGTCGCTTTAAATCCACTGGGGTAAATGAGTGGTTGCGGGTAAACAGCATTTCTGCTTTTCCTAAAAACAAAAAACCAGCATCATTGAGAGCGAAGTGAAAGCGCTCAAGAATTTTTACTTGGGTTTCGGTATTAAAATACATCAAAGTGTTGCGGCACACCAGTAGGTCAATCCTGGAGATGGGAGCATCCCGTACCAAGTCATGGCGACCAAAGATAACACCGCGCCGCAGTTCTTTTTGGACGATGTAGCGATCGTTAACTCGGTCAAAGTATTTTTCCTGTAGATTTGCGGGAACGCTTTGAACTTCTTTTGGGTTATAACTTGCTTGACGAGCGGTATTGAGAGCTTCTACGTCTACATCTGTGGCAAACACTTTTACCCGTGCTGTGTACTGTTCCATACCCAGCGCTTCAGCGAGCAGCATCGCTAGGGTGTAGGTTTCTTCCCCAGAAGCACATCCTGCACTCCATACGCGGATTGGTTTACTGATATGTTTACTTGCAATTATTCCAGGAATGATTTCACTTGCTATGTAGTCCCAAGCTTGGGCTTCACGGAAGAAAGCCGTGACGTTGATCAAAATAGTGTTGAATAGCTCAACAAACTCGTCCGGGTGTACTTCCAAGTGATCTAAATACTCACCGTAATTTTCTACACCAATGAGTTGCATACGTCTACAAACTCGACGGCTTAAGCTTGTGCGCTTATAACCGCCAAAATCAAAGCCTCGAGTGCGTTTAATGTATTCTAATAAATTTTCTAGTTCCGGATTTGTTTCTTGGTTACCCATGTATTTTTTATACTTATAATTGCACTCGCGTTTACGGTTTGGTATTAGTTCTGTACAGTAGCGGATAGGCGAACAAATCGGCAAGTGAGTAAATTTTCAATCTATAACTATGTGGCTTATTGTCTAAAATGCGCGTAGCTCAAGTAACAACATTATTTTCTAAAGTAGCAACATTTATCCCCACAAATGACTCAAACATTACCCAGAATCGTCATGTTTCGATTGCCTCAGTTACCCCAGAACTTGCTAGTCATAGCAGTATTATCCCAAAAATCACAGTGATAAAGATTCAAAGCGCTATCATCAGAAAAAGGAGTGCTGCTAGTAGAAGCAAGGCTAGAGAAGTTAGAGCCAAAAGCGCTCTGTTTAGAGCCAAAAGTGTAATCATAAGAGCAAAGAGTCTGAACTTATTGCTAAACGTGCAACTTTTTTAGCAAGAGGCTGACTTAGGTGAAGAGTGAAGACCTCAGGGGATATGGCAGAGGTAAGTATGATGATGTCGAAAACTTTTGAGAATCAACTTCAGCAAGACGATACGAACGTAAAAATTCTTCATGGTTTGCAGATTCTTGTAGTAGATGATGATGCCGATACTCTTAATTTTAATGACTGTTATTCTTGAAGACTACGGCATTCAAGTCAGAACGGCAACATCGGTAAGCCAAGCTCTTGAGGTTATCAGACATTTTGAACTAGACCTTTTAATTATCGATATTGCTATGCCAGAAGAGGATGGTTATTCATTAATTCGCAAAATCAGAGTGCTCGAAGATACACAGAAAAGTGAGATATCTGCAATAGCGCTAACGGCTCTAGATACAGCAGAAGCACGCCAACTTGCTTTCAAATCTGGGTTCCAAAATTACCTGACTAAGCCTTTTGACTCTAGTAAGTTAGTCGCAGAAATAGCAAATCTTTTAGTTGAATATACTTAATAATATGATAGAGCTTCTATCCACGGATTGTCTGGAAGTGGAAGTTGGAACATTGCTGTTATCAGAAGCTAAGTATATTAAGAAACATCTGTTGGTTGTTCGTCTTTTGGCGCTGGAGTCGTCTCCTCCGCTACTATAGCGTTACCCTTGAGGAGGACATCCCGGATGATGGCAGCACGTTCTTGGGTATCCTGCACTTCCTGTTCCAGCCGTTGGGCAGCTAAGGATTGGTTGCGATCGCGCATCCGCGTAGCCATGCGACGTGAGAGAGATGCTTTCTCTTCCAATGCCCGCAAAGCAACCCACAGCGCATCTTCCAGAGCATCAGATTGCTTTGCCAGCAAAGTTTCTGCAGAGTAAGCGTGACCTGTACGGCATCTAAACCGCAACAAACCTCCGTCCGAAAGTTCCCAGAGAGTACCACCACAATCTGGGCAGCCGAAAGTAGAGGGTTTACCTGGTCTTTCCTCGTTGTTTAGCACTTCCATATCCAGTTCCACCAAGTCAGATTCAATTTCCATCTCGTCAGACACAGGGTTTTCTTCACCTTTCACTGGCGTGTTAGCTAGATTTACCAAGACATCTGGAATTTCCGACAGTGGCAGGATATAGTCAATATTGTCTACATTCTCTATGGCGCTGCGCGGCATTCCAGAATACATAGCATTGTCTGGGTCCTGCACAACCGCAACACCACCGCGCATTTTCACTGCTGTTAGTCCCGCCGTACCGTCATCAAGCACACCCGTTAGCACCACAGCAATCACTCGCCGCCCATATGCTCGCGCTGCGGTACGGAACAGCGGATCAATAGCTGGACGATGACCGTTTTCTCTGGGACCCCGCTTCAACTGTATATATCCATATTTCACCAGTAGGTGATAGTCTGGTGGGGCAACATATATTTGTCGCAGACGAATTTGTTCGCCATTCTTAGCGTGGGACACTGGCAACTTTCCAGCACGGTTAAGGATGTTTGGTAGAACACTTGTGCCGTGGCTTGGTACATGAAGGACAATAATGACAGCAGCATTCAAATCTGGCGGTAAATTTTTAACCAAATTAGTCAGTGCTTCGACTCCGCCTGCTGATGCGCCGACGACGATGAGATCGTGTCCGGGCATTTTTTGTTATTCCTCCTCATAGCAGCGGAGTGAGTCACACTACACTGCTCATATCACGCTAGCAGAATGGAGTCACATATTCATCTAGCTTTGACGTGGATTTTATGGAAGTGGGAAATTGGGAATTGGGAATGGGGAATTGGGAATGGGGAATTGGGAATGGAGACAAAACTAATGACTAATAATTGACTGACTTTGAAAACAGCGATAGCATTGAAGCCTATAAACTGTCATGTTGTGCTTGACAAGTGCGGGTATTTATGGAGTCAGTGATTTCTGAACATATTGAAATCACTCCTGGGATATGTGGAGGCAAACCTCGTATTGCTGGGCATCGGATTAAAGTTCAGGATATTGTTATCTGGCATGAACGTCTGGGACTTTCTCCCGATGAGATAGTATCACAGTATCCCAGCATCACCTTAGCTGATGTGTATGCTGCTTTAGCGTATTATCACGACCATCTTGAAGAGATTAGACAAGAAATAAGAGAGGATGAGGAGTTTGCCAAACAGTTACAGGCGCACACTCCTTCTCTGCTTCAGCAGAAACTAGGAAATCGAAATGCCAAGCAAGATTCGATTTCACCTGGATGAAAACGTTAGTAACGCGATCGCCGATGGTTTACGCCGTCGTGGTATTGATGTCACTACTACTCCAGAGCAAAAATTGATTTCTGCATCAGATGAAGAACAACTGGAGTTTTCACTGGCTGAAGATAGGGTAATTTTTACTCAAGACACGGATTTTCTGCGGCTTCATCAAATTGGCATGAATCACGCTGGCATTGTTTACTGTAGCCAAGGTAGTCGGTCAATTGGCAATATCATACGTAGTTTGATTTTAATTTGGGAGTGGCTAGAACCAGAAGAGATGCGTGGACGTGTTGAGTTTATTTGAGATGTGCCGTATGAAGATTACCTATGACCCTGAAGTTGACGTTGTGAGAATTATCTTTAGTAATGTACCAATTGAAGAAAGCGATGAGGAACAACCAGGGATAATTCTCGATTATGACCAAGATGGAAATATAGTTGGATTGGAAATCATAGATGCTTCCAAGCGGATGGACAATCCTCGTTCTGTTGAGTACTCCATTACCGGAAAGTAGACCTTAGTTTTCGCAGGCTGGGCGTTGCCCACTTTTTGTATGAGAGGCATTGTATATGAAAGTAAGCGTTCTCATCAAAAGTAATCATATGAAAACCTTTACTGCTATCGTTGAGAGAGATTTTGATACGAAACTCTATGTTGGTTATGTCCGTGGATTTCCTGGGGCACACTCGCAAGGGAACACTTTGGAGGAGTTACAAGAAAATCTACGTGAAGTGATTGAGATGCTTCTGGAAGATGAAGATGTAGCGTTCGAGATGGAGTTTGTTGGCACACAACAATGCGATCGCTCATAAATTTCACGACACTCAAATCATCGGAAATTAAGATAAGCAGTCTTTCTATAGCAATCCTAAATCATTCGTAAAAGGCGAGAAACCCGGTATCTCAAAGATACCGGGTTTCTAGAGTTTCGCAATTTTTACAAATCAAATAAGATTGCTATATTATAAGCTACTGCTGCAATAAACTCTCAATCTCTTTATCAATAAAGCCAAATTGTCTGAAAATTCGCAAAACATAAGCTGGTGACATTTCTCCTGCTCCCATGTCAATTGGAACAACTCGACGAGAGTCTTCTATTTCACGGATATATAATCTATGATCTCCTTTGCCTTCTCGGTAAAAAGTGCAGCCCCCTTGCTCTAAAAGTTTAATTAGTTCTTTCGGTTTTAACGCCGGAACATTTTTAGGCATAAACTGCTCTAAGTTCAAAAACTCCGGAAATTGGCTCCTGCGCTTCCACAGTTAAAAATTCATGGAGTTCTTTTATAGAAATAGGTGCATTATAGATGCCTTCTTCAGATACATAAACAGCTTGAAAACTCTCTATTGCTTCTTTAAGCTTAGTAATAGCTTCGTCTTGAAAACTTCCTTGACCTACTAACCCATTTTCTAAGCATAAAGCCACCCAGTAATTTGCGCTTTTTCTCAAAACCACTGTGTAAAAATCCATTATTGTTCACCTATTTATAGGACACAGAAAACTGGGAGAACGCGAAACATGCAGCATATATTTTCAAGCTAATCATAAATTTTGAATTGCTCACGACGCCCTAACTTGTCGTTGTCGCACCCTTTCAGCACTTCCTGTCGGAATCGAAGCAATGAGCTTCTGCGTGTATTCCTCTTTTGGTTCGCGGTAGATACTCTCTGCTGTCCCTTGTTCGACAATTTCGCCGCGATTCATCACCAAGATGCGATCGCTCATAAATTTCACGACACTCAAGTCGTGGGAAATAAAGATATAAGTCAACCCAAACTCATCTTGCAATTCTTTCAGCAGATTCAGCACCTGTGCCTGCACCGATACATCTAGCGCCGAAACGGATTCATCGCAGATAATAAATTTGGGATTTAATGCCAAAGAACGAGCGATACAAATCCGCTGACGTTGACCACCAGAAAATTGATGAGGATAGCGATTCATTGCATCTGCACTCAACCCCACCCGTTCTAAGAGGTAAACAACACGTTCTCGCCGTTGTTGCTTTGTCTTACCAATCGAGTGAATCACTAAAGGTTCTGCAATTGCTTCCCCAACCTTGAAGCGTGGATCGAGAGAGCTAAAAGGGTTTTGGAAGACAATCTGCATTTGGAGCCGCAACTTCTGCAATGCTTTGCCTTTGAGGTTTGTGATGTCTTGTCCTTCAAAAAGAATTTGACCGCTCATTGGTTCAATTAATCGCAGCAAGGTTCTACCAAGAGTGGTTTTACCGCAACCAGATTCTCCCACCAATCCTAGCGTTTCTCCTTTTTTCACATCAAAGGAAACGCTATTCACTGCCATAAAATAGCGTTTTGTCCCCCCAAACACTCCTTTTATAGGGAAACCAACCTTGAGGTCGCGAACTTGCAACAAAGGTTGCTGCTGTTCTAAAATTTGCAATCTTTGATTAATCTCTTCGGTCGTGACTTCTACAGGTTGTTCAGGTTGCTTCTCCTGAATCACTAAATCTCCCGTTGGCGTTTCCTTCACATTCATGTAGTCGGAAACTGTGAGCAGTTTTTGAGGATGGCGGTTGAGTGTGGGGCGACAGGCGACCAAACCTTTCGTGTATGGATGTTGTGGATTTGAAAAAATTTGCTCTGCTGAATTATACTCTACAATTTTGCCTCTGTACATCACCGCGACTTTGTCAGCAACTTCTGAAATAAGTCCTAAATCGTGGGTGATAAAAATCATTGCCATGTCACGACGCTGCTGCAATTCTCGCAGCAAATCAAGGATGGTTGCTTGTACCGTCACATCCAATGCTGTGGTTGGTTCATCAGCAATGAGTAGCAGTGGGTTGCAAGAAATTGCCATTGCTATCATCACCCGCTGCAACTGTCCTCCGGAAAGTTGATGCGGGTAACGTTCCAGAATAGCTTCTTTGTGTTGCTTCACCAACTGTGCAATCTTTTGCGCGTCTATAGTAGATGAAGCAAAAGAGGTTTGGTTCCAAGTTTCGATATACTGTTGCCGAAGAGCTTCATCGCTAGGGAGGAGTTTTACCTCTTGTAGACGTGCGATCGCAACTCGTCGTGCTTCAGATGCTGAAACATTCTGGTGTTGCAAAATAGCTTCTGTTATTTGAAACCCAATCGTGTAAACCGGATTGAGCGAACTCATCGGTTCTTGAAAAATCATCGCAATGTCACCGCCTCTGTGGAGTTGTATTTGCTCGTTGGGTAACTCCACTAAATTAATCGGTGCGCCATTGTTTTGAGGGTGAAACCAAATCTCACCGCCACTAATCCTACCAGGATTCTGTATCAACCCCATGACCGCTAGGGATGTTACTGATTTTCCGCTTCCCGATTCCCCCACTATTCCTAGAGTCTCTCCTCGATGTAGTTCAAAGGAAATCCCATCTACAGCTTTGACGATTTTACTCTCACCTGTAAACTCAACTTGTAAATTGCGAACGTCTAGGATAGTTTCTTTCATAAAAGTCGGGGGTTTAAATCGTAACTTATAAATTGTTTGGATAATTTGGATTTTAACAGCGACTTTGATTTTTTATTGACTTGATTTTATTTTGTGACAATAATTTTTTAATTCTTACACCTTTAGTGTTCGAATTGGCATTAAAAATTACAAAAAATAACTTAAATCGGGGCAGTAGCAACGGATGAAGTCACAGATATAGCGGATAATTTCTCTATCAGACTCACAGGTAATCTATCCGTTACATCTGTTAACCCATCCGCTGCTTACCTTGCTAAAATGGGATGTCGTCCTGGTCAGGTTCTTCTGTTGGCGTGACACCATGGGTGCTACGCTCAAAAGTTGTACTTTGGGGTATGCGTTGTTCCTCTATATCATTTTGGGAAAGAACGCCAACGTTGCTTGTTGCTGGAGTTGATGTGGGGAGAGGCGACTCGTCGTAAGTGGGAATCGCTTTTGGAGGAGACGCTACAGGAGTTGATTGCGTTTGAGCAACCGATGGTGATGAACTCGCATTGATAGCTGTTAAGATAGAGTGGATCTTTTGCACTGTCAATTCCGCACGTTTTTCCTTAAACCCTTCTGGACGTTCAATGGTATTCATTCCTAAACGTCCTTCCAGAAGAACGCGATCGCCTTGGTGATAGTTTTGCTGAATTTCTTTTGCTAAGTTTCCCCAGCCTACCACTTTTAAGGTTGCCGGAGGTTCTCCCTCTCGTAGTGCTGGAAACTGCACCAACATATCAGTCACTTCCAAGTTATCCGTTGTAAAGCGCAGTTGTGGCTCTTGAATAATTTCCGCCAACAAGATGCAACTATTCATGAAATGAGTCCTCCTTGTGAAAATAGAGTGCTAAATATTAAGAAAAAAAGTTTTGTCCGGTAGAATCCATAAATGTGTTTGTGGGTTAATTATTCACAGGACTTGTAGACGCAAACGCGAGTGCGCTTTGGGCGTTCTTCGGCTTTCCGTAACCCATAGGGGAAACCGAAGGATGAGGTAGGGTACGCCGCTTTTAATGTCTTCAGATTGGGGCTACTATGCTTGAGATTTGACTCTAGAAGCCCGCACACTCTCTGCGCAGCAGCAAGTTCGGGAGTAGTCACTCTCTTCTAGCATAAAAGCCAAGCGATTGTCGTAAACAGCTAGCATTAGCCTGATTACAACCTTCGCTTGACTGGAAAAACCATTGAATTTGACACTTGATTAGTATAATTGTACCATATAAAAATTCTTAATTATGGTAATTAGTCATAAATAATACAACAATGCATTACGAATTTTTATTGACATGAGCTGGCAAAATGCCAAAAGCGATTAACCTCGCGCTTAAGTCACGCAAAAAGGGCAGTTGCAACAAAGCTGGTGGCTGGAACTGCTGTTGTGAGTTAAGAACACGAGCAAATATCCGCTGCTGTACTAAAGACTGAAATGCTTGGATAATGCGTGTTGGTAACTCGCGCTGGCGTTGTACTTTGGCTAAGTCGTGTAATTCTACACGCTCCTCTTTCAATGGTTTACTAAGAACATTGGGGAAGCATCGTAATGTACGGGTAGCGAGTCTTGAGGCGACTGAAGTCAGCGAGAGTGAGGCTAGCTTCAGGAGTTTGAATGCTAATCCGGCGCATTTTGGAGTGAGGAAGTTCCAGTAAGCGTTCGGCTAAGCCCAGTTCTTCCATGATTTCCATGACAGAGGGGTGAATGGTGTCACCTCGAAAATCGCGGTCAAAATCTTTGTGTGCTTCTAAAAGTATCACGGGGATACCTTGACGCACTAGCAACAAGGCAAGGATAACTCCCGCTGGACCACCACCCACAATACAACAATTTGTGGTTTGTACGTCTAGAATGTCATGGGTAGAGGTTTGTGTCTCTTGGGAAGAACTTGAGGTGTGATGAGTAGTCATAAAAGTAACCACCAAATATTCACAATTCCACCGTAGTTAGCTTTGTGCGCTCGTCCTGAGCGTAAAGCGCACGCTCCGCGTTGGCGCAGCCTGTTCGCAGGACTTATGGCGATTGCCCAAGGGGCAGTGGCAAAGCCAATCGCATGACTTCAAGATTTGATATTATAAATGGGCTTTGCTCGAACTAAAATTTTTGATAATTTAAGTTTTTGACTATTTAACACTATTTAACATGGAGCTTTCACTCAGCAAACTACTGCCATTGTTAATTTTAACACTACTCTTCCCACTAGTCTTTCTCAATGGTTGGCTAGCGTTCCGAGTTTTTCAATATTTTCAACCCCTAGTAACAACTTTCATTTTAGCAGCTTTACTTGCCTTTATTCTGAATTATCCTGTTGCGATTCTTCAGCAACGGGGAGTGAAAAGACCTTATGCAGTTGCATTAGTTTTTCTATTAACTTTAATAATTATATTTGCTTTAGGTATAACTCTGTTGCCCATTCTTTTACTGCAGTTTAATGAAATGGTGACAGTACTTCCTCAATGGCTCGATTCTAGTGAGTATAAATTTCAGTATTTTAATCATTGGATAGCTAGTCACGGTTTCAATGTTAATTTAAATCAGATATTTACTCAAATCATAAATCGCCTACCTGATGAGTTAGAATATCTAGTAGATGAAATTTTTAGTATTGCCATAGACGCCATTGATAGTATTTCTGAAGCTTTAATTACAGTAGTCCTCACTTTCTATTTGTTATTAGACGGTGAGAGAATCTGGGATAGTTTATTTAAGAAATTGCCCTTAAGTTTTGGTCAGCAGTTGAAGCAGTCTATTCAGCAGAATTTTC
The DNA here is from genome assembly GCA_019359415.1 of Iphinoe sp. HA4291-MV1. GTDB lineage: Bacteria > Cyanobacteriota > Cyanobacteriia > Cyanobacteriales > Nostocaceae > Brasilonema. The sequence continues at coordinate 81,837 of JAHHHH010000016.1, read as the reverse complement.
AAAATTACTTAATTGGTCAGATAGCTTTAGCTTCCTTGATGGGTATTTCACTCACCATAGTGTTTCTTGTTCTTCAAGTCCAGTTTGCTTTACTTTTTGGTTTAGGAGTTGGGATTTTGAGCTTGATTCCCTTCGGTGATGTTGTTAGTCTTGTCGTAATCACTCTCATCATAGCTTCACATGACTTTTGGCTAGCAGCAAGAGTTTTAGGTATAGCCGTGGTTACTGACCAATTAGTTGACCAAGGTATTGCTCCAAGACTCTTAGGCAGTTTTACAGGACTTAGACCAATATGGATTTTGATTTCTTTACTAGTAGGAACTTACATTGGAGGAGTCTTAGGGTTGCTGATTGCTGTACCTATAGCAGGTGTTATTAAAGATGCAATAGATGGTTGGCAACTCCCTTCTATACCTGATTATTCCGACAAAGCTGTTGAGGGTAAAGAATTGCCAGAGATATTAACAAATGAATAGTCAGCAATATAATACATCCATACTAAAAACAGAATCATAATAGTAATTGCTGTACAACCAGGCATCTCCTGATTGGTGTAAATCCCATGGATCTCAATCACATACTGATTTGGCTTGTGTGTCTATCATGTATCTCGACCATGATGAGTGCATCTCGTATCTCTGCTAAGAGCCATCGTGGCTGGATTATAGTGTCAGGGTTCATCTTGATTATCATAGCAGTCTTATCCTATCTCACTCCATCCTTGGGTGGCGTGATTGGTGCATGTTTGTGGGGAATTCTTGTTATTGTTCCCAGTATTGGTCATAGGAAAGTTGATCAACTGATTGCTCAACAACGTTTTGGTCAAGCAAGCAGAGTGGCGAACCTTATTTGGTGGCTTCATCCGTTAGATGGTTGGCGCGAGCAACCGAAATTGTTACATGCTCTGGAATTGAGTCAGCGTGGAGCAAGAGCTTCAGCCATTGCAATTTTAGACCGTTATCAAACGGCTGCAACACCAGCTGGTCGCTCTGCAACTGTCGCCCTCTACAAAATGGATGCTCGTTGGGAAGAACTGCTGGTGTGGATACAGGATAGCCTCAGCGAAGTAGTCTTGCAGAAAGATTTTGATATACTGGTTTGCTATCTAAGGGCGCTTGGAGAGACTGGCAACTTAAATGGTATGCTCCAAACTTGGGAGCGCTATGAGCGTAGTTTGGAGAAAATACCTAATCTGAGAACACGCAATCTAGCACGTATGTATGTGCTAGCCTTCTGTGGTCAAACAGAACAAATAGCGAGATTATTCAGTGGTTCACTAGCGAACAATTCAAACACCATCAAACTATTTTGGCTAGCAACAGTTGACCAAGCGGCGGGAAAAGAAATTGTAGCTGGCGAGCAATTTTTGAGTATTGCTGATAGTAGCGATGTTTGCATTCACAATGCAGTAGCAAGGCGTTTGTCTAGTCCTGTCATTGTCGCTGACACAATACTAACTGAGAAATCAGAACAAATTTTATCTAGAATCAATACAGAAATAGAGTATGAGGCAACATATAGCGGTAGAGTTAGCTTAAAGCCACGTCATGAAATTGGCACATATTTTCTTATCAGTTTGAATGTACTTGCCTTTGCCCTAGAGGTGCAACTGGGAGGTAGCACCAACCCCAATAATTTATATCGTTTAGGTGCATTAGTACCAGAAGAAGTCGTTGCTGGAAGTTGGTGGCGCTTATTAAGTGCTGCTTTTCTCCACTTTGGATTTCTGCATTTATTGCTGAATATGTTTGGTCTGTATTTATTTGGTCGCTTGGTGGAATTTGCTCTGGGAATACCGCGATTTTTTCTGTTGTATTTTACTAGCGCGATCGCTTCAATGTTGGCTGTAACTTATATGTCAGTTATGGGGTACTCTCAAACAAATTTTGTCGTTGGTGCATCAGGATGTGTGATGGGTCTTGTTGGTGGTTTTACTGCTGTGCTATTACACGATTGGCGAAGAAAAAAAACGCGCCTTGCCGCCAGAGGTTTACGAGCAATTTTAATAGTTATTGTACTGCAAGTCATCTTTGATCTGACAACTCCACACATTAGCTTCGTTGGGCATACTTCCGGATTAATGGTTGGCTTTGTGATGGGGATGATTTTAACGAATCGTTGACTCCTGCTCTCAATTTCCGATTAGGACCCGGAAGCGAAAACTAGCTGTATTTCTTCTTATGTGAGGATTTTGGCTCGTCCGTGACTGTTGATTTTCATACCTGAACTGTAGACCATTGCAATCTACAGACTACAGCTAATGGGAACCTAACGATGATTAAAACTTTGTGGTTCTTCCTCTATTAGGCTTATCTTTTTAGCTCGACATCTATGTCAATAGGAAGACGTATCCATAGATATCCAACTTTAAACTATGTATAGTTTTCAAAGACTCTATTTGGGTGTCTCTATTAGCTTTTCTAGGTGCTTATTTTATGCGCTTCGATGACGGCTTTAAGGGGTGTGTCTATCACCTTTCTGTATCACTACTTGCTAGTCTTGATTAAAAGTGTTGTGTTATCTACCAAAAATTAATGCCCTCATTTTGAGTAATGGGGGCATCAATTTAGCGGAGAGTTCACCTGATTTCAGATGAATTAGTTAAAATTTTTATATTTCATTAAATATGGGTTCAAATGTTTGAAGTGCTTATGTTTTACTATCCATAGTTTACAAACTTCTGTCACAAGTTTTTTCTCTTCTTCAGTCAACAGTTCATCTGGTTTCTCGGATGCTAAGATTTTGGCAACAGTTAGCGCTTCTTTGAAATCAATGCCGTATCTAACTAATTCACAGTAATATAGCGCTTCTTTCTCTTCCGTTGACATGAGAACTTGCTGCATGACCAGAGCGAAAATCCTAGATAGGGATTAACTCTAGATTGTTAAATTTCTTAATGTGATTACATCTGTCTAGAGGAAGAAAACAGATTCACTCTCTGGGAGGAAGAATGGGCGCAGACACTATTTAATACTGACTTAGACAACACCAATCCCTACAATGCCCCACTACTTTTTTCATAGAAATCCCCGCTGAGTGGTGGGGTTTATTTATCCTATTCGATAAATACACAAGGCTTCTAGCTCTTGTCTATTTTTGCAGTAGCATAAGATTAAGGTTAATGAAATGAGCAACAAAGAGGATATTCTAAGATCTGAAATAGATGGTTTATCTGCTGAAGTCGTAGGACTACGGGCAGAAGTTGCTGATTTGAAAGCTGAAATGGCAGCATTTAAGGCAGCACTTGACGAGAAGATTCAAAGCGCTATCTTACGTGCTCAAAGTGAAAATATGAAATCTCAGTTCAAGAAAGAATTTTCAGAATCTTCTGATGAGTGACGTGAAATTCTGAACCAAACAACACAACTTCAGACACTTCTGATACAAATACTTCCAGCATCAATCTGTCTTCATCCTCACTCTCAGCAATAAAAGGAGAAGCAGAAAATTTGATTAATAAGTGGTTGCAAGCAAAGCGAGTCATGTTTGCTCCTCCTTACGACTCTCGACCTGCTGCTGAGTTAACAATTGGTGAACAGTATGAAAATGCAGCTGGAGTAGATGGTTCAATTAATTCGCTCAAGAAAGACGGTCATTACTATGAATATGGCGTACAAACGATTGATGGTGTTGATGAATTTTCTGTCAATGCTAATCAAGCAGTTATTCAAGTAAAACTGACTGAAGAGCGCAAGCTTTTTGATAGCAATAGAAATATTATACCAAAGGAAACTGATTTCAAAAATCGAACAGATCGCTATAATCTACAGTTTATAGATGAGCGTTGGAAAATTGCTTATAGTCAAATTATTTCCAATTAAATTTATTATGAGATTTTTCAAAAGACTACCATATGTGGTGCGAATTATAGTCATTGCCACAATCGTTTCTTTGATCGTCATAATTTGTGGGGCATTGCTAATGCGCTTTTCAGCCCCAAATCCACCTGTGAGAGCAACGACATCTTCAACACCAGCGAGTGTTGTTTCTAATATCTCTGTTTCCAGTTCTCCTGCTAATGAGCCAACCTCTGTTTCTTCTACTGTATCTCCAGCAGATTTACCGAATAATCCACCAGCAGAAATAAAACAAGCAAATCCTGTTTTCGTTCAGCAGCAGCCAATAGCTACTCACTTGGCATATGGGCATTTTCCTTATGCACAAGCAGATCAAAATCGATTGATGATTGTTAGTAGCTATGCCACTGGCAAATACAAGCGCTTTGAGTTCATGAATCCTGAAGCAGGAAAAGCGCTTATGCAGATGATTTATGCAGCCAGAGAAGAAGGTGTTTGGATAATTCCCGTCTCAGGTTTTCGCACTATTGAGCAACAACAAAAATTATTTCAAAACCAAATTAAGCGTCTTGGTTCTGAGAAAGAAGCAGCGAAAGTTAGCGCTCCTGCAGGATATAGTGAACATCATACCGGCTTTGCTGTAGATTTAGCAGATGGTAAATTTCCTAAGCAGGATATAACGTTGGAATTTGAAAGAACAGATGCTTATCGTTGGCTAACTCGCCGTGCTAAAGAATTTGGGTTTGAAATGTCTTTCAAGCGCAACTATTCTCAAGGGGTTAGTTTTGAACCTTGGCATTGGCGATATGTAGGTACACCAGATGCAGTAGCAATATTTGCCAGTGCTAGAAATCAGCAATAGTTTATCCTACATAGGTTGTGAACAAGATAAGTAAGTACAATTTAAATGAGTTATTAACACAATCTCATAGGAAGAATTCAATGAAATTACCTAATCCTCTCAAAACTGCATCTTTTTTACAAAGAATCCAATGGGTTACTGACCCTGTAGGATATATGGAAAGTGCGGTTCAGCAATATCCCGATCTTTTTAGTACTACGATACTTGGTTCTAAGCCTCCTCTAGTATTTGTACAGCATCCTCAGGCAATTCAAGAAATTCTCACCAACGATAGAAAGAAATTTGCAGCCCTTGGTCGAAATAACAAAATTTTGCAACCTTTAGGAGGGGACAACTCAATCATTATGTTGGATGGCGATCGCCACAAACGAGAACGACAACTCTTGACGCCCCCCTTTCATGGAGAGCGGATGCGAACCTACAGTGAAATCATCCGCAATATAACTGAAAAAGTCTTTAGTCAGCTACCACAGAACAAACCTTTGTCAATTCGGACTGCAATGCAGGAAATTTCCCTGCAAGTCATTTTACAGGCTGTCTTTGGCTTATATGAAGGAGAACGTTGCCAACAACTCAAGCACTTACTCACTTCGATGTTGGAAGCTTTTCAGTCACCACTCAGTTCTAGCTTCCTGTTTTTCCGCTTCCTGCAAAAAGATTTAGGAGCTTGGAGTCCTTGGGGAAGATTTGTGCGCCAACGTCAACAAATTGATAAATTACTTTACGCTGAAATTGCTGAGCGCCGTGCAAAACCCGATTCAAATCGCATCGATATCCTCTCATTGCTGATGTCAGCACAAGATGAAGAGGGTAAACCGATGACTGATCAAGAGTTGCGTGATGAGTTAATGACGTTGCTGTTTGGAGGACATGAAACCACAGCAACAGCAATGGCTTGGGGATTATATTGGATTCACCATTTGCCAGAAGTTCGTGAAAAACTTCTTCAAGAACTGGGAACCCTAGGCGACTCTCCAAATCCTATAGATATTGCACGGCTGCCTTATCTTAGCGCAGTCTGCAATGAAACTTTGCGTATTTATCCCGTTGTAATCTTGACGTTTGCGAGAGTCGTGCAAGAACGAGTAGAGCTACTGGGACATCAGTTGGAGCCTGATACGGTAATAAATAGCTGCATCTACCTTTTGCATAATCGTGAGGATTTATATCCACAACCCAAACAGTTTAAGCCAGAGCGCTTTTTGGAACGCCAATTTTCGCCCTATGAATTTATGCCATTTGGCGGTGGTACCCGCCGCTGTATTGGTGAGGCTTTGGCTTTGTTTGAAATGAAGCTCGTCCTAGCAACTCTTGTGTCACGCTATCAGTTTGCATTGACGACTCATCAACCAGAACAACCTCAACGACGAGGAATCACTCTTGCTCCTAGTGGTAGAGTCAAGATGATCATCACAGGAGAAAGAAAATGTCAAGAGTCTCCAAAAGTCGTAGCAAGTGTGTGAAGTGAGTCAGCATGACTTTAGCACTTGGCATGATTGAAGTTTATGGCGTTCCTGCAGCAGTAGAAGCAGGGGACGCCATGTGTAAAGCTGCCCGTATCACTCTTGTTGGGTATGAAAATACTGATTTAGGGCGAATTACTGTGCTTATTCGGGGGGAAGTGGGTGAGGTTAATGTTGCAGTCACAGCAGGGCTAGAGGCGATAGTGCGAGTAAATGGTGGCGAGGTGCTTTCTCATCACATTATTCCTCGTCCCCATGAAAATCTAGAATATGTTTTGCCGATTTATCATTCAGCAAATATTGAGCAATTTCATTCCGATATCCTGTTTCCACCGCCATTATCGGCGTAAAGGCTGCAGAGTGCGAGGGGTGTATTTAATAAATCAATAATTGTCTGTTTTCATCTGCGTGCATCTGCGGTTTCATATCCTATTCTTCCTATCCTCTAGAAGACAGTCCGCAAATCGAGAACAAAACCAGGTAAGATATCTTCTCCCAATAGTTCTGTTGGTGATTCTAAAACTTCTACCGCTTGCCCTAAACGATATATTTCCACTCGGCGTGTTTTTCTATCAATCAACCAGCCAAGTTTGACTTGATTCTCTATGTATTCTTGCATTTTTTCTTGAGTCTTTTGCAAAGTATCCGATGGTGACATTAACTCTAAAACAAAATCTGGGGCTATGGGAGGGAATTTCTCTTTTTGTTCAGAGGTGAGTGCATCCCATCTTTCTTGTCTTATCCAAGCGACATCAGGAGAACGATCAGCGCCATTAGGGAGTTTAAAGCCAGTTGAAGAATCAAACACTTTTCCAAGCTTTGTTTGACGATTCCAAATCACAAAATCAGCGTTAATTTCTGAGTTGTAGCTTCCTGTTTCTCCTCCTGTTGGAGACATAATAATAAGTTCTCCCTTGGCACTTCGTTCAAATTTTACATCAGGGTTTTTTCGACAGAGTTGATAAAATTGCTCGTCCGTTAATTCAATGACAGGTTTAAGGTCGATGGTAATAGTGTTCATGAAAGGTGAGGAGTAAATAAATGCAATTAACCTACTTCAATGGAGTAAAACCGACTCGCTGAACAACCTGTTGCCCACTAGGAGATATAGTAAAGTCAATAAATTGTTTGGCAGCTGGACTGGTTTTACGCGGTACAACTAAATAAACAACTCGACTAATAGGATAAGTACTATTTTTAATTGCTGTTTTATCAGTGGGAGAAATCCCATTTATTGGGACAATGCGGACAGTGGTTTGATTTTCTATCTGAGAAACTGTGCTGTAACTAATGCCATTATCGCCCAAAGCACGTAATATTGAAGTGGTTTCATCTTTCTTCATTGTGGTGAAATTTGCACTATCAGGTGCAAAAGGCTCCTCTAAAAGCACAACTTCCTGAAAGAATGTATACGTTCCACTATCTGGAGAACGGTTAATAACTTTAATTAGCAGATTTGGACCCCCTACCTGTGACCAGTTAGTGATTTGTCCCTGAAAAATTCCCTTGATCTGTTCCATTGTCAATCCCCCTTTATATGGATTGTTGACACCTACTGCTACAGCTAAAGCATCTCGTGCAATGGGGAATTGCACGAGTCCAGCTTGTGCTTCATCAGCTTTTAGGGGACGTGAACTAGCCGCCATCAAGACTTTGCCGTCTCTTAAGTTTTGAATCCCTTTATTGGTACCATTGGGACTGCCATCTGGTAAGCCATAGGTTGTCGGTAAGGAAGGGTTTACTGGACTAAAGGCAATTTGCAGTTGCTTCATCAAAGCCACTATCGTGACGCTACCATCAATAGTTAGCACACTTGGATTAGGCAGACTCGTATCCAAGCTTGCAGCTTGCTCAGTACTCTGCTGTCCGGAAGAATTGGCAGAGGGTTGAGTCTGTTGCCTGGAAAAAGGTAAGCTGTTCCGGAAGTACCACAGACCAAACCCTAAAAGTCCTAAAGTGATGAGCAGAGATAGCACCAAGGTGAATGTTTCTTTATTGTTGCTTTTATTAGCCATGAGGAATGTCAGCTATTGGGATTTTGTAAATCAGTCTACTCTAGGTAGTAGCAAATATTTCCTAGAACACTGCTTCAGGTATCAAGAAGTAGGTGCATTGAATCAGCTGCCATTTCTATGCTACATAAGTCTGTCAGTATAATGTTCTTTTCAGACCCTTCTCTTTCATTTTCGAGACACTTATGCAAATATCTTCACACTGGTAATAAGTGGTGTAGGGTGGGCACTGCCTAAGCGATCATGCCCACCATATCCGGGTTTGAGTAGGCAATGCCCACCTACGTGTAGTTCAAAAATTAAATAGGAATCCTATAGGACTTACGCACCATCTGTCAGAAACCCGGTTTCTTCGTTCGTATTTTGTTGCGAAACAGACGATTTTTGGTAGAAACCGGGTTTCTTTGCGTAAGTCCTGTCCTATATCTTCACACCAGTAAGAAGCGCGATCGCAGTGGCTATTTCATTAAATAATGTTACTTAATATAAGGTTTTACTATATACTCTTAACGGGACTTGACCAATACTCTAGAAAATATCTGCCGGATCTGCGGAGCGGAGTTTGTTCATAGCCAGCAATCCAGAAGTTATACACATTAAAATTGTTGATACTAAGATAATTAATATGTTGTTTAAGCTCATGATTATTGGCAACTTAGTCGCTTGCATGGCGAAATCATATATACCTAAAGAAATAGCAAATCCTGGTAGATAACCCAAAATTCCCAAAATCAAAGCCTGTTGAAATACCACATTCAATAGATAATTATTTTCATAGCCGATAGCTTTTAAAGTAGCATAGGCAGTCATTTGAGTAGAGATATTACTATAAAGAATTTGATAGACAATGACCACACCAATCACAAAACCCATTGTGAGCATGAGGTTAAATAGAAAACCAATAGGCGTTCTGGTTGCCCAATATTTTTTTTCAAAATTTTTAAACTCTTGCTTTGTAAAAATTAGGACATCATTAACTAAACTTTTTCGCATATTTTCCAATATTTTTTGTGGTTCGACACCAGGAGCGAGAGTTATCACACCTACATCTATCATTTCTGAAGCCCGGTTGTTTAGAAATATTCTGAGGAAAGTTGAGTCACTGACAATTAAATTACCATCTACTCCAAAAGAAGGGCCTAAACTGAATAAGCCACCAATTCTCACTCTATAACCTTTGACTGAATTATAGGGAAATATTTCAATTATTTGCGCAGTGTTTCCCTCTTCAAATCTTTCAACAACTGGTCCGAATTCCGGTCGAGAATTTTGGTCAAACAGTACCACATCCGGAATTTTTATTTTCTCTAAAATTTGCTCAATTTCTGGTAAATTTATAGCTACCTTTCCCGGTTCAATACCAATAATATATATTGAGTATTTCTCACCGTTCACGGGATTTTTGAATTTGGCAAATCCCAAGTACATAGGGCTGACTGACTCTACACCATCAAATCCCAAAGCTTGGTATAAACGAGTTCGATAAAAGCTTTGATTTGCAGTTAAAGATTTATATTGAGAACTTACTAAAAATAAATCTCCTCGGAGACTTTGGTGTACCTGGGTCGCACTTGAATAGAGAGCATTTTGGATGCCAAGTTGTACAAACATTAGAATCACAATAAAACCAATGCCAGCCACAGCTACTAAAAAACGACCTTTGTTTCGGACTAATTGTAGCCAAGCTAAGGGAATTCTAAAAACCATGATTTCAGTCTGTGATTCTTTTAACAGTGTCTTCTATGACACAATTATATTTGAATAGCAACATCCACCTGTAAGTTGGTTAAACCTGCGACCCGTTGACTATCTGCTGGATTATCAATGCGGATTTTAACCTCAATAACTCTGCGGTCTGTGTCTACTCCTGGATTAAGACTTAAAATGCTCTGTTTGCTAACTTGCAAACCAATCTTGCTTACTGTTCCCGACAATTTTCCAGTAAATGCAGTACTAGTAATAGTGGCTTTTTGACCGAGACGCACTTTTTCTATATCTGTTTGATAAACTTCTGCAACAACATACATTTGAGATGTTTTGCCTATCTCAACAATCCCTGAATTACCAATTACTTCTCCTGTTTTGGTATGAACTTTCAAAACTTTTCCATTCATAGGAGATGTGACATAGGTTAAATCTCGCTCTGCTTTTGCTTGTGTGACTGCAGTTATGGTACTATTAAGTTCGGCTTGTGCCACCGAGATATCTACATTACGTACCTCACTAATACTTGCCAGTTTGGCTTTTGCCTCCTTGATCTGGTCGTCAAGCGTGTTCACAGTCTTGTTTAGGTTTGCCTTGGCTTCTGTAAGCTGCTGTCGCACCGTCTGGAGTTGCAAACGCTTGCTATCTGCAACAGAAGCTGAAATGGCACCTTCGGAGTATAACTGCTGATATCGGTTGTTCTCGGTTTGGGCATTGTCTAACTCAGCCTGCAAGCGGGCGATTGTTGCTTGTTGAGTAGTTACTTCTCCTTTTAATTGAGTTTCTAAACGGTCGAGTGTTGCTTTTTGAGCCGAAATGTCTCCAGATTTTGCTCCGGCTTTTACCTGAGCGAGTCGAGCTTGAGCAACTTTCACTTTGTCTTGTGCCTGTTGTAGTGCTGCTGTCGCTCTAGCATAATCTTGGAGTAACGCCACTATTTGCCCGGAGCGAACTGTGTCTCCTTCTTTGATCAACAGTTTTTCTACTTGGGTACCTGAGAGTGAACTGGGGGCAGATAATTGAGTCACTTCGCCTTGAGGCTCTAGGCGTCCTAAGGCAGTAATAGCAACTCTGACAGGAGGCGACTTGTAGGGTTTTGGTGGGTGAGTCTGAATATTAAACCGATATTGTGAAAACACATAGATAGATGCTACCCCTACGACTAATGCGATAAAAGCTACCGAAATGATTCGCCATCGACCTGAAGATTTTTCAAGTAATCGGCTTTCTTTGTCTGCTGCCATATTTTCGTCACTGCGGAGGACTGTATTGCCATTTTTCAATAGTAAATTTCCAGGCATGATATACCTTGTCTATTGTTTCTTGATCCAATAAATATTTATTTTTTGTATAATTTTTTTGTGACTCAACGTATTTATTGAAATTCTCTTCCGCTTCCGGAAATCCTGGCAGATTTAATTGCTCGTATATCCTCTGAAGCTCTGTCAGTTCATTACCGATAAAATCTTCATACTTAATTTCGATAAAATTCTCTAGAGGTATAAGATTTTTTTCGCTAAAAAATTTCTGCATAAGCTGCTGATAAAATTCAATAATAATCGCCTCTATTTCTTCTTCGTTTATATTCTGGAAGGTTAATTCAGGTAAAAGTTTTTTATAAAGATGCTTTGTTGATGAATATACTACGTATGGATTTCTGTAAATATGAATAAACTTTGCATCGGGAAAGATTTTTAGTAAAAGCTCAATTCTTCCCGTATTTGGAGGATTTTTTAAAACCAATCTTTTTCCATTAAATCGAAAACTTGCTTTCTTTAAAATATTTAGGTAGACATTTTCCCATTTATCTTTTATTTCTTGAGAAACCCCATCAAAAACGACATACTCTCTAAAATACTTTCTAATGTTTTTGGTGAAGAAAAAGCCATTATAAAAAGAATAAGGCGATATATTTCCTACTGCAAATTCTTCTTCTTGAGGTAAATCACTAGAGAATGTTAAGTTATCCATTGGTCTTTTTTCAGGCAAAAATATATTTACAATATTTTTCCATATTTTTTTATTACCAACAGATAAAAATATCCCTGGAGCAGATACCTGTGCCATAGACACATATCCAAAATTTTCATCTTGAGTCATTATATTATGAAGATAAGTTGTCCCACTTCTCCAATGTCCAATTATGAAAATTGGAGGATTTTTAATTTTCAATTCATTAATTATTTTATAAAACTTGACTTTCTCAAATATTATAATAGGAAGCAATAAAAAGCTAATCAATGAAATGAGAATTGCTATTGTTATATATTGTTTATCAACACCACCATTGGTGATTAGCAATTTTATCCAGTTAATAAAGGAGAAACCTGCTAGTGGTCGTAAAGTGACAGGAGTCTTATCTTTTATTGTTTTTATGCTCATAGTTGTTCAAACTTTAGAATAAAATACGCAAACCTTGTATTTAGGAATTTCACTAGGGTTAGAATTTTCAAGCAGGACTTACGCAACTGGCACAAGCGACAGCGCGGCGTAGCCGCGCTGAAGACCAAACATATTACATATTGCAACTATGGCGCATTCAGAAAACCACTACGGATGAAGTACGAGGAATAGGTATTCAACAATTTATCATCTATAGGTGGACAAAAAATGTCAGTACCCGTAAGGGCAACAAGTGTCTGGTGACAACTAATCTTGGGTATTCTAGCTTGCTGATATAACTCAGTAAGGGTCAGTTGCTCTTGGGACCATTTTTTAACAAAGAAAGGCAAAAGAGGATATAAAGGATTGTCCTGCGATACTCCAGAGAAGCCGCCCCCTTGGGGCGATCGCATAGTGTTATTTAGCTGGGAAAGCCAATGTTCATAGGAAACTTCCTGAATTGAATAACCAAAAGATCTGAGAAAATCACTGACCTGCCTCCAGTGAATGGATTGGGGATTGTTCAAGTGAAAAGCCTTGCCCAAAGACTCCTTTTGCCTTGATAAATAGACAATTGCACGGCTTACATAGTCTACAGGAGATAGGTCTAACAGAGAATCCAACTCTGCCATGCATCCCATCTGGATATAACCTTTAATCGTGCGACAGACAATGTCATCTGTATTCCACACGCCTGTTTGACTATGCCCAGAAATAAAAGATGGTCTATAGATACAAACCGGAAGCCCTTGATCGCGCGCCATCATCACTAATTTTTCTGCAACCCATTTACTTTGGGAGTAGCCAAGGTACATTTCTTTACTATGAAGAAGCTGATCCGATTCTGTCACCACCTTTCGGTAATAAGCAGATGACTCAAAAACAGCGACACTAGAAATGTAATGAAGCGGCTTAACCTTAATTTGACTTGCCAATCTCAGCACTTCTTGGGTTCCCAGAACGTTTATCGGCTTCAATCTTTCATAGGGATACACGTAGTTGAGTAAAGCTGCACTGTGATAGATGATATCAATCTGGCTGGCTATTTTTTGAAACTGTTCAGATGAAAGACCCATCTGGGGTTGAGACACGTCACCCAAAACTGGGATGATTCTGAAACTGAAATCTTGATTCCACAGTCCATAGGTTTCCAGATTCTTTTGAATCCTGATCTTGCCTGAGTGCTCATTGGCAGAACGCACCAGACAATAAATGTCCGCCTGAGTCTGCTCAAGGAGTTCATGGAGTAAAAAGGCTCCCAAAAAGCCAGTTGCACCAGTTATGAAGATAGCAGAAGGTTCAGTAGATAGCTCAAAGAGTGCAGTACCAGGACTGATTGTAAGATCTAGGACAACTTCGGCGTTCCAATCTGTTACTGAGTGTTCTTGAGACGGCAATTCGGAAGTCGTTGCAGTCGTAGATTTGACAGGAATTAGTTGCCCAAGTTGCTCTGCTGCTAGTTGAGCAATGTTCACACCCCCAAGGAGTTTCATTGTGGGTACACTCACACCCAGATCGCTCTCGATTCGGTTACTCAGCTCCACTCCCATTAAGGAGTCAAGTCCCAGATTGGTTAGCGGTTTTGAGGTGTCTAGCTTGGCGGGAGAAGTTCCTAATACCCGTGCAACTTGTTTTTGTAGGTGAGATTCCAAAATCTGCTGGCGCTCTGTCGGTTTTGCTGCCAGAAGAGCGTTAACAAGCGTTTCTCTTTCGCTGTTGCGATCGCCTGTTTCTTCAGAAACGGCTTCTTCCTCTCCCAAATAAGAAAATCGCGGTAGTGTGCCAGCCGCGTGAACCTGGCACCACTGCCGCCAGTTCATCGGTGCCATTATTGTCTGGACTGCCTCAACTTGGAGTAATTCTCCCAGCACTCTGAGTGCTTCTTGCGATGGCAGCAATTTAAATCCATGCCTCTGCAAAAGTTCCCCTACTTCACCTTGGCGAGCAACAAAACCAACATCGGCAATGGCTCCCCAATTGATTGTCAAAGCTGGCAGTCCCATCGCATAGCGGTAGTGCGCCAGTGCATCAAGAAAAGCATTAGCAGCTGCATAATTTCCCTGCCCTGGATTCCCCACCAATGAAGCAATGGAGGAGAAATTCACAAAGAAATCCAGCGGTGTATTTAATGTCTGAGTGTGTAAGTTCCAGGCTCCGATGACCTTGGGAGCCATCACTTTAAAAAAGCATTCGCCAGAAAGTTGCAGCATCAGAGCATCGTCGTAAATCGTTGCAGCGTGAATAATTCCTCGCAACGGCGGCATAAACTGCTCAATGTCGGTCAGAACATCAGCCACTTGAGTGGCTTGACTCACGTCTGCTTTGGCAACTACCACGCTCGCGCCTGCTGACTCCAAAGTTTTTACCGCTGACTGAGCTGCTGACGAGGAAGCACCACTGCGACTCATCAGCACTAAGTGCCGCGCACCGCCTTCCACCAACCACTGAGCCACTGCTAAACCAAACCCACTTAGTCCACCGATAATAAGGTAGGTTCCGTCAGGGCGAAAAGTGACTGTTTCTTCAGATGAGGGAGCTACCGTTACATCTGATTCTTGCAACGACACAACAATCTTGCCGATGTGCTTCGCTTGTGCCATGTAGCGGAAGGCGCTTACCACCCGAGATATTGGGAAGACCCTGTGGGGAAGCGGGTGAAAGGTTTTCGCCTCAAAATATTGCATGACTTCACCCAATAAGGAGCCAGCTTTATCTGGGCGATCGCTTAACAGCTTGTCCAAATCTACCGCAAAGAAGGACAAATTATTTTGAAAAGGTCGCAGACCCAGTTTGTTGTTCTGCTCGATATCACGCTTGCCGATTTCTATAAAACGTCCATAGGCTCCTAGCACAGAGAGGGTCTTAGGGATAGCCTCTCCCGCCAAAGAGTTGAGAACGATATCTACACCTTTACCACCAGTGATTTCCATCACCTGGGAGGCAAACGCTAAAGACCGGGAATCCATGACATGCTGTACCCCAAGCGATCGCAAAAATTCCCGTTTTTCTGGACTACCTGCCGTCGCGAAAATCTCTGCACCCACACTCTGGGCAATTTGGATGGCAGCAAGACCCACACCGCCAGCCGCCGCGTGGATGAGAACCCGCTCGCCCTCACGGAGCTGCCCCAAGTAGTGCAAGGCGTAGTAAGCAGTCAGAAAAGTAACAGCAATTGTTGCAGCTTCCTCAAAACTGAGATGCGCGGGCTTATGCACTACAGCACGGGCATCTGTTGTTGTATGCGTACTAAAGCTGTAAGGGGCACAAGCAATAACTTCATCACCGATCTTAAACCCTTCAACACCAGAGCCAATGGCGGTAACGATTCCGGCACATTCTATACCAAGCGATCGCTCGGAGAAAGTCCCCTCTAAACTAGCATCACTTAATAAATTTATTGCCTTGGCAACATCTTTAAAGTTCAAACCTGTGGCGCAGACTTGAATCTCAACCGAACCAGGGGCGGGTTCTTGGCGCGTGTAAGACCGCAGTTCCAAGTTTTCCAGCACTCCTGGTGCAGAGATTTCTAAACGGAAGGGTTCTCGATTTTGGACAAGGGATTTTGGTTTTTGGATGAAATCTGCTAGCGATAGCCGTATTAACCGATTTACATAGCGTTCCTTACCCCGCAAGGCGATTTCATCTTCCTTGTCGTCAGCCATTAACTCTGACAAGAGAGACTGAATCTCCTCAGGAGTACTGGCAGGACTCAAATCCACCCGAGTACAGCGAAGATTGGGATGTTCGTTGTTGATGACTCGACCCAAACCCCACAAAGGAGATTGGGCAACACAGAGGGATTTCAAACCTCCTACAGCCTGGGTAGAGTTCGTCACCAAAAACAGACGGGGGGAATGCCGCCAATTGACTTTAGCCAACGCCTGAACCAAATGCAGTACGCCCAGACAGCTGTCTGTTAAAGTTGATTCTAGGGTAGCATCTGTCATTTTCTCACTTGGAGGTGTGTCTAGACTCCAGAGGTAAACCACGCCGCGACAGGCGGGCTGATTTGCACCAACAGCTTCCAGGAGTTGCTGCATATCTTCTGCGTGTTCCGGGCAAACTTGGAAATTATTTGCATCAAGGCGCTGGAAAACAGTTGCAGGCTTTATGAGAATCGGGATTTCTTGGCGTTGTTTGAGTTCTTCTGCTAGCTGTTGCCCGACTCCAGAACTATCAGCAAAAATTAACCAAGTTCCTGGATTTTCAGGCTTATGGGGAACAGTTGATGAGGACTGAACTTTTTGCCCAAGCTTTGGACCAGTAGCCAAAATAACGGTGTGGAGAGACTGATCTGTTTCTGGTGGTGTATCTGCAATGCTAGCAACTTCCGCAAACCCAACATCTTTTAGTAAATCTCGCCACTGAGCTAAGTAAATCCACGACTGTTTACACCGCAGTTCTACATCAGTAAATAACCACCAGCCCTTGAGCAATCCGAATGTCAGGTCTGACAATCGCAAATCGTTTGTCAATTCCAACAAAACCAACATTCCCTGTGATGCCAAAAGCAGTTTGACATTCTCCAGAGTTTGTCGCAAGTCACGGGTCGCATGTAGTGCGTCCGAAGCCAGAATCAGATCAAATGAATGCGGCTGGAATCCTTGCGCGATTATATCCGCCTCAATATCCAAAATTTGGTACTCAACAAAAGGATAATCGCGAAACTTCTGCTCGGCAGAGATTGTAAACTGTGGTGTAATGTCAGTAAATACATATTCCGTCCGATGTTGCATCAGCTTTGGAAGGACATAGGATGTCAGCGAACCTGTACCTGCGCCAATTTCTAAGATCCGCACTGTTCGTCCTTCTGGAAGCTGCGAGAGTGCAAGCGCGATCGCTTTTTGAACCAGCAGGTTATAAATCCGATAACTAGGCGAATCTTGGTACAGATGCTCAGATGTTGTCAGAGAACCTTCCGGGAAAATAAGTTCCAGTGGTTCGACCTCCCCAAGCAACACCGGAGCTAACCTCTGACCGCACCGCCCTAACAACGTTAGTTCCGCTTGATAAGCGCTAGATTCGGCTAAAAGTGCTTTCCAAGTCTCAATAGGCTCTTCTACGGACGGTATACGGCAAACTTCCCACTGGTCATCGAAGCGACGCAGCACGCCTTCTTCAGCCAGGATTTCCAACAATCGACCCAAAAGTTGCCGATGCTGGGACACCACACCTAACTGTTCTGCAAGAGTTTCCGCGCTTATACGAGTCAGCAATTTCGGCTCCCACCCGAGTTGCTTGAAAGCTTTAAGAATGTAAGCAGCACATAAAGCGTCAATTTGTGGCCTTACCTGCGAGTAGTAATGCGGACGTCCTAATTGCACGCTCAATCTCGTCGCTTCGGATTGGAGATTTTGGGCGATTTGCACCGGGGAGGGCAGATAATCAAGAGCGGGACGAACTAACTCTTGACCGGGACGATCCTTCATCTCCCATTGGTATTCGTGGAGGTAATCCACTTTCTTTGAACTTTCCTGCTTGTTCTCCAAAGATTGGCAGACAAGTCCGAGAATTTCTACCAGTACGTTTCCGGCATCATCGAACAGTTGAATATCTCCTTTGGGACGGGTGGCGGCGGTTTGCTCCATCAGGCGGGCGTAGCTCCACATTTGCAACTTTGGACGACCGTAAACTCTCACTTGTTCTATCTGCACTGGCAAGTAAGTCCCTTTAACAGAATCTACAGTGGCGAGCGACACCTGAAAACAAGCATCAAGGATAGCCGGATGCAATTGGTATTCCTCGACTTCTGTCTGTAAAGCATTACTGATTTGGATTTGAGCTAACGCTTCGCCTTCGCCGCTCCAAAGCTGCTCGATTCCTTGAAAACTTGGACCATATTCGAGTCCTATTTCCTGGAATTGCCGATATAGATCGCTCTTAGAAATTTCGTTGGGACAACGGCGGCGAATTTCATCCAGCACAACCTGCTTAGAGACAAAGCCATTTTCAACGCGAGTTAGCTTACCCGTCGCGTGTCGAACCCAATCCGATTGGGCACCTTTGACATTGCTGTTAATCTCGAAGGATGTTTGGCTTGGCTCCAGACTTAACTGAACTATTGACGCACTACTTTCTGGTAAGAAGAAAGCTTTTTTAAATTCAATTTCCTCTATAATATAAGCGCCATCTTTGAAAGTTTCTTTAGCAGCAGCCAAAGCCATTTCCACATAAGCTGCTCCTGGATAAACCACAGCCCCTTGGACGCGATGGTCATTAAGATAACTGAGGCGATGCTTGTCAATGGACGCATCCCAAATCGGTTGACTTGATTTGAGACGGCTTCCTAAAAGGGGGTGGACTTGTTGCCCCAACATTGAGCGCTGGGGGATTGTTCCAATCCGCACTCCCATAGATTCTTCAGACTCGTGCCAACAACGCTCTCGCTGCCAGGGATAAGAAGGCAGGCGCACGAAACGCCCTTGCTGCGGATAGATCTGATGCCAGTCAACCGGGTATCCGAGAGTGTAGAGCTTGCCAAATGACGAGAGCATCGTAGCCCGTTCCGGTTCTTTACGCCGCAAGGTTGGAAGCACTGTTCCAGAAATCTCAGCTAAAGCAAGACATTCGGAGATTGAATTAGCGAGAACTGGATGAGCGCTGATTTCCACAAAGGTGTTGAAACGAGCTTGAATCAGTTGAGCGATCGCTGCTGCAAAAAGCACTGGCTCCCTCATGTTCAGACCCCAGTAGATGCCATCCAACTCCGAACCTTCAACGAGCTTGCTAGTAACGGTAGAGAACAGAGGAATTGTAGCCTTTTGGGGCTTGATTTCTTGCAATGATTGTGCTAAATCTGCCTTTAATGGCTCCATAAAGGGGCTGTGATAAGGCACCTCAACTTGCAGGAAGCGGCAGAAAATTTGTTTTTGCTCTAAATATTTGGCAATTTCTGACAAAGCGGCGCTATCTCCAGCCAGGGTGATGGCACTGGGGCTGTTAACGGCTGCAATAGAAACGCAACTCTGGTATTCTAATCCTGCTAATACGCGCTCGGCTTCCTCTTGAGACAGCTCGACAGCCAGCATTTTTCCTTTGCCAGCTGCCGAGGCTTGAACGCGGCTACGATGGAAGATGACCTGCACAGCATCTGACAAACTCAGGACTCCAGCAACATGGGCGGCTGCAACTTCGCCAACACTGTGACCTACGATCGCTTGGGGTGTGATGCCCCAGTCACGCCACAAGGCGGCTAGAGCGATTTGCACGGCAAAGATGGAACACTGAGCGATTTGGGTAGAATTAATGCGGGAAGTTTCTTCTGATGCTGTCAGTTCTGACAACAATGACCAATCAGCATATTGCCGCAGCAATTCGTCGCACTGTTCTATGACTTCTCGGAATATGGGTTCTGACTCCAACAACTGACGTCCCATCGCCCACCATTGCGGTCCCATACCGGAAAAAACGAAAGCCAGCTTGGGTTGAAAGTCTGGAACTAGGTGACCAGAAGACAGACCTGGACGGTTTTCTCCCGCCAAAAACGCTTCCAGATTTTCTACCAAATTTTCTTTGGTATCAGCCACCAGCGCCAACCGATGGTCGTGATGATCTCGGCGCAGACTGGCAGTGTAGCAGATGTCTGTCAATGAAACACCTGCGCTCAAATCGAGAGCGGTTAAAAACTCATGGGTTGCTCGCGCAACAGCGACAAGTGCCTCCGGACTCTTTGCCGACAGGGGTAATAGCACTGAAACAGAACCGTGCTCTGAATCGCCTATATCCGTTACAGCATCCGTTGCTAATCCCGACAAAAGCACATGGGCATTCGTTCCCCCAAACCCAAAGGAATTCACGCCAGCAATGCGCGATCCATTTTCGTTTCGCCAAGGCTCAAGGGTAGTAGGCACGCGCAACCCCAATTCCTCAAAAGGAATTTTGGGATTAGGTGTCTGAAAATGTAGATTTGGCGGAATTTGGCAGTGCTTGAGAGCCAGCGCGACTTTGATAAGTCCTGCAATTCCCGATGCTGTTTCCAAATGTCCAATGTTAGTTTTTACTGAACCAACTGTGCAGTAGTCTCCCGGAGGGCGATTTTTACCCAGTACGTTTCCCAGAGCGATCGCTTCTATTGGATCGCCTACTGGTGTGCCAGTACCGTGAGCCTCAATATACTGTATCTGTTCTGGCGATATCCCTGCTTTCAGGCAGGCTTCCTGGAGTGCTGCTTCTTGGGACTGTCCGCTAGGAACCGTAATACCATTGGTTTGACCATCCTGGTTGACTGCGCTGCTGAGAATCACAGCATAAATTGGGTCTCTATCTGCTTGCGCTTGAGATAAAGGCTTCAAGACAACAATACCGGCTCCCTCAGCCCGGACATAACCATTAGCTCGCGCATCAAAGGTAAAGCAACGCCCATCAGGAGAGAGCATGGATGCCTGAGAAAATCCTATGGTTACTTCTGGTTTGAGTATCGCATTCACACCTCCCGCTATGGAGAGCACAGACTCTCCATTCCAGATACTTTGACACGCAAGATGAACTGCAACCAGCGATGAAGAGCAGGCTGTGTCAACAGTCATGCTTGGACCTTTGAGGTCAAATACGTAGGAAATGCGGTTAGCTGTGATACAGTTAACTCCACCTAAGTTTGTGTAAGCGTTCATGGAGTCGCGATCGCTTCCTTGGATGTTTTGGTAATCGCTACCTGATATTCCAATAAACACCGCTGTCTTCGAGTCAGCAAGCCGTTCGCTCATCTGCCCTGCGTCCTCCAGCGCCTCCTGTGCTACCTCCAGCATTAGTCGTTGCTGCGGATCCATGCGTGAGGCTTCTCGGGGAGAAATTCCGAAAAATTGAGCATCAAATTCGTCTATTTTATCTACAAAGCCGCCCCACCTGGTTCGTATTTTGCCCGATTTTGCTATATCTGGGTCGTAGAAATAATTCACGTTCCAACGTGACTCTGGCACCTCGCTAATGGCATCTACGCTCGAAAGCAGCAATTTCCAGAAGGCTTCTGGGCTGTTGGCATTACCTGGAAAGCGGCAGCCTATGCCGATAATGGCTATCGGTTCTGTTTCTTTTCCACTGCCCGTACCTTCAAAATTGGTGATTTTTTTTGAAGTTTGCTGCTTAAGATCTGGCACATCTTGAGTCATGATGGACTTCTTCTTGAAGGTTTACTTTCATTAAAAATGACAATACATCATGAGTGTATTGTTATTCAACCCATATCCCGCACTTCAGAATGTATTATCTTGACTTTCAATATTAATTAATACTTAATAATTTGAGCATTATTAAGTATTAATTAATATTGAAAAATATTGGTATTCGTGCTGTTTATTTAACCGTTGTTAGCCAGATTTTGGAAATCTACGCGTATTACACGATGAAGTGCGGAAAGTGGGTTCAACATTATTTAACGGTAGCGTTAGCGTATCTCCTCAAGAAGACGCTACGCGTTTGCGCAGCGTCTTCTTGAGGAGAAGCTCCTCCCTCAGAAAGCTGATATTAAATAAGCAACACTGCTCTAAAAATCGCTTTGGAATATCCAGACTGTCTCCCCAGTGTTGATGAATGTAAGAAACATGTAAAGATGGAAGTAAATTCCATCCTTCATATCCTGTGGATTCTTCGGAGTCGTAGCGATAAGTTTGAAACAATGGCAGATTCGGAGTTGGGATTAAGCGGGAGCGATGAAATTCATGCCCGTAGACGGTTGCACCTGCACGTACTAACAAACTATCCTGTAGAGCAACTGCTCGACGATACCCTAGAGTCAGACGCCCATCCATTACGACTGTTGTGGGCAATACTCCCACCATTGACCAAGATTTCTCCGCAAAATCGACGATTTGATCGCATAGATACATTAATCCCCCACATTCAGCAATAGTAGGCATTCCAGAGAGAATTGCTGTTTTCACTGCATGGCGAACGCTGGTATTTTCCGCGAGTTGTTGAGCAAAGACTTCTGGAAAACCACCGCCAAAATACATTCCTTGCACGTTTTCCGGTAATTCAGCGTCTTCTAAAGGACTCCAGAAAACCAGTTCTGCACCCAACTGCTGTAGCAAATCAAGATTGTCTTGGTAGTAGAAATTGAAAGCGCGATCGCGCGCCACGGCTATTCTTATCGGGAGTGAAGGGGATGAGGAGTGGGCAATGGGCAATGGGCAATGGGCAATGGGCAATGGGCAAAAATTATTCTTCTCGTGTGCTCCTGTACTCTTGTGCTCCTGTGCTTCTCTTGTTCTCAAAAGTGGTAACAGGCGTTCCCAGTCAAAGCAAGTGTTACCCAGATGAGCAAGTCGGTCAATTAGAGCATTCAATTGGGGAAGTTCTGCAGTAGGTACTAAACCCAGGTGTCGATCTGGAATTGTAATATTTTCCTCACGCCGCAGTACTCCAAGAATAGGTAATTGGAGAGGTTCCAGGGCATCTTTGAGAAAGGATAGATGGCGATCGCTTCCTACGCGATTTAACACCACCCCAGCAATTTTGATTTGTTGATTGAATGAGCAATATCCGTGTGCGATCGCAGCTACAGAACCAGACAACCGACTGCAATCTATCACCAATACAACAGGCAAATCTAGTAACTGGGCTATATGAGCCGTACTAGCAAAAGAGGAGGAGAATTGCCCATTGCCCATTGCCCATTGCCCATTGCCCTTTGTCCCAACTCCATCAAACAGCCCCATGACTCCTTCAACTAGAGCATATTCACTTAGTTGAGCGTGATGAATAAAACATTGATTTACATAAAATTCTGATGTCAGCACAGGATCTAAATTGCGACAAGCGCGACCTGTAACGTGCTGATGAAACATCGGGTCAATGTAATCTGGACCAACCTTGAAAGATTGTACCTTTATACCACGTTGACACAAAGACGCCAAAAGGGTGAGCGTGACAGTTGTTTTGCCCACCCCACTGCGTTCTCCTGCAATAACTAAAGCCATAAAGTTAAAAATTAAGAGTTATAACTCTTAACTTTTAACTCTTAATGCCTAACTTTTAACCAGTTATTCAGTTATCAGTTATCAGTTACCAAAATCTGATAACTGTATACTGTTAACTGTTCACTGTTTTGCTCCCAACTTGAGTATTTGAGCTGTGAGCGCGAGACTTTCTTCAAAAAGTGCCTCATGACCCCAGCGTTGCACTTGCTGGCTGAGTAAAGCTTCTGCTTTTTGCTCGGAAAGTGAAGTCACCTGTTGAAACACACCAGCAGACTGAGCACCACCTTGTGTTTCCATCCGCATACAACCACCAGTTTCCGAACAGATAAGAGTCCCGCAGTTTGCCTGCGGATTTGTGGAACTTAGGCGTAAGGCAATTAAATCACCAGGAACGTCACCCGCATCAGCAACTGGGACTCCTGCTAACTCTGCTTCTATTTGCCGTTGGTTTTGTGCAACGAAGTGAATTCGTGTGATGTCGTAATCTCCGGTTTCTTTTTGATAAGAAACCGGATGCCATTGTAAGCGACTTGCCAGCCAACCCAAAAACATCAGCGCTTGTACGGAGTTGCCTTTTTCGTAGTCGATGTTAACTCTGTCTATTTCTGTTAGAGCAGCACGACGTTGAGGTGGATCGTAGGCTTCAGCTGTTAACTCCTGCCATCCTGAAAGACGACGCCAGTTCAGGTCAGCGAGTGGTACATCAGATTCTACCAACTCTTGCAAGTTAAGCAAATCAGTTTCTGCCTTATTAAAGTTGCAGGAGTCTACAATCACATTGTTGCAAACTGCCGATAGTCGCTTGAACAAGGGATTGCTTAAATCTGGGGTTGCTTTCCACCAGAGAAACTTGGGCAAGCCACCAATTAACAATGCGTGAAGCATCCCACCAACCCGTTCTAAAGCAGCAGCCGTTCCTGTGAAAGTAATGTATTCGCAGCAGACGAGTGTACTTGCGGACTGCTTTTGGATTGGGCAATAGGCAGAGACTTGAGCTTTCACCCCTACATCTTCGCCAGCTATTGGAGACAGGGCAATAATGCGACAGGGGTTGCGGATGGCAATTTCATCAGCAATTCGGGGGCTACTGGCATCTGGAACATAAGACGCACTACCAGAACCGTTGTCCGCCGTTGCTCCATTACCATGACGTTTGGCGAGTTCTTCCCGCAATTTGGCAAGGGTTTCCTCTGTTGCTGTTCCTGTCTCTGTCAAACCATAAGTTTTTTGTACTTCTCGTAGTGCGGTTTGTGTCTGCGGACCGAGAATGCCATCAATCGGACCTTTGTAAAGTCCCAAAGCAGCCAATAGATACTGGGTTTCCTCGGGTTCGTAAACTACCAAAGTAAATGTTGTGGCGCGAGTGGCTGCAGGAAGCGCACCGTCTTCACCAGCAATGCCGTAACTTTGCCAAATGCGACTCAGTTCCGCTTCAATTTCTGTTAGCGAAACATCCTTGGGAGCCTGAAGTGAAAAAATCGTAGGAGCGTGGGAAGTCATAACAATTGAAGTATGAAGTATTAAGTTATGAAGTATGAGTTGCAGAAGGGTAAAGGAACTGAAAAAAATTCTGTTTTTATCCTTTACCCTTCATTCTTCTATAGTCTGCGCCAACGGCGACCATCTTGGTTAATTAACAACTCCGCTTCGGCTGGTTCCCAAGTGCCAGCTTCATATTGGGGAACGGACGCCGGATCACTTGGCATATCCCAAACGGAAAGAATTGGTGTCACAACTTGCCAAGCGGCTTCTACTTCGTCTCCCCGTGTGAATAATGTCTGATCGCCCATCATACAATCTAAAAACAGGCGATCGTAGGCATCGGAAGTTGCTTGGATACCAAAAGAACCATAAGTAAAGTCCATGTCAACGGAGCGAGTACGGAATGCTGCTCCTGGCATCTTGACTTCAAAGCGTAGAGAAATTCCTTCATTAGGCTGAATCCGCATTGCCAAAATATTACCAGCCATTTGTTGGGCAGCAGATGGAAACATTCGCGAAGGAACTTCGCGGAAGTGGATCGAAATCTCACTGACTTTTTTTGGCATCCGCTTACCAGTACGCAAGTAAAATGGAACTCCTTGCCAACGCCAGTTATCAACCAGAAACTTCACCGCTACATAGGTGGGGGTTGTGGAGTTTGGATTAACTCCCGGTTCTTCATGATAACCAGGTACGGGTTTACCCTTCATCCACCCAGCACTATACTGACCCCGTACTGCAGAACGGTGCAGACTCTGGACATCGGCTAATCGAGTCGCCTGGAGTACCTTCACCTTTTCTGTACGGATGCTGTCGGCATCTAGGGAATTAGGAGGCTCGATCGCACTCATGCAAAAAAGCTGCATCAGGTGGTTTTGCAACATATCCCGCAGTGCACCTGAGCTTTCATAGTATCCAGCTCTGTCTTCTACCCCTACGGTTTCTGCTACAGTAATCTGAACGTGATCAACAAATTGGCGATTCCATAAGGGTTCAAAAATCGCATTGGCAAAGCGAAACACCAGTAAATTCTGAACTGTTTCTTTCCCTAGATAGTGGTCAATCCGATAGACTTGCTGTTCTTTGCAATATTTCTGCACCACTCGGTTAAGACTTTGGGCAGATGCCAAGTCCCGACCAAAGGGTTTTTCAATAACTAGACGATGTTTGTAGGGGTCTTCCAGCATTCCCCCTGAGCCAAGCTGTCTGATTGCTTCTGGAAAGAAATTCGGTGCAACAGACAGGTAGAACATCCGGTTTCCCCGTGTTCCTCTTTTGTCGTCTAACTCACTCAAAAAATTCTTCAGTTTCTGATAACTTTCGGGCTTATCGATATCACCAGAGCAATAGAATAGACCTTGGGAGAAGTCTTGCCAGAGTTCCTCCGGACCGACACCGCCATGAGCTTCTTCCATGCCTTTGCGCATCTGTTCGCGGAAGTATTCGTGGCTCCAGTCCCGGCGTGCTACGCCAACAATGGTGATTTCTGGTGGAATGCGCCGTTCTTGTCGCAGTTTGTACAGTGCTGGTACGAGTTTGCGCCAAGTCAGGTCACCGGAAGCACCAAAGATAACTATAATCTGAGGTTCGGGCATCCGTTGCTGTTGCAGACCAACGCGCAGCGGATTTTCTAGCAGACTGACCATAACAATTTTGGGTTTTGGATGTGAGATTGGGGATTGGGCAATGGGCAATGGGCAATGGGCATTGGGCATTGGGCATTGGGCATTGGGCAATAATGGGTATTGGAAATTGCCCATTATTGCCCCTCACTCCCCCTGTCCTCCTTATCCCCATTCCCCAGTTGCTAGTATCTAATTCCTATACAGGAGACAACTGTTTCACCTTGTTTTCTAGGGAGTTCATCAACGATTCAAAGGGCTTGACAAATTTGTCAATACCTTCAACGAGCAGTTCATCCATTACTGTGTTGATATCAATGTTGATGTCTGGGTCTTTGAGGTTTTCTATCAGCTGATAAGCTTCTTCTACACCTGTTTCCACACGACTGGCGACGTCGCAGTGGTCAGCACAAGCTTCAATTGTCGCAGGTGGTAAGGTGTTGACAGTGTCAGGACCAACTAACTCATCAACATACATCACGTCGCTATAGTTGGGGTCTTTGGTGCTGGTGCTTGCCCACAACAGGCGCTGTACTTTTGCTCCCTTAGCTGCTAATGCTTTCCAACTGTCTGTCTGAATAATCTTCTTGTATTCCTGGTAAGCAATTTTCGCGTTGGCGATCGCTACTTTTCCTTTGACATCTTTCAGCTTGGCTTCTACGGTAATGTCATCGACGCCTTTTTTCAATTTTGCGTCAATTTTACCGTCAATATTGCTGTCAATTCGGCTGAGGAAGAAGCTGGCGACAGAGGCAATTTTGCTAATGTCTTTACCTTCTTGTGCTCGTTTTTCTAAACCACTAATGTAAGCCCAAGCTGTTTTGACGTAGCTATCAATGGAAAATAGTAGAGTAACGTTGACATTGATGCCATCGGCTATCACCTGTTCAACGGCTGGCAAACCCGCGTCTGTACCGGGAATTTTAATCATGACATTTTCCCGACCAACTTCTTGAAAATAGCGACGGGCTTCTTTGATTGTTGCTTGTGTATCATGAGCAATGGTTGGTGGAACTTCGATGCTGACATAACCATCCAATCCATCCGTTGCATCATACACAGGGCGTAGAATATCACAGGCGCTGCGGATATCTGCAAAAGCTAGCGATTCGTAAATCTTGTCTGTTGATAATCCCTCGCGGATTCCTGCTTCAATGTCAGCATCATAAATGGCATTTCCAGCGATCGCTTTTTCAAAGATGGTTGGATTGGAGGTAATGCCACAGATTCCTTTATTTTCAACCAGGTCTTTTAGCTCGCCAGATTGAATAATATCACGGCTCAAATTATCCATCCAGATGCTTTGACCGTACTTCTTGATTTCTAATAGTTGATTAGTTGCCATAGCTGTATTCCTTTGACTCCTGCTAGTAATATGTCCAAGTAACGTTTGTCAAGCTGTTAGTTGTTCTATTGACTCATAACGACTAACGACTAACCACTCACTTATGGTTTATGTGCTTACTACACCCTAACTTGTGCTTTTTACGCTCTTCTAGTGACCGTTTTGAATGAAAGACTCTACCTTTGCAACATCTTTTGGGCTTCCAATAATCAAAGGCGTGCGCTGGTGCAGTTTTTTTGGTATCACGTCTAAGATATCAATGTGTCCCGTAGTGGCGCGACCACCTGCTTGCTCAACGACAAAGGCTAGGGGAGCAGATTCATAAAGTAAACGCAGTTTACCTTCTGGTTTTGGAAGTGTTCCTGGGTAGAGGAACACACCGCCTTGAATCAAAATTCTGTGGATGTCACTTACCATTGCCCCACTATAACGAGCGGTATAGCCTTCTGTTCTGTGGACATAGCGAACATACTCCCGAATTGGTTCATCCCACTGCCAAAAGTTCCCCTCGTTAACACTGTATACAGGACCATGCTCAGGAATCCGAATGTTTTCTTCTGTGAGGATAAACTCCCCTAAACTCGGGTCAAGGGTAAACGAATGAACCCCCCTACCAATAGTATAGACCAGCATTGTGCTGGGACCATATAATATGTACCCCGCTGCAATTTGCCCTTGTCCAGGAGCTAGCAGGTCAGCAGCTTCATTATTGAGGTCACCTCCTTCCTGTTGCCGAATTGCGAAGATGGAACCCAAACTGAGATTTGTATCGGTGTTGGATGAACCATCAATTGGGTCATACAAAAGAGTGTAGCGACCTACAGGGCAGTTTTCCGGAATGTAGTACGGTTTTTCCATTTCCTCGGAAGCTAGGCGACAGACTAAACCGCTTTGCTTAAAAACTGAGATAAAGACATCATTGGCATAGACATCCATCTTTTTGACGGATTCTCCCTGCACATTGACTTCCCCTGTAAATCCGAGAACCCCTTCCATTAAGCCTGCACGGCTGAGGCGACGAGCAATCAGTTTGCCAGCTAGGGCGATCCGATTCATAAGCGCACTCAGATCCTGTGCTTGGGGTGAAAAGCTCTGAAGTTGTTGTAGGACGTGACGGGATAATGTTGTACAATCACGATCCAACGCCTTGTCTGCTACTTCTTCGTTAGTATCCAATTCCAAAGATTCCGGCGCTCTAGCCATTTTTTAACCTCCCTAGAAACTAGGTGTTTGTTGGGTTGACCCCATGCGTTGCAACTTGTGGTTGCTGCCTCTATCTTAGAAAGGTAATTTGACAACTTAAATGTGATTTTAGATAAACTAAAGAAATGAATCGCCTATGGGTCTATGCAAAGCTGAGTCACCAGTTTTGAGTGCTAAACTTGAGTAAGTCTACCTATTCCGAATGAGAATTTCAACACAATTGCCCTCACCAAACGCTACTCTATAGATGTACTGACTTGATTAAAAACCGACTCATCATGACTATAATCTTGGAGTCACAACGCGTCGGGCATAATTTTTAACTTCATCAAATTATTTGATTTATTTTGTTTCTAGATATTTCAGCAATTAATAGCTTGCATAACTAGAAAACAATCTGCTACTATTGTAGACCATTGCTATTAAGGCTGTTGACTATTATCTTTTCGCCCAACTACTTCGTCGCTCCTCCTCGCGTGGTTTAGCCTTATTAACTCTGAGTTGACGACCCATCCATTCAGCACCATCTAACTCTGTAATGGCTGCATCCTCTTGGGCGTCTTCACTCATGTCTACGAAGGCAAAACCGCGTACTCGACCAGTATCGCGGTCAGTAGGTAAGACAACTCTTTTGACCTCGCCGTATTCTGCAAATACTACTTTTAGATCTGCTTCTGTGGCGCGGTAGGAAAGGTTTCCAACGTAAATAGTCATGTGAATCACGTAAGTCGCAACGAAGAGCGAATAACTCACCGTAAAAACAAACAAAATAAATAGCAGACATTGCTTTTATCTTGTCTGATTCGCCAATGGCAAAGAAAGCAGAAAGAAGCAACCAATGAGGTTGAATCTTACGACTTAGCCAGAGGTTAGGCTGATTTTTCGCATACGCTAAATATCATAACTGATTGTGCTGTTTTTCAAAGTATGAGATTGTACAAACACATTTAGGTTATGTGTATTTGTATCTTATGGTTAATAAATGGTTAATAAAACTTTGTTTGATTTTTTCTAAGTTTTAGCTAACTCTGCAATTCATCGGAAGTTTTGAGAAGCGGCTTGTGCCGCTCCAAGCTTCTTTTTGCAACGCAGTTGCTCCCTTTGCGAAGCTTATGCTTCGTCTTTCTTTGGGCGAGATTTTACGGAAAATCCGTGAACCTACCTTTATTCAATGCTAATCGATTGAGGACCACCAGCTTTGCCATTATGTGCTTCAAAAGTCGTGTTGGTCGTGAAGTCGAGTTGCTGTGAGAGCCAGCTTTTAACAGGGTCGTCAGCAAGGTTGAGTCGCAGCAAGCCAGAAACGAAACCGCCCAGAAACGAGACTGGATGCTGGGTGAATTGTTTCAATATGGGTGTTAATTCATCAATGAACATGAGGAATCTCCTGTCACTCAATGAAAAATTAGGACTGTTAAAGCGATCGTAACGCGAGTATTGTTATCGCGATGGAAGTCTTGAAGACTGTGTTGTGAGGAAAGCTGCTGCATTTGTCTTGAAATAGAATCAACGGTGGTGCAAGAAATCTTGCATCACCGCTGTTGTTCTTGATACTATTTACCCGAAGTTTGTTCAGGCATCATGCATTTATCAGAATCGCAACCTGCTGGTCCTGCTTCCATTAACTCACCAAAATCATAGCGGCTTAAAACACCATGAAAATCTTCGGTTTTGCGGCGCATTTCCACTTCTTTCATCAGCTGCTCGTACCACTGTTTTGTTATCGGCTCAAAAGGTAAGCGAGGAAAAGTTTGAAGGTCATCAAACCGTGCCAGAAGTGCAGCACTAATGTAACCTTCATCATCTTTGATGGCTTGGTATATTCGAGTTCCTAGCGCTTCAACTTCATTTTCTCGTAGCTCAATGGTGGCAGAGGTGTTATGCGTGACATAAAATTTCTGCACCTGCATATAGAAATCCATTTGAGCGATCGCACTAAATTGACTGATATCTATTTCATCAGCACCTGGTAAATCAGCCCAAGGTACAGCGACTGGAATTTCCACCAGCCATTCGCTGACTCGCGGATCGAAGGGATCATTCAATAAGTTACCCTGTTCATCTTTGTCTGATTGAGAGGGTATAACATTGTACCCGTAATCAATACAAGCCAACGCCACGGGATCATTTTTACGGAAGGTAATCCGACGAATAAATCTTTGTGCCTTGGGGGGATGCCATCCAGGGCTAGCACCTGTTAATAGAGACTTGGTACCGCTTGGTTGAACTGTGGTGCAGCGGTTTGGACGTTTTAGACCATGGCGATCGCAGTAATCCCAAACAACGCGATGCACAGTATCTTTCCAAAAACTCAGATATTTTTCCTCCTGACGCTTAAACACCAATCCTTCAGTGGTTGCAGGTCTTCCTTTTTCCCACCAGCGCAACCAATCAACCCCAAAAGCATGAACAAAGAAATCAAATAACCCAGTGAAAGAAACACCAACAATTGGGTCTAATTCACGGCTGTACTGGTAGCGGGGTTCAATAAATTTGTGATGTAAAAGTGCTGCTACAGACAGCGCACCAGCATTGAAAGCCTCCTCCTGTTCTTTGTAGTTATTTGGGTCAATTTGATTGAGGTGGATTTCTGAAAGATTGCAATGAAAATTCGAGCCAATAATTTCCAACTTTGTTATCCTAAAGGCTTTTTATCCTCTAGTTCTGGAGGTTTCCCTCATACCCATTATCGGGATACAACTGGTCAATTCTAGTTCAGTTCAGCATAGCTTTTCTACCATTTGGTAGCCGGAGACTCGTGAGGGTATTATATTCTTTTCAATTACCAGTTATCAGTTATCAGTTATCAGTTATCAATTTGAAGAAGAAGTCAGAATACAGTATTCAGTATTCACCAAGGAAGAAATAAGGAAGAAATAAAGAATTTAGTTTTCTGACTCGGTGACTCCTTCACTGTTTATTGCTGACTATTCACTGAAAAGGTTCAACCCCTATGCGTTGCACTACCTCAGACTTTTAAATCATAAAGTTAGCTCAAGATTAGCATACAGCAATGAGTTAGTCGTTTAGTAGTTAATAGTAGAATTTATTCAAATTTCAATTAACGACTAACAACTCACCTTTTCTGCTTAGCCTCCCTTGAATTTCCCCGGTTTTTAACGTGAGGCAAAATTATTATCTACCACACGGGTTTAAACCGTAACGAGCTAAACGATGTTCTCGCTCAATTTCAGGAATTTGCGGATAATGCTGTTGCAACCAATCTTTAGCTTTTCCTAGAGCATAAGCCTTAAGAAAATCTACTTTTTGTTCATGATTCTTCAAAAGGTCGCAGTTAGCTCTAGCTACAGCTTCACCAGCCCATTGAATTGCACCTTCACCGCTGTAATACTGTTTGCGAACAGCATTAATACATTCTTCTAGAGTAGGTTTATAGTGAAATACCCTACTATGATTTGCCATTCTCAAAGCATCACGCTCTGGATCGATGCGCCAGTTGCCATTTTCATCCTGTTGCCAAAGATTTGCCTTAGCATCTGCAAACAAATCATCCTCACTAGAACTTTGACGTATACCAGCTGATCGTCTAATGTTGCCAGCAACAATTGTGACAGCTGCTTGGTCAATTAATAAACAGCATTCAACAGAATTTAACTGTCGTCCTATAGCTTTATTCAGGATGGATGCACAACGCTCATACAATCCGGGCAATTTTACAGGATTAGCGACGCCTCCAAAGCCGTTGAGAGGTTCTCCGGCTTGACGTACATCGTTGATATCAACAATGACTTGAACATCTTTGGAAAATCGTTCATCGGTGGAGAGTTCCAACAAGCTTTGATAAGATTGCACCCAACCTTGACGGCTATCTCCAATGTAGATAGTAACGAGATTGCTTTCTATTTTGACTTCTGTCTGCTCACGACGCTTAAGCGGAGAAGTACTACCAATTTTACCCCGCACTTGTACTTGAAGACGATTGCGGATGAAGGGCAACTTGTTGATATATTGTGGTTCTAAAACTGCTCCAGTCCCATTAAACTAAGCAACACCCTCACGAGTGCTACTCGTCTCCAGAACCGGACATGAGACTTTCACCTCATCCGGCTCCTCAGAAAACATACCCTTGTCATGGGAACTGCTCAAACTGCCATCTCTGGCTGTCTTTTGGTCATGGCAATGTCTATGCAATGCTTGAATGTTATCGAACTTTCTTTTCCCCTCCGGGTTCGCAGTTACCTGCGGTAAGTCCTGCGGAGGCTTGTGCCAACGCGTAGCGTCTGGGCTACTGAGAGGGAAACCCTCCCGCAGCACTGTCTCACCGCCCAAGCTGATTGGTATAATGTGGTCAAGTTCAATTTGGTCTTCTGTTGTAAAGGTTAGACCGCAGTGAACACATTTTCCTTTCTGCTTATGAAGGATTTTTGCGAGTAGAGAGGGAATCTCCTTACTTTTTCCAGTTCTTGTTCCCCAGTAGACGAAATCACCGTTAAATGGTGAGGCATCGCCTTTGACCTTGATGTGGCGTACAATCTTAGTCCATGTATGCTTTGACAAGATATATCTTTCATCTGTCTCTGGGTTGGTATGCCCAAACACCCAATTATCCCCACCTACTGTTATCCAGTATTTCTCAGCTACCCATTTAGCACCTTTGTTCGGGTGTCTATATCTTGCCCATGATGTCAGCTTGGTATAAATCATGTGATTTAATCTGGTGAAAGCATCTGTTGAGCAAACGGCTGAGTAGTAGTTAGCCCATCCTTGAATGATAGGGTTGAGTTTTTGGATTAGCACTTTTTGTGGTGCGCTCTTGTGGGAGTCGATGATGTCGGATATTGCCTTGTAGTGACGTTGTACCGCTTTCTTACTTGGTTGGATGATTGTTTGGAATCCAAGAATTTTTCCTGTTTTAGGCGCTTTTGCGCTCATCCCATCGTTGACCGGAAATTGCCGAATGTTAAAACCTAAGAAGTCAAATCCAGGCTGTTTCCTTTTATACTCTTTAAAGGTGTGACAAATTCTAGTCTTGCTTGGCTTAAGTTCCAAACCGATGTCTTTTAAGAAACCTTCAATTACGGTTTTTGCCCCTAACACAACATTGATGTCTTCATGGATAATCACGAAATCGTCAGCGTAGCGAATTAAACTGAGGGCATTGCGGTGAATCCAGCGCTGTGCGGGGGTTCCCCCCGTTGTTGCAAGAGCGTCTCCGCAAGGAGAGGCGACTGGTGAACCCGAAGGGTTCTGCTTTTTCCCATAGTTCCTACGAGTAGGTAGGGTGTTTGCGTATTCCTTGATGACCTCTTCCATACCGTGGAGTGCGATATTTGCCAGTAGTGGGGAAATTACCCCTCCCTGTGGTGTACCCGTTTCAGTCGGGAACATATCGCGTCCATCCATAAATCCAGCTTTTAGCCAGTTACGAATCATTCGTCTCATGGATGGGTATGTGTTTAGTTTGTTCAGTAGCTTTTGATGGTCAATGTTGTCAAAGCACTTGGATATATCAGCATCTAGCACGTACTTAGCTTTACAATGTATTGCTAAGTATATGGCTTCGATGGCATCGTGTGTCGCCCTTCCTGGTCTGAACCCATAACTGTTTGGCTCGAATCTTGCTTCCCATTGTGGTTCTAGGGCGAACTTAGCTAATGCTTGATTCGCTCTGTCTGCCATTACGGGAATTCCAAGGGGACGCTTTTCATCTGTCCCTAGCTTAGGTATCCAGATTCTCCGGGTTGGTTTTACTAACCCTAAGGTTCCTAAATTGTTAGCTAGTTCCAGACGTTGGGCGTATCCGAGAGATTTCACTCCATCAACCCCTGCTGTTTTCTTACCTTGATTGTCTTGGGTCACTTGTCGCGTTGCTAAAAGCTTGGCGTACCAGGATTTCATCAAAATCTTCTGGAGTCGTCGCACCGCTTTGACATCCCCACGTTGAGCAGCTTTGTGTATGCGCTTTTGCAACTTGAACACAATTCGCTGGATTTTCTTCCAGTTAATTGTGTTCCATACCACCGTAGTCTTGAAACTCGTTTTAGTCGTCTTCATTGCTACTTGTACTTACATGTATCTGTTTTCCGTGAGTCCGTCTGCATATCCTACGCATTACCGTAGGCGTTAGCTTCTGACTCAATCTCGCCACATAGTTCATCCGGTTAGCACCTACTCAGGTATCGACCTGCCTGAGAGAATCTATGTGGTTACTTCGTTCCTGATAGTCATTGGTTGAGAGTTTAGGTTCCTACTGTTCACCGGGGTTACGAGTGGTGCAGACCGAAATGGATGCGATTCCGGTCACTCTACCCTTGCCTTTTGGCACAGCCTGTTAGTCCACTAGGCTGTTTTATATGCTCACGATGATTCAGATGTAGATTCGCTTTCGCTAACCATATTCTCCTGCTAGTTGGAGTCGAAACCTGGACTGGCTTCTTACCACCGTTCATTCCCGCTTCACGGATTGATGGCTAGTCGCTACCGTGGGGAAAGTGCTTTCACCCTTGCACTGAGGGGATTGGACTTCATCGATTATTGTTATGCTTTCCAGGTTTATCATTGGATATTCCTATGATTGAGACTGTACTGAACATTTGCTTTATTTCGATGTCACCAACATGACTATCAAGTTGTCAAGGTTCTTACTTTATAGGTAGAGTTACCTTGCGGCTAATCCTCCAAAACCCTTATTAGGTTTGGTTTCTAGCCAACGAATCGCACGCAGCCCATCATTGCCAAATCCATCATCAACCCAAAAGCACTCCAGTCTTGTAGGTTGGTAGATGTACAATTGTACGCCCCAGAGAAGTTTTTTTGCTCTTTTAGCCAGTCTGTACCACCAACCCATAACCAACGTCCGCTAGGTAATGTTTTCAAATTTCGCTGCATCCGTTGTAGGATATCAGCTTCGTGTGGAAGTAACTTCCCTATAGTGATTAAGCCACCAATAGTGCGATCGCAGACCTGATCCCAAGTCTCCCTCACCCCAGCCTCTTTACGACGGCTATAGGTTCTAAAAAATACTGGATTGGCGGTTGGGGCAGTTTCTGGAAATTTTGCACTCTGACGTTTTTTTTCTAGCTCACGAACCATAGATAATCAAGCCTTGTTGCTCGCTGACATAGATTACGACTATACGCCAAGTAAATGAGAGAATAAAGATTGAAAAATTGTTAGATTTGCGCTACGTGTTGGGCTAAACTCATTGCAATATAATTTTCCTATGTCTGTTGCCGTTTGGCGTTTTCCTCTTGCCTGTGCCCTTGATCGTAACCGTAGCCAGCCATACTCGCAGGGCTTGTCATGATGAAGCCTAATCAATTTCACAAAATATAAAATATTCTTAAGTTTGATGAGTGTTTGATGCTCGCGGACGAGTGTTTGATGCTCGCGAATGAGTGTTTGATGCTCGCGAATGAGTGTTTGATGCTCGCGGATGAGTGTTTGATGCTCGCGGACGAGTGTTTGATGCTCGCGGACGAGTGTTTGATGCTCGCGGATGAGTGTTTGATGCTCGCGGACGAGTGTTTGATGCTCGCGGACGAGTGTTTGATGCTCGCGGACGAGTGTTTGATGCTCGCGGACGAGTGTTTGATGCTCGCGGATGAGTGTTTGATACTCATCCATGATTCTGAATCAAAACTTGCTGAATACTGAATTCTTCTTCAAAGCACATCGTTAACCGAACCGTATTGGGATGACTCCTAACTATTCACTAAAGCTGCAGAATCTACATCTAAAAATAACGTTGCTTGCTCTTGTGTGCGGAGAATAGAAGCGGGACAATCTGTGGTGATATCCCCCTCCAACATCTGTTTTACTATCTTCGCCTTGCGTTTTGCTGGTGCAAGACAAATTATTTTTCTTGCCGAACAAATCATTGGGAGGGTAACAGTAAAAGCGTATTGTGGCACACTTTCCAAACTAGAAAAATACCCTGTGTTGACTTGTTGTTGGCGGTTTACAATATCCAGCTTCACAAGTTTCAATATATGGGGATCGTTAAAATCTGCTACTGCTGGATCATTAAAAGCCAAATGTCCGTTTTCACCAACACCAAGACAGCATAAATCAATGGGTTGTGCTTGCAGGAGTTTGGTGTAGCGATCGCACTCTGTCAAAGGTTGAATAGCATCACCTTCTATATAGTGAAATTCCTTGGGGTTCACCCGCTTTTCAACACGTTCGTGCAAATAGCGTCGGAAACTAGCCCCATGCTTAGCAGAAATACCCAAATATTCATCAAGATGGAAACAGGTAATCCGCGACCAATCTAAACTACCATTAGCTATCAAAGTATCAAGAAATTTCATTTGGGAGTTGCCTGTCGCCAACAATAAAGCTGCAGCATCATTTTGTTCAAGGGTGTGCTGTAGATGTTTTTGTGCAATTCCCGCTACATCCTGCGCCAGTTCAACTTCAGAGTTATAAACCTGTACCTGTAGAGCATCGACGCGAAAAGAATTTTTGGCAGTTGACATCAGAATATACAGAAAATTTTCACACAAACTCAAAGGAAACGAGTAAGGACAGAGTTACCAATCTGCCTTAACTCGTATCAGCTACCATAGGTTGTCATTTAGAATGCTCAATTATAGTTTCCTATTTTTAGGAATGCAGACAGGATTACAAAGTAGAACAAAACAATGTAAACTATGTAAAGAAACTTTACAAGAGTTTACACCCTTAAAAACCATGCTAGCAGCAATTCTCTTTGATCTAGATGGAACGATCGCCAACACTGACCCCATACACTACCAAGCTTGGCGAGAAATGCTGATAGGCTACGGCATGGACATTGATGAACCATTTTATCAGTCCCGACTTAGCGGGCGGACAAATCCACAAATTATAGAAGACCTATTGCCACAATTATCACCAGAAGAAGGTGCAAAGTTTGCAGATGACAAAGAGGCTCTTTTCCGCCAAAAAGCCAAGACTACTCTTAAGCCTTTAAGCGGATTCTCAGAACTTATCAAATGGACAAATACGTATCAATTTAAAAGTGCTTTAGTCACCAACGCTCCCAGATTAAATGTCCAATTTATGCTAGAAGTTTTGGAAATAAAAGAAGTCTTTGATATAGTTGTCATGCCAGAGAATGGGATAGCCGGTAAACCAGATCCTGCACCTTACCAAGTTGCCCTAAACAGGTTAGGTATCACAGCAGAAAAAGCAATAGCGTTAGAAGATTCTCCGTCTGGAATTCGTTCTGCTGTTGGTGCTGGAATTCACACTATCGGTGTTACAACCACTCATGATCCGAAAGTTCTCCAGTCACTTGGAGCGTTTATGACAATTCCAGATTTCACTGATTTACAACTGTGGACACTACTGAACTCGTCGGTACAAGAAGATGTGGCTTATTTAGGTTATTGACCAATTACTCAGCACTCTTGTAGTTCTATTGCACAAGTTTAAAACGATAGCCAGTACTAGAATCACAAGACTGACTTGGATCGCAAGGCTCCACTTTGACTAGAAAAACTCCACCTTTGCGATCGCCTGTTTGCGAAAACTGAATCTTTCCCGTTGCTCCTGAAGCTGAGAAATTGGGATTAGACAGAGCCTTTTGTAACCCCTCACGGGTGTTACCTTCTTTCAAGCCAGCGATAATTGTTTGAAGTGCATCATATGCTGTCGCAGTTCGCGGACTCACTTCTCCACCCCAAAGCTGAACTGCTTTTTGAGTAAAAGATTTGTTTCCAACAGCATTATTATGCCAAGATACAGCCAGTACCATTCCTTTGACATCCGCTTGCCCATACTTTAAAGTTCTTTCTGTGTACATCCCTGGAAATCCAAACAACGGCAGTCTACCTTTATTCTCTCGTGCCACTTCAATCGCTGAATTGAGTTTATCTGGTCTAGGAATGAATAGCAAACCTTCTGCTCCATCGCTGATGGCTTGACTGAGAAAAGCACTGGGCTGAAAATTCCCAGACCCCAAATCACAACCTGTACTGGTAACTTTACCTCCATATTTTTTGATGGAATCAGTGTATTGTTGTACAATTATCTGACTTATTTTTTCCTGATTAATTATAAATGTAGAATCACTACAAATAGCAATATTGGTGAGGCGAGCTTTTTGAACGATATAGCGAGCGATCGCATCACTGAAAACATCAGAGGTTGGAGTAGCGTAAAAGACGTATTTTGTCGGTTTAGATGACTTTATTGGATTGACTGGTGAAACCATAACCAAACCACCTTTGTCATAAATTGAGGGATCGCGACTAAACCCGACAACAGCTACAATACTAGGGTCATTAATCAATTGGGTATTTAGCTGTTTGATAATCTCAAAGTTATCAACACTAATAATCTGAAGTTGCAACAGAAACCCATTAATTCCTCCACTGCTATTTACTTCATCTTGAGCTTGGGCAACTCCGCGTAAAGTCTCTTCTGCTTCATTCAAGGAAATACCAATCGGTACAATGACAGCAATCTTTAAGGATTGCGATTGACCATTTTTGGCATTATTCAAATAAATTAATGTCTCAGGATCATTACGCTTGGCTTGGAGGGATAATTGGAATTTATTAACAGCAGTTCTAAAATCACCAGCTTCAAATGCCTTACTTCCAGCTTCTTTTTCAGAGGGTCTTCCTTCTCTCACAAAAATTTTCTCACCTAAACTCATCCTGTTTTTTAAAGGCGAATTTATATAGGATGGAGCAGATGGAGCAATTGAAGCATTATTTTGTTGAAATTGCCCAGAATACTCTTTCTCTGGGCGAATCACTTTACCTAATAACCATAAAATACCTGCTACTAGTAATCCAGCTAGCCCCAAAGAAAGAATAAGCCGAATATTTTCTGTGTTATTTTTCATATAAAAGTGACCTCAATTAAACAAAAATTATCTATAATAAATTAGAAATATTTAGAAATCAATCTGTTCAATATTTGGGAAATAATTAAGATAGTAAAAGTCAGCGATCCAGCAAGAATGACTAGCAAGATTAGAACCAGAAATCCATTGACATCTGCTTTTAGAAAATTAACGATGTATAATTTCTTGTAGATCAATACAATAAATGATGTCGTAATTCCGGCAACGATAAACAAATAAGTCTTTTCAAAAATGGAGCAAGGCTGGGCAAAAATTAATCCTACTAAGATAAGCAGCCATAAACCAGAGCTAATCCAAATAGTTCCGACAGAACACAGAAGGACGATCGCCAGAAACGAACTCCCGGAGCCTGTTATAACTGCCCAAGGCAATAATTTCTCTCTAAAAAACTGTGCTGAATATTGTGGTGGTTGCTGTGGAATTTGTAGCGTTAGTGTTTCTGGTTGAAGAGGCGAGAGTATTGTATGCAGTGGAGTAGACTGTGGTGGTAACCCAGAAGACAAGTCTTGTAAAACAGCCTCTGCTGAGAGATAACGCAGTTTATAGTTCTCTTGCAGCAACTTATCAATAATCAGCCCTAATTCCTGAGCGATCGGTTGTATTAAATACTGTCGCCAGGTAGAAGTCCAGCTATAGCCCTGTTTCATCCATATCTCCCAAGGCGAAACACCAGTCAACAGATGAAAAGTTGTTGCTCCCAAGCTATAGAGGTCACTAGCAGGATAAGCTTCACCCGAATACATTTGCTCAAATGGTGCATAACCAAATGAACCAATACTCGTTCCTGGTTTCGCGTTAACTGTTCCAGTCTTTAGCTTTGACACCCCAAAATCAATGACGACGAACCTACCATCACTTTTACGGCGAAGGATATTTTCTGGCTTAATATCTCGATGAATCACCTGCTGCTGATGTACCGCTACCAGAACAGGTAACAAATCTTGCAAGAATTCTTGAATCTTTGCTTCATCAAACACACCCTGCTGTCTTAACTCCTGCAACAGATCGTTCCCTTCGATAAACTGCTGCACCAAATACAGGTAATTATCTTCCTTAAAATAGGCATACAGGGTGGGAATTTGGGGATGTTCGCCTAAATGTTGTAGACGTTTTGCTTCTTGCTGAAATAACTCGATCGCCTTCTGGCGTGACCAACTTCCTTGAACTTGTGGTGCTAGTTGCTTGACAACGCATTTTTCATCAAGCTTATCCGCATCTTCAGCAAGGTAAGTACGAGCAAACCCACCGCCTCCTAATGGTTTGATAATGCGGTAACGACCCCTGAGTAACGAAATCAACTCTGCCCCGCAATTTCCACAGAAGTTTGTGCCTTGTGAATTTAGGGGATGAGAGCATTCGGGATTTAGGCAGCAAATCATCTCAAATCTTGCACCTCATCGCTCATAAACTCATAGTCTGAGGTGAAACAATTCAGGTTCCCTTACACAGGTTTCATGTTATCCATTATCAAGGCAGTAATAACATCATTTATCAATTTTACCGTGTACAACCTGAAGATATAAGTAAGTCGGCGCTAATATTTCAAGCTATGTTAAGAAATTTAAATGTAGGGTGTGTTGTCGCGCAGCACAACGCACCGTCAACAATTCAAGGTGCGCGATTCCTACGGCATAACACAACGCGCTTGTGCTACAACGGGGGGAACCCCCCGCAGTCGCCACAACGGGGGGAACCCCTCACTCTTAAAGAGCTTCTGGTGGAGCAATATCAGATCCAACAGTGACACTAGCACTACTAGATAAACCTGGTTGAGAAATTGGCTTTGTTTCCTGCAATGAGTGAGTGAATGATGAAGAAGGTTGAGTCGCTGCATCTTTGTTGATCGCTCTGTCCGCATTTGCTTGCTGAGATGCCATGATTGACAATCCTCCTACTGAGCCAGCAACAAGAGCTGCATAACCTAAATACAAATGCACTGGATGCAGCGATATTCCTAATCCAAAATGGCTTTTATACTGATACCTAGCAGGTAAAATTGCTTTGACTGGCTCTGGTGCAGGTAAGGAAGCAGCTAAATTTGTGCCATTTAATCCAAGAGCATTAGCCATGACACGGATAAAACCACGAACATACACATCTTCTGGTAATAGCTCCCAATTGCCCTTTTCCAATGCCTCCATATGATGAAGGGGTACGTGAGTATAAACGTGAAGTTGACCAAGAGAAAGACCTTGGGACTCACGAGCTTGCTTTAGTTGTTGACCGATTTGACGCAGAGTTTCTACACGCTGTTCGGCTGCCATTTGCTTGGCTAATTCAGCTTGTTTCCGTTTTTTACCAGGATTAAGCCACCCAATTGATGTTTTCGTTTTGGAACGGTCTTGTTTGGTTCTTGCAGAATCATTTGCTGTATGACTTTCTACCTGAGATTCTGATGGTAAATTAGCTTTACTATTAGTCTCCTCAATAGTCGTTTTTTGCTCAACAACACTTGTTAAGTGTTGTGATAAATCATGTGATGAATCATGAGCAGAATTTGTCTTTTCAGTAGTTGCTATTTGACTCGTACTATCTTCCTGCTGCTGATTTTCTTCAACTTTTTGATACTGCTGCACAAACTGGCGAAATACTAAACCAATCGCTTCTCTACCTACTGCTTTAAACAAAACATTAGCTTGCTCAGTTGAAGAACCTAGCAACTTTTGCAATATTGCTACAGCACGACGATAGACTTTACTCCGATGAAGTTCAGCTTCTATTTCACCTAAAAGCGTCCGCAATTCATCTTGAGAGATTTCAATACTTGAATTATCGAGAATTTTTAACAAATATACAGATGTAGTAGCCATTTTAGGGAGCCTCCACCAATTAAGCAAAGGGAAGTTATACCTGTATAATCTCTTCTATAGTTTATTGACTTTTCCGGATTGTTACGTAGTTATTTTTTCTGAATTTAAGAAAAATAAAAAAGGTTGAGCTACTTGGATTATGTCGTTCTTATCTAGAAGTTTGATGCAAAGAAGAAAAGAACTTTTGACATCTTAATGTTGGCATGACATAGTAACCTCATTTTCATTCATTGTAGAGGTCAATCCCCTTTTCCTGTCGGAGACGCTGCGCGTTAGCGGAGCCGCTTACAGGGGAATTCAAAATTCACGCATCACCTTCGCGCAGCGTGCCCTACGGGCACTCTCCGCAAGGCGCTGCTCTCCGCTCCAACTTCTCTCAAAATTCAAAATTGAGAATCTTTTTTTGATTTTTGCTAATCTTAATTAGTGTTAAACTCACTTCCTCACTTTCTCAATCTCCATAGTGCAACTTGTAGACGTAACAGCTTACTCCACAGCTAGGAACTCAAGACTCAGCAAGAATGACAAAAGACTGCACTGCTTGTAGATATACGGAAGAAGCAACTTCTGCTATATCGTTATGTCCTCCACCAGGAACAAGAACCAATTTTTTTGGTTCAGGAGCAGCAGCATACAAGTCTTGGCTCATGAAAGCAGGTACTACGACATCATCAGTACCGTGAATAAACAAAACGGGCATTTTTAAATTTGGCACCCTCCTAATCGAATCAAAGCGCTGCGTCAAGATCAAATTGACAGGAAACATCCAAAAATTGTTCCTGTAAGCGATGACTTTCC
Organism: Iphinoe sp. HA4291-MV1; assembly: GCA_019359415.1. Classification (GTDB taxonomy): domain Bacteria; phylum Cyanobacteriota; class Cyanobacteriia; order Cyanobacteriales; family Nostocaceae; genus Brasilonema. Next base: position 38,622 of record JAHHHH010000016.1, on the reverse strand, counting down.
GGATCGAGGTAAAAGAGCTTTCTACAATTAAGCCAGCAGCGTTTGGATTTTTCACTGCCAAATCAATTGCTACCGCACCTCCCAGTGAATGTCCGTAAATATAAATTTTGTTGGGTGGAATCTGTTGCTGGTAGACTAGGTAATTCCAAGCTGTAGCTGCATCTTGATAAACCCGCGATTCATTGGGAAAGCGACCCTCACTAAGACCATAACCACGGTAATCAATCAATAACACTGAAAACCCTAGTTGATGAAACCGACGTGCACGAGCGACATTTGCACCAATGTTGATACCATTGCCATGCAGGTATAGCAAAACTTTGGCATTCAGTTGGTTTGCTCCTATCCACCAACCATGAATATGTTCCACCTTGCTTAATTTAGCTGACACAGGTAACCAAATATCTTTGTAACTTAAGTTCAAGAACTTTGGTGTCGTTTCAATCACGGGAGAAGGAAAAAAAAGGAACCGTGTTTGTTGGAAATAAAGAAATATACATACAGCAAAATAGGCTATGGCTACAACGACTCCTACCCAAATTAATAATGTGAACAGTAATTGGATTGGATGTTGCAGCTTGTTTGTTCTCATGTAAGTATTTATAAATACAGTATTATTAGCCTAACAAAGCCGTTTTATCTTGATAAAAATATGAATAAATTATCAAAAAGTGATTTAAAATAACATAAGTAAATAAGTAACTTTTTGTACATTAATTTAAGTGGTTTCATTTAGAAGAATAAAACGTTATCAACAAAAGAGGAGAAGATGGTGAAGCTGTTAAATAAGGATCAAGAGGAGCAACTAATGGAAATAGTTGCACATCTGAGACAAGTACGAGAAGAAAAATCGATACGTTTAGAAGAGCTAGCAGCTTACACACGTATTCGATTAGCTTTCTTACAAGCTATGGAAGAAGGAAGATTTGAAGAATTACCCGAGCCTATTTATGTCAAAGGGTTCATTCGTCACTACGGAGATGCTATGGGACTGGATGGTGCTACTCTAGCAAAAACTGTTGCAAATATTTGTTCTCCTCCTCAAGAACCCGAGAATGATAATCAGGTGTTAGATAAAAAATCAAGCATATACGTACCTCTTGCTGTACCCTACGTCCTGTTATTAGCTGCTGCTTCTTTCGGACTGTTTTATATTCTCAATCCACAACGTTCAGTTGAATCTTCTAATCAAAGAAGAAAATTGTTACCGTTTGCTTCCGAACAAAAAACAGAATCTGCACCTAAGGCTCCATCATTAGTATCATCCTCCAAACCAAAAGCTAAGTCACCTGTTACTTCACCAGCAACCGTCATAACCCCAACTGCATCTCCTACAGCACAGACGGCTTCTCCTGTCGAAGTAACTCTTGAGCTTCAAGACAAGTCATGGCTGCGAGTGAAAGTGGATGGCAAAACAGAATTTGAAGGGGAGTTAAACAAGGGAGATAAAAAAATTTGGACAGCAAAAAAAGAATTGATGATTCGTTCTGGTAATGCTGGTGCGGTATTAATTTCTACTAATAAAAAGCAACCCATACCATTAGGAAATATAGGTAGTGTGAAGCAAGTGACATTCACTCCAGAAACAGTCAATAGTCAGTAGTCATTAGTCACGAGTCATTTGTATTAGTACTAGTGACTTGTGACTAATGACTATAGTTGCGGCGATCGCTCTTTCCAAGTCGTTGATTGCTCATAAGCATAAGCGACTTGAAACAGTTGGTCTTCTCGTAGTACATTACTGATAAGCTGTAAACCAATTGGTAAGCCATCGTTATCAAAACCGCATGGCACGCTTAAACCCGGTAAACCAGCAAGATTTACAGGAATCGTCATCAAGTCAAGTAAGTACATACTCAAAGGATCAGAGGTTTTTTCTCCTGCTTTAAACGCAGTTGTCGGAACCGTAGGACAAACTAAAACATCAACTTTTTCAAAAGCTTTTTCAAAGTCTTCTTTAATCAGGGTGCGAACTTTTTGAGCCTTAAGATAATAAGCATCGTAATAACCAGCAGAAAGAGTGTAAGTTCCAATCATAATCCGGCGTTTGACTTCTGCACCGAAACCAGCAGCACGGGTGCGACCATACATTGACATCAAACTATCTGCATCAGGAGCGCGGTAGCCATACTTAACACCATCGTAGCGAGCTAAGTTTGCTGATGCTTCAGATGGAGCAATAATATAATAGCTTGGTACGCCATAGCGGAACCGAGGACAAGAGATTTCTTGAATTTCGGCTCCTAACTCTTTTAATTGTTCAATCGCCTTATGAATTGCTTCTTCGACTTGTGAGTCCAAACCTTGACCAAAAGTTTCTTTAATGATACCAATTTTTAGCTTTCCTTGACTGAGCTCTGGTTTTAAGTTGGCGGTGTAGTCAGGAATTTCGACTTTCAGACTGGTGGAGTCTTTGGGATCATAACCTGCGATCGCGTTCAATAATATCGCTGCATCTTCTACTGTGCGTGCAAATGGTCCGATTTGATCTAAAGAGGACGCAAAAGCCACCAAGCCATAGCGAGAAACGAGTCCATAAGTTGGTTTCATTCCCACAACACCACAAAAAGAAGCTGGTTGTCTAATCGAACCACCAGTATCAGAACCCAGAGAGACAACACATTCTCCTGCTGCGACTGCTGCTGCTGAACCACCAGAAGAACCTCCTGGAACCCGCGACAAGTCCCAAGGGTTGGCGGTGAGTTTGAAAGCAGAGTTTTCTGTAGAACCTCCCATTGCAAACTCATCCAAATTGGTTTTACCTACCATCACCGCACCAGCATCTGCCAGTTTTTGGGTGACAGTTGATTCATAAGGCGGTATGAAATTTTCCAGAATTCGAGAGGCGCAGGTAGTGGGAATTCCCTTGGTGCACATATTATCTTTGATCCCAATCGGAATCCCTGCTAGTATGCCGATTTCTTCCCCAGCGGCGATTTTAGCATCCACTTGCTGCGCTTGCTCTTGTGCTCGTTCAGCAGTCACGCATAAAAAACTGTGCAATTTTGGCTCTATTGCTTGAATGTGGTCTAGAATTTCTTGAGTAATTTCAACGGCAGAGCGTTCTTTCTTAATTAGCTGTGTGTGCAACTTGCGGATGGACGCCATGATTGCTCCCTATTACGACTCAAGTCCTTGATTTTAGTACACTTTGATGATTTCTGCCCACTTGATTGGGCTTTTGCGGGTATTTTACCTTGCTCAGACACAACCATTGACTGGACTGTTCTTTGGGAATGAGAAAACAAAAGTGCATAAGTTAATTTGACGTAAACCTATTTAATTAAGGATATAGAAGCGGGACAGGACTTGGGGTACTCATTCTCCAAAGTTCTAACTAGTACAGTGGGTGCTTCATGAAGGCAGAGCGGGAGCAGGAGGTAGCTAGCTACTAGCTATGCTATCCCCACGCTGAAAAACCTTAAAAACGTGGGATTGAAACAAGGATGCCTTATGCCTTGCGGCACTTTCCGCTCGGTGTAACAAAAGCAGCGAAGATAACATAGGATGATAAAATTATGGCTACAATCTTAGCAAGAATAAATCCTTCGATGAAGGGTGCCATGCTCATGATGGCAGCCACAGCACCAACAACAGATACGGTTCAATACCGGAAAAATATTCGCAATTTGACCGCAGATGAACTGGCTGCTCTGCGAGAAGCTTTCGTCAAACTGTATGAAATCAATGATGATCGCGGCTACCAATCTATAGCCGGAATTCATGGTTTACCCCTCCCTATTTATTGTGCGCATGGCAATCCTTTATTTACTGTGTGGCACCGTCCTTATTTGTACTGGCTGGAAAAAGCGCTTCAAGATCAGGTTCCTGGTGTGACTATTCCTTATTGGGATTGGACTGATCAAATATCCCAACAAGAAGGAATGCCCACAGCATATACAGAACCCACCTGGCGCAACCCTCAAACAGGTCAACAGGAACCGAATCCACTACTGAAGGCAGATATTAAGTTTCAAGGTTCAGCTTTTAGTGAAACTAATAGAGATCCAGGATCTCCCGGTGTCCCAAGGCAGTTAGCGGATCTAGTCAGAAGCACACAGCAAATGTCAACCACCTATTCCAGATATTCAGCAGCACTTGAGAACCCTCACAATGGTTTGCATGGTTGGGTCGGCGGAACGATGGGGTTGGTTCCTTACTCTTCCTACGATCCAATCTTCTGGGCGCACCATTGCAACGTAGATCGGTTGTTTGCACAATGGCAAGCCAGTCATCCTAACATTATTCCTGTTAACGAGACTTTCCGTGACCAGAACGGTAGAGTCATTGAAATTTGGACTGCGGTGTTAAGACCTTTCAATATGACAACAAAAGACATTTGGAATACTAGAGATTTAGGGTATGAGTATCTAACTGCTGAAGTCTCTGCACCCCGACTAGAGGCTGCAACGACGACTACTGCACCTTCAAAATTCAATGTGCCAGTTGCTAATTTACCTTTATCACAACTAGAGCGTGACTTTGAAACAGCAGAGCTACAGTTGCACAATGTTAAACATTCTAAAAATTCCTTTGAAATTCGAGTGTTTTTGAATCAGCCAGATGCTAACGCGAATACTCCAATTGAGGGTAACGACCATTTTGCTGGCTCAATGTTTTTATTCGGACATGGCGAGTGTGCAGGTGATGCCGGACACTGCGACCCTCAAGTTCATCGCGGTAAGTTTGACTTGAGACCTTTATCTCATGTTGCTCCTTTTACACTGTTTTTAGATGCAACGAATGGCATCAAAAAAATGGTTGATAATACTGATGAAGTCACGGTGAAGCTAGTGGCAGTTGACTTTAAAGGCAATCAAATTGACCGACCAGAAACCGACTTTGATGCGATCGCCTTGGTAACAAAATGAGCGATAGTCCGTCATACATTTATTCAACCTGATACCGTTTCACTTTAATATTGATACAAATGAAAATTGGGAATTGCCCATTGCCCATTGCCCTTTTGTATCAGTCATTTCGTTAAATGGTATGAGTTTTGTCAATCAATCACCAGGATGATTCCTTTTGATTGCCGTCATGCATTGTCCCCGAAAAATAATGAGCCAGCCTTTCCGTTTTGGAGCAGACTGGCTTATTTTTTTACGTACATGATTCCGATCAGTTTGTGATTAGGGAGATGGAACCAAAGTCAAACTCAGGCTTGATAATTTGGTTTCCTTTAAAGTCAACGGCAACTAAGTTCACTATGATTTCTAAATTCTTTGCAGCCATTTTACGGAGGCTGTCCGTGATATCTAGATACAGCTTGAAAGCAGTTGTATTAGATGCACCAGGACTCAAGTCAAATTCTTGTGCCCTAGTTTCACGAGCCGAAATCCTTTCTCCTGTTTCGTTGACGTATTCACCCTGTCCATACACAAATAGTGATCCAGCAAAATGATCGTTACCCTCAAGTGGAGTATTCACGTCAGCATCTGGCTGATTCAAAAACACTCGAATCTCAAAGGAATCTTTGGAATGCTTAACATCATTAAACTGTAGCTCTACTGTCTCAAAGCGTTTGCCTAGATGCTCTAGGGAAAATTTAGCTACTGGGGCATTGAATTTTGAAAATGCAATCATAACGCTAGTCAGTGTAGCAAGTGTAAACATTTCAAATCTCTTACTTTCATCATATTTAAACCTAGCTCCTTACCAAGCGACTTGGACTAAATTAATATTTATTTCAGTGAGATGGACATTGCTGGCTTTTTTCTTGACAATTTTATCAATTAATCGGTCTTATAGCTTTTAGGAACTTGAAAAATGGTTAAGATTATAGCACGAAAAAATTTAAGTACGCAAAATGTATACGACATTGGGGTAGAGCGCGACCATAACTTTATTATTAGCAATGGCTTAGTCGCTTCTAATTGTTTCAATAAATCCCATTCAACGGCATATGGTTATGTCACATATCAAACTGCGTACTTAAAAGCGAACTATCCATTGGAATACATGGCGGCGCTGTTGACGGCTAACAGTGATGACACAGACAAGGTGCAGAAATATATTTCCACCTGCGGAAGTATGAATATTCAGATAGAGCCGCCAGATATCAATCGTTCTGGTGTGGATTTTACACCGTCGAGTGAAAATATTTTGTTTGGATTGTCTGCTGTTCGTAACGTGGGACAGAACGCAATAGCCTGTATTTTGGAAGCGAGAGAGGAAGGAGGAGAGTTTAAATCCCTAGCTGACTTTTGCGATCGCGTGGATTTGCGTGCTGTCAACCGTCGTGCTTTAGAAGCGCTGATTTCTTGTGGAGCTTTTGACAAAATTGACTCTAATCGCAACCAATTACTTCACGATTTGGAACTAATATACGATTGGGCACAATCTCGCGCCAGAGATAGAGCTACTGGACAGGGAAATCTCTTTGATTTGTTAGGTGGTGGATTTTCTACTGCTGCTACTACCAATAAAAACCTAAATAGCTTTGAAGTGGCTCCCAAAGCTCAATCTGTTCCTGATTTTCCTCAACAGAAAAAGTTGCAGATGGAAAAGGAACTTTTGGGATTTTATGTATCAGATCATCCTCTAAAAGCTATTTGCAAATCAGCACGTGTTCTAGCTCCAATTAACCTTTCGCGGCTTAGCGAACAGAAAGAAGAAAGCACCATTTGTGCAGTTGTCATGCTCAATGGTGTTAAGAAAGTCATGACCAAAAAAGGCGATCCAATGGCGATTTTACAAATAGAAGATTTAACAACTCAATTAGAAGCAGTAGTATTTCCTAAAATTTACGAGCGGATTAATCCCCGGCTCCAAATTGATTCTAGATTAATTATCTGGGGGAAAGTAGACCGACGCGAAGAGCAAAATCAATTGCTTGTTGAAGACGTAGAACCAGTAGAAACGGTACAGTTGGTGATAGTGGAACTTAATACCCAACAAGCAACTACCATTGAGGAGCAGCATCACCTCAGAACAGTTTTGCAAGGACAATCAAAAGAAAGAGAAAAAGCAAAAGTGCCAGTGATCGGAATTGTACAAGCTGGTGCTTCCCGTCAACTTGTCCGTTTTGGACGACAATATTGGGTGCAAGATTCTAGAATCGCTGTTCAGGCTCTTCAAAACGCCAGATTTTCTGCTTATGCACAATTTCTTACAGTGTCGGAAGCAGAAAGCCCATGAGGGGGAGCCTTGCTGAGTCAAGAATCAATGATCAATGAACAGTTATCAATTGTTCATTGTTCATTGATTGTTGGGGCTTGGATTCCGGAAATTGATAATTGACAATTGATTAGTCAGTGTCCTCCGTCTTTTAGCACACCCCTTGTCCTCATCAGTAAACCGTGCTTGGGTGCAAATATCATCGCTGCAACAAATAGCAGAGTTTGCAACACGACAATGCAACCTCCAGTAGCACCATCAATGTGATAGCTGATGTAAGTCCCCATGACGCTGGAAAGGACCCCAGAAGCCATAGCAATCAACATCATATGGTCAAAACGGTCTGTCAATAAATAAGCCGTTGCTCCAGGTGTAACCAGCATTGCCACAACCAAAATAATCCCCACAGTTTGTAGTCCGGCGACAGCAGTTAAGGAAAGTAAGGATAGCAAAATATAGTAGAGCGCTCCTGTATTTAAGCCAATGGAACGTGCATGGGTGGGGTCAAAACAAAATAATAGTAGGTCTTTGCGTAAGAGAGCTATTACCGCTAGGGTGATAACGCTAATAATCACTGTTTGGATAACGTCTGGTTGAGAAATACCCAGAACGTTGCCAAACAGGATGTGCGTCAAGTCTACAGTGCTTGGCGTTTTAGAAACTAGCACCAACCCCAAGGCAAAGAACCCTGTAAACACCAATCCAATGACTGTGTCTTCCTTGATTCTCGTTTTCGCCTTGATAAAACCAATGGCAATAACTGAACCGACTCCAAACAAAAACGCGCCAACAGCAAAAGGTATCTTAAGAACGTATGCAATGACTACTCCAGGCATCACAGCATGGGAAACTGCATCCCCCATCAACGCCCATCCTTTGAGGGTCATGTAGCATGATAACACTGAACAAACTACTCCAACTAAGGCACTGATGAGAATTGCTTTCACCATGAATTCATGTTGCAAGGGTGCGGTAAACCACTGTAGCAATTCCATCACATTCCCTCCTGATTTTCACGAGCGATCCGGCTTTTGCTAAACGGCAAATCACCTAGCGAACCGCCAAAGGTACGAGAGAGATTTTCTTCTGTGAAAACAGAAGAGGTATCGCCGTAGGCTAAGATGGTGCGGTTGATGAGGACGACTTGGTCACAGAAGGTTGTGATTGATGCCAAGTCATGAGTAGAAATCAAAATTGTGTGACCTTGTTCTCGCAGTTTTAGTAATAGGTCAATCATGGTTTTTTCTGTTTTGATATCCACCCCTGTAAATGGTTCATCTAACAGTAAGACCGTTCCCTGTTGCGCCAAAGCACGCGCAAAAAATGCGCGTTTTTTTTGTCCACCCGATAGTTCCCCAATTTGGCGATCGCGCATTTCCCACATCTGTACTCTCTCTAAACTCTCCCGAACCACCCTTTTATCTTTTGCTCCAGGAATTCTTAGTATATTCATGTACCCATAGCGCCCCATCATCACTACATCGTGGACACTCACCGGAAAATTCCAGTCCACCTCTTCCGACTGCGGCACATACGCTACCAGGTTATTTTTTTGTACCATTCTGATTGGTAAACTGTTAATTAACACCCTTCCTGTTGTCGGCTTTACAAACCCCATAATTGCTTTAAACAGAGTTGATTTACCACTACCATTCATTCCTACCAATCCACTTATTGAACCTGCTTTGATTTGCAAAGAAGCACCATGCAAAGCAATCTTACCGTGGTAGGCAACTGTGAGATTTTCTACATTAATACTGAAAGATTCCATAGTATTTATATGATTTGAAATTTTAGATTTTAAATTTTGGATTAGCGTTTATCCTCTCCCCTGAGATGTGTCTCCCCATCTCTAATTCCCCTGCAATCCCTTAATGAGAGTTGTGACGTTATGTTCCAATAACTTGAGATAAGTCGATGCAGAACCATTAGGAGGGGAGAGGGAATCAACATAGAAAACCCCGCCAAATTTAGCATTTGTTTCCTTCGCTACTTGACGTTGCGCTTCATCACTCACTGTACTTTCACAGAAAACAACAGGTATTTTATTTGCCTTAACCGTGTTAATAACCTTTTCAATCTGTTTAGGAGTCGCCTGCTGTTCCGAGTTGACTGCCCAGAGATAAACTTCTTTTAAACCATAATCACGGGTGATGTAGGAAAAAGCCCCTTCACAACTGACCATATACCGCTTGTCTTCTGGAACCACCGATACCTCTTTTCGCAGCTTCTGGTCAATGTCCTTAATCTTCTGACTGTATGCCTTAGCATTGGCATTGTAGGTGTCTGCATTCACTGGATCTAAATCTACGAATGCTTTGCGAATATTTTCTACATAAATCAAAGCATTTCGCGGCGACATCCAAGCATGGGGATTGGGTTTACCTTTGTAAGCATCTTCTGCAATTTCCACAGGTTGAACACCCGCACTCAAAGTGACATGAGGAACCTTAGGGACACTATTGTAAAATTTCTCCGCCCACCGTTCTAAGTTCAAACCATTATCTAAAATTAGGTCAGCTTTTTGCGCTTTCACTAAATCACTGGGTGTCGGTTGATAACCATGAATCTCCAAGCCTGGTTTGCTAAGAGATTCTACAATCGCCTTATCTCCCGCCACATTCTGCGCCATGTCAGCGATGACTGTAAACGTCGTCAGAATAACTTTTTTGTTTTTCGTTTGTAAATTCGTGGTATTAGTTTCCCCTGAGGTTGGACTTGCTTGCGACAGCACAACATTGGAAGGCGTGGAGTTGCAACCACTCAGCAAAAGTCCTAACAGCACCCCAGATGCTATAGCCAACTTTTGTGCGTAGTGTGGTTTTTGTACCAGACCACTGTTGAAACAAAATTTCATTTATTTCTTTCATATTTCTTTCATATTTTTTTACTTTACTATAAAGAAGATAAAAATGAACGAAATATGAAAATCTTTCTATTAAGCAGCCATGAGTATACTGTGTGTTGTGTATCTGAAGCAATGACCGACCTAAAGCCATTAACAAATCTTAAGTTATCGCCGATATACCAATACTCAGCATGACAGTAAATTTGCACATTTGGGATGCTCCCAGAATACCTTGTGTGAACAGTTTGTGGACTCAAGCTATTGAATACAACAATTGAATAACTGTTCAAATATTGTATTAAAATACTGGCAGTTAACTCTGTAGACTTTTTTGGAAAGCTGCCATGACTCAAGCTCCTTCTCCCAAAACCCTTTTAAGGCAAGTTGGTGGCATGGACTGTGGAAACTGTGCCAAGACGATTGAAACCAGCTTACAACAGTTACGTGGTGTGACAGAAGCCTCAGTTAGTTTTGCAAGTGAAAAAGTGAGGGTGTCCTACGAACCGGAGTTGGTAAGTGAAGCAGAAATCATAAATCGCATTACTGCATTGGGCTACACCATTGACGTAGCTCCTGCTAAAACGCTACAGGTACAAGTCGGTGAGATGGATTGTGGCAGTTGTGCCAAGACGATTGAGGTAGGCTTGCAGCAGATGGCAGGTGTAAATGAGGCATCGGTCAGCTTTGCAACTGGACGATTGCAAGTATCCTACAACCCCCAGATCCTCAGTGAAACGACAATTTATGACCAGATTAAAGCTTTGGGTTATACAGTTGAGCAGAGTTCTTTTGCTGACTCCCACCATCATACCCATTCCTGTTCCCAGGACCACAACCATGACCACGCTCATCCAATACCCAAATCAGCTCAGAAACCTGAGCCAACAAACTGGAAATTCTGGTTGACCAATCGTAGGGGACAAAGCGTCATTCTTGCAGGAATAGGGTTAGTTTTGGGTTTACTCACTCAACATTTAGCGCTACCCATCTGGATAGCGCGAGCTTTTTATGGCATCGGCATATTAGTTGCTGGCTATCCTATCGCACGGGCAGGTTTGTTTGAGTTGCGCTTGCGCCGCGCCGATATGAATTTACTGATGACCATTTCGGTGATTGGGGCAGTGATTTTAGGAGACTGGTTTGAAGGAGCGCTGGTCGTCTTTTTGTTCTCCTTAGGTACAACGCTACAAATTTTCACCTTTGGTCGCACCCGCAATGCTATTCGTGCCCTGATGGATTTGACTCCACCCACTGCTACTGTCAAGCGAGGAAATCAGGAGGTCACAGTTCTCGTTGAAAGTGTTGAGATAGGCGAAACGTTAACAATTCGACCAGGACAGCGTGTAGCTTTGGATGGCATAGTTATTTCTGGTACCAGCGCAATTAACCAGTCCGCGATTACGGGAGAGTCAATCCCAGAAGATAAAGCCCCTGGTGATACCGTCTATGCTGGGACGTTGAATCAGACAGGCTTTTTGGAAGTTAAAGTTACCCACACAGCAAGCGATACCACCGTTGCCAAAATTATTAATCTCGTGGAAGAAGCCCAATCGAGCCGCGCTCCCACACAGCAGTGGGTAGATGGGTTTGCAGCAGTCTACACTCCAATTGTCATTCTGAGTGCGATCGCCATTGCTCTAATTCCACCTTTGGCATTTGCCCAACCTTTTAACGTTTGGCTCTATCGGGCGCTGGTTATGTTGGTGATTGCCTGCCCTTGTGCTTTGGTGATTTCCACCCCAGTTTCAATTGTCAGCGCCATTGGTGCCGCAACCCGCCAGGGAGTTTTGTTCAAAGGGGGTAATGCACTGGAGACAGCCGGACACCTGAGTGTCCTTGCCTTTGATAAGACTGGTACAATTACGCAAGGACTGCCTGTTGTGCAGAAGGTTTATGACTTTGGTAAGGTAAATGCAAACACGGTGTTACAGATTGCGGCTTCGCTTGAGCAACGCTCAGAACATCCGCTAGCAAAGGCAATCGTGGCAAAGGCTCTTGAGCTTGGGATAGAGTTAGAAGAACCCGATAACTTCACAGCGTTTCCTGGCAAAGGAATTCAGGCGAACTTTAGTGAGCTATTGTACTTTGTTGGCAATCGACGGTTGTTTACAGACCAGGGTATTTCCTTGTCTAGTCAAGCTGAATCTCTGTTGGCTGAAACTGAACAGCTTGGTCAAACCCCGGTGCTAGTAGGAACAACTCATGGACTATTGGGAGTCATTGCGCTAGCAGATGGGCTGCGGTTGGAAGCAACAGAAGCGATGCGACAGTTAAAGCTCTTGGGGCTAAAGCAGTTAGTGATGCTGAGTGGCGATCGCACTGCTGTTGCGAAGCAGATTGCTCAACAAGTTGGAATCACAGAATATCAAGCGGAACTGTTACCCGAAGATAAACTCCAAGCGACTCAGCAACTGCGTCGCTTTGGAGTCGTTGGTATGGTTGGGGATGGTATCAACGATGCACCAGCTCTGGCTGCTGCGGATATCAGTTTTGCTGTGGGTGGAATTGATATTGCCCTAGAGATAGCAGATGTGGTGCTGGTTGGTAGCGATTTGAGACGGCTTGCTTATGCGGTAGAATTAAGCCGTCGTACTGTCTTAGTGATTCAGCAGAATGTGGTCTTTTCTCTGGTAACAAAGGGTTTATTTCTGCTGTTAGGAACGTTTGGGTTTGTCGGGTTAGCTGTTGCTGTTTTCGCAGATACAGGAACTTCCCTGCTCGTAACTGCCAATGGAATGCGGCTATTTGGAACAAAAACTCTTGAGGATTGAAAGATAATAGCACTTACGCAGCATCTGTCACCAAATCCGGTTTCTTCGTTCGTATTTGATTGCGAACAGACGATTTTTGGTAGAAACCGGGTTTCTTTGCGTAAGTCCTGACCTTAAAAAACCAGCTTATTGCACAAACCTGTTTTTTTTAGATAGAATTCACAAAAAGGTTAAAAACCTCACACAATGTATCAGCCTTCAAACCGCTACTTGCTGCTCCAAAACCGCTTCTTAAGTGGAGTGCTAGCTACGACTGCTGTATTATCCTTAGTCGGCTCAGGGCAATGTCGTCCAGTCCGCGCCGAGTTACGGGATAGTCCAAAAACTCTGATAGATGAAGTCTGGCAAATCGTCAATCTCCGCTATGCTGACAGCACATTTAATCAAGTTGACTGGCAAGCAACCAGACAAAGCCTTTTAAGCCAGGAATACACTTCTCGCGAACAAGCTTACACTACTATACGTGAGACATTAAAAAAGCTGGGAGACCCTTACACTCGCTTTTTAGACCCCAAGCAAAACCAAGCCCTGAATGAGCAAACAATTTCTGGGGAAACGTCTGGAATTGGGATTCAGATAAGACTGGATGAAAAAACTAAGCGGCTCACTATCGAGAAAGCTTTGGAAAAATCTCCAGCGTTCACTGCTGGTATTAAGGCTGGAGATCAGATTTTAGCGATTGATGGAAAACCTACTGACGGCATGAAACTGGAGGATGCTTCCAAGCTGATTCGTGGAAAGGTTGGTACACCAGTCATCTTGCGCATCGGACGGCAAGGGCAGAACAATTTTGACGTGAAAATAACACGTGCGAATATTGAATTGCCAAAGGTGAGTTACACTCTCAAGCAGGAAGGTTCAAGGCGCGTTGGCTACATCCGCTTGGCAGAGTTTAGTGCAACTTCACCAAAACAGATGCGTCAAGCAATCCAGGATCTAAGTCGCCAGCAGGTTGGAGGATTTGTGTTAGATCTGCGTGGTAATGGAGGCGGGTTGCTGGTTGCAAGTGTAGAGATTGCCCGGATGTGGTTAGATCAAGGTGCGATCGTCCGCGAGGTAGAACGTGTCGATGGTAGTACAGAGTTCAAAGCTAATCACACAGCACTGACACAAAAGCCTTTAGTGGTTTTGGTAGATGGAAGTTCTGCCAGTGCTAGTGAGATTCTCACTGGAGCGCTTAGAGATAACAACAGAGCAGTGATTGTTGGGAGTAAAACCTTTGGCAAAGCTTTAGTTCAGCAGCTTTATGCTCTCTCGGATGGTTCAGGATTGGCAGTTACAGTAGGTCGTTATCTCACGCCAAAGGGAACGGATATTAACAAAATAGGAATTATACCTGATGTCAGGATAGACTTGACAGATGCCCAGCTGCGGCAACTAGTCACGAACCCAGCATTGATTGGCACTCGGTCTGATCCTCAGTATGCTCGAGCGATCGCAGTTTTGCTCAATAACTCTCTCACTGCTAAATCCTCGCCAAATCAATCGTTCATCCCACTAAGAAAAAGCTAGGGCATGGTTTCCTATCCGTTCTGAGCGTAATTACCAAAGCCTTTTCATAAAAAACGACTACCTCGCATTGAGGACAAAGTCAATGTCGAAAGTAGATTTTGAAAAGCACGTTTTGACGGGAATTGACGAGTACATTTTGCAGGCGCGGCAAAGCATACCAGCGCGTGATGCACTATTTTTGATTGTAATTTGATAGAGCGCGGCTCCCAGAGGGAGCATAGCGTTTACAATCTGTGCATGGCGATAAGCCGGAGGCTTGACGCTCCGCGTATCGCTCTGTTTGCAATATCACGACAAAGCTAAATGCAACAATTCTTATTTGCATTGATATATTGAGCATGTTAAATTACAGCAAATCCTGGGTTCTGATGGGGTTCAGCCATCAGAGGTAACGGGGAAAGTATGCCTGCGCTACGCCGTAGGCGAACGGTGAAAATCCGGCACTGTCCCGCAGCTGTGATGAGACTCGAAATATTTGTCTCTAAGTCAGAATGCCCGCCTGAGATAAAAAACATAAAATCGTCTGCGAGGTACAGATGCAAAATATTCTCTTTAATTGCCGTTGTGCGGTAAAAGTCGTTGTGTCTGGTATGAGTGTAATGACGACTTTGATATTGTGGAACTATGCTGTGTGTGCTGGAGAGAGTCCACAGCCAGAAAAAATCGCACAAAGCACAAGTCCGCCAGCAGATGAAGAAGAACCTCCTATTGAACTGACAGTCACGGGTAAAGTGTTGAATCAACCCGTTTTCTCTCCCTTTCGTCGAGAGGGGACACTCAAAGATTCTACCCGTCCAGTTTATGTCATTACAGGTGAAGAAATGGAAGCGCAGGGAATGCGAACCGTCAGAGAAGCGTTGCGTTTCCTCCCCGGAGTCTTACCTGATGGAACAGTTGGGACAGAAGTGAACGCATTAAGCGGTCAATTTATTCGGGGTTCTAACTCCGAACAAGTATTGATTTTACTAGATGGCAGACCGATAAACAATCTTGGAAGTGGTAGTTTTGACCTTTCAGAAATCACCACCAACAACATTGAACGAGTAGAAGTCTTACCCGGAGGAGGTTCTACCCTATATGGTTCCGATGCAATTGGTGGAGTGATTAACATTATCACTCGCCGTCCGACAGAGAAAGTGACAACACAAGCGGGAGTCACCTTTGGTGCTTATGGACTCAATCAGCAGACTATCAACAATAGTCAGTAGACCGAAAAGATTTCTAGAAGGCTTACCATTGGGGCATTCTGGCGGATTGTATACAATCCGCCAGAATGCCCGTATCATCTGCGTTTTGAGCAATAGGGTTGTAGATGAGTTCTCCTGCTAAGGTAAGCGATCGCTCGACCCTGTGCCCAAAACATCGCCCCAAACCCTCATTCTTGCGTTGACTGACAAAAGTTTTCGGTCTACTGATAGTGGGAAAGCAGGAGATATTTCCTGGGTAGTGGGATATAACCGCACCCAAGCAGATAACAATTATCCTTTTTCCATCCCAGAAGCCAACTTTTCAGGAACCAGGAAAAACAATGACACTCTCTACAACAACTTTAATGTGAAGTTGGAGGCGAATTTAGGAAAACGCAATACTCTTACTGTCTCAAGCTTATACTTAAGCAAAGACCAAGGAGTTCCAGGAGGAGTCCCCATACCCTTTCCCGAGTTTGGACAAGGTTATTTTAACTCTTTGACCCAGCGCGATCGCAAATACACAGACCAAGTTCTCACCGACTTAACCTGGAACTCAAAACTAGGAGGAGGAAACGATTCCCTACTCACAGCAAGAGTTTACGCCGATTTTCTCAATACCCGTTTTGATAGCCGTGCTTCATCTTCTGCACGATATGATAACGAGCAAAATTCTTATGGAATTCAAGCGCAGCACAGTTGGAAATTTGCGAAAAATCAAACCTTAGTTTATGGCTTTGATTACCGCAATGTGTCAGCACGTAACAGTACTTTCAACTATTTGATAAATACAGACACAACTAGTTATGACGATAGCATCTCTCAAGGAGCACTCTTCGCTAGATACGAGATTAATTTTACTCCTAGCTTCAGTGTAAATTTAGGCTTGCGCCAAGATTTTAGCTCTTTAGCAAATGGCTCCTTTACATCACCGAGTGTAGGCGCACACTGGGCAATTTCTGACTCTACTAACCTCAGAGCTAACTATATCAGAAATTTCCGCGCACCGACTCTTTCCGATTTATATGCTAGAGGTTCTACTTTCGTTGGTAACCCGAATCTTAAACCAGAGAATGGTGATAGTTATGATATAGGAATTGACCAGAAGCTGTGGGATTTTGGTTTGTTGCGTTTGACTTTTTTCAGCAATACCATATCAGATTTAATTGCCTATAACTTTGCTGTTCCCGTAGCCACATATGAGAATATTGGCTTAGTTCGTACTAGGGGAATTGAAGCGGTTTTAAATGTACAACTGGCAAAGAATGTCTATGCCTTTGCCAATTATACACTCAATGACCCACGCATTAAAGAGAGCGTGAACTCTGCCGAAAAAGACAAAGAATTGAGATTTGCAGGTGCAGATAGTTTAAATTTGGGAATTTCTTATGAAACACCTCTAGGTTTATATGCAGGAATCCTCATGCACTCCCTCGGTGCATATCCTACCAACAATACCAACACTGAATCTTTGTCTGGATATACGACTTTTGATTTCAAAACGCGAATTCCTCTGAATGATAACTTGATACTTACTGGTAGTGTAGACAATATCTTTAACCAACGGTATCAACTATTTCCTGGTTATCCTGATGCAGGGAGAGTTTTTCAAGTGGGTTTAAATGCCACATTTTAGATGCTAATAAGGAACTGGTTGGTAGTTCAACTAACTCTCAACCATCAACAACTAACAATTCCCAATCCAAAATGACTATGAGTGAATTTCATCCTTGGGTAACACCATTAAATCATGTTGTAAGCGAACCTTCGCTAACAGGAGGATACATCGAATATGAAGATTTTGATTGCAGTTGCGACGTTTTATCATCACTACTTTACACCTTATTTCAGCAGAATTGGCATCAGGTAGGTGTAGGACATATTGTACAAGGTGGCGTGTTGGAATTGGAATTTCCTGCTGCACCCAAGATTTGTATTCTTTATGATGGATACCTCACCGTAGTTACAGAAAGTTGGCATCTTCACTTATGTATTGAAGCAAATTTAGGTGGTCCCCATTCTCAGACACCACTAGAATTAAGGAAACAGCGTCAAGTCAGTCGTGCTGCTTTTTATCGACGGTTTAATGCAGAAGGAATTCCTAGAAGTTGGGGAATTGATTTTTGGAATGGTGCAAGTGAGAATTTGATGACTATCTTCTTGCCTAATCCCTATGTCGAGGGAGAAAACTTATTACCGGAAGGTAAGCCGAACTTAGCAAAATTAGAGCTTTACGAAGAACTACGAGATATCTATGTGTTAGGTAAAAAGCCAATTCCGTTTCTAAAAAATTTCCTGAAGCATCCTTACATATCTGTTTGCACGTCTACCCGTTGTCTTCCTTCCCAAAATTGGAAACCTACTTTTGATGCACTAAAAGCAGCAGTTGAAAAAGCTGGTTTGGATGTGGAAGTAAGAACTTCTGGTTGTTTGGAAGTTTGCAAACTTGGCCCAGTTGTGTTTTATTCAGAGGATAGGACTTGGTATACTCGCGTCAAACCAGAGGTGACTGAAACTATTGTCAATCAACATTTGGTCGAAGGTAAAAAAGTAACTGCACATTGCTATCCTCCAGAGTCAGTTGAAACAAAGTAATCACGGATGCAAGCAGATAAACACAGATAAATTATTAGTGCTTATCTGTATTTATAAGTGGTTATTTCTGCAAAACTTTCCGATGAGAACTACAATACTTCACAAAGCCAAATTGCTCACTTTCTTGTGTCAATTCCTGTTGATTGCTGTTTTGATTGTTGCTTGTCACAGCACAACAATCCCTCCCACTACATCAACAGATATCAAAAGATGCGTTCAAATTTATAATTCAAAAACCGACTATTTTCCTGAGAAAGTTACCGTAAATTATGCCACTGGTTTTGAGGTGAAATATTACAAAAACTATAAAGTTGTGATGGTAAAAAATCCCTGGCGGGATGCACAGATAAGTTTTCAATATATTTTAGTGCAATGTGGGACACCTGCACCAGAAGGATTTAAGAAAAGTCAGGTAATCACAGTACCTATAAATACGGTTGTCTCTCTTTCTACGACTCATTTACCACACTTAGCCAAATTAGGTGTAGTAGATAAACTGATTGGCGTCAGTGATACTAAAAGAGTCAATACAGCGGAAGTTGTTAATAAGATAAAAGCAAGTAAAATAGCAGAGGTTGGCAACAATGAGAGTCTAAATGTCGAAAAAATATTAGAAATCAATCCAGATTTGGTCATGACTTATGGTGTGGGAAATCCACAGACAGATAGTCATCCTAAGCTGTTAGAAGCTGGTTTGAAGGTAGCGATAAATGCCGAATACATGGAAACGTCCCCGCTGGGACATGCAGAATGGTTGAAGTTTACCGCTTTGTTTTTTAATCAGGAAGAAATTGCTCAAAAAACCTTTAGTGAAATCGCTACCAGATATGAAGCCATAGCCTCCAAAACCAAATCTATCAAAAAGCGTCCGACTGTCTTTACAGGATTCAACTTTAAAGGTATTTGGTATACGCCAGGATGTAAAAGTTATGTAGCGAAATATTTAGCTGATACGGGTGCAGACTACCTTTGTGCAGATAATTCTTCTGGTAGTATACCTTTGTCATTTGAAGATGTTTTTGAACGTGCTGCCAAATCAGATTACTGGTTAAATGTCAATCAGTCTTGGCAGAATTTAAAAGATGTCATTGCTGACGATAATCGCTATGCTGATTTTGCAGCTGTGAAAAAGGGTCATGTTTACAATAACAACGCTCGTGTCAACGAGCGTGGTGGTAACGACTACTGGGAGGGTGGAACCAGTAACCCTGATGTCGTCTTGTCCGACTTGATTAAAATTTTACATCCAGAAATTTTACCTAATAATGAGCTCGTTTACTATCGTAAACTTGGCAAGCTGTCTCCAAAATAAGCTTTCTGCCAAATTAAGATTCTAGCTATTTATTTTTGACAAACTGTTTACCATGTCCCTAATTAAGTACAAATTAAAAAGATTTTTTCCAGCAAACATTCAGAATATATTAGGGATACACTCTCTAGTTTTTTTCACTTTACTTGTCGGCTTGATTTTCGCTTTTTTACTAGATTTAGCGTTGGGTTCAGTCCGTATTCCCACCCAGGAAGTGATGACTATATTACTAGGAGGAAAAGCAGAAAAAGCAACTTGGACTAATATTATTCTGAAATTTCGTCTCCCCAAAGCCTTAACCGCAACTCTTGCTGGTGCAGCTTTAGGCGTGAGTGGGTTACAAATGCAAACACTTTTTAGAAATCCTTTGGCGGGACCTTTTGTATTAGGAATTAGTTCTGGTGCTTCTTTAGGAGTCGCGTTGGTGGTGTTAACAACAAGTGTAACGGGTGTGGGTACGTTGTTAAAAGATTTAGGAGTGATTGGCGATTTTGGTTTAGTCGTGGCGGCGAGTGTGGGTGCAGCAGCAGTGTTGGGGTTAGTGTTACTTGTTTCTCGCCGCGTCCAAGACACAATGACGTTGCTGATTTTGGGGTTGTTGTTTGGCTATGCAACGAGTGCTATTGTGAGTATCTTGCTGCATTTGAGTGAAACTCAGCAAATCCAATCATACTTACAATGGACTTTTGGCAGTTTTGGTGGTGTCACCTGGCAACAAATGCTAGTTTTAGCGCCTGTGCTACTGATAGCGTTGTTAGTTTCGGTCATGCTATCCAAGCCTTTGAATGCACTCCTTCTCGGTGAAGCTTACGCACGCAGTCTCGGTTTAGATGTGCAACAAGCAAGATTTTGGATTATTATTACTGCCTCCATCTTAGCAGGTACGATTACCGCCTTTTGCGGACCGATCGCCTTTTTAGGTGTGGTGATTCCTCACCTTTGTCGCAGTCTGTTCAACACTTCGGATCATCGAGCGTTAGTCCCTGCTGTCACCTTAATGGGTGCAATTCTAGCATTAATTGCAGATTTGATATCACAGCTACCAGGCAGTCAAATGGTGTTACCTTTAAATTCTGTTACCGCTTTGATAGGGACTCCTGTTGTGACTTGGGTAATTTTGCGTCGTAACTCTCGCCCATCCTTTCCCAAATGAACGAAGCAATTCTGACAACTCATAACTTAACTATTAGTTACAAAAAAAGGCATTTTTACATGCATTGGGATGCTCCCTAGCAGTCTGTGTTTGCTATTCAATAAATCATCATTGTTATGATGAGAATAGCAGCAATAATTTAAAAATTGTTGCATTGATGACCAAATCAGAATTGACGAGACAGATGGAGTTGTTCCCCAAATGCAATTAGATGACTTGTTATCGAGTGACAGTGTAGAAAAAGAGGCTTGGACAGCGCTAGAAATGTCAATTCTTTACTATAGAGGTCGCCCTATAGGGACAGTAGCTGCTTATGATGTGATGGTAGAAGCGCTGAATTATGACCAATGTTTTGTCCGGGATTTTGTATCTTCAGCTTTAATTTTTCTGATTAAAGGTAGAACGGATATTGTCCGCAACTTTTTAGAAGAAACTCTCAGGTTACAGCCTAAAGAAAAGCAATTGAATGCTTATAAGCCAGGTCGAGGTTTAATGCCAGCTAGCTTTAAAGTTGTATGCGAAACTGAAGAAGAATATCTAGAACCTGATTTTGGCGAACACGCTATTGCACGAGTCACACCTGTTGATTCCTGCTTGTGGTGGGTTATTTTATTGCGTGCTTATGTCGTTGCTACAAAAAATTTTTCTCTAGCCTATCAACCAGAATTCCAACACGGTCTGAGATTAATTATGGAACTGTGCTTGGCAACTCGGTTTGAGATGTACCCGACGCTGTTAGTTCCAGATGGTGCTTGTATGATTGACCGTCGTATGGGTATCTATGGACATCCATTGGAAATTCAATCTCTATTTTTTGCTGCATTGCGTGCTGCTAGAGAACTGCTGGTTTGTCAGGGTAATGAAGATATTGTTACAGCTATTGACAATCGCTTACCGCTTCTACAAGCTCATATTCGCCAGCATTATTGGATGGATCTCCATCGCTTAAATAAGATTTATCGCTTTAAGAGCGAAGAGTATGGCAAAGCAGCAGCTAATCCCTTCAATGTATATGCAGATTCACTACCTTATTATGAATTAGCCGGTTGGCTGCCAACAAAAGGAGGTTATCTAGCGGGAAATGTTGGACCTTCGCAGCTAGATACTCGCTTCTTTTCTTTAGGAAACATGATGGCTATTGTCTCAGATCTTGCCAGTGAAGAACAATCACAAGCAATTATGAATCTCATTGAGGAGCGATGGGAGGATTTGGTGGGAGATATGCCCATGAAAATTTGTTTTCCAGCTTTAGAGCATGAAGAATATAGGATTGTCACTGGATGTGATCCCAAAAACATACCCTGGTCGTATCATAATGGTGGAAGTTGGCCAGTCTTATTGTGGTTATTATCAGCAGCTGCTGTAAAAACGAATAGAATGGAACTTGCACACAAGGCTATTGAAATTGCACAAGAACGCTTACATCTAGATGAATGGCCAGAGTATTACGACGGTAAGAAAGGGCGACTCATTGGGAAACAAGCCAAAAAATATCAAACTTGGACAATTGCAGGATTTTTGTTAGCAAAAGAACTGTTACGCAACCCAACACTTTTACCTTTGGTTACTTTTGCGCCATTTACCGTAGAACCTGCTTCGAGGGCTTGTGAGTTTGAATTCGTTGAGGTTAACACTCTATAGTTTTGTTCCTTAACTTTCTTCAATGCTATTAGAAACACACAATCTTACTGGTGGATACGCAGGTAAACCGATTGTCCAAGAAATCCAAATCGCACTCCAAGCAGGAGAATGGCTGAGTCTAGTGGGTGCGAATGGTTCAGGAAAATCCACTCTCCTAAAACTCATGAGTCGCCTGTTGAAACCACAAACAGGCGCTGTGCTGCTGGATGGGAAAGCTATTCACACCCAAAAGGCTACTACTGTCGCTCAAAAACTGGCGTTATTACCACAACAGCAAACAATACCTGTGGGGTTGACAGTACGACAGTTGGTATCTTTAGGACGCACACCCCATCAACCTTGGTGGCAATGGGAATTAGACGCACAAGATAGAGACAAAGTAGAGAAAGCCTTACAATTAACACGGATGCAATCTTTATGCGATCGCTCTGTAGAACAATTATCCGGTGGTGAGCGACAAAGAGCTTTTTTGGCGTTAGCGTTAGCTCAAGATCCGCAAGTTCTGCTGTTGGATGAACCGACGACTTATTTAGATATCCGCTATCAGTTACAGTTACTCGAACTACTCAAACAACTCAACAAGGAACAAGAGTTATCAATTATCACAGTGTTGCATGACGTGAATTTGGCGGCAAGGTATAGCTCTCGCATTGCACTGTTGTCCCAAGGTACAATCTGGGCAGTCGGAGAACCAAAGGTAGTTTTAACGCCTGGAAATTTAGCTGATGTTTTGGGTATAGAAGTTGCCGTATTAGAAACGCCAGTTGGTTTGCAAATTTGCTCCTTAGCTGCTATTGGTGATGAATACCAAGCTGCATCTAGCAATGAATAAAAATTATGGGGTGATTATGCAACGTCGTTTCATACTGTTTGGGTTAATACTGTGGTTAAGTTTGAGCATTTTTGCTTGCACAAATGCAACGAGTGAACAGATAAAAAATACAGATGCAAGTCCTACCTCTATATCGCAGCAATCCCAGCACCCAGCCAAAAGAATTATTACCCTCACATCTCTTTCATCTGATATTGCTTATCAACTTGATAGCACAAAAATAGTTGGAATAGCTGGTAGCAGTTTATTCAAAAATGACTCACGATTTAAAGATATTCCCCGTGTGAGTGAGGGACAAGCAACACCAAATTTAGAGAAAATCGTAGCATTGAAACCGGATTTGGTTATTGGTGCTGAAGGTTTTTCTAACCTGACTACCGACAAACTCAAAGAACTTGGTATGACAACTTTACTCACCAAGGTTGATAGTTGGGATAAATTACAAAATTTAACCAAAACTCTGGCAAAAATAGTTAATGCTGATCCAACACCGCTATTAAATCGCTATCAAACTTTTTTACCTGATAAGCCGACTCAGCATCTTTCTACATTAGTGCTGGTTAGCCGTCAACCAATTTTGTCACCAAGCAAAAAAAGTTGGGCAGGAAATTTGCTAGAGAAATTTCAAGCAAAAAATGTGTCAGCAGATTTACAAGGTAAAATCTCAATACCTGGTTATGTAACGCTCTCTGCTGAGAAAGTTTTAGAAGCAAATCCAGAGGTTTTAATTGTTGTTAGTCCTCAACCTGGGCTATTAAAATCTTTCAAGTCAGAATCTTTTTGGAATCAACTTAAAGCTACAAAAAATAATCGAGTCTACGAGTTCGACTACTATGGACTTGTGAATCCTGGTAGTGTAGATGCGATTGAAAAAGCTTGTCAGCAACTAAAAGTAGCACTGTCAGCAGTAGATAACTCTTGAAAAAGTCAATTTTTTTGAAAATGAAACCGCAGATGGAAGCAGATACACGCAGATAATTTATCTGTATTTATCTGCGTGCATCCGCGTTTATCTGCGGTTTTAAATAGCTCTAAAACCAGATTATTGCCAGAAATCTAATCAAACATTTTCCAATAATCTTGCTCCAATCGCCCCTAGTATTAGTACGCCAAACACCAAACGATACCAAATAAATATCCAAGTGCTTCGGGTTTTTAAAAAGCGCAACAATCCAGCGATCGCTATATAAGAAAATACTGCAGCTGAAATGACGCCAACGACTAGAGGAACTACTCCTGCACCCCCTAATCCTTCTTTAAAAATATCTTTGCACTCAACTAACCCAGCTAAAGTAATAGCAGGAATGCCCAGCAAAAAAGAAAACCTAGCTGCAGTTGCTCTTTCTAAACCCATAAATAATCCTGCTGTCAAGGTGGAACCGGAACGAGAAACACCAGGGATTAACGCTAAAGATTGAGCAAATCCCATCAATATCCCATCTAACATATCCAGTTGACTAAATTCCCGCTTTCTCGTGCCCAGTTTTTCTGCTATTCCTAACAACAGGGACATAACAATTGAGGCAACTGCGATCGCACCTAAACTCCGCAATGGTGAATTATCAAAATCAGGAATAAGCTTTTTGATAAGAAGTCCAAAAAAGACAATTGGCAATGTTCCTATGAGAATTCCTAAAGTGACGCGAAAGTCATTGTCTTGGTAATCAGAACGGGTGATCGCTTTTATTGCTCCCTTAACAAGTTGTGTCAAATCGCTCCAAAAATACCATAGTACAGCTGCAATACTCCCAAGTTGAATCACAGCGGTAAAAGCTACCCCTGGATCACCCCAGCCAAGAACTACGGGCACAACTTTCAAGTGTGCTGTACTACTAATAGGCAGAAATTCTGTAGCTCCTTGCACAAATCCTAAAACAAGAGCTTGAAAAATATTCATTTGTTGCACTCCATTTGCCGCTACGTTGGGCTGAGTGCTAAGAGCTTTTATTGGTACTGCGACAACTGAGATAATCGCGGATGCAACACTTAAAAGTAAAAACGATTGATGTTTTGATAGAGCCATTCCTTTACCCATGTTCACTGTCTTTATTTACGCTGTTTTCGTTGGTTTGTCAGGTAAAACGTAAGCCGTTAGGTATCTCATGGATTTGTTCAGGCTGAGGGAGAAATGAATGGAGCAAATTTCCCCCAAAATAAAAACACGTGAATGAAATGCCTACTACCATAACACATTTAGGACTTACGCAGAATCTGTCAGAAACCCGGTTTCTTCGTTCGTATTTGGTTACAAAACAAACAATTTTTGGTAGAAACCGGGTTTCTTTGCGTAAGTCCTGACATTCTTAGATTAGGCTAGATCAAAATGCCCTTAGGGAGGATTTACGTTGTGATATCTTAAATAATATAAAGATAAGTAACAATTTTTCAAAACTTTGGTTAACAATACTTTATCTTCTTACGCTGCTTCTACTTCTACGATTCAGCCAGTCCAGGTAACAAAAAGCGCTGATGTTCCTTTGTTGTGGAAAGTCGCCTTCCAACCAGCATGGTTAGTATTTGCAGCGGCTGTCTTTTTGGTGTCTGTACCCGTGTTTATAGAAGCGCCACTCGTGCGATCGCTTCCGTGGCTGAGTTTAGCCCTAACAGCAGGTTGGGTATGGCTGAGTTTTCATTTCATGTCGAGGGACGCGACATATGTGTGGGGAGATTTGCTCTTAGGATTTAGTTGGAGTTGGTTAGCAGGCTCAATTTACTGGGGTTGGTTGCGCTGGGAACCGTTATGGCATTTACCCGTAGAGTCAATAGGTTTGCCGTTTGCATTGTGGTGTCTCAGTCGAAACTGGGGGAAAATAGGTAACTGGTTTTATTTAGGTTCTTTACTCGGTACAGTGTTAACTGATGTGTATTTCTACTTGGTAGATTTAATCCCCTATTGGCGTCAAATCATGTGGGTAGAATCAACATCTGAAGTGACACCAATTTTACAAAGCGCTGTGGCGCAAGTCCACACACCTTGGGGACAAGCTTGGGCGCTAGTTCTCGCCATAGTCTTGTTAACGGTAGGGATTTTGCCTTTATCTTGGAAGCAGCGGCACTGGTACGCTTTTAGTGGAGCAGTTTTGAGTACTATTTTGGTAGATTGCCTATTTTTGCTAGCTGCGGTTCTAGGTTGAACATCGGTACAGTAGTTGCATGAGTAAGAAATGAAAGTCATTATCAAAATCGTTGGGAGCAAGACTAACGAATTACATACAAAATCCGCGTTGTTAACCCTCCAAACGTGGTATAGTAAAATTTTGTTAAAGAGTCTAAAATTCTATCCCCCAAAGGAAGCAACTCGCTCTTGTACTTGTAAAACTTCAGTAGACCGAAAACTTTTGTCAGTCAACGCAAGAATGAGGGTTTGGGGCGATGTTTTGGGCACAGGGTCGAGCGATCGCTTACCTTAGCAGGAGAACTCATCTACAACCCTATTGCTCAAAACGCAGATGATACGGGCATTCTGGCGGATTGTATACAATCCGCCAGAATGCCCCAATGGTAAGCCTTCTAGAAATCTTTTCGGTCTACTGAACTTCCCTCTGTACTGATTGAGATAAACACGACTACGACCATATGCTTGGTGTTTCTTGGGGAAATCTTTGTGTTAATCCTAAATACCTCCATTCTTTCAAGTAAAGAAATATACGTTGGTATAGCACCAGGCAGAACTGCATCCGCTTTTTGTAAAGTTTTGCCACAAGAAATAATTTTTAGCAAAAGTACAGTTAAGGCAAGTAGCGGTGAGAATTGTGGATATTAATACGCTGTATATTAGTTTCTGATACTGCTGTGTTGATTAAGCTATCGGCTATCAGCCAAAGCAGTTCTGAGTACAAAGGACCACCGAAACTGATGCTGGCTCCACCCTATCCTACGGGAAGCCGAAGAGTGTGCAATTCATAGCTCCTTCAAGAGGAGGCAAAAGCGTCACTCATAACTCATAACTCAGAACTTTCTGCACGCTGAGTGCTTTTAGCTTAAAGCTTTTATTTCATTTAGAGTGGATAGAAAGAGGTAAAGAAATCGTGAAACGATTAGCGCGTTTATTAACAGTGTTTAGTTTGTTGTTAGGATGCTTGGGATGGCTGGGAACGGCTCAAACAGCTCAAGCAGCTGATTTCAATTCAATTGCTTTTCGTTCAGTTCCAGTTCTAGCAGTTGAGGGTCAAACTCTCCGCAACCCTGCAGATTATAAACTGGCAGATGTTTATGGTAAAAAAATTGATTTGAATAATACCAACGTGCGAGCCTTTCAAAAGTATCCAGGACTATATCCCACCCTCGCAAGGAAAATCATCACGAATGCTCCTTACCAAAACGTTGAGGATGTGTTGGGTATTACCGGATTGAGCGAACGTCAGACACAAGTTCTGCAAGCCAACCTAGACCACTTTACCGTGTCAGAAGTGGAAGCTGCCTATACCGAAGGAGACGATCGCTTCAACAACGGTATCTACAAATAATCACACTTACAGCTCATTAAACCGCTATCACCCACTCCTTCCTTGGAGTGGGAATTAATTTATTCAGCAAGAGGGAAAAGGATAAGGGGACAAGGAAGAGCAGAGGAGCAGGGGAGCAGAGGAGCAGGGGGAGCAATGACTTCCTCATCTCCCTCATCCTCCTCATCCCCCTCATCCTCCTCATCCCCCTCATCCTCCTCATCTCCCTCATCCCCCTCATCCCCCCTACTGCCCCACACTCCCTGCCTTGCCTCAAATAGATATTAAAAGCCAATTTGATGTTATTGTTGTCGGTGCTGGTGCTGCAGGACTATACACAGCACTGTGCATACCTGCCGAGCTGAAAATCGGCTTGATTACCAAAGAAACAGTTTCTCTTTCAGCAAGTGATTGGGCGCAGGGTGGTATCGCTGCAGCGATCGCTCCAGAAGATTCTCCTTATCTACACATTGAAGATACCATGCAAGCAGGTGTCGGTTTGTGCGATCGCCCTGCGGTAGAATTTCTTGCCAAACAAGCTCCTAGCTGCATTCAGTCCCTTGTCAACCTAGGGGTAGCCTTTGACCGTCATGACAACCAATTGGCTTTAACCCTAGAAGCTGCTCATTCCCACCACCGCGTTCTTCACGCCGCAGATACAACAGGTAGAGAAGTCACCACCACTCTCACAGCCCAAGTCCTGCGACGCCAAAACATTCAAGTGATTCAACAAGCTTTGGCACTGAGTTTATGGCTAGAACCAGAAACACACAGATGTCAAGGGATTAGCCTGTTTTATCAAGGTCACGTTAGATGGATAAAAGCAAATGCTGTCGTTTTGGCAACAGGTGGAGGGGGTCAGGTGTTTGCCCAAAGCACAAACCCTGCTGTCAGCACAGGTGATGGAGTCGCGATCGCATGGCGTGCTGGGGCGATTCTGAGAGATTTAGAATTTGTACAATTCCACCCCACTGCTTTGACAAAACCAGGTCGCTTTCTCATTAGTGAAGCTGTGCGCGGTGAGGGGGCGCACCTTATTGATAACGAAGGGCGACGTTTCACTTTTGACTATCACCCAGCAGGCGAACTTGCTCCCAGAGATGTGGTCAGTCGTGCAATTTTTAGGCATTTACAACACACTTGTGCCGATCCAGCAACTGCTCATGTGTGGTTAGATATGCGCCCCATTCCTGTTGAAAGAATCCGCCACCGCTTTCCCAATATTATTAAAGTTTGTCAACATTGGGGTGTGGATGTCTTCTGTGAATCCATTCCCGTCGCCCCTGCTGCCCATTACTGGATGGGTGGTATTGTGAGCGATTTGATGAATCAGACAAATATTCCTGGTTTATACGCAGTCGGAGAAACTGCAAGTACTGGAGTGCATGGAGCGAATCGTCTTGCAAGTAATTCTCTACTAGAATGTATTGTATTTGGCGCACAAATGGCACATCTTCAGATTCCAGATGTGAGTCAACTGTCAGACCTGCCAGAACTTCATACGCAAGAGTTTTGTGCTGATGTAGATCAATGGCAGCCTCAGCAAGAATACTTAGAAGTTTTGCGAGATAAAATACCACGTCTCGTGTGGCAAAATGCTGGTATTTGCCGAGAGCAATCTAGTTTGGAAGCAGCGATCGCAACTCTTGAGTCTTGGCAACAAGATTATACTTCTTTGCCTGTGAGTCAATTTTTGCTGTCTTTACGTCCGACAGAATCAGCTCGTTTAGATATACCTGATGTTGAACGACAATTGCGATTGTGGGCAGAAACCCGCAATTTACTAGATATCGCTTTTTTAATTCTCAAAAGTGCTGCTTTTAGAACCGAAAGCCGAGGAGGACATTACCGTCTAGATTACCCTCAATTAGACCCTAATTGGCAAGTTCATACACTTGTACAACAAAACAACTGGTGGAAATCTCCAGTGGTGAACTACCACCCTATCGACTTATAACTGAAAGCTGCTATAGCCAGCCTAAATGATTCGTGAACAACAAGATACCCGACTTCTCCAAGAAGTCGGGTATCTGAACGTATTGCTCATGGATGAGTATCAAACACTCAAGCGCGAATATCAAGCACTTAGCCGCGAGTATCAAACACTCAAGCATGAGGAGCAAACACTCACTCATGAGTATCAAACACTCCAGCATGAGGAGCAAACACTTACCCATGAGGAGCAAACACTCACCCATGAGGAGCAAACACTCACCCATGAGGAGCAAACACTCACCCATGAGGAGCAAACACTCACTCATGAGTATCAAACACTCATTCACGAGTTCTTTTCCGCTTCGTCTTTCTCCATTGCATCTTTGATAACCTGCTCAAGACAGTCGGTAGCATCCTTAGTCCGTTTTGTCAATTATAGAGTGGACATCATTCCTACTTTGCTGATTTCCACTCCCTCTGGAATGTCACCAGAGATAGCAACGTATACACTAAACAAGGTGACAATCCCACTGAATACTGTCGCTCCTAAAAATGCCTTAACGGCTAACTTAGCTCGACGAATCCGTTGTTGGAGATAGTTCTGTTTAGAGTTGCTGGAACTAGGTTGGCTGGACTTAATTACTTTCATTTGATTGACGCGCTTAATGTTTTCTGTTCTGATTAAGCCAGCGTTATCTGTATGTGTAAAAATCTGATCAGGATCTGATCAGGAGCTAGTTGAAGCAAGCGATCGCTAATAGGTAATGGTAAAAATCAGAGCTTCAAAAGAAGGGATAGAAAAGATTAATAAGTGTAGAGAAGACAAGAGATGGACTAAAGACCAAAACAGCGAAGCTCTGGTTATCACCAGTCAGCAGCAATTCAGGCGAGCAGTAAAAGAAAATCTTCCAGTAACAAGTGAAGATGACACCCGCCTCTGCATTGAACAGCTTCAAATTTTATTACAAAAGAATATTTTTACTTCTGACTCAACCAATAAAGTTTGGGAGTATCTTAATAGATTAAAAACTAGGAATACTCTACACATCACTATTGGGCGGTTTTTGCAATTCATTGAATCAAAAGATATTCATCTTAAAGGAATTACATATAGAAATTGGCAAATATTTCTGCAAGGCAAAGAAATTGATAAGGATGTTTTTCTTGCTTTTTGCGAAGCATTAGGAATAGAAGATTGGTCTAGTGTTGCTGTTCTTCCTCTCATCTATACCAAAGATAGTACTAAACAAACTCGTTTACTCGAAGGCTTAAGCTTATTCAATCATCAACAACAAATTGATTTACTCCTGAGTAACTTAGCGAACCAAAAAAGAGCTTTTTTAATTGCTAATCCATGTCATTACAGTCGAACTTGGATGTTGAGGCGACTAGAGGCAGAGATTTATGTCACTATGCGTCTGAAATGCCAACCGATTTCTCTAACGGGTTCGCAGTACTCCTCATTGAGAATTGGAGAATTAAAAAATCGCTTTCACACAGAATATTGTCAAACAAAACTTGTCAAGCTTTTGAAGCAAGAAAATCTGCTTCTTCTTCTTGATATTGACACTTATGATTTAGAACGCTTAGAACAATTGATAGAAGAGTTTTGGCAGCCTTTAGTTAGCCAAGTTCCCAAAAATACTGGTATGTTATTGATGTTCTTATTAGCTAGTCATTGCAACAATGATTGGCAAGAAAAATGGCAAAAAAGTTCTACCTTGTCTGAACAAATTACTGAACTGCCCCCAGAACATTCTTTTGGAGTAAGAGATGTGGCTCAAGTACTACCAAAAATTGCGATAAAACTCGGACAGCCATTGTTAGGACAGGAAGCAACAATTGCGAATAGCCTAATCAACAAAAGTCACGGTAGTTCAGAAAAGTTACTTCTAGAAATGTATCGCTACTTTGAGTGTAGGACAACAGAATTTTCCCTATGGCAAAGATATCCTTAGAATATACCGGAGAAGTTCAACCTAGCGTCGGAGAGTGGAATGAGCAGGTGCTACGCAAACTGTATCCTTACTATCCCGATAATTCTCTTAAAGAAGCAGTGAATTTAGCAATCCGCCTAAATCGTCCATTGCTGCTGGAAGGAGAACCAGGTAGCGGAAAAAGTGAGCTTGCTCGCGCTGTTTTCTACGAATTCAGTAGTCAGGAAAAATCTGATTTGGAATGGCGTTACCGCCTTTGGAATGTGCAGTCAACTAGCAAAGCTCAAGATGGATTTTACACTTATGACTACATCGGAAGACTACAAGCTGCACAACTGGCAAAAGTGGGAATTGAGGACGATGAAACTGACCCTGCGAATCCTGAAAAATATCTCGAATACGGACCACTCGGCTATGCTTTTGAGGAAAAAGACTGTCGAACTATAGTTTTGATTGACGAAATTGACAAAGCGGATACAGACTTTCCTAACGACTTGTTACTCGCTTTAGAAGACCAATGTTTTGAAATCAAAGATGTGCGTCCTCGGCGCTGGTTAAAAGCGAATCCCGATGCACCACCAATTGTTTTCATTACCTCTAATCAAGAAAAAGACCTTCCCAGTGCATTTTTGCGTCGCTGTCTGTATCATTACATTGAGTTTCCTAAGCGTGAACAACTTATCAAAATTATTAAAGCAAGGTTTGAATTATCACCAGATGAAGTTGTAAAAGCCACTATTAACCGCTTTTTGGAATTGCGCTCAGCAATGGAGGACGAGAAAGAAGAAACAGCAAAAAAAATTAGCACCAGTGAGTTAATCGATTGGTTTACAATTTTAAACGACTATCCTCAACAGGAAGTTCTCAAAAAACTTAAAGAAGGACTTCCCTTTGCTAGTGCTTTGCTCGCTTCGCCGAATGCGCGAGAAAAAAATTAGGAACTTCTAATTAGAAAAATATCCAACTTGTAGAGTGGTGCGCTATTGCAAACGCCGTAACGCACCCTACGATTACAAGTGAGAACTACTTAAAAGTGTCAGGAGAGTTCTTGAAATTGCGAGGACCTTGATAACCAGAAACTTGAGCTAATTTATCTAACGACTGAACGTTGGGATATTGTTTACCGTTAATTTCCCAAGTAGGATAGCCTTGAATATTAGCTGCTTTGCACAAATCTGGACGGGCGTCTTTGCCCTTCGGGTCACATTCAATTTTCTTAATTTCTGGATACGCCTCTTTACCGAACAGTTGCTTTTGTTCGTGACAATGAGGACACCACCAAGCCACGTATTCCTTAGTACCTATTTTGGTTAAGTGACGTGCCAACTCAATTTCTGCTGCACCAGAAGTCGTGGTGATAGGCCAACCAACTCCAATTGTTGGCTGTCCGCTTGGTTCTAAGCTAACACCATTTGAGCC
This sequence comes from Iphinoe sp. HA4291-MV1, assembly GCA_019359415.1. GTDB lineage: Bacteria > Cyanobacteriota > Cyanobacteriia > Cyanobacteriales > Nostocaceae > Brasilonema. The sequence continues at coordinate 5,919 of JAHHHH010000016.1, read as the reverse complement.
AGCTTTAGCACCTGGGTTATTCACATTGGCATAAACGCCTAAAGTACCAATCAGCGTCACCATACCAACAACAATGGCAGTAAAGAAGATTTGCCCAATATCATCCCATGTGCGACCGATAAGAGTCAGTACCAAGAGGCTGAGGGAGAAGATAGCTGAAGCAAGACAGTAGAGACAAACTGCTTTGATTGTGAAAAATAGCAGGTACATTAAGTACCCACTGAAAACGGACATGGCGATCGCACCAGCCAAAAGTAACAACCACGTCCAATTTTCTAACTTTGTTCGATTATCTTTATTTTTTACTGGATCAACTGCCAAAGGAGCCAAGGCAAAAACAGCCATGCTAGCGTAAGCGAGAAAGCCAAACAAAGCTAGAGGCAGCCCCAAAACTGTAGCATAAGGGCTAGAAAGTACTAAATCACAGCTATTGGTGGGGCAAGCGGCAGATCCTTGTGTGAACTTAACTATGGTCAGGTAAAGTGTTGTCAATGCACCAAAAGATGCGATCGCGGCAATCAATATTCGCGACCATCTATAAATCCAGGGAGTAGAACGACGGCGACTCATAAACTTCTATATAAAAAATTGGGAACTAGGAATGGGGAATGGGGAATTGGGCATTGGGCATTGGGCATGGGGCATTGGGCATAGAGTATAGGGTATAGGGCATCGGGCATTAGTCAAAAATTATTCTTCTTCCCTTGCGGTGCTCAAGAACTGTAAGCCAAGCGCTTCCCCAAACTCAACGCTTATCTGAACTCCATTGGTCGCAGGGGACAAAGCAATTCAAAAGTCAAAAGTCAAAAAAACAAGGGACAGGGAGGACAAGGAGACACTACCCATTGCCCATTGCCCATTGCCCATTGCCCATTCCTTAGTTACGAGTGTAGCTTTATAGAGGAAATTGATTTTGTTTCACCTTTAGAGTTCCAACCTTGACGTGCAGCTTCCACAAACTGACTAACTCGATTTGGATCTATAGGTTGCTCGCGACGACCATGGCGTTTCAAAGCACTGGAAATAATCACACCATCTGCTGCCTTTATCAGTGTCGTGATATTTTCCCAACTTGCTCCACTGCCAATAAACACTGGAGTGCCGTTAGCAGCAGAAGATGCCAATTCCAAATCTTCTGGGTTTGGAGGATGACCAGTAGCCCAGCCAGACATAATCACCGCATCTGCCAAACCGCGCTCAATGGTATCTTGCACTGCTGTTGTGAGATTCACAGCACTCAACGGACGAGCGTGCTTGACCAATACATCGGCAAAAATTTTCACATCGCTGCCTAACTCCCGTCGATAGCGTAGGAGTTGATGAGCCTCTCCCTCGATGATTCCCTGGTCAGTTGCCATCACACCCGTGAGAACATTAACGCGGATGAATTGCGCTTTGACACAGGTAGCGATCGCCATTGCGCTTCTGGCATCGTTCCGCAAAACATTGATGCCCACAGGCAGTGTTACCAAATTCTGTATCCGCTGTACTACTACGGTCATAGCACTTACGACCGCCGGATCGACCTGGTTTTTAGTAAACGGCGCGTCGAAAAAATTCTCTACAATAATGCCGTCAACCCCTCCACTTGCCAGAGCTGTTGCTTCTTGCTCGGCGCGATCAACAACTGCTCTGAGGCTACCTCCCCAACGGGGCGAGGTCGGTAACGGTAGTAGATGAACTACGCCAATAATAGGTGTTCGGATTTTAAATAGCTGATATAAGTCCACGTCTTTAACCCGCTTTGCGGAGTCATCAGTCTTTAGTGAGACCAGCGCTACACCGAGGGTTTCCCGACAGAGGTGCAACTGGCGAACCCAAAGGGTCCTTCGTCATTAGTTATTATCACTCTCGACTATTGACTATTTACTCTTTACTCATGACTAACTATTAATTAAGTGACGCTCTTCCCCTGCTTCAAGAACTTCTTGAGCCTCAAGAGCTTACCTCAACCTGGCAATTTTGGGTTGGTCGAGTACTAGCTGTCACACATTTTATTTGCACCCGGCTAGCACTCATAACAACTTACAGCACTGGTTTCTTCTATCTTAAGTCTTGAATTGCGTACCTCCTCCTTAGGATGGAATTTGGCGTCACATTTTCCATAAGATATGTTAAGATGGTATTTGGATAGAAGAGAAGAGGAGTTTGCCACTCACCAGACGCGAGGCAGCTTCCCGTGGAGAAGGCATTCCGCCTACCACCTGTACAAGCATTGCCTGAGTAAAAGGGTAGCATTACCGCTCTTGTAAGCGTAATCACGTGCTATTTCCCTCAGGGTAGCGACTTCTCAAAATCGCCACACACCTTGGCTGAGAGTGAGATGGATGATTCCGCTCATAAACCTGACCAATGTTATTTCGAGAGTGGCTTCCCAGTGGTTGATTAACAACACACAAGTTGCGGTAATGTAAAATACCAACAGGCGATAAAAAAAAAGATTAACGACTGGTGTCAAACTTATAGAAAGTTTACTTATTTTCTCTTGACCAACAAACTAGTGAAGCTATCATAGCATGAACTCCATCTCCATTTAAGTCGTAGCTCCCTCAGGATGTCTATGACTAGGAGGTCATAGCTAGCTCAAGAGGTTTAGACCTCAATAGAGGTATCCCAAGCGAGAAATTAACGCTCAAACCGTTGAAGTTCATGAAAATAACTAAAGACTTTTCCTTAATATGGGTGACAAACCAACAATTGCAATTTCTCACCTAGGCTGCGAGAAAAATCGAGTTGATACAGAACACATGCTAGGACTGCTAGTAGAAGCAGGCTACGGCGTAGATTCTAATGAAGAATTAGCAGACTATGTTATAGTCAATACATGTAGTTTTATTGAAGCAGCAAGAGAAGAATCTGTCAGAACCCTAGTGGAACTGGCAGAAGCAGACAAAAAAATCGTTATCGCGGGCTGTATGGCGCAGCACTTTCAAAAGCAGTTATTGGAAGAGTTGCCAGAAGCAGTTGCCGTGGTAGGAACGGGGGATTATCACAAAATAGTAGATGTCATTCAGCAGGTAGAACAAGGTCAGCGCCTTGAGCTAGTCAGTTCACAACCAACCTACATTGCTGATGAAACCACACCTCGTTATCGCACCACAACAGAAGGGGTGGCTTACCTGCGAGTTGCCGAAGGTTGTGATTACCGATGTGCTTTTTGCATTATTCCCAAGGTGCGGGGAAACCAGCGATCGCGTACCATTGAATCAATCGTTACCGAAGCAGAGCAGTTAGCAAGTCAAGGTGTACAGGAAATTATTTTAATTTCCCAAATTACCACTAATTACGGTATTGATATTTATGGCAAGCCGAAGTTAGCCGAATTACTCCTTGCTTTGGGGAAAGTGGATGTGCCTTGGATTCGTATGCATTATGCCTATCCAACCGGACTGACCCCAGATGTGATAGCGGCAATTCAGGAGTCACCTAATGTCTTACCTTACCTGGATTTACCCTTACAACATTCCCATCCAGACATTCTCCGCGCTATGAATCGTCCCTGGCAAGGACGGGTGAACGATGGGATTATTGAACGCATTAAAGAAGCGTTAAGCTCAGCTGTGCTGCGAACGACGTTTATTGTCGGTTTTCCAGGAGAAACACAAGAGCATTTTGAGCATCTGTTGCAGTTCGTCCAGCATCACGAATTCGACCATGTAGGTGTCTTCACCTTTTCACCAGAAGAAGGAACGCCTGCCTACAACCTACCAAATCAGCTGCCTCAATTCGTCATGGATGAGCGGCGAAACGCGGTGATGGAACTCCAACAGCCGATTTCTTTGAAGAAGAATCAACAGGAAATTGGCAAAGTGGTACCTGTTCTGATTGAACAAGAAAACCCTGTAACAGGAGAATTCATCGGTCGTTCTGGCAGATTTTCTTTAGAAGTAGACGGACAGGTTTTTGTTCATGGGGAAGCCCGCTTAGGAACAATCGTACCAGTAGCTATCCAAGAGGCTGATGCTTACGACCTTTATGGTCAAGTTGTCACCAACTAAGTTGTCATTTGTCAAATAACAAATGGCTAAAGACCCTTCTCCTGTCACCAGACGCACTCGCGTTGGCACAAGCCTCCGCAGGACTTACGGGTATCTCCTCCAACAGAGGCTGCTTCAGTTGCCAGTTCCCGAAGCGCGGGAAACCCGCCTTCACCGACTGGTCTCACAAATGACTGATCGAAAAACCAAATAAAAATATAGGAGAGTTGATGAATCTTTTTCTAGATTTAGGAATTTCACAAGAGTGTGTTCAGCAGTTAGAAAAACTAGGCTTTACCGCACCAACTAACATCCAAACCCAAGCAATCCCGCACCTACTGCAGGGGCGTGATGTCGTAGGTCAATCCCAAACTGGAACAGGAAAAACGGCGGCATTTTCCCTGCCAATTATAGATCGGCTGGATGTGACTCAAAAAGTTGTCCAAGCTATAGTTTTGACGCCGACTCGTGAGTTAGCTATTCAAGTTCACGATGCTATCAGTGACTTCATTGGAAACCAAGGATTGCGGGTTTTAGCAATCTATGGTGGTCAATCGATAGACCGTCAAATATTACAACTCAAACGCGGCGTTCACATGGTCGTAGGTACGCCAGGGCGAGTTATAGACTTACTGGAAAGAGGTCATTTAAAGCTGGATCGGGTGAAATGGTTGGTGTTAGATGAAGCCGATGAAATGTTGAGCATGGGCTTTATCGACGATGTAGAGAAAATTCTCTCTCAAGCACCAAAAGAACGCCAAACGGCTCTGTTCTCGGCAACAATGCCACCTTCAATTCGCCAACTGGTGAACAGGTTCTTAAATTCACCAGTAACAGTAACCGTTGAGCAGCCAAAAGCCGCTCCTAACAAAATTAATCAGGTAGCTTATCTTGTACCACGCCACTGGACAAAAGCTAAAGCATTACAGCCTATTCTAGAAATGGAAGACCCAGAATCGGCTTTAATCTTTGTTCGCACCAGACGTACAGCAGCAGAACTGACCAGTCAACTGCAAGGAGCTGGTCATAGTGTTGATGAATACCACGGTGACTTGTCACAACAAGCACGGGAACGGTTATTGACACGGTTCCGCAGTCGTCAAGTACGCTGGGTAGTAGCGACGGATATTGCAGCGCGAGGTCTAGACGTTGACCAGTTGTCTCACGTCATTAACTTTGACTTACCTGATAGCGTAGAAACATACGTCCACCGTATTGGTCGTACTGGTCGAGCTGGTAAGGAAGGTACAGCAATTACTCTCGTGCAGTCCTTTGAGCGACGCAAGCAGCAAGTGTTTGAACGCCATGTTCGACAGAATTGGCAAGTGCTGTCGATTCCTACACGGACACAAATTGAGGCGCGACATATAGAAAAATTGCAAACTCAGGTGCGAGAAGCCTTGGCAGGTGAGCGTTTAGCTTCATTTTTACCAATGGTGAGCGAGTTGACTGAACAATACGATGCTCAGGCGATCGCTGCTGCGGCGTTGCAAATTGCTTACGACCAAACCCGTCCTGCTTGGCTGCAATCAGAAACTGACATTACAGAAGAAGACCTTGTACCGCCAACTCCCAAACCCAGACTGAGGTCAAACGGTCGCGGTGACTTTTCTGGCGAGCGTACTCGCTCTGCGTGGGTACCATCTGATGGTAGCACTACAGAAGGAGAAAGACGTGGCACTCCCAAGCCTAAACTACGGACAACACGTCGCGAGACTTCAATGTCTCCAAAAAAGCTCGGCTCCAGTGCAGCTAGAGAAGCAGCTTCTTAGCTGTTCATTATTAATCATGAGTTCGGGACTTTTGACGACTGCTTCTAGTAGTCTGTCAGGGTTGAAATGAGGGATAGAGTCGTTTAAGCTTAATACGTGCATCTTCAGTTGTAAAGCGCCAATCGATTGTTCGCGATTGAGTGTTTCTGCGTTGCTCCCAAGCGATCGTT
>JAHHHH010000140.1 GCA_019359415.1 Iphinoe sp. HA4291-MV1 | reverse complement strand
TTTGAGCAATAGGGTTGTAGATGAGTTCTCCTGCTAAGGTAAGCGATCGCTCGACCCTGTGCCCAAAACATCGCCCCAAACCCTCATTCTTGCGTTGACTGACAAAAGTTTTCGGTCTACTGAACATCAGAGATTGTCACGTAGTTGGTTGTTAGTAGTGAGCCAGCGCGATCTTGGGGGTTTCCCCCATGAGCAACTGGCGTTGGCGTAGCCTCTGTTGGAGGAGATACAAGGGAGGGTTAATTGTGAGATACAATAGCAGTGCGTGCTATAACTGATATTTTTTCTGCCTTTGCGCTTCGTACAACATCAAAGCGGCGGTAATTCCTACATTTAAAGATTCTACCCCTGAGTTCAGGGGAATTTTTACTTGCCAATCTGCGATCGCTGTCAAATCTGATGACAAACCAGCACCTTCATTTCCCAACAAAATTAAACTGGGTTTGCGCCAGTCTACCTCCCAATAAGTCAAAGTTGCGCTAGGCAAGGTTGCAACAACTTGCATTCCTGCTTCCTGACTTTGCTGGACTGTCGCTTTTAAATCAGGACTCACTGCCATTGCTAAATGAAACCACTGTCCAGCAGAAGCACGTAACACTTTTGGGTTGTCTAAATCTACACTATCTTCACTAATCCACAATCCAGAAGCTTCAGCAGCAGCAGCAGTGCGAATCATCGTACCCAAGTTACCAGGATCTTGTACAGCTTCCAATGCTAGCACTATACCAGTAAACGGTACTTTCCCAAAGCGATCGCCTCTTTTTGCGATTGCCTCCGGCACTGCCCTTTGGGCAATCGCAACGACACCATCCGGTTGCACTGTGGTGGCGATCGCCTTTAAAACGTCCTCACTCACAATTTCTGCCCGTTCGCAAAGATGACAAGCTTTTTGCCATAGTAAAGGATGAGTGTCTTGCCATTCTGGAGTGCTACACACTGCTTCTAATGGATAATTTGCTGCACAAGCTTCTTCTATCAGGTGCGTTCCTTCCAGTAAAAATAACTGCTGTTTGTGTCTTTCCTTTGAGGAGTGCAGTTTGCGAATTTGCTTGACGAGAGAATTTTGTAAACTTGTTAGCATTGAAGTCCTGAGTAATGAGTGAAAATACTGTTACTCATCCGCTGAGTGTTTGGTCTAAGCGAAAATACTCTTTCCTTCACACTCGTTACTCAGCATTTAGCACTGATATGCGGAACCCGGGACTTGAACCCGGAAGCCTTGCGGCACTAGAACCTGAATCTAGCGCGTCTGCCAATTCCGCCAGTTCCGCGAATCTACAATGTATAATTATGACTTAATTATTTAGATTTGTCAAGCGCTATTTTGTTACATCATACGTATCTATCATAACCATTGCAGAGCAGCACCAAAAACATGGACAATAAAAAACTATCGTGTAGAATCGAAACCAACTTCAAACGTACAAAATCAACAGTTTTTTTTGGAGGGTAGGCTTATTATTCCTTCTGGCAGCTTACCAGATGCCAATTATTCCTCTACAGCAGACTCCTCAGTCCTGCAAATATGGGGTGGGCATCGTTTGCAAGGTCATGTAAAAATTAGCGGGGCAAAAAATGCAGCACTGGTTATCATGGCTGGAGCCTTGCTCTGTTCAGGTGAGTGTCGCATTCACAATGTGCCGTTATTGGCAGATGTCACACGGTTGGGTGAGATTCTATCAGCTTTAGGCGTGCGCTTAAAGCAAACAGGAGACGTTTTAGATATTGATGCTAGAGAAATCAAAACATCAAAGGCTCCCTACGAGCTGGTTACACAGTTGAGAGCGAGTTTTTTTGCTATAGGTCCGATGCTCGCACGACTGGGAGTAGCACAGATGCCTTTACCAGGAGGCTGTGCCATTGGTGCAAGACCAGTGGATTTGCACGTCCGAGGACTGCAAGCAATGGGAGCCGAAGTTCAGATTGAGCACGGCATTTGTAATGCCTATGTTCCTGGTAACAATCGCCGATTGAAGGGAGCAAAGATATACTTGGATATTGCCAGCGTCGGAGCAACAGAAACTTTGATGATGGCGGCTACTCTTGCAGAGGGCGAAACCATTATCGAAAATGCAGCACGTGAGCCAGAAGTGGTTGATTTGGCGAACTTCTGTATTGCAATGGGAGCAAAGATACAGGGGGCAGGAACTAGTACAATTACGATTGTTGGCGTTCCACAGTTGCACTCTGCTGAATATAACATTATTCCTGATCGCATTGAAGCAGGGACATTTTTGGTAGCAGCAGCAATTACTCGTTCAGAGCTTACCCTCTCGCCAGTGGTACCAGAGCATTTGACACCGATCATTGCCAAGCTGGGAGAGATTGGAGTGTCCATTATTGAGGAAGCGCCTAACTGCTTACGCACCCTAAGAGCAGAAACTCTAAAGGCGACTGATATTGAAACTTTGCCCCATCCAGGCTTTCCTACAGATATGCAAGCGCCATTTATGGCTTTGCTGACACTGGCTGAAGGCGACAGTGTGATTAATGAATCTGTGTTTGAGAATCGTTTGCGCCATGCCTCAGAGTTAAATCGCTTAGGAGCAGATATTCGCGTTAAAGGCAACGTTGCCTTTGTTCGGGGAGTGCCAATGTTATCGGGCGCACCCGTATTAGGTACGGATTTGCGAGCATCAGCAGCGTTAGTTTTAGCAGGACTAGCAGCAGATGGAAAAACCATAGTTCAAGGATTGCGGCACTTAGATCGGGGCTACGATAGATTCGATACGAAGTTGCAGCAAATTGGAGCAAGAATCCAGCGGGTGTCAGTAACAGAGGTAAATACAGAAGTTGCTCCTAGCCCTATTGATCCTCAAGCGTCAATCTCCATTTAGGAAGTACAAAAGACTATAAAAGCAATGAACAAGGAAGAATTCCTTCCTTGTTCATTGTGCTATGACTATACTGGTTGTGTAGGACTATTCAACAGACCAGTCCTAAATTTTTCGATTCCTTGATTTCCCTAAGCTTGCTTTCCGCTATGTTACCGCAAAAGACTCAACTGATTGGTCTCAAAGCAGATTCATTCCGTCATCCGCTAGACCTAGAAGCAACCAAAGCACTTAAGCAGATACCTGGTTTGGATATAATGGTGCGGAATATTTTGGGACCATTAGCGGAGCAGATTTTTTATGTAGAAAATATCGCTTCTAGTATTCTTGTCGGCGAAAAACAACTGCCCCATCTCCATCAATTGTTGTTAGAAGCCTGCAAAATACTAGATATGGAACCACCCCAGCTTTATGTTAGGCAGCATCCGGCTCCCAATGCATACACTTTTGCTATGCGGGGAAAACAGCCTTTTATTGTGCTGCACACTTCCCTGATTGACATGCTCCAACAAGAAGAAATTCAGGCTGTGATTGCTCATGAATTGGGACACCTAAAGTGTGACCATAGTGTTTACTTAACCCCAGTCAATATATTGGTATTAGCTGCAGCAGTAGTACCCAACGTTGGAGCAATTCTTGCCCAAGCAATACAAGCGCAACTTTTGGAATGGATACGCTGTGCAGAGTTTACGTGCGATCGCGCAGCATTATTGGCAACCCAAAACCCCAAAGTTGTGATGTCAGTGTTGATGAAACTCGCTGGAGGTTCGCCCACCATAGCACCGCAACTTAACCTTGATGCTTTTATTGCTCAGGCTCGTGCTTATGATGATATTAGCAAGAACGAATTGGGTGAGATGGTCAAAATCGCCCGCACGGCTGGGTTAACTCACCCAGTACCAGTTCTCCGTGCAAAAGAAATTGACTCCTGGGCAAGCAGCCAAGAGTATCAAAAATTGTTGCAAAATCACAAAATAGAGTATAATGATATAGCTGTACCCAAGGGCGGGTGGCGAAACTGGTAGACGCACCACACTCAAAATGTGGCGGGCTTACGCCCATAGGAGTTCGATTCTCCTCCTGCCCACTTGAAATAGCGGTTATAGTGTTGCATACACTACAAGATAGAGGCACAGCATGCTGTGCCCCTACAAAGGGCCTCTATTGCACTCAATCGAAAACGGCTATACAATAGTGATAGAGAAGTTTACAAAAAAATTATCTGTTTCTAGGTAGTAACAAAAACTGAGTTATTCGACTATTGTTTCATTTTTAAAGTTAAGAAAGGACAGGCAACATGCGACTAAAAAGATGGGAATCTCCCCGACGCGAAGGCAGAAATGATAAGGGGAGAGGTGGTTATGCAAGGCAGCGACAACTTAAGAAACAACAGCAAATGCTTCGGAAAAAACTAAAAGAAGGTAACAAGCTTGAAAAGGACAATAAACCAGATAGTCTGACACTAGACAATAATAAAAAGAAAAGACAGGGGGAAGACAATTTAATCTTCCCCCTAATTTTTTCTCTTTTCTACAGACACAACTCACATTCCGCAGGTAGGTAGAAAATAGTCGGGAATTTTGAAATCCTTGTCCGACAAGCATTTCAGGTATTTACTTGGTCATGCGCTCGCGGCTACAACATCAGACTCCAATCATAACCTAGTGCAGGCTGGCAAAAATAACTGACCAGTTTAAGCCGAATTAGGATAGCCTAAAAATTTCCAAATAAATGGCTTTGCCAAAGTGCTATTAAAGTAATCGATGAAATTCAAAATTTGTTGCTTGAGGTCGTCAGTAGACATAAAGTTACCACGTCGAAGTAAACGACGTACTAAGATACTAAACCAGCACTCAATCTGATTAAGCCAAGAACTATGCTTTGGAGTATAAACAAAACGAATTCGATGAGTTGTGTCAGTTAAAAACGTTGCACGTGACTCCATGGAATGAAGAATTCCAGATTTACCTTTAACACCTAAATCAATGTCAATAGCGCAGTTAGTAGCGACAAGTCGAACTAAGGACTCTGACTTATGAGTATTGAGTTGATCGGTGACAAAAATCCAGCCATCATTTGGATTAGTGGCGATGATTTGAGCAATATGATTAGCAAAATCTTCTTCGTTGCGTGTCTCTTTAGGCACTTAAGCGTAATAAAATGTCCCGCCGTCAAACCCAGATCCTCTACACCAACCCGTTAACTTAATACACGGCGGGACATTTTATTTTTTGGATCTCCCTTAACAGAGGCATTGACTACAAGTCCCTCAGCGACACTCCAAGAGGCAATTAATGAAAGCGCTCCATGGCGAATATACTCAAATTCTTGGTATTCAACTTTACCAAGTTCCATTTCCTGAGTGGGATATGCTCGTTCGAGTGCTTGAATGCCTGTCATCTCATCCGTACTCACAACATGCACACTTTGAAGCTTTAGTTCTTCTGCCTTTTGGTATAAATGACAAACTTGATTCACTTCAAGTTTAAACGCTTTTGGATCTCCAGGATTTGCATTTAACCAGTAACGACTTCGATGTGGTTGCAACATTGCTTGATTTTAAAAAACGACCCACGCTTCGGGGTGAAATTTCTGGAACTATTTTACGCTTGATGACTTCGTCTGCAAGTTCTCTAGGCGTCCAGTGGCTGACTGGACGCCCAGAAGTTACTGGTATTTCACACGCAACTGCAACAATCTGAACGATTTCTTCTAGACTAAATTTTCCTGGATTCCCACGTCGTGGCTGATCGGAAAGCATTGAGATGATCTGTGTGAGCAAGGTTTCATCCGAGATCCCTTCTGATTCCCCTTGCTCAAATTTTTGGGCTGCATTTTCCCATCGTGTTCGCCATAATCTTACTTGTCCCCTTGTTAATCTTAGTGATGACGCAATTTCCGTATTCGTCATTCCTTGATCTGCCCATAGAACCAACTGTGCCCTTTGCACTAACCGATACTGATTTGTCCGGGCACGGGTTATTCCTTCTAACAACCGTTTTTGTTGTTCTGATAATCTCATCGCGATCGCAACTGGTTGGGGCATTTCTTCCCTCTATGTTTTGAAAGGATTCTTTTCAGCTTATCAGTGTTCGAGCCCACATCTATCACTGGCTAGTTATTTTTGCCAGCCTGCACTAGCTATATAGATCTTGGTTGGCTTGTGATTCGATTTCAATTGACCTCTCCTAGGTAGCCTGAGACAATAGACGCAGTAGCAGCTTCTAGGAATGATTTTCATGGGGCATTTTATGGTAGAATTCTCACAGGATAGAGATTTTAGTGCTATTAGAAAAATACCCAAATTTCTGTTTGAACCTGCGGAATGTGGGTTTTATCTAAAAAAACCTGAAGTTATTGCATAGCAATAACTTCAGGTTTACGTTTATCCAATTTAATAATTATGAAATCCGCTTTAAATATCTGCGGAATGTGAGATTTAGGTCAGAGTTGTAGTTAATACTATCTCATGATTTGAACTGAGTTATTTGACTTAAAAAGATGTAGATATTTTTAAATGAATAGGAATTTTGAGCGAAGATTACAATATTTTGGCTGGGATAGTCTTGGTTAATTTCGGATAAATAAGTTGCTCAAGTGAGAGAGTAAATATATTTTTTAAATAAGTGAAATTAACTTAATTAATATTGGATAATTATTTGAACTAAAAGTGAAATTAACCCGGAATAATTAGACTGAGAAAAAAATTTGGGTTTTATTTTTCAAAATTACCAGTAATTATGAGTCACATCTGCGGAATCTGGGTTGGATCGGAGGAAACCTCCGTTGGCTCACCTGTTCTAATAGGAGAAGGAGATTCCAATTTTCGGAGGGTTCCCCCGTTGTTGCAAGAGCGTCTCCCTTAGGAGAGGCATCTGGCGCTGGGGTTCCCCCGACGGTGCAAACTGCCGTCCAGGCTTCGAGCCTGTGGGCTTTTGCCAAATTGGGATGCTCCCTATCCAACCAACTTTACTTTGCTGCTTCTTGCGTCAGCTTAGTGAGTACCTCATTGGAACGTTCAACGAAGGCTTTCATTCCTTCAGCGTCAAAACCTTTTTGAGACATTAATGCCAAATCATATATATGTTGGCAAACTAAATTCACGAGCTGTCCGGTTGGTGATTGAACATCACCCTGAATGATACTACCTTGACTTAGACTTGCCAAATTTTGAATGAGTGGGTGGGCAGTATTGACTAAGAAAACATGGTCTTCGGGAAATTCTGCTATTTGCTGCTGCATCATAGCGTTCATTTCTCGCAAGCGGCGCAAAAACTCTGGCAAAAGTACGACTGCTGGTGGCGTTCCTTGTGGATCATCTGCTTTCAAAGCTTCGGTGCGAATATTGAGCTTCGGTTTGTTGAGAGCTTTCTCGAACAGTTCCTTAATAATCTCACTTTTGGTTTTATTCGTCTTCGGGTCAACAATTTCCCCTGCTTTGTCGTCTTTATCCAGTAGGGTGCTATCTAAATCAGAGTCTACCCGCGAAAATTTGACGTCCTGATATTCCCGCTCCAAGAAGTTGATGAAGTGGGTGTCGATAAAGGAGTCCATAAACAGGACTTCCAAACCTTGATTTTTGTGCAATTCTATGTATGGAGCTTGCACTGCTTCATCAGTGGCGTAGAAGACGCGGTTTTCGTGATGTTCTTTATTGCGTTCTAGGTACTCCTTAAGAGTTGTATAAGGCAATTTTGGAGTGTTTTCCTCGTTTGCTGAAGGAACATCTTGCCAAACATCCCCCTCTTGAGATTGTACCTCAACTGTTGGGGTAACCGTTGATTGTGGAGTGCTGGTTGGTTGATAGGTGCTGCGAAAGACAATGATATCTTCGACTTGTTTTTTAAATTTTTCGTCGTTGAGAACGCCAAATTTTACGAAGGTACCTAGGTCTTTCCAAACACCAATATATTGTTCACGGTTGTCGCGGTAAAGTTCTTTGAGGCGATCGCCTACTTTCTTGGCAATGTAATCACCAATTTTCCGCACAGTGCGATCAGTTTGCAAAGCACTCCGCGATACGTTCAGCGGAATATCAGTGCTATCAATCACACCCCGCATTGGCAAAAGAAATTGTGGGATAATTTCTTCACAGTGGTCGCTAACGAAAACCTGATTGCAGAAGAGCTTAATTTGCCCTTTGGTGACATCCACATCCGGCTTCATTTTGGGGAAATACAGAATACCGTTGATGATGAACGGGTAATCAGTATTCAGATGCACCCAAAGCAACGGCTCTTCTTGGAAAGGATACAGGTAGCGGTAAAATTCCAGATAATCTTCTTTACTCAGGCTACTAGGAGTCTCCCGCCATACTGCTCTTTGCTTATTTAGCACCTCGCCATCAAGCTTAATCGGCACCGGCATGAAATCGCAGTATGTTTTAATAAGCTGCCTAACGCGTGCTGATTCTAAATACTCCTGTTCTTCCTCTTGCAGAGTGAGAGTAATCGTTGTACCGAGAGTTGTACGAGATGAATCTTCCAGAATAAAGGATGGAGAACCGTCACAAGTCCAGTGAACTGCTTGCGCTCCTTCTTTGTAGGACAAGGTATCAATTTCTACCTTTTGTGCCACCATGAAGGAGGAGTAAAAGCCAAGACCGAAGTGACCAATAATTGGTTGGTCTGCATTGCCTTGGTACTTATGTATAAATTCCTCAGCACTAGAGAAGGCGACTTGGTTGATGTATTTCTTGACCTCCTCTGCGGTCATTCCGATACCATTATCGGTAATCGAGAGGGTCTTTTTGTCTTTATCTGTAGCGATTTGAATTTCTGGTTCGCCGATTTCACCAGAATATTCCCCAGCACGAGATACCATTTTCAACTTTTGGATGGCATCTACAGCGTTGGAAACCAGTTCCCGTAAGAAGATTTCGTGGTCGGAGTAGAGGGACTTCTTGATAATCGGGAAAATATTCTCAGTGTGAATACTGATTGTGCCTTGTTCTAGCATAACTGGTAATCTTCAATGCAAGTATCTGAATGATAACTGAGATGAGAAGGAGTCAGAATACAGAATTGCTGGAGTCAGAATACCCCATGCCTGTCCCTTGCGCGTCTCCCTTAGGAGAAGGGGCGACGCCAAAGGCGTTGGCGCAAGCCTGTCGCAGACAAGGGAGAAGTCAGGGGTTTCAAGTAAGGTGCTTTGCATTTTTATTCCTCCATGCAGGAGCGCAGGGGCTTTAAACCTCAAGCCATCCACCACTCGCAAAACGAATCATTCTGACTCCTGGCTCCTGACTCCTGACTACTTTTTTGGTAAAACCCCTTAGCACCCCTACACACACCTAAAGCCTAATTTAGGTAGTTGGTTAATAACTATCCTCCTGGTTGAAAGTGAGGATATGGGATCTTACCAATCGGATTGTATGGTTTCTGTTGGTGCGATCGCTCCCATTTTACAGCATTGATTACCCGATACCAGGGATTCGGATTTCCCTACCAGTGAGCTACAAGCTGCTATCTGCGTAGGATTTGTTTAAATTTTAGAGTAAAGTCCTTCTAAGTTGTTGACTAATCCCCGTTTGGTGCTTTGCTCGTAATCAGCTTTAACAACAGCAATCGTGGTGGTCAATCACCATTATTGCGAAAACTGCTGTGGTGTTGTGGGTTTAGTGTAGTGAATTGTCAAAATTTGGTTTTTTCGTGTCATGCAATCCAACAAATATTTCTTCGTCAAATTAGTAAACAAGAGGTAACTAGTACAACGCGGCGGAAATAAAGCTACCATTCCAAAGCATATTACTGAGATGAATCTGTTACCGACGAAGTTTTAAAACGGGCAGAAGAAGCTGTTAATAAGGGGGCAGAGGTAGAGATTCTTCGATACGCTACATAATTCTTTTTTGTTTAGAAACAGCAGGGAAAGAAGGTGATCGCAGATCACCTTCTTTCCCTGCTGACTGGTTGATAAATCAAGCTTTGGGTTCTCGACTATCTGTACTTTGAGTCTCCCATCTTTTGGAATTACCTAGGATAAATGTGGAATCTAGGTGCTACCCCTGGATTGACAATAGCTGCCAACTCTTCAGAAGACAATTTGCTCAACTCAGTCTGTAGTTCTTCAACTGTGAAGTCATAGCCACGCTCTTGAGCAATCTTGATGAAGGTTTCTGGATCAGCTGCTGCTTTGAGTCTTTCCTTTAATGCTTGATCAAGTTTTACGGCTTTGAAAAGTTGGGCTGCATTTTTCTGTGCCATGACAGTCTATCTCCTGTTTGGAATATCAGATTCGAATGTAGTTATTTCACTCCTGTGGTTTTACCAAATCCAGCTCATGGAGCTACTAACTTTCGGTCATATACTTCAATCTTGAACTAAGGAGGAGAATATCTTGTTGATTTTGACAAAAAAATATAAGTTCACACTAGTACTCTAGTACATCACGGCGTAAATAAACCGACTATTATCAGAAAGATGGGTCTAAAACCCCGTCCTTCTAGGACGGCTTTTCTTGTTCCCTAATGTACTGCTTTAAGACTTCTATTGGCGCACCTCCAACGGAGCTAACAAAATAGCTTGGACTCCAGAGG
>JAHHHH010000139.1 GCA_019359415.1 Iphinoe sp. HA4291-MV1 | reverse complement strand
ACCACGACTTGAAATACAAACTCGGTTCAATTGGCAGTCCAATTGAAAATGTGGAAATGAAGATTGTCAATCTTGATGGTGAGTTGGTACAACCAGGGGAAGTGGGTGAGATAGTTGTTCGTGGTCCAAACGTCATGCTTGGTTATTGGAATCGTCCTAATGAAACGGCTCAAGTTATCAAAAATGGTTGGTTTCATACTGGGGACATCGGACGGATGGATGAAGACGGCTACTTTTACATCGTTGACCGCTTGAAAGACATGGTTAATGTCTCTGGGTTTAAAGTATATCCGACAGAAGTGGAAAATGTCATTTATCAACATCCAGCAGTTGCTGAGTGTGCTGTCTACGGTGTTTTAGATAACTTAAAAGGTGAGCGAGTCGTAGCTAATATCCTACTGAAAGCAGATTTTGCCGTCACACAAGAGGAAATAATGGACTTTTGCTCTCTTAGGATGGCGACATACAAAGTTCCTCACACTATTCAATTCATCGATTCATTACCAAAAAACGCTACTGGTAAAATACTCAAGAGGCTCCTCAAGCAGGAACAATTGGCTGTTGTATCATAGAGAATTGCAAAAATCCTTCGCCTCACTATTCAGTAGATATTCATGCATTGTCAACTTTGTTCAGTAACAATGCAAGCCGAAGTGAAGACATATCGCCCGGATTTACAAGAAGCTGAAATATTATCTTGTGAAATCTTGTGAAAGCCTTTTTCATACCTAAATCGCAAACTGGACGCTGATTATGAACTACAAATCTCACGTAACAGCTGGAAACACAGTTGAACTGACCAAACTCAACACTGATGTCGAATTCGCTCCTTCATTAGATGTCACCTACAATGACGAAGAGAGATTCCAGCACTCTCAACTCACTCTTGTTGAGGCTGTGGTCAAGATGCTGGAATCTCTGGGAGTTCGTTATGCATTCGGTGTCTCTGGTGGCGGGATGGCTCCAATTTGGGATTCGTTAGAGAGTAGTTCCATCCAAGTCCTTCACTTTCGCCACGAAAGTGGAGCCGCCTTTGCAGCTATGGAATCATACTTTGCAGATGGTCATCCTGTTGTGGTATTTACTACAACAGGTCCGGGAATCACCAACGCGCTAACAGGGCTTCTTGCTGCACGATGGGAAGGTGCAAAAGTCATTCTGCTGTCGGCTTGCACCAGTGCATCGCAGCGGGGAAGGTGGGCTATCCAAGAAACTAGTACCTACACAATGCCTAGTGCAGAAATTTTTACATCGGGTTCCTTGTTCCACTACGCAAACACTATCGAGTGTACTGAGGAACTTTTACAGGTTGCTCGCAGGCTTACTCTTGGCTTGGGAAGACCAGATGGTTTTGTTGCTCATCTGAGTATTCCCACATCACTCCAGACAAGTTTGTTAAACACTTCTTTGCCACAGTTAACTGTGTCTGATTCTTCGCCTAGCCCAAGCAAGAAAATAATTACAGAATGCGCCAAGTTGTTGTCTGAAGGTCCATTTGCCATCTGGGTTGGATTCGGAGCGCGAGGTGCAGCCGCAGAGATTCGCCAACTTGCCCAGAAGACAGGAGCGGCGGTGATGTGTTCACCGCGTGGTAAAGGTATCTTTCCCGAGGATCATCCTCAGTTTGTTGGTGTCACAGGCTTTGCTGGACATAAGTCTGTCGTCACCTATATGCAGGAGGAGCGTCCTTTACGGATACTAGTGTTGGGAACACGCTTAGGTGAATTCACCTCCTTTTGGAGTCCCACAATGGTGCCAAAACGGGGTTTCGTGCATGTAGACATCGACCCAGATGTACCAGGAGTCGCTTACCCATCCGCCGAGACATTCCCTGTACTGTCTGACGTGAAGATGTTTGTCCAAGCAATGCTTGAGCATATGCCAGAAAGCCTTGGTCGCTCCAAAACTCTATCAATACCTCAAAAGGAACACACTGCCATCCTTCCTCGGACAGAAAGTTCTGTAAGACCCGAAGTCTTGATGGATGCTATCCAACGCATTGTTGTAGAAGGCAGCAATGCAGTTGTGATGGCTGAGTCGGGTAATTCATTTGCTTGGGCGATTCACAGTTTGCGATTTACTGAACCGGGTCGTTGCCGAATCTGTAACGGTTTTGGTGCGATGGGTCATTTTGTGACAGGCGTCGTCGGTGCGGCATTAGCACGCAATGGTAAGGCTGTCGCTATCGTGGGAGATGGGGCAATGCTGATGAACAACGAGGTGAACACGGCTGTGAAGTTGCAGATTCCAGCCGTTTGGATTGTCCTTAACGACGCACGTTACAATATGTGCGACCAGGGGATGGGGGTGCTCGGATTCAAGAGCATAGATACCAAATTCCCGCCCACAGATTTCGCCATGCTCGCCCGCAGCATGGGAGCAGACGGCATCCGCGTCGAAACAGAGTCCGATGTTGAAATAGCGCTAGAGAAAGCGATTGCTTCACTAGACCCGTTCGTTATTGACGTGGTTATTGACCCAACTCGCCTAGCACCATCGATGAGTCGGTTTCAGAGTTTGATTGAACAAGGTGCCACACAATTCTAAAGGAGATTTGTCATGAGTCAAGAGCCAGTAGGAATTCGCTCACTCGCACTCAGCTTTCCCAGCATCATTCGTACAAACGATTATTACCGGGAGAATTACCCCGAGTTGATTGCTAAAGTCGAGCAGAAAAGCTTATCCAAGGTGTTTTCACTGACTGAATCCACCCCCAGCAATGAGTTTGACCAGGAGATGTTACCGTATTTATCAGACCCTTTTCGCGGCAGCGTTGAGCGCAGAGTGCTCGGTCCGGGCGAAACCTCGCTAACCTTATCGTACCGCGCCGCAATTGATGCCCTGGAAGCGGCAAAGCTTTCTGCCGACGAAATCGATCTGATGCTCGTTGCCACCATCCATCCTGAGCAAATCGTACCTGGCAATGCCGCTGCCCTTGCTGGTCAACTCGGCCTGCATGGTGCTGCCTGGAATCTTGATTCCACCTGCTCGAATGCCACAGTAGCGCTCCAGACTGCCTGTGCGTTAATCAGAGCGGGAGAGTACCACAACGTACTGGTGGTCATCTGTACTAATTACTCCCCCTTTACTGATGAGAATGACACCCTCTCGTTTTTATCAGGCGACGGAGCCGGAGCCTTTGTGATCGGTTCGCTCAAGCCGAAACAGGGAGTGCTTGGTACCAAAATTATTAACACTGCCTCAACCTGTAGCACCTTCTTTAATGAACTGACAACGGACGCACAGGGTAACCCACGGATGTTCATACGGTCAGGTAAGGGTGCGGCTCAAATGCTTAGCGAAACAGCCGTACAGTTTGTTCGCGAATGCAGTGAGGGCGCTCTTGCTGCTGCTGGTGTGACCAAAGAGCAAATTGACTTTTTTGCATTTAACACACCCACTGCTTGGTACGCCAAAGTCTGCACACGGGCACTGGACATCGACTCAGAGCGCACAATTGACCTCCACCAAAGGTACGCCAACATTGGTCCAATGCTGCCCCTCGTCAATTTGTACCACGGCGCAGAAGTGGGCAGGCTTCGCGAAAACGACTTAGTTCTCGTCTACACAATCGGTTCTGTATCCAACGCTGGGGCGAGTGTGATGCGCTGGGGTGACGTCGCACTCGGTCCTGCTCCTGCTCCCCCAGTTAGCCTGAATTTGCAAGAGGATAAGGTTCTCACTCTTCATTAGCTGGTGCTCTCAAGTTGAGCAGATACAGCCTTCCTAAATAGGATGTGAACACCCTCCTCGCCTTCTCTTTCTTTTCTTTGCGACGCTAGTCGCATCAAGTCGGGGAACCTGCCCACGGCGCTGCCTCCTCTTTGCGCCCTTTGCGGTTCGTTTTTTTGTTCACGACTTATCTAGGATTGCTGTATGTTATTCACTTATCCAAAGTTGTTAACTGTTGACGGTTAACTGTTAACAGTTAGCACAAGAGTTAGGTTTTTTTGATATCAGTTTTCTACTGAGGCAAAAACAAAAACAAGTGCAATTAAAATAAACAGTTTGCCAAAGACTATGCTCATTTACTGCGGCAATAAAACCGAAGCAGACAATAACTTGCAAAGTAATGCCTTGTGGTTAAGCGTGGATTAACTGGAAAGCTTTGCTACAAAATGTATGTCATGTGTTTTTCAAAATTTTCAAAAAATTTACTTGTAGACTTAAGTCTCTAAGGAGCAACAAATGACCAGCAGAATTGAGAAAGTTCAACAGGCAAAGCAAACTCAATTGAAAACGGAAACTGCTCAAAAGGCGATGAATCTTGCTGCTAGTTGGTATGTCGCTATGCAATCTGAAGACTTGGGTGAAAAGCCAAAATCCATTAAGTTATTTGGTCAATCATTAGTTGCTTGGCGAGATAAAAAGAGCCAACCAGTTATTATGGAATCTTACTGTTCCCATAAAGGCGCTAGTCTAACAATTGGTAATATAGTAGATGGTTGTATTCAATGTCCGTTTCATCACTGGCGCTACAATTCTTCTGGACAGTGCGTTTATTTACCTGATGTAGAGCAAATTCCACCTGTAGCTCGTCAGTTTACCTATATCACAGTTGAGAAATATGGTTATATCTGGGTATGGTATGGGTCTAAAACTCCTCTATTTCCTTTGCCTACCTTTAGTCCGATGGAGGAGGAAAAGCGTAACTATATGCCAGCGTATCTCTCAACAGAAACCAACACAACAGTACGACAGGTTATAGAAAATGCACTTGACTATTATCATCTAAACACAGTACATAATTTGAAATTTTCGGATTCCTTGAAAGTCAATATTGTTGAACATCAGCAATCAAGACAAGATACTGCGTTACTTCCTTATCAAGAAACTTGTTTGAGTGGTTTCTACAAATTTAAAATTACTGGAAGGGAAAATATCTTAGGTGTATTAAGTAAGGCTTTAGGGTCTAAAATGGAGTTATCGACTGTGGAATTTAATGCTTGGGCAAGTGGACTGTTTTCTACATTTTCTACAGACAAAGATGTTTTATTTCAGGAACTTTCTGCTATCACTCCCGTTGCTGAGAACAAAACAATTTTGAGGAGATTAATTGCAGTTAAAAAAACTGGTAACTTCTTGTTAGATAAATTTTCTCGTGCTTTTGTGCCTTGGCTACAAAATGCTACTTTTGCTGAAGACGTACCAATTTTGAGTGATATAAATCCAGATGCTGGTATAGCTCATATCCATCATGATTGGTTACTCTTGAAGTTCCGAAAATTTTATCAAAGTTGGGTTGATAAGGTCGAGTAATGTAGCACCAAAACTGAGACTTGCACTATAAGTAACCTAACACCGTCAAATTCAGTTTCAGTGAGTGTATTTTCATTATAAGTAACCTAACACCGTCAAATTCAGTTTCAGTGAGTGTATTTTCATTGACGGTTACTTAAAGTCGGCAACTTCACCTTAGCTGGTTTTTAGCGATAAGCCAGAGGCTTGACGCAAAGCGTATCGCATCAAAACTGAGCGCCTAAAAGTTCGATTGACACAACACCCACATTCTGCATTTTACGTCAACTACTTCTACTGGACCGGCGCTCTAGCTTCTGTTAAATTATTGACCTGGAAGCTGATGTTAGAGAACCTTCTGTGTAATCTGCCCTTGAAGAGTTAGCAGCCTGCACTCAAATGCTTAAGATTTTTGATAGCTATTCGATGAATTCAGTTTTTTTACGGGGGCTTTTGCAGAAAGTACTTTAATCTTTATTTTACATACCCGTGTGGAGAATTTGAGCATGGAATGGAAAGTTCGAGCAATTCGCGGTGCCACAACCGCTTCCGAAAATTCTATCGCAGCCATTCGAGAAGCAGTCAATGAACTTCTAGACGCACTAGAAGCAGACAATCAATTAGAACCTAGCGAAATCTTCAATGTCATCTTTTCTGTAACTCGCGATTTGGATGCCGTTTTCCCAGCGCAAATCGCTCGGCAACGCCCGAATTGGAACAATGTCCCTTTATTAGATGTGCAGCAAATGCACGTAGATGGTAGTCTAGAGCGCTGCATTCGCATATTGCTGCAATTCAATACTCCCGACCCCAATATTAAGATTTATCATCCCTATCTGCGCGGAGCCAAAAACTTAAGACCTGATTGGAGCATATCTGATGCCAACTGGCAATTGCAACCTATGGTGAAATCAGGAGGAAGGTGGAAGTAATGGCAGTATCAGTTGCACACTTGGGACCACAAGGCACTCACACAGAAACTGCTGCCATAGCGTATGTTAATCGGTTGGAGGCGCAAAGAAGGCAACAAGCGTTGTTACGTCCTTATCCCAACATAGCCCAGACACTACAAGCATTGGCACAAGGGCTAGTTGATTTGGCAGTCGTGCCGGTGGAAAATTCTGTTGAGGGTAGTGTCTCCATGACACTAGATACCCTATGGCAGTTAGAACAACTGCAAATTCAACACGCTTTGGTTTTACCGATTTCTCATGCCTTGATCTGTTGTACAGATTCCCTGGCAACTATCCGTACGGTATATTCTCATCCCCAAGCTCTAGCTCAGTGTCATAAGTGGTTGTCACACAGTCTTCCACAAGCGCAGCTTGTTCCTACCAACGCGACTACAGAGGCGCTACAACATCTAGAGCAGGACAACACAAAAGCAGCGATCGCCTCCACCAGAGCCGCCCAACTCTACAATCTGCCAGTTCTGGCTTGCCCAATTAATGATTATCCCGACAACTACACCCGTTTCTGGGTGCTAGGTTTACAACCCTCAAGTGACGGAAGTCATACCTCGCTTGCTTTTAGCGTTCCCGCCAATGTTCCCGGCGCACTGGTGAAACCACTGTCTTGTTTTGCAAACTGGGGTATAAATATTAGCCGAATTGAATCTCGTCCCACCAAGCGATCGCTCGGCGAGTATCTTTTCTTCATTGACCTGGAAGCTGATGAGCGGGAAGCTTCTGTGCAATCTGCCCTTGAAAAATTAGCAATCTACACGGAAACTCTCAAAGTTTTTGGCAGCTATTCGATAACTTCAGTATCTCTGCATGACCAAGTTAAGTCGAGAGTCCACAGTCTAATAGACATCTCCGAAAATAGGCAAAGCCATTCGTAAACTAACTTTCAGCAGGCGATCGCACAATTGTAAGAGAACCCACTTTAACGTTAGAATAGTATTGTGAGATGTTTTTTGTTAAGAACAGGGAAAAATATAGGTTTGTATGCGCCTAATTTCAATCCAGTTAAACAGATAGTTTTAAACTTATAAGACTAAAGCTCCAATTCTCAACCTTACCAGTCCACAAATTGTGAGAATTATTTGTTCATATTTATGGGGATTCAATCGAAATCTTTCTTGGGCTACCCTGAAGATTTTCACGAAACGAATTATATGTTCAACAAATATTCTTTCAGATGATAGCTCTTTATTTAATTGTTTTTGTTCGGGTGTTAATTGTTGATTTTTTTGTTTCTTCTGTGGAGTTTTAATTGACGGTTCTCCCACATAACCTTTGTCACCCTTCGGGTTCGTCAGTCGCTACAACGGGGGGAACCCCCGCAACGCGCTGACTCACCGTTAAATCTTTGTCTTGGATCAAAACCTTTTTGCTGCTCTCTAAACAGATTGATATCACTTTTGGGACCTGGTTTACCTGCGACAACATCAACAATGTCTGTACCATTAGGTAAAACTATTAACTGGTTTTTTAAAGTATGATTTTTCTTTTTGCCAGAATAATATTTTTTTTGCTCTTGATACTCTCCAGGGCGTTCCCTTGGCTGCTCACAGCTATCTACTATTAATTCATACTCTGTGAGAATTTCTTTAACAATTTCATAGTCACTGGAGTTTTTTTTACTTGTTCTAACATACTTGAAGGTAACAATTCTCTTAACAGAGGGAACCAATAGTTAAAAGTCAATACGGTTCAGTTAAGGCTAAAAGCTGTCGTGAGGATACGAAAAGTAGGAGCATCAATTCGTTGTCCAGTACTTCGGTGTTCCACTTTTTTTGAGCGAAACTTTGATACAGGTTTTTTCACAACCCTAGGATTAGTTCGGTGAACCCTTTGAGGCAAAAGTTGATCCAAAATTTCTACAATCAACAAATCGAAAAAAAGGGCAATTCTTCTTTTTGTAAGCGTTGAAATTTGGGAAGGGCACGGCGGATGACTCGTAAGGTTCCCGTAAAACTCAGACGCAACGGCGGGACTTGCGCAGTAGTCGCTGCTTGGAATATTAATAACCGTACTGCCCAATGTCCCAACAACCAACCATAGACCTCTTGCACGACAAGAGCGTGGTTTTTGAGAACGAACATGGGTTTTTCGCCCCAGTAGATGTATTTTTAGTTCATCAATCGTATTCTCGACTTCCCAACGTTGATGGTATTCGCTGGCTAGTAATTGTGCTGGAAATCGTTCAATATCTACTAGACTGGTAATTAAACGATATGTGAGTTGCTCAGTTGGTTGTTCAGGATGCTCAATTGTGTACTCGATAACTCGTAACAGTAAAGGTTTCCAACCTTGTTTTCGTAGCTTACCATTCGGATAAATCCAACTTAAATAAGAACCATCCGCCAAGGGTTCTTCCACTAAGAATTTAACGTTGGCAGGAATTCTCCCTAAATAATCACAACCTTTAACTACTGTTGCTTGCACCATTGCGTAGGAATGTAAGCCTCTATCCCACATTAATAACATCCCGTTGGTGACAGAACGCAATAATTTCAATGCCCTGACACGTTCTCCAATGCGGTATGGACGACGCATTAATCGACACAAAACGCGCAACCCTCCCCAAATCAAGCAGGATTTTTAGTATTAATTGAGAATCTATTCTAATAAACTGCTTGATTTGGGGCACTTCACGATTAATCGTGGAGCGCACAACGAGTACCCGTAAAGGGTTGCGCCATCAGTGCGCCGGTCATCAAAGCCGCTAGCAGTAGGGCGACCAGACGTACAACGATTTCGATGTCCATATTTTCATTTTCCTCCAACTGTTTTGCTGACTGTATAACTTAATATATGGAATCAGCTTCAAGCTGTCATCAATTCCGAGTTTATATTTTAAGTAGCAAATCTTGATTCATGCAAGAGGTCTATTTGAACACTGCGGTTTATTATTTTATCTAGAGCTTGCAAGCGAGGAAACTTACATAATGACATCTCAGTCCGTTGATAATGTTGCTCAAAGGGAGAACCAGCTCCAAAATTGGAATAATTTTTGCCGCTATCATGTAGGCGACTGGTATGGTATCTGGACTAAATATTCGCCAGAAGGACACTCAATTGACTCCTTCAAGTGTGTTCGCTCCTTCCACCTCAGTGAAGATAGTAGCCAGATAACTCAGCAAAATTACTACACTTATTCTGATGGAAAGACTGAACTACAAAGTGCTGGTCCTTATACTAGTGCAGGTCTATCTTTTAACGGGCATCACTTTGTTGTTTTGTTTCTAGACAACAGCTTTTCCTGGGGATCTACAAAGGTCACAAATGCGGATGCTCAGTTATTCTGTGAAACAGGGTTCACGCATGGAAACAGGAGGATGAGCCTCAGCGCTATTTACAAAAAAAGCGGTGAGTTGCAGCACATGAGAGCGATCTCTGAGCAATTAGACAGCTTTAATGAAGCGCTTCCAGCTGCTGGTGTGATTCAACCTGACGGCGTTTGGCAGGGGACTGTCAAACAGATAACCCCCGATTTAGTCACATCCTCTCCAGAGGAAATTGGATGGCAACCCTTGGAGAACGAATGTGGCAATAATCAGGTATTTCACTTCCCAGGAGGCTCGATTAGTTGTCCCTTGAGGATTGAAAGCAACACAGTCCTGGATCTGATTGTCGATTGGCAGGCGGCTCCAAACAAATTATTCCGTGGAATTCGCCACTTTGACAATTCCGAGTTGAGTCGCTTTTTACTTCAAGTCTACGAATCCTAATCAGATTCGGCGATCGCAGCACTTCATCAAGGACAATCGCCTGCCCCGTCCCGACACTGTTTATTAATAGCTTTAAAATCTGTAGCGCTTATCCTGTATAGCTTAGAGCTTTTCTTAGTGCCATTCCGCTTAGTGTCCAATAGACCGTTTCGGTTTGCGATCGCGTGATAGTATGAATGTTGCCAGGAGCCTGTTTCGCTTGAGCGTAGGCGCGATCGGCATACTCTAGAAAAGCTGGGAGATAATAAGCGTGATCGCGGCGCGTTTCTAAATGTACATGGCAAAGTAAGCTTCATAGATTAAAGTTCGTGTTCAAGATTCAATAGATGATAAAAGTGGGTAGAGTTTGATATCTTATCTTCTAGGCTAAGTAAACTCAGTAAACCAAAAAGTTTTTCCCAAGGGCGATCGCCAAGAAATAGTTACGTAGAGTAAAATGCTTAAAAACATTCAGTATATTAGCTAAACTTATCGTAGCCTGAGATGTTCCTGAAAATGAAATG
>JAHHHH010000138.1 GCA_019359415.1 Iphinoe sp. HA4291-MV1 | reverse complement strand
GTCCGAACCCTAAACACAAACAAGTAAATTATCTGTTTTTCACGCCTCTGGTAAATAGCGATCGCTAGTTTTTTTCTGAATTCTCCTTACGCACTTTTTGTCTTGATTGTCAATGCGTAAGTTCTAGGGACATATTAAACTTGCCGAATTGGAATATTCTACTATTAGACATTTGCGGGCATATCTAACAGAACATCGGGAGGATGAAGCGCCCCATGTGTTACATTTCGATGGACATGGATTGTTTGGTAAACGTTGCCCTAATGAGCAGTGCCGTGCAATGCATAAAGGGATTAAGGTTGCACGATGTAAATTGTGCAATACGGAGCTGCGTGAGGCTCAAGGATACTTAGTCTTTGAGAGTGAGGAAGGTGATCCGGATTACGTCAGCGCTGAAGAACTGGGAGCATTGCTGCAAACAACAAGTTTTGGAGATGGATTTGGTCAATCTCGGAGCGTAACCTTAGCTGTGCTGAGTGCCTGTCAATCTGGCATGTCGGTGATTGGTGATTCTGTGTTTAATGGCACCGCTCAAAATCTGATTAGTCATCGAGTACCAGCAGTGGTGGCAATGCAATACTCAGTTACAGTTGATGGTGCAGCTAAGTTTGCTGAACAGTTTTATCGTTCCTTGGGACAGAAAAATTCTCTGGCGCTAGCCGTTAGTCAGGGACGAGAAGCAATGGGTTCCAGTAGCCAGCAGTGGTTTCGTCCAGTTCTTTACTTGCGTTGGCGAGATAACGAAGGAGGACAGCTGTTTGCAACATTGCCAAAGGTTATTGTTCGGCATCTCTCCTGGAAGCGCTTGTTAACACTTAATTTTACTGTTACATGTGCTTTATTTGGTCTACGCTTTCTTGGCTTGCTACAACCAATGGAATTGAAGGCATTTGACCATCTAATGCAACTTCGCCTTCTTGATGAAGGTGTTGATCCACGACTACTAGTTATTGAAATTACGGATAATGACCTCAGTACTCAAGTCAAACGGAGGGAGCAAGGACAAGGCACTCTGAAAGATACTTCTCTCAATCGCCTTTTGATGAAATTAGAGAAATATCAGCCTCGCCTAATTGGGTTAGATTTATACCGTGACTTTGAAACTTCTGCCAACGAGCCAGATTTGGTGGCTCGTTTGAAAAATGAACGCTTGTTTGCTGTCTGTAAGGTACCTGAAACTTATGGGAAAAAAGAGCGGGTTGTTGCAGCAGGGATTGCCCCACCAAAGGAGGTAGTAAAAGGAGAACGTTTTGGTTTCGTTGATTTTATCCCAGATAAGGATCAGGTCGTCCGCCGATTTCTTATGGCTCAGGAGAAAGTGTCCGGTGCTGAATGTGCCACAAAGCAGTCGTTTAGCCTTGTCCTTGCACGACGCTATTTAGAGTTAGAAGCTAGCCAGAATAACAAGTATAAATACAAAGACCCTTTTGAAACTCAGAGTCAACTACAAATTGGTAATGCTGTTTTTGAATACCTTCAACCATTTACAGGCGGTTATCAAGGTGTTGATTCCGGTGGTTATCAAGTACTGTTAAACTATCGTACCACGGGCGCTGAACCTGAAGCGATCGCAAAACATATGACACTCGAAGACGTTTTCAACGACCGTCTTTCTGAGCAAGATGTTCGCGACAAAATTGTTCTAATTGGAATCACAGCCAAAGTAGCCATTAGTGATGATTGGTCTACCCCCTACGGCACGATGTCAGGTGTGTTTGTCCAAGCTCACATGGTGAGCCAAATTTTGAGTTTTGTAAAGGGTGAGCGAGCTTTATTAAAAGTCTGGTTACCAGGAATCGAATTTTTGTGGATTGCTTGCTGGTCTTTAGTTGGCGCAGGGCTTGCCTACTATCTCTGCTCCTCTTGGTGCATGGTAGGACTTGCTGGAGGAACTACCTTTGTTATTTTATATGTAACTTGCTTGAGCCTTCTGACATGGAGTAATCTTTGGGTGCCTTTCATTCCGTCAGCAATAGCTTTGTTTTTAACGGGTGGAAGTGTTCTTTTTATTGTGTACCGTCCCCATCGAAAAATCTTAATGTTCAGATCATGAGTTGGATCAAGTTTACTCCTCGAATTTCTCTTCTTTGTTGGGTCGCAGTTTTGATAATGTCTAGTGCATTACCATTACTTATAACTTCCAATGTTAAAGCATCAGAAGAATTAAACTTGATTGAAAGATTAAAATACTTTTTTCTAGGAAAGCGCCCTAGAGGAGTTGCCAGTGGTCGTCAAAGAGGTGGGGCACGACGCGATCGCTGCCCCAATGTGCCTGATCCTCTGACTGCGCTGGTTCCTTTCGATGGGGATGGAGTCCCGTTTGTTGAGCAAACAATTTCTGATAGACCGACGTTTTGGTTTTATATTCCATATCTGCCTATCTCTCGCCGGAATGCAGAGTTTGTTCTCATTGATGAAAACGAAGATGATGTATATTCCGTAAAGTTTCCTCTCTCACAACAAGCAGGTATTGCAAGTTTGCAACTTCCAGCAACAGCCCCTCCGCTCAAGGAAGGCAAAAAATACCAATGGGTCTTTTCTGTCATCTGCAATCCCCTAAATCGCTCAGGTGATGCAACTGTTAATGGTTGGGTTGAGCGAGTTCCGGAAAGTGCAACTTTGAATACCCAGTTAAAGCTAGCAACCCTTAGAGAGCAGGTTTATATCTATACTCAAGCTGGATTGTGGTACGAAGCCTTAGCAACATTTGCTACCTTATGGAAAAACAACCCACAAGATGAAAACTTAAAAAAAGACTGGATTAACTTACAGCAAAATTTTGGGCTTACTAGAATTGATTTAGAAGGATGGACAAATTACTCTCTTACCAAATCGAGAAACAAAAGTTCAAAAAAGCCTTCGTAGTAGCAAGTATTTTCTCTTGTGTCAGTTCTGCACGACTTCAATCTGTAATAAATTTTAATCTTTCCATTTCCAACCATTTTGAATATTAGTTTCTAATTCTGAATTAGACATAAATTTATTAATTCTAAAAATTATATCTATCTCTTTTGCTGAATTAATAGCTTGGTTGCAAACTTCTTGCGATTCTGAAATAGCTGATTTACCACTTTCTAGAATGATAGTACGTTTTCCAAATTTTGGTACAGAAATGGAAAGACTTTGCCTTGGTAAATCAGGAAAAAACATATATGTACTGAAACTAGCACCTTTTGATTGTGCTGTTATTCCTACACTGCAACCATGTTCGCTAATTTCAATATCTGTAGCATGAATTATTTCAGGATCGCTTCTCCATTGATTACCGTGTGATTCTGCAAATAAACTACTATCGTTTGTGTCAACATATCTATCCAATATATGTTTATCGGGTACTGAAAAATTATTTTCTTTTGTTAGTGATGTAGAAAAAATAACATTAGCATAAATTGGTTTAATACCTGTATTTAAAATAGTGATTACTGTGAAAATACCTGTAGCAATGCTATAGACTCTTGTTTTCAAGTCGCACAGAAAAATTTTTTGTAACATTGATGCTATTCTAGTGTTGAGGTTTTGTCGAATTTCCCAAGTATCACTTAGTTATCTTTATGGACTAATCTTGTAGGTTCAACATATTCCATAATTTTTGAATGTTTAGTTCCAGTTCTGGATGGTGTGTTAGTTGTTGCATAAGTGTTCTATTACCTAGCCTACTTAATTCATAATGTTCTTCTACCGTGTAACTGAGCGTATCATTACAAATTTTATTTGATGATGGGAGTATAGTTTGTTTACTTTCCAGCTTTACAGATTGTATTCTATTTGTTGGTGTAGATGTGAAAAATGTAATGATTTCAATTGGTCTATCCGCAATGTATATACTACTATCAATTGGAGTTACCAGCGTTTTGTTGCCAATTTTTATCTGCCATAGCGCAGGTTCTACACTACAACTACGTTCACCAATTTCAATCTTTGCATCCTGATATTTACTCAACTCGATATTTAATCTATCATTCTGTGAATTTATAAGTAAATCACTGGCCTTGGTGCTAAATAGGTTAGAAAAATTGTCACCAATAGCTAACGAATTATGAAGTTTATTGTCTACTAATTTCGGGGAATAAGTATCGGCAGAAATCGGCTTAATGTTAATAAATAAGGCAGTAATTGTAATCAAAACCAAAGCAATGGTATGAATTTTTGCTATAGATATAATATTAAACATATATTTTAATTCTCTAATGTGCTTTTTAGTTAAAATTTGAGTGCAGTGTAAACTAACAATTTTTACTTAATTACTTTCTGTTTAAAATAGGCCATGAATTTTGGATATTTCTTTCTAGTTCTAAATTGCGTGCTGGTTTATGTATCAGCAGAAAACTATCATGTTCTTTTGTTATATTGATTAGGCTATTACAATTTTCATTTAAAGATGAAAATATAGTTTCTTTACTCTCTAGGTTGACAGTCTCCTTTCTAATAGTTGGAGTAAATACTGAAAATATAGCCGTATTTAGTGGTACATCAGCCAAGTATAAGTAAGCAAAAACTCCTGTATTAAGTATTGTACTTCCAAATTTTATGTGCCATTGTGCTGATGCCAGACTACAGCTTCGCTCGCCAATTTCAATATCGGCATTTTGATACTTAATAAACTCGATATTAAATCTGTTGTTTTCCGATGTTTCAAGTAAATCAATAGCTTGAGTGCTTAATTCTCCAGCGAAATCTTCTTCAGTAGATTTTAAATAATTATGGTTTGCTACTAGCAATTTTATCGTAAAAAAATTAGCTGAAACCTGTTTCGTACCAGTATGAAACGTAATAAATATTGCGATAACCGATGCACCAATGATAAATAAATTTACAATCAAGTTAGACAGGATTGTCTTTTGCTTTTCCATTGACGCGACTCCTTCAAACTTACATTGAATTCACCATTAGTTTTGGTTTTAATAATAATTGACTCTCTTCCAATATCCTGAATTCTCCAAAAATTTTCTCACTTCCACTCACCTTGAAGTGTAAAGGCTGCCCAATAGTATGGATTTTGCCAACGCGATTGTTGTAAAATCGTGAGTTGAGCTTCACGTAATGCTTTTGCTGGCGAAAGGTTCTCTTTTAAAATGCCTTGATAAAATCGACTCATTAACGCTGCTGTCGCTTGATCGTCTACACTCCATAAACTGACAACTACTCGTTCTGCTCCCGCGTACATCAAACCACCAGTTAAACCAATTAATCCCTCTCCTTTAATCTGCTTACCTAAGCCAGTACGACAGCCACTTAAGACAACTAAATCGGCTGATAACTGTAAATTGAAAACATCAGGTGTAGATAGTAAGCTTCTTTGGAGTTCACCTTGCTGATCGACAACTGATAGAAGCATACCTGAGCGTTCTGGTTTCTCAGCATCAAGAATGCCATGAGTTGCAAAGTGAATTATGCGGTACTGACTCAACTCTAGCTCAAGTACGGTTTGCCGACTGGCTGAAAAACCAAATTTTTGAATTTGGCTGATTGGGTTTACAAGAGACGCTATTTGCTCAGCCTCGTTCCGGGTGCTAGGTAACCTTGGGAAAAGCTGCTCTGCAAAAAGAGAATCTGTAGGTTGATAGTTACCAACCAATGAACGTTGTTTGGTTTGTAAATTTGGTTTAATTGGCTTATCTCCGAGTCGCTCATCTTCGTGACCAAAAACTGGATCTGCCAAAACAGCAAGCGTTTTGGTGGGTAATGTACTATTTTTATTATCGTTTCTGAGTACAGCAAAAGTCGAGGCTGAAGGAAACGTTACTATTTCGTGATTAACTAACAGTGGTTTAGTAAAATCTGAGTTAAAATCTGGAAGAGCAGGAAAAGGTATATATTGCAAAATTCCATCTGCCACAACCAGCAAACGTTTGTTACCTAAGTGGCTAGCAACCTGTCTCAAAAGTATTTGGCTCAGTTCGTTACCTGCTTTACCTGCTTTGTTAGTTCTAATTCTCAAACTGGGTACAGTCATAAAATCATAAAACTTCCGAGCAGCAGCTTCAATTTCTGCCCGTTTGGGAAGTTCATAGCTAGAAATTCCGGTTTTGCTAACTACCCACAGGTAGCTGCGTTCTTCACCAAGTGCATATTCCAATAGAATGCTGTCATCATCCAGCACTTGTTGTTGAATGGTGGACAAATTAGGAACATCTGCTAAGTTTTTATATCGGGTATCAAAAAAATTAGGAGTTTTCGCATTTGAAACATAGCGATCGCGCCGATTCAAAATTGCTAACAAGCTTCGATTTTTAGATTGTTCGTTAGCTTGGAATGCTTGCACCATGTATCCATGCGATGGAAATTTTTTGTGCAAGAGCATCAGCAAGTCCACATAAAAATCATAGTAATTTTGTTTTGCAGAAAAATAAGAAGCAAGGCTAATGTAGTATCTAAATTGGCGCTGTTCATCCGTAGGACTTTGAGAAGAGTCTGCATCATTAGGAAGAGGCTCACGCTCAATTAAGCGGATTGCAGTTTCAATTTGAATTTTTGCTGAATAAAGACGATTGCGATCGCGCTCAACACTTGCGATTCCCAAACGAGTATTAGCTTCTGCTAACTGATTTCCTAATTTGCTCCAAATTATCAGCGCTTGATTGTAACTATCTAAAGCCATTTGATGCTGCTTAAGACCGTGATAAACTTTGCCGATAGCATCATGGACAGAAGCTTGAATACTTATTTCTCCATTAATTTGCGCTAATTTCAGGGCTTGTTGATAGGCTTCTAGTGCTTCTTGTAATTTCCCGAATTCAGCTAATATTCCACCAATATCATTAAAAATCTGAGCTTTTATCTGACGGGCAAAGAAATCTAACGCAACTTTAAACTCATTAACATCTTTTATTTGTTCTTCAGATTCAGGCTTAATCTCAGATATTTGGAGAGATTTTAATCTTGATACTATTTGATAGTAAATTTCAAGTGCCTTTTGTTTATCTCCTAATTGATTATACGTTTTTCCTATACTATAAAGACTTAAACTTAAGAATTCCTCAAATAAAATACTTTCTATCTGCTGAAACAGTACAGAGCCATCTGGTTGAGGTTTTTTTAGATTTTTTAAAATGTTAAGCCACTGTTCTGTAAGGCTAGATATTAATTGTTTATCTTCCTGATTGAAGATGAACGGAACAAAACTATTAAATAAATTTAGCATTAATTCTGAATTTATTTCTTCCTCTGCATCACTTTTTTTATCTTCTTCAACAATTTTTGCCCAGAAATCTGTCAGAAGTTTTTGCCCTTGGTTAACGTAATCATATGCTAATTCACTCTCTCCTAAATCAGAATAAACAAAACTTTTTACAATGGTTATAATTGCTTTTAAAATAGCCATATTTTCTTTGTTGTCATCGTTCTTATAATGAGCTTCCACAGCATGAACTAAAGATAACGCTTGATGGTTTAAAGTGAGTGCTTGCTGATATTCTCCAATAAAACGATAAGTATTGCCTAAACTTAAGAGCACATTCACTTCCACCCAAAACTTGTCTCCTGGTTCTAACTCTCTCTGAGAGCAATATTTTATACTTTCTGTACTTCTTGTAAATATATGGCATTTTTCATTTTTTTGATTTTCGTTACCTAATGTTGTAGATATTTGCTTCTGAGGACGAACTAAGTTTAAAACTTTATGATAGGTATCAATGCTTTGAGAATATTTACCCAAGTTCTTATATATACCTCCTAAGCTATGTAGAGATTCTACTTCCAGTTTTATATCGTTTATCAATCTGGCAATTCTAATTCTTTCTTGGTAATTAGCGATTATTTTTTCTGCCGATTCAACAGGTTCATCCGGGGATAAACTTTGTATTTGTAAATTCTCATTTTGTAAATTCTCATTTTGTAAATTTTCCTTTAATCTTACTAAAGCATCTTTTTCTTCAACATTTATTCCAATAACAACTTTTTTAGGGTCTATTCCAGGATATAAAGAAATTGTCATCTGATTAAAATCTCTCGATTTTTTAATTCTTTTTATTTCCTTTCTTACTTGGTTTATATTAAATACTTCTCCACGTTTAAGTCTAAAATCTTGAATAATTAAAAGTTTAGGAGTTTGACCATGAATAGTCATCCCATTCCAACTATTAAAACTCCTCCCATTTAAAAATTTCACATATTGAGCCTGAATATCCTCAACGACACCTTCTGCCACTTCTAAGGTAACAGTTCCATCATCACTAACTTGAGGTGTATCTACAAATTGAGCCAAGACATAACCATTATCTAAATACCACTTTTTAATTTTTTTCATACCTTCTTGTAAAGTTACCAAGTTTAAAATGCTTTCATATTGGTCTTGAAATGCTTCCTTAATAACTTTTTGAGGCAGGATTTGGCTATTGATATTAACTAACTTAAGAATTGGATTAGGCTTAACCTCAAATGTCACCCTAACTCCCAACGGCGTGTCTTCCGGTACTGCTTTGACATTAGAAAAATACCCAATTGCAAAGATGGCGTTAATATCCTTTTTAAGTAAAGAGTGTGTGCTTATTCTGCCTGGTTTTGTCTGAATAGTTTCATAAACTTTATGACGTAATTTACCCTCTACCCCAGTGACTACAACTTCAGCCACTAGCACTTTGGGTTCTGGTTTATCCTTCGATTGCACATACTGTGAAGAGGTAGGTGGTTGTTTAGGAGATTTAACACTAGAACCTTGAGCTAGAAAGTTTAAGTTTGTCAGATTCGCCTGCGGCAATGTTAAATTTTCTAACCGAGTTGATAAACTGCTACCTTGCTGCTGGGCGATTGCCCAAGCTTGAGTGGCAAAGCCAATCGCAATTTTGCTGAAGAATACGAAAGCGAGGACAAAAAGTATTACACGGCGAGAGACAGAATTTAGGAGTGAGCGTTTTAGAAGGGAAAACTGTTTAGCTAGATAACTCATTGCTTGAACTACTGTGCTATAGCAAACGGTAAGCCCTGGCCATTTTTTAGGGCGCAAATTGATAAGATCGTCTAAAGTTATACATTCTATAATATGGCAGACGCTATTACTTTAAGCCCCACCGGGTTGAAACGTGAAGGGAAAGTGTTAGTTTCCTCCTCAGAGCCTGCGATCGCAACACGCACAGACAAAATGCTTTGGCATGAACCAGACGCAGCCTTGCCACAGCCCTGGATGTGGGATGCAACAAACGGTGTTTGGAGAAGCAACACAGCATTGCTGAGTTTTACCTTTCCTCACGTTGCTCTGGGTACACAAGGAGCAATGAGGCTAGATTTAGGTGTTCCTATGAACACCTGCAACAAGCTGTGGCTTGAAGAACTATGGTTCACGGTCAGTGCTAGAAATGCTGCTTTTGATACTACGAATTACTGGACTTTTGCGTTTCGTTGGTATGACAACAGCCTAGTTGCAACAACTGAATACACAGTAGATACTAGTGGATTGGCTCAAAATGCCATTAGACGACGCAGGCAGGTTTTTCGCAAAATCATTACACCTACCGCACCAGCGACAGATATATCAGTTTTGAGCTTTGATGGTTCTAGGAACAATACAACAACTGCCCTACCTTTGCCGTCTCTTGTTTTAGCTGTTAAATACGTGCGTACATAATACCTAATAGAACAATTATTAATGGTTCTTTTACTAGATTAATCATCATAGCATCCTATTTCAAGAATTTGGTAGGCAATCTTTACTAAATTGAGCAGACTGTCTAAAGATACGCGATCTATTTAACTGCAATTAAGTAAGTTGCAAACTCAATTGGACAGGTTTTTCCTCCGGAGTTTCGCCCCACAGCGATTCTATGGAAACACTGATGGGTTTTTGCTCTTTTGGTGTAGAGGTGATGGTCAACTTTAATTTATCATCCTCTTGCAAAGAGTTAATAAGAGCTTCCAGTTCTGGATGTTTCTGACACAGAGTTTCAGCATCCAAGGTCATTTTTTGGGGTTTAGCGGTCACGCCGGTAACTTTTAAAACAAACACTTTCCAGTATTTTGGTGTGCTATGGGTTTGACAAGGCTTTTGATTTTTTGTCATGATCAGAAAATTAGGTTCATATAATAGATAGAGTGACTTTTCCTAGTTTACGGCTTCAAAAGCGTCGTCAGTCACTCTATCATCTATTAAATATATTCTTACAATACTTCACATCGCAATCGTACGACTATAGTTTTTATTACATTTATAATTGGGTCTTACACGAAATTTTTGGGCAGGCTTTTTGGGTTGACTCGACAACTCAACGATTAATCGAAGGGTTTTAGAAGCCTGCCCAAAAATTAGGGGACAAATGAAATAACTACACTATCAAGCCAAGATTTTACTGTTTAATTCTTCTTTCTTCAGTTAGATTTTTTAATAAATACTTGATGTAAATACAGCTACAAAAATCTTTAAAGTTTGCTTAAAGTTACGCGAACTTATTTATTTTAACGTAATGCGAAAGTCCCTATCTTCAGCGAAGCAAGGTAGGGATGAATAGCAGGATACGACGATTGCATCTTTGACCAACAACAACCGTAGGTTGATAAGGGAAAAGATGTATGAGGAGTAT